>NZ_JAAIWM010000002.1:0-600000 GCF_011008845.1 Bacillus mesophilus | reverse complement strand
TTGACCATAAATTAATAATAGGAATTATTGAGAAGTTTCGGGGTGGACCAGTGGGACTTGATACGGTTGCTGCAACAATTGGCGAAGAATCGCACACAATAGAGGATGTATACGAACCCTACTTACTGCAAATAGGTTTTTTACAAAGAACTCCTAGGGGAAGAATCGTTACTGAACTTGCCTATCGCCATTTCAAGTTGGAGGTGCCAAAGTAATGGAGATGCCCAAGCTATTAATGATAGCAGGACTTGTTTTATTACTGGTGGGAATGGCGTGGCAGTTTATTGGTAGACTACCCGGAGACTTCGTGTTTAAAAAAGGAAATGTAACCTTTTATTTTCCAATCGTGACCTCGATTATTGTTAGTGTTGTATTATCGGTTATTTTTTATTTTATTGGTCGATTTAGATAGTAAATCATTTAAAGAAAAGGTGAATATAATTGAAAGTTGATTTATTTGATTTTGAGCTTCCTGAGGAGCTTATTGCGCAGACACCCTTATTAGACCGTGAAGCATCAAGACTGATGGTACTTGATAAAAATACGGGTGAGATTCAACATGAACAAACCTTTCGTTCCATTCTTTCCTACTTAAAAGAGGGCGATTGTCTTGTGCTAAATGATACAAGGGTACTACCTGCGAGATTATATGGTGTAAAGCAGGAAACGGGGGCAAAGGTAGAAGTTCTTCTTCTCAAGCAGTTAGAAGGGGATCAGTGGGAAACATTAGTGAAGCCTGCCAAGCGCGTTTCTAAAGGAACGGTCATTACTTTTGGTGATGGAAAGCTTAAAGCCACTTGTGTCGGGACAAGCGAATACGGTGGTCGTATATTTACATTCACGTATGAAGGAATCTTTTATGAGGTACTTGAACAGCTAGGAGAGATGCCTCTACCGCCATATATACAAGAACAGCTCGGTGATCAAGAACGATACCAAACCGTGTTTTCTCGTGAAATGGGGTCTGCTGCTGCTCCAACTGCTGGTTTGCATTTTACTGAACAACTTTTAGAAGATTTACGAGAAAAGGGTGTACATACAGCTTTTATTACTTTACATGTAGGGTTAGGAACGTTTAGGCCAGTTACAGCAGAGTCAATTGATGAGCATGATATGCATGCTGAATTTTATCAAATGACAGAAGGAACGGCGCGATTATTAAACGATGTGCGTGAAAAAGGCGGTCGTATTATTACCGTAGGTACCACTTCAACAAGAACACTAGAAACCATTGCTACAGAAAATGACGGTAAGTTTGTTGAAGCCTCTGGATGGACAAGCATATTTATTTTTCCAGGTTATCAGTTTAAAGGTATTGACGGGATGATTACAAACTTTCATTTACCTAAATCTACGTTAATTATGCTGATTAGTGCCTTAGCTGGAAGGGAGAATGTTCTTCATGCTTATAATGAGGCAGTAAAAGAAAAATACAGATTCTTTAGCTTTGGAGATGCTATGTTAATTATTGAAGGGAGTAAGCAACTATGACAGCCATCAGATATGAATTAATAAAAACATGTAAACAAACAGGTGCCCGCCTAGGAAAAGTTCATACTCCACATGGCTCATTTGATACCCCGGCATTTATGCCAGTAGGAACACTAGCTACTGTTAAAACGATGTCCCCAGAGGATCTAGTAGAAATGGGTGCAGGTATCATTCTTAGTAACACCTATCATTTATGGTTAAGACCTGGCCATGAGATTATAAGGGAGGCTGGCGGCCTTCATAAATTTATGAATTGGGACCGTGCTATTCTAACTGATTCTGGTGGATTTCAGGTGTTCAGTTTAAGTGATCTTCGAAAAATCGAAGAAGAAGGTGTTCATTTTAGAAATCACTTAAGTGGTGAAAAACTTTTCCTATCTCCTGAGGGGGCCATGGAAATTCAAAACGCCTTGGGATCAGATATAATGATGGCCTTTGATGAATGTCCTCCATACCCAGCTGAATATGACTATATGAAAAAATCAGTAGAACGTACGAGTAGATGGGCAGAAAGATGTTTGACGGCTCATCAGCGTCCAAATGATCAAGGTTTATTTGGGATTATCCAAGGGGGAGAATATGAGGAACTAAGAAAGCAAAGTGCACAAGATTTAGTTTCTTTAGACTTCCCAGGCTATGCAATTGGTGGTCTATCAGTTGGAGAACCTAAGGATGTCATGAATCGTGTTCTTGAATTTACTACACCACTCATGCCAAGTAATAAGCCGAGATATCTAATGGGAGTTGGCTCACCGGACTCTCTAATTGATGGTGCCTTAAGAGGAATTGACATGTTTGACTGTGTGCTTCCGACAAGAATTGCCCGTAATGGTACATGTATGACGAGTGAAGGGCGCTTAGTTGTTCGAAATGCTAAGTATGAGAAGGATTTTGGTCCTATTGATCCTAATTGTGATTGCTATACGTGCAAAAATTATTCACGAGCTTACATTCGTCACCTTATAAAATGTAGTGAAACATTTGGGATGAGATTAACGACTTACCATAACCTTCATTTTCTGTTAAAATTAATGGAGCAGGTTAGACAAGCAATCCGGGAAGATCGATTAGGTGATTTTAGAGAAGAGTTTTTTGAGGCATACGGATTTAATAAACCAAATGCAAAAAATTTCTAGTCATGAGCTTGGCCTACTTAGAGTATAAAATAGAAAGGGGTGAAAATTTATATGGAAATGTTAACTTCAATTGGTCCACTTATACTGATGTTTGCAATCTTTTATTTCTTGTTAATTCGTCCTCAACAGAAAAAGCAAAAGGCAGTAAGACAAATGCAAGCTGATCTGAAAAAAGGCGATAAGATTGTAACGATTGGTGGTTTACATGGTATTGTAGACAGCATTGATGAAGCTACAATCGTTATTAAGGTAACTGATGGTTCTAGACTAGCATTTGATCGTGCAGCAGTACGTGATGTAGTTCAGGGCTAATATAAAAAAGAGCGGAATCCCCGCTCTTTTTTCATTTTCTTGGAAATTATAAAGTTTTTCGTTTGTGTATAACTATTGCTAGTAGATAGTAATCCGGCTCCAGCGCCCAGCCCCTCGAGGGAAAAAGGAAGTACACTTTTTCCTAGGTCAAATAAACCTTGAAGAGTAAAGGGAAAAATCACCCTTTTTCTCTTCAAGGAACATTTGCATGTCGGAGGCCTGCAGGATGCAGGTCAGGCAGGCGTCGCAACAGGACGTTGCGCACTTAGCCTGCCATCATCTGCCGAGGCGCTTGCGCCTTTTATTCTTATGAAGATGTAGTTTTACCACCAGCAATGTTAACACCTAAAATTCCACCAAATACTGCGGTTGCTAAGTAACCTAAGTGATAAAATGTTTGTTCAATAGAGAAGCCTGCTTCTTTTCCTAAGAATTGATATAAGAGAACAATGCAGGTAAACAGAATAGCTGTTGCTCCTCCCATCATCCATCCTTTTTCCTTTCCTTTACCTCCTGAGATAAATCCACCAGCAAATAAAGCGAAGAATGATAAAGTCATAATTAACCATTGTAACGAGGTTTCCTGTAGATCAGTGAATCTTAAAAGAAGTGAAAAAATCAAGCTACAAGTAAGAATAATCACAAGAACTGTTAACACACCAAACATGACTGCAGAGACCATATTTCTTGCATCCATCTTGCTTCTCTCCTCCCGAAAGTCAATCTAATTAGCTAGAGATCTTCTAGCCAAGCTCTTTAGAACAAGCATATTCATGTCCTAATCAATTTAGAATGAAAAAGATTGGGAGAGAGTAGATTCTTCCTACAGTTTTTATGCTTTAAGCATGTCCCTACACTTCAAAACATAGTATGAGATAGAGATACTTGAAAAGTAGGGGTGGCAGAAACGTGATAACGGTCTTGACATGTCTCATTTTTATAGGAAGTTACATCCTCATTATTTCTGAAAAGATAGACCGTACTTTGGTTGCTGGTATGGGTGGGGTTTTAATGCTGATTGTGGGAGTCTTTGATACGGAAAAGGCTTTTTTAACGTACATTGATTGGAATACCATAGCCCTGTTATTTGCAATGATGATCTTAGTCTCTGTTACAAGTAAAACAGGTATATTTGAGTTTATTGCTATTGCTCTCGCCAAGGGAGTAAAAGGGCATGCCATTCCGCTATTATTTATGCTTTCTCTTGTAACTGCTCTTGGCTCTGCCTTCTTAGCTAATGTTACGACAGTGCTTTTACTAGTACCGATTCTTTTTAAAATCGTAAAGATCTTGCAGGTACCCGCCATTCCTTATTTAATTGGAATTATTTTATCGGCTAATATCGGTGGTACGGCAACACTCATTGGTGATCCACCTAATATGATGATTGGACAATCAGTAAAACACTTAACCTTTAATGATTTTCTAGTGCATTTATCCCCTGTTGCTATTTTTATCTTTTTAATGGTCATGTTTGGAATTATTGTCAGTTATCGAAACAGACTTATTGTTAGTGAGACCAATCGGTTACAGCTGATGGCTCTAGACCCCAAACAGTTTATCAACAAAGATTCGTCTTTGTTGCCTTCAATTGCCGTTTTACTTATAACGATTTGTGGCTTTGTTCTAAATCCATTGTTACATATTGAGTTAACGAGTATCGCACTTGCTGGTGCGGTATTAATCTTATTGTTAACAAGACACACCATTAAAGCAGAGAAAGTGTTGAAGGAGGTTGATTGGCCCACGTTATTCTTTTTTATAGGGTTATTCCTATTAGTAGGTGGCATTGAAGAGGTAGGAATAATCGATGAGCTTGCTAGAGGAATCATTTATTATACAGAAGGAGATTTGCCTAAAACTGCCTTATTAATTCTTTGGTTAACAGGTCTATTCTCGGGTATAGTCGATAATATACCTTTTGTTGCTGCTATGATCCCTGTCATTATCGAATTTCAGGATTACGGCATGACTAACTTAGATCCACTCTGGTGGTCCTTGGCACTGGGAGCTTGCCTTGGTGGAAACGGTACTTTGCTGGGAGCATCCTCGAATTTAGTTGTTGTTGGACTTGCACTAAAAGAAAAGGTACATATCCAATTTATCGACTTTATGAAAATCGGTATTCCAGTTGTGGTTGCTTCCTTAATCGTGTGCACCGTTTATATATATTTCAGATACTTACTGCCATTTCTCTAAACAATGGAAAATCCTTCCCCTTATGAAATAAACAAGGTTGTATAAACTAATGTAGAAAATATGTGGAGTTTCAAAAGGGGGAGTAGTTCTAAATGGAGTATGTCACAATCATTGCTCGTACTCTGTTTTTATATGCCCTGATTGTAATTATTTTTCGTTTGATGGGCAAAAGGGAAGTTGGAGAGCTTAGCATATTGGATTTGGTAGTATTCATCATGATAGCTGAGAGTGCAGTAGCAGGAATCGAAAGTCCTGATAAGCCTGTAATTGAAAGTGTTTTACCCATGCTATTATTAATGATCATCCAAATATCTTTAGCAACAGTATCTTTGAAAAGTAAAAAAATTAGAGACCTACTGGATGGAGAACCATCAATGCTAATCGAGAACGGCAAAATCAATGAGGAGCAGATGAAAAAACAGCGGTATAACTTTGATGATTTACTCACACAGCTAAGAGACAAAAATGTAAACAATTTAGCTGACGTCGAGTTTGCTATTTTAGAACCAACAGGAAAGCTATCAGTATTTGAAAAGGATCATAAGAAAAGAAGTACTCTCCATCTACCGTTAATTATCGATGGATCCGTTCAAGAGAATCACCTCAAAATATTAGATAAAACGAACTTTTGGTTACGTCAGCAGCTGCGTGATTTAGGATATCGCAATATCAAGGAGATTTCATACTGCAGCTACGATAATGGAGTTTTTTATATCGATTTAATAGACAAAAAAAAGTAACCCCTATTTCTTAAACATATAGGAAGGTTACTTTTTTTGTGTCATTTTTTTTTGAAAGGTGCTGTGGTGTACCAAAAACCAAAAAATCCTATTAGCTTAAATACCAAAATATTTGCCGATAAAAGGAATTCTTCTGAGTTCTTCTTTAAGGACTAGTTTAAAGAGGATGAGAAGAATAAAGTATATGATGGATGTTACTGCGATCGCCAGAAGTGTTCGGAAAATAAGCGGAGCAGAATCAAACATATACATAAAGAAATAATGACCAGCAAGACCAGCTAAAACCATGGTTATAAAACTATTGATATATTCACGGGCATAGATGGTGTAAGAAATGACTTTGATTACAGTAGAGAAATGTAATAGTGTAACAAGCATAATTCCAATTACAATCGCTAAAGCTGCTCCCATAATCCCTAATTCAGGTCGAGTAGCTAAGGCGAAAATCACAGCAATCTTGATAACAGCTCCAATCACGCTATTAATCATCGCAGCTTTCGCGAGGTCCATGGCTTGCAAGACAGCCTGTAGTGGCCCTTGGAAATAATAAAAAATAAAGAATGGAGCCATGACTTTTACATAAATAGCTGCAGCGGACGAACCATACATGAGCTGCATCACGGGTTCTGCAAACACGTATAACACAACTACTGCAAGTCCTCCTGACACAAACGATAATCGGAGTGCTTGTTGTAGACGATGTTCAATTAAAAGCGTTTTATTTTTCGCAGCCGCCTCACTAATTGCAGGGACAAGAGAAACAGATAACGAATAGGTAATAAATGATGGTAAGAATAACAACGGTAAAGCATAGCCAGTCAACTCTCCATATTGCTTAGTTGCAATGGTAGTTGTCACACCTGCTATTAATAAGCTTTGCGTTACTACAATCGGTTCAAAGAAATAAGCAATGGACCCAATTAACCGACTTCCTGTTGTAGGTAACGCTATTGACATAAGACTTTGAAACGTTTCTTTACCCGATTTAACAGATTTGAAAAAGTTTTTTCTAACTCGAACACGCTTTTTCATTTTAAACATCATGATCATATAAAGAAGAGAAATCAACTCACCAATGACCACAGATATCATCGCACCAGCAGCAGCATATTCAACTCCATATGGTAAAAACGCTTTAGTGAATACAGCAACTAACGTTATTCTCACAACCTGCTCAATAACCTGAGAATAGGCAGCTGGTTTCATATTTTGTCTACCTTGGAAATAACCCCTCAATACAGCAGAAATTGCGACTATTGGTACAATAGGGGAAATCGCAATCAATGGATAAAAGGTTCGTTCATCAGTTAACAGAGTTTGAGATAAAACAGGTGCTAAAGCAATCATTCCCGCAGTAAAAATGATGCTAAGAATTCCTGTAGTGGCTAATGATACAACAAGAATCTTCTTTATTCTTTTTCGATCACCAACTGCCTCCGCTTCAGCGACTAGCTTAGAAATAGCAACTGGTAATCCTAATTGAGTGAGGGTAATCGTAAGTAATAGTGTAGGAACTGCCATCATGTAAAGTCCTACGCCTTCCTCCCCCATAATCCTAGCAACAACAATTCGATTAACGAATCCTAGAACTCTTGTTATTAATCCGGCTAAAATTAAGATTAAAGTCCCTTTTAGAAAGGTTTGTTTCGACATGAGCTACCCTACCTTCTCAAACGCAGTGTTATCATATACAATATCTATATGCGATAAGGTGGGCCAAGCATGACAGAAAGAGGACAACATATGTTTTAATTTATTTGAATATAATTCCCATATCTATTTCTAATAGAACTTATACGGATAAAGGGGATTAAAAAAATGAAAGAAAAGATTAGTGATTTCATAGTTCAAAATCTAACGTTTTTGCCTCCAGAAATACTTGTCATGATTGTATCCGCAATGCCTATTCTAGAGTTAAGAGGGGGGTTACCTCTCGCCTATCTCCATTATGACTTCACACTTATTAAATCTTTTACTTTGAGTGTGATTGGAAATATCCTTCCTATAATCCCAATTCTGCTTTTGTTTCAGCCAATTAGTAAGTGGCTTCTACAATTCAATTGGTATAGTAGGCTTTATGATTGGCTTTATAATCGTACAATGCAGAAAAGCAATAACATTGAAAGATATGGGGCTATCGGACTCATGCTTTTTACAGCTGTACCGTTTCCGACAACTGGAGCCTATAGTGCATGTATTGCAGCTTTGTTATTTTCAATTAGATTCCGTTATGCTCTAATTTCGATTAGTCTGGGAGTAGTGGTAGCTGGAATCATAGTTAGCCTCGGGATGTTATCCATCTCCATTTTTTAGTAGAGGCTATATCATCTTAAAAGGCTGTTTAGTAGAGATTGTTGTATCTTGAATTACATAGTGGAATGGAGCGGAAAACACTTGACTCCTGCGGGACATAGAGGAAAGGTCGAGACCCCGCAGGCGAAGCCGAGGAGGCTCGACTTCCTCCCCGCGGAAAGCAAGTGTTTGGAGCGCAATGGAACGAGCGTTATCTATAAAAATCACAAAGTATACTGAAAAACAGCCTTCTAAAAACAAGGAGATTGATAGGAGAATATAGAAAGTTGTTTATAGGTTAGTTAAAAGTTGGACAAGGAGGAAATAATATGAATTGGGAAGAAATGCGAGAATATGTCCAACCTGCCATTCAAAGTAAGGTTGAAGAATTTCATATTTATGGATTAAACCGAGCAAATGAAGCTGAGGTGTGGGATTGCTTAAAAAAGAAAAAGTGGAAGAAACTAGACGAACCTAAGCCACTTCGTGATACCGTTAATGATATTCTTTCATTATCAACAACTGTTTATATGAGTTTTGTCACGGTGGAAGCCTATAAGGAACCATTTGTCTTTCCTAGTTTCCCCTCTTAATGAGATAACAAATTGACAGAGCATATGGATTCTTTCATAATTAAACGGTACATATACACTAGCAATTATACTAATCATCATAGTACTCGCATTTAAGAAGGAGGATTTACTAAAGAATGGTCAAAAAAGGTCGGATAATTATATTTTTTCTATTAGTCTTGCTTCTAGGTGGGCTAATTGGTACAACGACAACTGGAGTGACGAATGATATCAAGCTAGGATTAGATCTCCAAGGTGGCTTTGAAGTACTGTATGAAGTGCTACCTGCAGAAGATGGAGATGTGATTACACAGGATATCTTAATTAGCACGGTAAAAGCTTTAGAAAAACGTGTTAATGTTTTAGGTGTAAGTGAGCCAAGAATTGATATTGAAGGCGATAATCGAATTAGGGTTCAATTAGCAGGAGTTGACGATCAAAATAAAGCCAGAGAGATCTTATCAACTGAAGCTAAGCTAACATTTAGAGATGTAAATGATGTTGAACTTTTAGATGGGGCAGACCTAGTCGAGGGGGGAGCATCCCAAACCTTCGATCAAAATAATAAGCCTATTGTAGCGATTACTTTAAAAAGTGCTGAGGAATTTGCTAAGGTAACTAAGCATGTTCTAGACTTAGCACCACAAAATTTAATGCCAATTTGGTTAGATTACGAGGAAGGAGACTCTTTTTCTGAAGAGTCCCTAAAAGAGACACCCAAGTATTTATCAGCTCCATCGGTGGGAGAGGTATTTAACACAACCTCAGTGACTATTACAGGAGATTTTACGATCGAAGAAGCAAAAGAATTAGCTGATCTTTTAAATGCAGGCTCCCTGCCAGTTGAATTAAAAGAAATGTATTCTACTTCTGTAGGAGCGCAGTTTGGAGAGCAGGCTTTACAAAAGACTGTATTTGCTGGAATCATAGGGATTCTCCTTGTATTTGTTTACATGTTAATGTTCTACCGATTCCCAGGAGTTATTGCCGTTATTACATTAAGTGTTTATATTTATCTAGTTCTATTGGTGTTTGATTGGATGAATGGTGTATTAACTTTACCAGGTATTGCTGCACTTATTTTGGGTGTAGGGATGGCAGTTGATGCAAACATCATTACCTATGAACGGATTAAAGAAGAATTAAAAACTGGTAAATCAGTTATGTCAGCTTATAAAGCCGGTAACCGTCGTTCGTTAGCAACGATTCTTGATGCAAACATCACGACCTTACTAGCGGCAGGAGTATTGTTTGTCTATGGGACAAGCTCTGTAAAAGGGTTTGCAACCATGCTTATTGTCAGTATCTTATTAAGCTTTATTACTGCTATTTGGGGTACGCGATTATTCTTGGGCCTTTGGGTTAACAGTCGCTTCTTAAATAAGAAAGTTTCTTACTTTGGTGTTAAGGAAGCTGATATTCAAAACATCGAAACTGGAGAAACAGATTATTATATCCCAACTAGGTTCGATAAATTTGATTTTGTAAAGCATCGAAAAAAATACTTTATGTTCTCGGGGGCAATGGTTGTAATTGGTGCAATCCTGTTATTAACCTTAAAGTTAAACCTTGGAATTGATTTTGCAAGTGGAACTCGTGTTGAAGTAATGTCTAATGAAACATTAACAGTGGAAGAAGTCGAAGCAGAGATTGCTGCTCTTGATTTTGAGATAGAGCCAAGAGACATTACCTTATCTGGCGATCAAAACGAAATAGCTGTTTTGCGTTTTCTTGATACGTTTACTGAAGATGAAGTTGCTATGTTAAAGAGTCATTTTATCGACACATACGGTGCAGAGCCGAATGTTAGTACAGTCTCTCCTACTGTTGGGAAAGAGCTTGCTAAAAATGCATTTATTTCGGTATTAATTGCATCAATCGGTATCATTATTTATGTAACAATTCGCTTTGAAATTTATATGGCGATTGCAGCTATTGTAGCCTTGTTGCATGATGCATTCTTTATTATTGCATTCTTTAGCTTATTACGATTAGAGGTTGATCTAACCTTTATCGCGGCAGTTCTAACGATTGTCGGGTATTCAATCAATGATACGATTGTAACCTTTGACCGAATCAGAGAAATAATGAAGATTCGTGGTAAGAAGGTTAAGACCTTTGATGACCTAGCATCTGTTGTAAATGATAGCTTACGACAAACGCTAGGACGTTCTGTAAGCACAATCTTTACCGTTGTCATTGTAACAGTTGCGTTGTTGCTGTTAGGTAGTAGCGCCATTACTAACTTCTCACTAGCACTATTAGTAGGTCTAATTGCTGGTACGTATTCTTCATTATTCATTGCTGCTCAGCTATGGCTAATATGGAAGAGTAAGACCCTAGGTAAAAAGAAGGCAAGACCTGTTGAGGAAGATTTAGAGCCATAAAAATGACAGAAGGCGTGAATTCATGTGAATTCACGCCTTTTTTACATACTTGATACGGAAGTCGCTGATAAATACTCCGATATCGCCGATAGATCTAGATTGTCGCTGATAAATAAAGCTAGAACGCCGATATACAAAAAATATCGCCGAAATAAATGTGATAGCATCACGCAAAAGCATAGATAAGAGGGAAAAGTTTATAAAAGAGCCACTACCTTGGCTCTATATGAATATGTGCATATTGAATGTTGTGTTTTTCAGATAGCTTCCGCTCAATTTCCTCTGTAATATGATGACTTTCAATTACATTTAAGTTATGATCCGTCACAATAGTGATGTCAGCGAAAACTTGATTACCGTGCATTCGAGCTTTTACACTTTTTACTTTCTCTATATTTGGGTTATTTTTAATGGTGGTTTTAATTTCTTCTAATTCCTGTATTTCAAATCCATCAGTTAGCTCTAATGTTGCTTCCTTAAATACACCTACACCGGTTCTAATGATGATCAATCCAACTAAAATCGCAATAACAGTATCGAACCAATATAGACCGAACTGTGCAGCGCTTATACCGATAAAGGCTCCAATACTTACTAGAGAATCAGATAGGTTATCTTTTGAGGCTGCCTTTATAGATTGACTTTTTATTTTTTTGGCTAAGTTACTATTGTAAAGGTAAACAGAAAACATAACGATGGAACTACCTAATGCTACCCAGCCTGTAAACATGCTAGGTGCCGAAGTAGCGGTATTGTTTAAATTCTTAATTCCCTCAATAGATACTTGAATACCTACCGACACCATAATGAATGCAGCTACAAGAGAAGCAATTGTCTCTGCACGATAATGGCCATATTGATGATTTTTATCAGGAGGTTTTCTTGCGATTTTTAACCCGATTAAAACCGCAACAGAAGCGACTACATCAGTTGAGTTATTTAATCCGTCAGCCATTAATGCCTTTGAATTACCAAAATATCCAATGATTAATTTTAATGTTGATAAGACAATGTATGTGCAGATGCTCAACCAGGCGCCTTTTTCCCCCAATTTAAGGTTATCATATGCCTCCATTATATTCCTCCTAACAGATTAGCTTTTTCTTCTTTCTCTACACGTATTATTAATCTTTTTAATTTTAATTATCCTTTTTAACGAAATGAGAAAAATTATGTCAGAAAAGTTTACCCAAAACTCTTTTCACTCTTTCTTTTTCAAATATTAGGTTACAATATAATAATGTTGTGTTGTAAGCAAAGGATGTGAATTAATGGGGGAGCATAAAGACCGCTTTAAAGAGGCAGAGTTTGCAGCGATGGTAGGTGTCGTTGGAAATATAGTCTTGGCCTTGATTAAAGGGATTGTTGGTGTAACAAGTAATAGTAGGGCTTTAGTGGCCGATGCTGTTCATTCAGCATCTGATATCGCTGGGTCTTTTGCTGTATACATAGGGTTAAGAGCTGCAAAACAGCCACCTGATGAGGATCATCCATATGGACACGGTAAGGCAGAATCAATTGCTGCAATTATTGTATCCGTATTACTATTTCTAGTTGGAATAGAAATTGGAAAATCATCAGTACAATCTTTCTTTCATGAGATTTCAGCACCAAAGATGGCAGCTGTTTATGCCGTTGTATTTTCTATAATTGTGAAGGAATGGATGTTTCAATATAAGTATAAATTGGGTAAACGTATTAACAGTGATGCTATTATTGTTAATGCCTATGAACATAGGTCAGATGTTTTTTCATCCATTGCTGCTTTGGTCGGAATTAGTGGGGCCATTATAGGCGGTAAGCTTGGACTAGAGTGGATGGTTTATTTAGATCCTGTAGCAGGGTTAGTTGTTGCTTTAATGATTATCAGGATCGCATGGAAACTTGGTGCTGAATCCATACATAATACGTTAGATCATGTACTTCATGATGAGGATACAAAGGAATTAAGAGAAATAGTCATTCAAGTTGATGGAGTGAAGAAAATTGACGCACTTTTTGCCAGGGAGCATGGTCATTATGTGATCGTGGATTTAAAAATCTCTGTCGATCCATACATCACGGTTGAAGAGGGACATAGAATAGGTAAAAATGTAAAGGAGAAGCTCTTAGAGCATTCACAAGTACAAGATGTTTTAATTCACGTAAATCCATATAATGAAGAAGACTAGTAAGGAGGAGATATTTATGAAGGGACAATGGACTCTCATTATCGCTTTAGTATTTGCGTTAATTGTTGCCATTTTTGCTGTTATTAATGTTGATCCAGTGAGAGTGGATTATTTGTTTGGAGAAGCTTCATGGCCACTTATTCTAGTGATTTTAGGTTCAGCTGCGATGGGTGCCTTTGCAGTCGGTGCAGCGGGGCTGTTTCGGATTATCTTATTACAAAAACGAGTACGTCAGTATCAAAAAGAAAATGAGCAATTAAAAAAGAAACTAGATGAGCATTTTCAAAATGAAGATTTGAGAAAGCAGAATTATTTAAAGAGCCAGGAGCAGAAGAATGAGGACTCTACAGAACGTACAGAAATAGATGCTCCGGAGCAAAAGCTAGAATAAATTGTTACCATTGTCACCCCTTACCCTGTCCTGTATAATGATTGGGTCAAGGGGTGATTTATTTGCTTTCGTCTAAAACAAGGTGGATTCAAAAGAAAACGAATGAGGAACTGGCTAAGCAGCTTTCAACGCAACTTTCGATTTCAAATATGGTAGCCAATTTATTAGTTAGTAGAGGCATCACCACTGCTGAAGAAGCTAATTCATTCTTAAATATAGAAAAAACAGAATTTCACGATCCATTTTTATTAACAGGCATGGATCAAACAGTAAAACGAATACATCAGGCAATAGATCAACATGAAAAAATCTTAGTGTTTGGTGATTATGATGCGGACGGTGTTAGTAGTACTACCGTCATGCTTAGGGCCTTACGAGCTAAAGGGGCACATGCTGATTTTTACATACCTAATCGATTTCGAGAAGGCTATGGTCCAAATAGAAATGCATTTCAATGGGCAAAGGAACAGGGATACCGTCTTATTATCACAGTCGATACAGGAATATCTGCATTAAGTGAAGCCCAATTTGCTAAAGAGCTAGAGATGGATCTTATTATTACGGACCACCATGAACCTGGGCCGGAGTTGCCAGATGCTTTTTCCATTATCCATCCTAAACTTCCGGGAGGAGCTTATCCTTGTAAGGAGCTTGCTGGGGTTGGAGTAGCTTTAAAGGTTGCACATGCCTTACTGGGAGAGTGTCCGACCGAATACGTAGGAATGGCAGCAATCGGAACCATTGCTGATTTAGTTCCTCTTCATGATGAAAATCGATTAATTGCTGTTAAAGGGATAAAAGCATTAAAAACTACAAATAATCCAGGTATTCGTGCTTTATTGTCGGTTTGTAATGTTGACCAAAGAGATGTTACAGAAGAAACAATAGGTTTCTCGATTGGTCCTAGAATTAACGCAGCGGGAAGATTAGGAGATGCTGACCCAGCTGTTGAACTGTTTCTAACAGAAGATGCTGAAGAAGCAGAGTTTATTGCGAATGAAATTAATGAACTAAATAAAGAAAGACAAAAAATAGTTAATGAAATAACCTTAGAAGCAATTGAACTGGTTGAAAAGGAATATCCTTTAGAAAATAATTCGGTCTTAGTGATTGGAAAAAAAGGTTGGAATGCAGGAGTTATTGGGATCGTAGCATCTCGACTCGTTGAAAAGTACTATAGGCCAACCATTGTATTAAGCATAGATGAAGAAGGACTAGTGGCTAAGGGATCGGCTAGGAGCATAGAAGGCTTTGATTTGTTTGAAAACTTATCGACATGCCGTGATATTCTACCTCATTTCGGTGGACATACCATGGCTGCTGGTATGACTGTTGATGTAAGTAATGTCGGTGAGTTAAGAGAGAGATTGATTCTACTCGCTAATGACAAGTTAACAGAGGAAGATTTTATTCCAGTTACACATGTTGATGTGGTGTGTAAACTTGAGGAGATTACGATTGACTCTATTGAAGAGCTTAGTAAATTAGCACCTTATGGAATGGGAAATCCTAAACCAAAAGTGACAATACCCTATGCATCTTTGTCTCAAATGAAAAAAATTGGACAAGATCAAAGTCATCTAAAGTTATTGCTAGAACAGTCTGGGACAAGCTTGGATGCTATAGCATTCGGATTTGGAGAGGCTTTTGATCAGATTTCAAATTTAGCTAAAGTCTCTATTTTGGGTGAACTATCCATTAACGAATGGAATAACTTTAGAAAGCCACAGGTTATGGTAAATGATATTTTGATTGAAGAGTGGCAGTTATTTGATTGGAGAGGTCATAAAACTGTTAATAAACAGATAGAATCAATTTCTCCGAACAAGCGCAAAATAATAGTCTTCAATGAAGAAACAATAGAAAGATTAAATTTGCATAATTTCCATGACCATATACTAAGGGTTCAGGATCAAGACCAACAGGAAATAAGTGGACATCAGGATTATTTGGTGTTGGCAGACCTTCCGCCGTCCCTGTCACTATTAGAACAGATTATTACTACAACGAAACCAGCAAGAATCTATACTATTTTTCACCAATCGGAAACGCATTTCTTTAATACGATACCGACTCGAGAGCATTTTAAATGGTTTTATGGTTTTCTTGGGCAAAATAAGCAATTTAATTACAAGACACAAGGCGATCAATTAGCCAAACATCGTGGTTGGTCAAAAGAAACAATACAGTTTATGTTAAAGGTGTTTTTTGAACTAGAATTTGTTACAATAGACAGTGGCATGGTAACACTTTCAAATTCACCCCAAAAACGTGATTTGACAGACTCAAAAACATACATGCTGAAACAAAACCAAATAGAAATCGAAAATATGATAATGTACTCATCTTATTCCCAATTAAAAGATTGGTTTGATCATGTTTATAGAGGATTGGTTACCGTATAGGAGGCAACATTACTAATGGATTATAAAAAATATGTAACAGTCGTACCAAACTGGCCTAAAGAAGGTATTCAGTTTAAAGATATTACTACATTAATGGACAATGGTGATGCATATAAAAGTGCTACAGACGAGATTGTCAAATTTGCCAAAGAGCAAGATATTGATTTAGTAGTAGGTCCGGAAGCAAGAGGCTTTATTATTGGATGTCCGGTAGCTTACGCACTTGGTGTTGGGTTTGCACCTGTTCGTAAAGAGGGCAAGCTTCCTAGAGAGGTAATCAAGGTACAATATGGACTTGAGTATGGATCAGATGTTCTGACTATGCATAAGGACGCGATTAAGCCTGGACAACGAGTGCTTATTACTGATGACTTGCTAGCTACAGGTGGAACAATAGAAGCTACGATTGACCTTGTTGAACAACTTGGTGGAGTAGTAGCAGGAATTGCCTTCTTAATTGAATTAAGCTACTTAGATGGTCGTAAAAAGCTTGACGGTTATAATGTGTTAACTTTAATGACTTACTAATAATGTATAATGTAAAAAAAGAGTGTTTACGAGACACTCTTTTTTTAGAATCTTCGTTTTGGTTTGCTTTGAATAATTTTTTCGCAGGTTATTTATTTTTAGATTTGGCAAAATGGATAAAATAGGGCTTTTTTCCTGTTAGAAATAGTAGAAATTTCTGCGAAATCCTTTACATTAATGTACATTTTCATGATAATAGTAACAATAATAATTTTAATATAATAAAGTGAAATAAAGAGAAGAATTGAATCCTTCTCTTTATTTTAACTTAAAATCAGGTGATTTTATGGCAAATGAGCAAGTACTGACAGCTGAACAAGTAATTGAAAAGGCTGCAAAATACTTAACAGATGAGAAAGATATACAATTTATTCAGCATGCATATGAGTTTGCCAAACAAGCACATCAAGAGCAGTACCGAAAATCTGGTGAACCATATATCATACATCCAATTCAGGTAGCCGGGATTCTAGTAGATTTAGAAATGGACCCAGTTACAATTTCCGCAGGTTTTTTACATGATGTGGTAGAGGATACGGAAATCACACTTCAAGACCTTGAGGAAGCGTTTAATAAAGAAGTTGCTATGCTTGTTGATGGAGTAACAAAGCTCGGAAAGATCAAGTTTAAGTCGCAAGAAGAGCAACAAGCAGAAAATCATCGGAAAATGTTTGTGGCAATGGCTCAGGATATCCGTGTTATTTTAATAAAGCTAGCAGATCGACTGCATAACATGAGAACACTTAAGCATCTACCTCAAGAAAAACAGAGAAGAATATCTAACGAGACCTTGGAAATATTTGCTCCACTTGCTCACCGCCTTGGGATTTCCAAGATTAAATGGGAGCTTGAAGATACTTCGCTAAGATATTTAAATCCACAGCAATACTACCGAATCGTCAATCTTATGAAGAAAAAACGTGCTGAGCGTGAAGAATATTTAGATGCGGTCATGAGTGAAGTTAGAGAGCGATTGAAGGAAGTTTCTATAAGCGCGGACATTAATGGACGACCTAAGCATATTTATAGCATTTATCGTAAGATGGCCATACAAAACAAACAGTTTAATGAGATCTACGACCTATTGGCTGTACGAATTGTCGTGAACAGTATTAAGGATTGTTATGCAATACTTGGTATTATTCATACTTGCTGGAAGCCTATGCCGGGGAGATTTAAAGATTACATCGCAATGCCTAAAGCGAATATGTATCAATCGCTTCATACAACAGTTATTGGTCCACAAGGTGACCCACTTGAGGTTCAAATAAGAACACTTGAAATGCATCATGTAGCAGAATATGGAATTGCTGCTCACTGGGCGTATAAAGAAAACAAACCTGTTAATGAAAAGCAATCATTTGAAAACAAAATTACCTGGTTTAGAGAGATACTAGAATGGCAAAATGATGCTAGCAATGCCGAAGAATTTATGGAATCCTTAAAGATTGACTTGTTTTCAGATATGGTCTTTGTGTTTACACCAAAAGGGGATGTTTTTGAGCTTCCTTCTGGTTCTGTCCCAATCGACTTTTCGTACCGAATACACTCTGAAATTGGTAACAAAACCATAGGAGCTAAAGTAAACGGGAAAATGGTGACACTCGACTATAAGCTTAAAACTGGTGATATTGTCGAAATATTAACCTCAAAGCATTCATATGGTCCAAGTCAGGATTGGTTAAAGTTAGCGCAAACCTCACAGGCCAAAAATAAAATTCGTCAATTTTTCAAGAAACAACGACGTGATGAGAATGTTTCAAAGGGGAAGGAACTAGTCGAAAAGGAAATCAGAGCATTTGATCTAGATCCTAAAGAAATTCTGGTCAACGATAATCTTAAGCGTGTTGCTGATAAATTTAACTTTTCTAATGAAGAAGATATGTACGCAGCTGTAGGTTATAACGGAATAACAGCGGCTCAGATTGCAACAAGACTAACTGAAAAGTGGAGAAAGAAACGAGACCTTGAGCAGGAATCAACCATCGCCGAAGCTGTCCAAGACTTGAAAAAGTTTTCCGTAACAAAGAAAAAAGATAGTGGTGTTCGTGTTCAAGGAATTGATAACCTATTAGTTAGATTATCAAAATGCTGTAATCCTGTTCCAGGTGACGACATTGTTGGATTTATTACGAAAGGAAGAGGAGTTTCCATTCATCGTGATGATTGTCCCAACGTCCATACAGATGAAGCGAAGGATCGACTTCTACTTGTAGAATGGGAAGGGAATGCAAAAGAAGGTAAAGAATATAATGTAGAGATTGAAATTTCAGGCTACGACCGTCGCGGGCTATTAAATGAAGTACTTCAGGCTGTAAATGAGACGAAGACGAACATTACAGCTGTATCAGGACGTTCGGATCGTAATAAGATGGCTACCATTTCAATGGCGATCTCCATTCATAATGTGAATCATTTACAAAAAGTAGTGGATCGGATTAAACAAATTCCTGATATATATGCTGTTAGAAGAATGCTGCATTAAGGTGGACGGAAATGAGAGTAATTGTACAAAGAGCAAGAGATGCAAGTGTAATCGTAAAAGGTGGGACGGTAGGGAATATCACTAATGGATTTATGCTACTAGTAGGTGTTACTCATACAGATACAGCTGAGGATGCATCCTATTTGGCTAATAAGATTGCGAATCTTCGAGTGTTTGAAGATGAGAGTGGTAAAATGAATAACTCTCTTTTAGATGTAAAAGGAGAAATTCTATCTGTTTCTCAATTTACCTTATATGGTGATTGTCGAAAGGGAAGAAGACCTAATTTTATGGAAGCAGCTAAACCCGAGTATGCAAATACGATTTATGAAGCCTTTAATGAAAACCTCAGAAATATGGGAATTCATGTTGAATCAGGAGCATTCGGAGAAATGATGGATGTACAGTTCGTCAATGTTGGACCAGTTACGTTAATAGTGGATAGTAAATAAGGAAGCCTTAGGGCTTCTTTTGTTTTGAGTTTTGCTACTAATTCATGGTTCTGAATAGACAAAAAAACACCCATCTATTAAATGGGTGTAAGAAATGGATTAATTATTTTTTGAACTCATAAGCTAGACCATTAAAAATGGCTGTTGTAATTTGTTCTTGGTAGCGGGATGTTGAGACATGTGCTTCCTCCGTCATATTACTTAAAAAGCCAAGCTCTAAAAGTACAGAAGGTCGTTTATTATTTCGTAAAATATGGAAATTTCCATACTGTACTCCACGGTCTCTTAATGAAGTCTGCTTAATTAATTCAGTTTGGAGTGATTCTCCTAAGGAGTAATCCTTCGACTTATTATAGTAGTATGTTGTGATTCCTCTTGCTGATGGATAAACCGAACTATCAAAGTGCAAGCTTATGAAAGCATCCGCTTGATAGTAGTGAGAAAGACTTACTCGATTACTTAGACTAACATATACATCTTGATTTCTAGTTAAAATCGGTTTAGCACCTGCTGCTTTCAGTTTTTCATCTAGCAATTTGGCAGCTCTTAACGTTAGTGTTTTTTCGTAAGCACCTCTAACGCCCACTGCCCCACTATCTCTTCCACCATGTCCCGGATCGATAACAATGGTCTTCCCTTCTAAGTATTGGTTCATCCCAGGACGCTCGACTTTAGCTATACTTCCGGTTGTTGTGACAATCCAACCAGCAACATAACCAAATTCTCCGTTTGAAAGAGTAATCTTATACCAATCGTTAACCTTCTCAGCAATTTTGAAGGTGTCACCTTGCATGGCTCTATGAACGATAGAATCACTCGTCGAAGGGCCACTACGTATATTTGTTGTATTATAGATTATTGTAACGGTAGAAGTTTCTTCAGGATTTTCTGTAGGAGGCTCAACTTCTGACTTTTCTACATACCAGCCAGCAACCCATCCCGTTTTTCCATTCGGAAGCTTTACTTGACACCAGTTATTTTGTTCACTGATTAACTCAAGCTGATCTCCCTTTTTAACTTGTCCAACGACACTTCCACTTAATGAGAAGTCATTTCTGACGTTTAATAATGTTGCTGTAACAGTGGCGATCTGCTTCTTGCTTGTTTCTTCCTTCTTTTGATCTTCCTTTTTCTTCTCTTCTGTTTTCACTTTAATGAAATCCTTGTGAACCCAACCTGTTTTATTATTAATTTTGATTTCAAACCAGTCATATTTTTCTGCATAAATCTCTACTTCATCGTTTTTTTGTACCTTGCCCATAACTGCTGCATTTAGAGATGGTGACAAGCGAACATTCAATGAATTAGCAGTAACACTTCCGCTTTTTATAACAGTTTTCTCTTTATTCGTAGGTGATTCAGTAGGAAGACCTTTAACGTAATCACTATGGACCCACCCATCGTAGTCTTTAAAAGAAATGTGAACCCAACTCTCACTTTTTTCTTTGAATTCAAGCACATCTCCTTTATTCACAGAACCTACAACTTGAAAACTGGTCCCAGGACCTTTTCTAATTCTTAGTCCATCCGCAGTCGATTCTAGCTTTCCTAACTTAACTGGATTTGAGGAGGTTTCTTCCTTCTTCTCTTCTTTCTTTTCTGAAACTAGCCAACTGGCTACCCAGCCACTTAAGTTATTTGAAAGTTTTATTTGAATCCAATCCCCATCTTTAGCAATAACCTCATACTCTTCGTTTCGGTCAACACTAGACACAAGATTATAAGATAAACCTGGGCCTGAACGAACGTGCAACGAATCAACATTTATAACAACTTTACTATTTTCAGCAAGAATGGTTGTTTGAGGTATAGATAAACTCAATAGGGCTAACACTAATGTAAATATAAGTCCCTTTTTCATGATGAAAAAATCCTCCTTTTGTAAAAGGTTGTATCGTAAGTGACTTTCATTTTACGACTAAACGAAAACCAACAACAAGGTTTAACTAGCCTAAAAAAGTACAGTACAAACCCACTCTTATAATTCTAGAGAAAATAGTAAAATCCTTGTCAGATTGTGAAAAAAATTGGTGCATTTGGGAAATATATAAATAGATTTTATTGGAAAGGAAGAGAGAAATGAGATTTAGTGAAAAAGGTGAGCATATCGCTAATGGATCACAGCAATTATTTGGAGTTAATTTTCATGATTTTATAGAAAAAGAAAATGCTACACCTAGTATGGAACTTGCTTCTGAATTTGGTTTGTCACTAAGAGAAGTGAAACAATTAAAAAAGCAGCTAGAACGTTCATAATCCTCTTGACATTCAAATTAAACATTCGTATGATAATTAACAATTATAATAAATAAGAACCGATGATCGAGAAAAGTAATTAAGCTACACTTGAACAGAGAGGAAATGTCTAGGCTGCGAACATTTCTACAAGATGCCTTAACGAAAGACACTCAGTAGGTTCCGCTTCGAACTCTTTAGTAGAAGCCGGACGTGGCAGGCGTTAACTGTCAAAAGTGGAAGTACATAGTGACTTGTAGGCAAGAGTCATAACTTCAATTAGGGTGGTACCACGGGAATATATAGCTCTCGTCCCTACTTCATCATGAAGTAGAGACGAGGGCTTTTTATTATTTATTATCAAGAAAAAATAAGTGACACAATAAAATTCATGTCTTGCTCAAGTGTATAGGCTCAGAGGGAAGGAACTTACCTTTTACTAGAAGCTTCATTTGGGATCAAGTGGCGTTAGAATTTAGGAGGAATAAACATGTCAATTCAAATTCCCAGAGGAACACAGGATATATTACCTGGAGTGGTTGAACGCTGGCAGTATGTGGAGGAGAAGGCACGTAACCTGTGTAAAAGATTTAATTATAAAGAAATCAGAACCCCGATTTTCGAGCATACTGAATTATTTCTAAGAAGTGTTGGAGATACAACAGATATCGTTCAAAGGGAAATGTATACATTCACCGATCGTGGTGACAGAAGTCTTACCCTACGTCCTGAAGGGACTGCGTCAACTGTTCGTGCCTATGTTGAAAATAAAATGTATGGATTGCCAGATCAACCAACTAAGCTTTATTATATGGGCCCTATGTTTCGTTATGAGAGACCGCAGTCAGGGCGATATCGACAATTCGTACAATTTGGAATTGAGGCATTAGGGAGTGCTGACCCAGCCATTGATGCTGAAGTAATCTCACTAGCTATGGCGATGTATCAGGAACTTGGACTTAAAAAGCTAAAGCTTATCATTAATAGCTTAGGTGATCAGGAGAGTAGAAGTGCTCACCGTACAGCTTTAACAGGGCATTTTGCTCCGAACATTAAAGAGCTTTGTTCTGATTGTCAAAATCGCTTAGAAACAAATCCGTTACGAATCTTAGATTGTAAAAAAGACAGAGAGCACCCATTGATGAAGACTGCTCCATCTATTCTAGATTATCTAAATGAAGAATCTGTTCTCTACTTTAAAAAAGTTCAGCAATATTTAAGTGCTATGGGTATCGAATATCAAGTCGATTCACGATTAGTTCGTGGTCTTGATTATTATTCTCACACTGCCTTTGAAATCATGAGTGACGCTGAAGGTTTTGGTGCTATTACCACTTTAATGGGTGGTGGTAGATATAATGGTTTAGCTCAAGAGATTGGGGGACCAGACACACCTGGAATTGGCTTTGCACTAAGTATAGAAAGACTTTTACTTGCTCTAGAGGCTGAAGGAATTGATTTGCCGATTTCAAAGGGAATTGATTGTTATGTTGTTGCTCTTGGTGAAAAAGCAAAGGATGTATCTATCTCATTAGTGAATGAGCTTAGAAAGGCGAATCTCACTGTTGAAAAGGACTATCTAGATAAAAAGATCAAAGCACAGTTCAAAGCAGCAGATCGGCTAGAGGCACAATTTGTTGTAGTCCTAGGAGATGATGAACTTGAGAGAAATTCAGCATCTATTAAAAACCTAAAAACAGGTAATCAAGAAGAGATTTCTTTAAATGAAATATCGACTTTTCTATTAGAAAACAAAGAGAAGTAAGAGGAGGAGCAAGAATGATAGAAAGATCACACCATTGTGGTGAAGTGACTGAGGCATTCGTTGGTCAAACTGTAGAGTTAAAGGGTTGGATTCAAAAAAGACGTGACCTTGGTGGGTTAATCTTTATCGACCTAAGAGATCGTACCGGTATCGTTCAAATTGTATTTAATCCAGAAGTATCGGAAGAAGCTCTGAAGCTGGCTGAGGAAGTTCGAAGTGAATATGTAATAGCGATTAAAGGAAAAGTGGTTGAACGGTCAGAGCAAACCATTAATACGAATATTAAGACAGGTAAAGTGGAAGTAAGCGCTGAGTCTATTGAGGTCCTAAATGCTGCAAAAACACCTCCCTTTGTCATCTCCGATCAAACCGATGTGGCGGAAGAAGTTCGTTTAAAGTATCGATATTTAGACTTAAGAAGACCAGTTATGCTTGAAACGTTCAAGATGAGACATCGTGTTACGAAAGCGATGCGTGACCATCTAGACACAGAAGGTTTCATTGAAGTAGAAACACCTATCCTCACAAAAAGTACACCTGAGGGAGCAAGAGATTATTTAGTGCCAAGTCGAGTACATCCTGGAGAATTTTATGCACTTCCACAATCACCACAGATTTTTAAGCAGTTACTAATGGTCGGTGGTTTTGAACGATACTATCAGGTGGCTCGCTGCTTCCGTGATGAGGACTTGCGTGCTGATCGTCAACCTGAGTTTACTCAAATTGATATAGAAACTTCTTTTATGAGTCAGGAAGATATTATCGGATTAGCTGAAAATATGATGAGACAAGTGTTAAAAGAAGCTAGAGGAATGGAAGTATCTACACCTTTCCCTAGAATGTCGTATCAGGAGGCAATGGACCGTTTCGGCTCTGATAAGCCTGACACGAGATTTGCGATGGAGTTAACAGATGTTTCTGAGCTAGTAAAGGATTCTGGATTTAAAGTGTTTAGTGGAGCAGTACAAGGTGGAGGCCAGGTTAAAGCCATTAATGTAAAAGCAGGCGCTCCAGACTACTCTAGAAAAGATATTGATGCTTTAACAGAGTTTGTGAGTCGATATGGTGCAAAAGGCTTGGCTTGGTTAAAGGCAGAGGCAGATGGCCTAAAAGGACCTATTTCTAAATTCTTTAGTGAAGAAGAACAGAAAACAATATCAGAAGTTCTTTCAGTTGAAGAAAATGACTTACTACTCTTTGTAGCTGATAAAAAGTCTGTAGTTGCTGACAGTTTGGGGGCTCTTCGTCTAAAGCTTGGTAAAGAGCGTAAACTGATTAATGAAAACCAATTTAATTTCCTTTGGGTAACAGATTGGCCACTTTTAGAGTTTGATGCAGAGGCAAACCGTTATTTTGCAGCACATCATCCGTTTACGATGCCCGTTCGCGAGGATCTAGAGAAATTAGACTCTAATCCTAGTGAAGTTCGTGCTCAAGCTTATGACCTTGTATTAAATGGTTATGAGTTAGGCGGAGGATCTTTAAGGATTTATGAACGTGAGATTCAAGAGAAAATGTTCGATACACTTGGATTTACGAAGGAAGAGGCTAATGAACAATTTGGATTCTTATTAGAAGCCTTTGAGTATGGTACACCTCCACACGGAGGAATTGCACTTGGTTTAGATCGTTTAGTGATGTTATTAGCTGGCCGAACTAACTTACGAGACACCATTGCATTCCCTAAGACAGCTAGTGCAAGTGACCTTTTAATGGAAGCACCCGGATCTGTTTCTGAGGCACAGCTAGACGACCTACATTTGAAGTTAAATTTGAAGGAATAAATGTAAAATTTTAATAGCTTTTTTTCACCAAAGACAATCTTAGTAACCTTGATAACGTTTTCAAAACATGATATGATAATCACACATAAAGTCCTAATGTGTTCGTCGCGTAACCTATTGTTTTGACCGAACAATAAGTTATACGGGAGCCCGGGTTTTCAGACCGCGTAAATGCCTCATCATGAGGACTTACAAATGTCTGAAACAGTGCACCCACCTGCCTAGAGCGGGTTCAAAACGAAGGAATCGACGGCATAATTGGGACTTTCTAAACTTAAATATCATACTACCCTATGCTAACTATGGCATAGGGTTTTTATATCATAATCCTTGGGTTCAACTAGAAATCATGTATTTCTAAAATTCCTATTGAAATACTAGACATTAAAGTGTAGTATGATATCGTTAAAAACGGGGAAAACAAGCATAATAGGAAATTACATAGAAAGTGGTGCAATTATGTTACATCAGTTTTCAAGAAATGAATTAGCCTTAGGAAAAGAAGGTCTTCAACTTTTAAAGGATAGCACTGTTGCGGTTTTAGGAGTTGGTGGAGTTGGTAGTTTTTCAGCGGAGGCTCTTGCAAGATCAGGTGTAGGAAGAATTTTATTAGTAGACAAAGATGATGTGGATATAACAAATGTGAATCGTCAAATCCACGCTTTACTTTCAACAGTAGGAAAACCAAAAGCTGATTTAATGAAGGCGAGAATAGAAGACATAAACCCAGAATGTGAAGTAATCGCCCTTAAGATGTTTTATACAGAAGAAACATATGAAGAATTCTTTAGTTATGGATTAGACTGGGTAATCGATGCTTCGGACACTATTTCCTATAAAATTCATCTAATGAAGGAATGCCTACAGCGAAACATCCCGATCATCTCGAGCATGGGGGCTGCCAATAAAACAGATCCTACTCGTTTTAAAGTGGCGGATATTTCTAAAACGCATACTGATCCAATGGCAAAAGTGATTAGAACAAAGCTTAGAAAAGAACGAATTCATAAGGGAATCAAAGTAGTATTCTCTGATGAAAGTCCAATTGTTATTCGTGAGGATATTCGAAAGGAAATTGCCCCTGAGGGAGCAAAGATTCGTAAGGCAAAAATGCCACCTTCCTCAAATGCGTTCGTTCCATCTGTAGCTGGTCTAATTATGGCTGGCCATGTTATTACTGAAATTACAAAAGAAATTCCAGTAAGTCGTGTAAAAGATTAAAAGTGAAAAGCTGTCAACCCTATGTGTTGATGGCTTTTTTGATTTTATAGGGAAAGTATAAACTTTAGTGGTGCTTTGTTTCAATGATTTGTAGTAATCTATCTCCAGCGTTCAAGCCCCTTACCTGTAACACATGTATTTACGCAATTATGATTAAATTTCAAACAAAAAACTTCGAACTCACGCAATTATGTAGGAGTTCACGCAATAAATAAGTAGACCCACGCAATTATACGGAATCTCACGCAATCCGCTTTAAAAGTATGTGTAAACGAATGAACAAAACCTAAAAAACATAAAAGAGACTGCCCTGAGAGCAGTCTTTTGATGTTTTTTTCTCTATGTACTATGGATTTGTTCGTAATCGAGCTTCGGCACCCAGCCCCCCGAGTCCAATAACCCTTCGAGAACAAAGAGGAACCCCTTTTTTTCCCTCAGAGGAACACTTGCTTGGGGGAGGCCTGCACGATACAGGTCAGACAGGCGTTGCAACAGAACTTGCACACTTAGCCTGTCTTACTTCAATGTAGCACTTTCGCTTTTCTTATTTTACTTCGCCACTTGTTCAAGGTTACCGTTTTTATCCATTCGGAAAACGGGAGAATTACGTTCCTCTGTGTCCTCAAACATTACCATTCTACGAGCACGATCCATGATCTGAACGAGTGCTTGATAATCCTCTTGAATAGTTGTATGCTGTTCTGATAATTTTTGAACTTTTCGCTGAAGTTCTTCGTTTTTCCTCTTAAAATCTGCATTTTCCGATTTAAGTCTTTCATTTTCAAGTTTTGCTTGAGTTCCTTGTGTTCCTTCTTGCTTAAGGTTTGTTAAGAACCCAATTACATCATCAATTGATAGATTCAGATTGGTAGAACGATTTGTAGTTGTCCTCTCTCTAAGAGGAGGTGCGATTGTTGGTGTCATTTCAGCTGCTGTTTCCTGCTGATAGGTTTGGATTTCATGATTAGTTTCTTCAACCGGTAAAGTTGGTACTGTCTGAATGGTAGGTCTATTCATTACTTCTCCTGTAACGGTTTTAGAAGCCGGTGTTGAATTTGCTAAAGCACGTTTTCTTTCTTTCCTCTGCTTTTTAGCAATAGATATTGCCTGGTCATATTGTCTTCTAACCTCTGCATTCCATCTAAAACCGCAGGCTGCTGAAGTACGATTTAATTTATCTCCAACTTCTTCAAAAGCTTGAAGCTGTGTTCCTCCCTCACGAATATAGCGAAGAACGGTTTCTGCTAATAATAAGTCATCCTCATGTGTCCATGCATCTGATCGTACCTTCATTGTATTCAACTCCTATCATTTCGTAGCTTACTATTTTTTTAACTAGCATTTACCGAAAGTTAGGATTTTATACGTTTAATAGTTTCAGTTCTAATTAAAAGGTAGTAAAAACAATAGAGTATGAATAGGCAAGGAATTTTGGCATCTCTAGTTTTTCGATATATAATAGACTTATGAATGGAGGCATTGAAATGAGTTTTGAGCCACTTGCATATAAAATGAGACCTACCACAATTGATGAGATTGTTGGACAAAGAAATATTATTGGTAAACATACTAGTTTATATAAAATGATAAAAAATGGCCATGTTCCTTCTATGCTACTATACGGCGAACCTGGTATAGGGAAGACCTCCATTGCTAATGCTATTGCCGGGACAACTAAAATCCCATACATTCCTTTAAACGCAACAACTGCTGGCAAAAAAGATGTTGAAGCGGTCGTGGATGAAACACGCTTAACCGGACAGGTTATTTTATTCTTAGATGAAATCCATCGTTTTAATAAAGCCCAACAAGATTACCTTTTACCTCATGTAGAACGTGGGGATATTATCTTAATAGGGGCAACAACAGAAAATCCTTTTCATGATGTAAACCCTGCGATCAGAAGTCGTTGTGGGCAAATTAAACAGTTACAGCGTTTAACTGCAAGTGACATCCTAGAACTTCTACAAAGGGCTTTATCAGACGAGAAAAAGGGCTTAGGAAAGCTTTCTATTAAAATCACCGATCAGCAATTACAAAATATTGCTGGGGGCTCTAACGGTGATGCAAGAAAGTCATTAACACTATTAGAATCGATTGTTCAAGCCTCAAAAAAAGAAAATGATGTATATATAGTTGAAGATGGATTGATTGAAGAAATGGTAGAGAATGTAGGCGTGTATGGAGATAAAAAGGGTACTCATTTTTATAACCTGCTTTCGAGTCTACAAAAAAGTATCCGAGGAAGTGATGTGGATGCAGCTCTTTACTATCTTGCGCACTTACTGGAAACGGGCGACTTAGTTGCATTAAATCGTAGATTACTAGTCATCGCTTATGAGGATATCGGATTGGCTAACACAGCTTTAGGTAACAATGTCTTAGCTGCTGTTACTTCAAGTGAACGATTAGGTTTACCAGAAGCAAGAATCCCATTATCAGTGGCGGTAGTTGAAATGTGTCTATCCTCTAAGTCGAACTCAGCTTATAAGGCGTTAGATCAAGCCATTAGTGATATAAGAAATGGAAGAGTAGGAGAAATACCTAAACATCTTCGAGATGCTCATTATGCTGGTGCACAGGCATTAGGGCATGTTGGCTATAAATACCCTCACGATTATCCGATTGGAACATTTGGTGGATGGGTGAAGCAAGATTATCTTCCAAAAGAATTGTTAGGAACACAATATTACGTTCCAAAAGAAGCAGGAGATGAAAAGCGTTTAGCTGGTATTCATAAGAAACTTAAAGAATTTAAAGAGCAATAAAAACACTTGGGAGAAATACCGAGTGTTTTTACCTTGTTAGGGTAATTGATCCTGTAAAAACAAGTTAATTTTCTTTTTGTAAGGAAAGTCGAATCTAGATTTAAAAATGGACAAAATCTTAGACCGTACACCAATTAAAAAACTCAATTCACAATCCCCTTTTTAAACACATAAAAATGTAATCACCCCTGAAGTATGCTATAATGCTTTATATTTGAAAAATAGAATAGATGAGACAGAAAGTAAAGACAACTTTGACAGATGAGAGAAGGGTTCACGTATGAAGCAGGGGAAGAGAAACCATCTTGCGGATTTATCGGCTAAATGGTTAGTGTTTATGATTGGACTTCTAGTCATGTCTTTTGGAATTGTCTTAATGATCAAGGCTGATGTTGGGAGTGCACCTTGGGATGTTTTTCATATCGGTCTTTACAAACAATTTGGATTAAGTATTGGTACGTGGTCCATTATTGCAGGTTTCTTTATTTTGCTTATAGCAAGTCTTTTATCAAAAGCGTGGCCAAAACTAGGCGCGTTTCTAAATATGTTATTAGTGGGGATTTTTATTGACTTAATCATGCTACTCCCCTTTCTAAAAACACCTAATAGCTTACTAGAGCAATACCTGATGCTAGTCATTGGAATTCTTGTTATTGGATATGGAATTGGGTTATATATATCGGCAAGATGTGGCGCAGGTCCTCGTGATTCATTAATGTTGGTGTTAACACAAAGGACAGGATGGAAGGTTCAATATATCCGTGGAGCGATTGAAGTGGTTGTATTGACGTTAGGGTTCCTTTTAGATGGGCCAGTCTTTGTTGGGACAATTGTTTTTTGTATCACAATAGGACCGATTGTAAGCTTCACTTTACCACAATGTGAAAAGCTAGTTGATAAAATCTTGGCCCCGCGCTATATAGATACCCCCCTCTCAAATGAGGTAGGAGTTGGAGATTAATAAAACTGAAAATACATGACTAATGGATATTAAAAGGGGTGTAATGAAGAATGAAAATATCAACTAAAGGACGATACGGGCTGACCATTGTGATTGAACTGGCGAGACAGTATGGGGAAGGGCCTGTTTCTTTAAAATCTATTGCACAAACTCATGATTTGTCAGAGCATTACCTAGAGCAATTAATTGCCCCTTTACGGAATGCAGGGCTAGTGAAAAGTATTAGAGGCGCATATGGTGGCTATATGCTGGCTGATGCACCTGCAGCGATTACAGCAGGAGATATTATTCGTGTTCTTGAAGGACCTATAAGTCCTGTTGAAGTATTAGATGACGAAGAGCCAGCAAAGCGTGAACTATGGATCCGAATTAGAGATGCTGTAAAAGAAGTCTTAGACAGTACAACATTAGAGGACTTAGCAAGCTATTCTGATGGAGAACAGGATGCTTATATGTTTTATATATAGGAAATAATAGTACATAACATAAATGAAAGGAGTGAAACAAATGAGAGAGCCTATTTATGTGGATCATGCTGCAACCTCACCACTTCATCCGGTCGTCGCACAAGAGATGCTTGCTTTTATGACCACTACATATGGAAATCCGTCGAGCATTCACTCCTTTGGACGAAAGAGTCGACATGCACTAGATCAAGCAAGAGAAGTCATCGCAGCGTCAATTGGTGCTAAAGAAAGTGAAATTATATTTACTAGTGGTGGCACTGAGGCTGATAACCTAGCTATTATCGGGATGGCATTTGCTAATAAGGAAAAGGGGTCTCATATTATTACGAGCGCAATTGAGCATCACGCGGTCCTTCATACCTGCAACTATCTTGAGCAGCAGGGGTTTGAAGTCACCTACCTTCCTGTTGGTGAAGATGGGGTTGTTAAACTTGATGATGTTAGGCAAGCATTACGAAATGACACCATCCTGGTAACCATTATGCTCGGTAACAATGAAGTAGGAGCGATTCAGCCAATTGAAGAAATTGCTGTTTTACTTGAGGGTCATCAGGCATACTTGCATACAGATGCCGTTCAAGCGTTCGGAGCTCTTCCTGTTTCTGTTAACCATTTAAAGGTGGACGCATTATCCGTTTCAGGTCATAAAATTAATGGCCCAAAAGGGACAGGCTTTCTTTATGTAAAAGAAGGGACAAAGCTAGTATCTGTCACATATGGTGGGGAACAAGAAAGAAAACGAAGAGCGGGTACAGAAAATGTTCCTGGAATTATTGGACTCATGCATGCCGTTACTCTATCACAGCAGGAAATGAATGAAAAACAAAGTAATTACAGTGGCTATAAACAAATTTTAATCGACACATTTATGAGTAATGATATTGATTTTGCTGTGAACGGGGACTTGAATAAAAGTTTACCACATATCATTAATATTCATTTTCCGGGAATTAACGTGGAATCTTTTCTAGTTAACTTAGATTTGGCTGGAATAGCTGCCTCAAGTGGATCAGCATGTACAGCAGGTTCGATCGATCCTTCTCATGTATTATGTGCGATGTACGGAAGTGAATCGGACCGAGGTAAAACCTCCATTCGATTTAGCTTTGGATTAGGAAATACAAAAGAACAGATTCAAAAAGTAGCAGAAGAGACTGTTAAAATTGTAAAAAGGTTAACTAGGAGGTGACTAGCATGACGACCAAAGCACCAAGTGAAACTCGAGTTGTAATCGGGATGTCAGGTGGGGTTGACTCTAGTGTTGCAGCGCTTCTTTTAAAGGAGCAAGGGTATGATGTAATTGGGATTTTTATGAAGAACTGGGATGACACGGACGAGTTTGGTGTATGTACAGCAACGGAAGACTATAATGACGTGATCAAGGTATGCAACCAAATTGGAATTCCCTATTATGCAGTTAACTTTGAGAAGCAATATTGGGACAAAGTGTTTACGTATTTCTTGGACGAGTATAAGGGTGGAAGAACACCAAACCCTGATGTCATGTGTAATAAGGAGATTAAGTTCAAGGCCTTCCTAGAACATGCTCTAGAATTAGGAGCAGATTATTTAGCAACTGGTCATTACGCAAAGGTAGCATTTCGCGATGGAGAATATAAAATGCTTCGAGCCCTTGATCAAAATAAAGATCAAACATACTTTCTAAATCAACTAGGACAAGCTCAGCTCTCTAAGGTTATGTTTCCTTTAGGGGACCTACCAAAGCCAGAGGTAAGAGAAATAGCTATAAAAGCAGGATTAGCCACTGCTTCTAAGAAAGATAGTACGGGTATTTGTTTTATCGGGGAGCGCAATTTTAAGGAGTTCTTAAGTCAGTATTTACCTGCCCAGCCAGGGAGTATGAAGACTCTCTCAGGTGAAGTAAAAGGAAAGCATGATGGATTAATGTACTATACCATTGGCCAACGTCAAGGATTAGGGATTGGTGGTAGCGGTGATCCATGGTTTGTTGTGGGTAAGAACTTAAAAGAAAATATTCTTTATGTAGAACAAGGGTTTCATAACGAACTTCTGTATTCAGATGAGATTACAGCAACAAACATTAGTTGGGTCTCGGATCTTCCCAAAGAATCCGGATTTTCATGCACCGCAAAATTCAGATATCGTCAAGAAGATCATGGTGTGACTGTTCACTATATCGATGACAATAACGTTAAAATTGTATTCGATGAACCAGTTCGTGCAGTTACTCCTGGTCAAGCTGTCGTGTTTTATCAAGGCGATGAGTGTCTGGGTGGGGGAACCATTAATGACATTTTTAGAAATTCAAAGGAACTCTGGTATGTCTAAGAACCTCAGCCTAATTGGTTGAGGTCTTCTTGACTTAACTACATACTTTATAAAAAAATATGTTAAAGAAAAGGGATGATTAACATGACAGATAAAAATAAACTAGGAATTCAATATATGCAAGAAGGAAACCTTGAAGAAGCAGCGAAAGTGTTTACAGAGGCTTTGGAAGAAAACCCAAATGATCCGATTGGAAATGTGAACTTCGGAAATTTGTTAGCAGCCGTAGGGGAAACAGACAAAGCACTAGCTTTTTTTAAAAGAGCGATTGAGATTGATGAACAATTAGCCACAGCCTATTACGGAGTTGGTACTATATATTTTGAAATGGAAGAATTTACGAATTCGACACATTATTTTTCCATGGCAATAGAAAAAGGACTAGATAACTCTGATGTCTATTTTATGCTCGGGCTTACTTATATGCAGCAAGAATTATTTAAGCACGCACTTCCATACCTTCAGCGAGCTGTTGAGCTTAATGTAATTGACTATGAAGCTAAGTTTCAATATGGCTTATGCCTGGCACAGCTGGAGCTTATTGACGAATGTATTAAGCAATTTGAAGACCTTGTTGAAATGCAGGTGGACAATGCAGATGTTTACTTTAATCTAGGTGTTGCCTATGCTCATAAGGAAAATGCTGATAAGGCATTAGAAATGTTTAATAAGGCGTTAGAAATACAGCCAGATCATCTATTAGCAGGTAACGGAAAACGCCTATTGGAACAAGAGTAATATAACTTCTGACTGGACAGAGAGGAGGGAGCCAGATGACGGAACCAGAAAAATATGTAAAAGGTCATCCAATTGTTACGATCTTTCATAATGATTCCAACTTATATACAGTTCTACGGATTCGGATCGAAGAGACTACCGAAAATTATGAGGATAAAGAGGCAATTGTAACAGGCTATTTCCCTCTTCTTCAGGAACATGAGACTTATACCTTCTTTGGTGTGTTTAAGGATCATCCTAAGTTTGGTATTCAATATCATGTGAATCACTTCCAAAAAGAAATTCCCAGAACCGAGCAAGGAATTATATTATATTTATCGAGCGATCTATTTAAAGGAATAGGAAAAAAAACAGCTGAAAAAATTGTAGAAGCACTTGGTGAAGATGCAATTAATAAAATCTTACATAACCCTGATGTTTTAAAATCTGTACCACAGTTAACTTCAGAAAAAGCAAAAGAGCTAGCCAGAACATTACTTGAACACCAAGGTTTAGAACAGGTCATGGTCACTTTATCTCAATATGGATTTGGCCCCCAGCTTTCAATGAAGATATACCAAACATACCGAGATCAAACCCTAGACATGATTAAGCGAAACCCCTATCAGCTAATGGCGGACGTTGAGGGAATTGGCTTTGCAAAAGCTGATGAACTTGGTAAAGCGATAGGGATGGTGGGAAAGCATCCTGAACGTATAAAGGCCGCATGTCTTTATGTGATTGACCAGTTTAGTATGCAGGAAGGGCATGTATATCTTTTAGGAGAGCAATTGTACGAAAGAGTAAGGGGATTATTAGAATCCTCGCATTATGACCTGATTTCTGAATCGGATATCATCCAACAGCTGGAATATCTGGTTGAGGAAGGGAAGTTAGTCCTTGAAGATGACCGTTATTACCTTCCTTCGTTATTTTTTTCTGAAAAAGGCTTAGTTACTAATATAAAGAGGTTATTAGAACAGGAAGAGTATGAAGATTCCTTTCCGGAGTCTGAATTCTTACTAGCTTTAGGAGCACTCGAAGAACGCCTCAAGGTACAATATGCACCTTCTCAAAAGGATGCTATTCAAAAAGCCCTGTCGTCTCCTATGCTTCTTTTAACAGGAGGACCAGGTACAGGGAAAACAACTGTCATCAAGGGTATCGTTGAGTTATATGCGGAACTCCATGGTTGTTCCTTGGATCCAAAGGATTATAAAAAAGAAGAACCCTTTCCATTTTTGCTAGTTGCACCTACAGGAAGAGCAGCTAAACGGATGAATGAATCAACTGGACTACCAGCTGTTACGATTCACCGACTTCTTGGTTGGAATGGAGTAGACGGATTTGATCATGATGAAGATAATCCTGTTGATGGAAAGATACTTATAGTTGATGAAGTGTCTATGGTTGATACGTGGTTGGCTAATCAGTTATTCAAATCATTACCTGCTTCTCTTCAGGTTATTTTGGTAGGTGACGAGGATCAGTTGCCCTCCGTTGGGCCAGGTCAAGTGCTGAGTGATTTATTAGATACTGGTACCATTCCTACGGTTCGACTTGTTGATATCTTCCGTCAGTCAGAGGATTCAACCATTGTAGAACTAGCACATGATATTAAAAAGGGTACATTACCACATGATATTATGACTCCAAAATCGGATCGGTCGTTTTTGAAGTGCAATCAATATCAAGTAATTGATGTTGTTAAAAAGGTTTGTGCTAATGCAGTTAAAAAGGGCTTTTCTCCAAGAGATATTCAAGTCCTTGCCCCTATGTACAGGGGACCTGCGGGAATCGATACATTAAATCTTGAACTACAAACTTTGTTTAACCCAAAAACAGATCAGAAGAGAGAAATTTCTTATGGAGACAAGGCTTACCGGGTTGGTGATAAGGTTCTTCAGCTTGTGAATCAACCTGATCAAAACGTGTTTAATGGGGATATGGGAGAGATTGTTTCTGTTTTCTATGCGAAGGAAAACGTAGAAAAGGAAGACCTTATTGTAATTGCCTTTGAAGGGACAGAGGTAACCTATAAAAAGCAGGATTTAAATCAAATTACTCATGCTTATTGTTGCTCTGTACATAAAGCACAAGGCAGTGAATTTCCAATTGTCATTTTTCCTGTTGTAAAAAGTTATTATAGAATGCTTCGAAAAAACTTAATTTATACAGCGATAACAAGAAGTAAAGAGTTTTTAATTCTATGTGGGGAAGAAGAGACCCTATTGCAGGGGATTCAACGTACGGAAGATCGGAAACGTCAAACCACTTTAACAGAAAGAGTTAAGGGAATGATTGGCAACATCGTTACAGAAACTGAATCTGCCGGGTTTGAGTTGTCTGTTGATGCAGAACGTGCGGCTATGGTAAACGTTTCTCCGTATGACTTTATGGATTAATACAAACTATAAAAATGTTCGGGAAGGTGGGGAGTACTTTTGCGAACATTTACTTTGATTAAAGGTATGCCAGTGTATGATTCATCCACAGGTAAAGCGTTGGGTGTTGTTTCCGATTTAATGGTCTCGAATGAAGGTGTGATCAGAGCAGTCATGCTTGATGTGAAGGGCCTCTTTGAACGTGATCGATTAATCAGCATCGACAAAGTATTATCCATCGGAACAGATGGTGTGATGCTAGAAGATAGAAGTTCTTTACAATCCGGCATTGTAGAAGAGCCCGATCATTTTCTATGCGATCATGATTTGGTCGGTAAGCTCCTTTTTACAAAAGAAGGAGAAAAACTTGGTATCGTCGATGATGTATATTTTGATGCAAATTTGGGCACTATTTTAGGGTATGAAGTATCAGAAGGATTCTTTGCTGATTTATCTGAAGGAAAAAAGAATGTGAAGACAAATCATCCACTTCAGTTCGGCGAGGATATTGTACTGATCGAAATTGACACGTGAATGGTATAAGGAGGCCCTTAGAACTTGCAGTGCCCAAATTGTAAAAGTAAAGATATCGGAAAAATTGGCGTCAATCAATATTATTGCTGGAATTGCTTTATTGAATTATCGATTTCAAAAGGAATTATGAATGTTCATCAAGTGGAAGAAGATGGCACATTAAGCTCTCTTGATGATCTGTTTGGTGAAGATGAGCGCATTATAAATATGTAACGAAAGAGGAGTGTTTACACCATGAATAGAACACTAACATCTATAATTGCTATGGGTCTTGGAGCATACGCTTTTCACAAGGCACAGGAAAATGATATGATGTCAAGCAGACCGGTAAGAAAGCTCCGCAAACGTATTACAAAAATGTGGTAATTAACTAGTACACGAAGGGATCTCTAATTGGAGATCCCTTTGTTTTTATTGGTCAAATATCAATAAAATAATGAATTAACCCCTCGCGATGCATAATTGCTAAACTTTGTTTCACATTATGTAAGGGAGGGAGTGCATATGAAAAATATAAATACTAACTGGCTCATAAGAATTCTAACACTGTTACTATTTCTATTGTGTATTTATGTTTTTTTAAAGCTTGAGCCCTTTTGGACACCGATTTATCAAGTGGCATTAGCTATATTTATTCCCTTTCTAATCGCCTCGTTTATAACGTATTTACTTCATCCGTTAATCGAAAAGATACATGCTTATAATATTCCAAGGCCCATTGCTATTTTAATTATTTATGGATTGTTTTTTGGTGGAATTGCTCTTGGCCTTTACAAGGGACTTCCACAGATTTTAATTCAAATTAGAGAGCTTGGCAATAATGTTCCAGAGCTGTTTGAAAAGTATCGAGCATGGTCCAGTTCTATTCACCAACAGACAGAGCAATTACCTGATGGTGTCCATGCAAGAATAGAACAAACCCTAACAGGAGTAGAAGAATCAATTGCATCTATCCTAACAAATGTTATAAATGTGTTAAGAAGTGTGATTAATTACTTCCTACTCATTTTAATTATCCCGTTTATTGTTTTCTATATGTTAAAAGACTTCGATCAGATTAAAAAGACTGTATGGTATTTAACTCCAAGGAATTATCGAAAGTCAGGTATACGCTTTTTGAAGGATATAGATCAATCGCTAGGAAATTATATTCGTGGCCAGCTTTTAGTCTGTCTAGTGGTTGGTATTATTTCAACACTCGGATTTTGGTTAATTGATATGAAATATCCTCTGCTATTAGGGGTTATTGTAGGAGTAACCAACGTCATTCCCTATTTTGGTCCAATTATCGGGGCAATACCTGCAATGTTAATTGCAGTAACGATATCAGGTAAGATGGTTCTGTTTGTGGCAATTGTTATTTTTAGCATACAATTTATTGAAGGTAATTTATTATCCCCATTAATTGTAGGCAAAAGTCTTCATATGCACCCAGTGTTTATTATGTTTGCGTTATTAGCTGGTGGGGAAATCGGTGGTGTGGCAGGCCTTATTTTAGCCGTACCATTGCTAGCAATCCTAAAGGTGATTCTCCTCCATGCAAAAGCCCATTTTACAAAACATTGACAAAGGGTAGAAGCTTTGTCTATAATAAGCGGCATAATAGATATCAAAATTAAAACTATGAAGGAACGAGTAAGCTACAGCCCACCTTAAGAGAGGGTTTCCCTTGGCTGAGAGGAAATCTAGGTGAAGTGTACCTGAAGGCTATTCCAGAGTGCAGATTTAAAAAACCTGCCGTATTTCTACGTTACAGAAATCTGAGTGATGGTTACGTGAGTAATCATAATCAGGGTGGTACCGCGAGTAACTCTCGTCCCTGTATGTATATACAAGGGATGGGAGTTTTTTTATTTGCTTTACACCCTACCTCGTGGGTTTTACCCTTGGAGACTATAAGCATCTGCTTGTAGGAGGCAAGAAAGGGCACTTAAGCCTTTTGTTCTTTAAAACATGTTAGGAGGAAGTACTTTGAAACAGTTATCATCAGCTCAAGTAAGACAGTTATTTTTAGACTTTTTTAAGGAAAAGGGTCATTCAGTAGAGCCAAGTCGTCCACTTGTTCCTCATGAGGATCCGTCCCTACTTTGGATCAATAGTGGAGTTGCGACATTAAAGAAATATTTTGATGGTCGTGTGATTCCCGAGAACCCTCGCATATGTAACGCACAAAAATCGATTAGAACAAACGATATTGAGAATGTTGGAAAAACAGCTAGACACCATACTTTCTTTGAGATGCTAGGAAATTTTTCTATTGGTGATTATTTTAAGACTGAATCTATCCACTGGGCATGGGAATTCCTAACTAGTAAAGATTGGATTGGCTTTGATCCGGAGAAGCTATCAGTTACCATCCATCCTGAAGATGAAGAAGCCTATAAAATCTGGACAGAGGAAGTAGGGGTACCTAAAGAACGAGTGATTCGTCTTGAGGGTAACTTTTGGGACATTGGAGAGGGTCCAAGTGGACCTAATACGGAGCTTTTTTACGATCGTGGTGAAGAGTATGGAAATGACCCGAGTGATCCAGAACTTTACCCAGGTGGAGAAAATGAGCGTTATCTAGAAGTTTGGAATCTCGTGTTCTCAGAATTTAATCATAATCCAGATGGAACATATACTCCACTTCCAAAGAAAAACATTGATACCGGAATGGGATTAGAGCGTATGTGCTCTGTTATTCAAGGAGTACCTACTAATTTTGATACTGATCTATTTGTTCCGATTATTGAGGCTACAGAGAACATTTCTGGCCATAAGTATCGTGAATCAAAGGAGAAGGACGTAGCGTTTAAGGTAATCGCTGACCATGTTAGAACAGTAACCTTCGCTGTTGGAGACGGTGCACTTCCTTCCAATGAAGGTAGAGGGTACGTACTACGAAGATTGTTACGTAGAGCGGTACGTTATGCTAAGCAATTAGACATTGGGCGTCCATTTATGTTTGAGCTTGTTCCGGTAGTTGCAGACGTGATGGTGGACTTCTATCCAGAAGTGAAAGAAAAGACTGAGTTTATCCAGAAGGTTATAAAAAATGAAGAAGAACGCTTTTTAGAAACGTTAAATGATGGATTGGCTATTTTATCAGCTGTCATTCGCTCACAAAAAGAAAAGAACGAAACTGTTATTCCAGGTGCAGATGTGTTCAGACTTTATGACACATATGGATTCCCTGTTGAGCTTACAGAAGAATACGCGGAAGAAGAAGGTATGGTCCTTGATACTGAAGGCTTTGAAGTTGAGATGAACAGCCAGCGTGAACGAGCAAGAGCTGCTAGACAAGATACAGGTTCCATGCAGGTTCAAGGTGGAGTGCTTGGAGAAATTACGGCAAAGAGCAGCTTTGTTGGGTATGAAAAGCTTGAAGAAGAAGCAAATGTGTTAGAAATAGTCTCAAACCATCAATTTGTCAATGAGCTATCAGCAGGGCAAGAAGGGCAAATCATTCTTAGCTCTACGCCGTTTTATGCTGAAAGTGGTGGTCAAATTGCCGATAAAGGATATCTAGTAGGCAATGGCCTCAAGGTACTAGTTAAAGATGTACAGAAAGCTCCAAATGGTCAAAACTTACATCAAATTATTGTGGAGGAAGGTACATTAACAAAGGGTACTTCCGTTTCAGCAACAATTGATCAGGAGTTAAGAGGAGGCATTATTAAAAATCATACTGCCACTCATCTTCTTCATCAGGCTTTAAAAGATGTATTAGGTGGGCATGTTAACCAAGCAGGCTCACTAGTTACAAAAGATCGTTTACGTTTTGACTTCTCTCACTTCGGCCAAATTAAACCTGAAGAACTAGAACAAATTGAAGAAATCGTAAATAAAAAGATTTGGCAAAGTATTGACGTTGAAATTTCTAATAAATCACTAACTGAAGCAAAAGCTATGGGGGCAATGGCGCTTTTTGGTGAGAAGTATGGAGAAATTGTTCGAGTGGTTCAGGTCGGTGATTATAGCCTAGAGCTTTGTGGCGGTTGTCATGTTCAAAATACTGCTGTGATTGGGCTATTCAAAATTGTTTCAGAATCAGGAATAGGTGCTGGTACTAGAAGAATTGAAGCAGTAACTGGTCAAGCAGCATATGCAGCGATGTACGAGCAAATTAGCCTTCTAAATGAAGCGGCAGCGAGATTAAAATCGAATCCAAAAGACATAGTAAATAGAATTGATACTCTACAGATCGAAATGAAGCAACTGCAAAGAGAAAATGAATCTTTAGCGGCTAAGCTTGGAAATATTGAAGCAGGTAACTTGATCAATCAGGTCAAAGAGATTAATGGAGTAAAGGTTCTAGCTAGTAAGGTCAATGCCACTGATATGAACAGCTTACGTTCTATGGTTGATGATTTAAAGCTTAAAATAGGATCTGGTGTGATTATCTTAGGATCAGTGGTTGGAACAGATAAGGTCAACTTATTAGCGGGTGTTACCGAGGATTTACTTCCAAAAGGGTATCATGCTGGAAAGCTTATAAAAGAAGTTGCTGGACGTTGTGGTGGCGGTGGTGGTGGCCGTCCTGATATGGCACAAGCTGGAGGAAAAGACCCGGATAAATTAACAGAAGCTCTTGAATATGTTGAGGAATGGGTAATAAAGTCGGTTTAAATGTTCTTTTTGCAAGGGTTTCTGGTGGGGTAACCCCTCTCTAGAAACCCTACATAACAGATATTTTTGTAGTTTGCTTTATTATGACAAGTGGTTAGTGTACAATGAAGGTAAATGTTGACAAGCTTTTGCTTGAGAGTGAGGTGTAGACATGAGCTCTTTTGATAAAACGATGAAATTTAATTTTCAAGAGGATCAGCTTGATACTAATGTAGATGATGTGTTGTTTACGGTTTATGACGCCCTTCAAGAGAAAGGCTATAACCCCATTAATCAAATTGTAGGCTATTTGTTATCGGGTGACCCAGCTTATATCCCAAGGCATATGGATGCGAGAAATATCATCAGAAAGCTTGAACGTGATGAAATCATCGAAGAGCTAGTCAAATCTTATTTAGCTACACGAAAAAAATAAGTAAAGCTAGAGGTTCAAAGAAATGATCAAGCAATGGGGTAACAAATGAGAATATTAGGATTAGATGTTGGGACGAAAACTGTTGGTGTTGCAGTTAGTGATGAGATGGGTTGGACAGCACAAGGCTTAGAAACCATCCAAATCAATGAAGAAAAAAAACAGTTTGGATTTAATCGATTAAAGGAAATAATAGAAGAGTACCAGGTTGAATCTGTTGTAGTTGGACTTCCTAAAAATATGAATGGGACGATTGGTCCTCGCGGAGAAGCTTGTCAAAAGTATGCGGAACTATTATCGGAAACCTTTCAACTACCTGTTCAATTATGGGACGAGCGACTATCAACAATGGCTGCAGAACGTATTCTTCTTTCTGCTGATGTTAGTAGAAAGAAACGTAAAAAGGTTATTGATAAACTAGCAGCTTCGGTTATTCTTCAAAATTATTTGGATAGCAAAAACTAACGAGGTGAAATGAATATGACACATGGTGAAAAACAAATTACAGTAATTGATGAAGATGGAAATGAACAATTATGTGAAGTGCTCTTTACATTTGATTCTGAAGAATTTAAAAAATCATATGTACTTTATTATCCAATAGGTGCAGATGAGGATGAAGAGGACATCGAGATTCATGCTTCAAGCTTTACTTCTGGAGAAACAGAAGAAGGGGAACTAGCTCCAATTGAAACAGATGAAGAGTGGGATATGATTGAAGAAATGTTAAATACATTTCTTGATGAAGAAGAAGAAGAGTAAAAAGAGGATGAGCCATAATGGCTCATCTTTTTCTTTGTGCTCTTTTTTAAAGACTTAGATAAAGTTTTTGTTATGACCTTCAATAATCTGAATTAAATCCTTTCTACCAATTCACTACTCACAACTATTTTGTTTCACAATATGGACGGAATATAAACTACTAAATTTTGTATTTAATTGACGAAATAGATGAAAAATGTAGTATAATAGTTCCGTTGAGGGGGAGGGTTATAATTATGTCTTCAATTGAATCTGAATCAAATCAAGATCAATATAAAGATAAGCTTATTGAGAAGCACAAAGAGGCCAAGCTAGTCAGAAGAATAGTTCTAGTTGCTACAATCGTCATCTTTATTTCCTTAGGTGCTGGAATAACATTTGGTTATAAGTATATTGAATCAGCATTACAACCAGTTGATCCGACCAATAGTGAACCTGTAGATGTAACGATCCCGATAGGGTCTTCTACTAGAGGTATTGCTATGATTTTAGAAGAGAATGGTATTATAAAGAACGCAGATGTATTTCGTTATTATGTAAAATTTAAAAATGAATCAGGCTTTATGGCTGGAGATTATGTACTAAATCCAGCAATGAAATTTGAAGAAATTATTGCTAGTTTAAAGACAGGGAAAATCCTACAAGAGGTTGTTTTTTCACTAACGATCCCCGAAGGTAAAACTCTAGAGCAGATTGTGAAAATTGTCTCAGAGAAAACAGGTTATACAGAAGAAGAGCTTATGACTCAGCTTAATGATCCTGAGTATCTGTCAAGCTTAATGGAACAATATCCTTCTGTTTTAACTGAAGATATCCTTAATGAAGAAATTCGCTATCCGTTAGAAGGGTATTTATTCCCTGCAACCTATCCATTTTATACAGAGAAACCTTCTATCGATCAAATAGTAGAGGTTATGTTAGATAAAACTGAGGACGTACTCTTTGCTTATCAAGATGATATGACAGAAAAAGAAATGACAGTTCATGAGTTATTAACATTTGCTTCCTTAATTGAAGAAGAAGCAACAGCTAAAACTGATCGTGAGGACATTTCGAGTGTATTCTACAATCGTATAGAGGAAGGTATGCCACTGCAAACAGATCCAACAGTTCTTTACGCTTTAGGTAAACATAAGGATCGAGTTCTTTATGAAGACCTAGAGATTGATTCGCCTTACAACACATATGTGATTCAGGGATTGCCAATTGGACCAATTGCAAATGCAGGTCAAATGTCAATAGAAGCAGCACTTCATCCTTCAGAGACAGATTTCTTTTACTTCCTAGCTACCAAAGATGGCGAAGTAATCTTCACAAGGACCCTAGATGAGCATAATCGTGAAAAGGCCAAGCATATTACAAATAACTAACCAAAAGGGATGCGTACTTAAGCATCCCTTTCTTTTTTATATGAGGCACTGTAAAGGGATCAGTTTTATTATGATGGATGAAAGTACTCCTATTTATTTTCAGGGGAACTTATTTTAAAATAAGGTTCTTCTCGTTTAGGTTCTTGCTTTTGAAAATGCAGAAGTGTAGTGAAGCGGAAAGCAAGTGTTTGGAGCGGAATGGAACGAACAATGTCCGAAACCAACAAGCTATGAGAAAACTGCAAAAAAATAAAGAGATACATAAAAAAATTAGCATTTCCCTTATCGAGTGTGTTAAAATATACCGAGTTGTATAGAGATGGAGGCTTAATTCATGATACCATCGGAGCTTGAAAACTATTTACAATCACTTATTCCAGAGCGAGAACCTGTTCTTTTAGAAATGGAACAATATGCAAAAGAGCATAATGTACCCATTATGGAATTAATAGGGATGGAAGCCTTGTTACAGTTTATTAGACTAATTCAGCCTAAGGCAATCCTTGAGATTGGTACGGCAATAGGGTATTCCTCTATTCGCATGGCTAAAGCTGTTCAAGATGTGAGTGTAGTGACTATAGAACGAGACGAGGAGCGCTACCAGAGAGCGCTTTATTATATTGATAAAGCAAATATGTCTGACCAAATAGAAGTCATCTTGGGTGATGCTTTAGAGGTAAGTATCGAGCAAACCTTTGATGTTATTTTTATTGACGCAGCAAAAGGTCAGTATACAAAATTCTTCGAGAAGTATGAGAAGCTACTGGGAAAAAACGGAGTCATTATTTCAGATAATGTACTATTTAAAGGTCTAGTAGCGGTAAATAATACTGATAACAAACGAATTAAATCACTTGTAAAGAAGATTCAAGGTTATAACGAATGGCTAATGCAAAATTCCTTATATGACACAACCATTCTTCCAATCGGTGATGGAATTGCCATTAGTAAGCAAAAGGGGTGATGGGATGAAAAAACCTGAATTATTAGTAACACCAAGACATGTAGATGATATAGTACCACTAATCGAAGCAGGTGCAGATGCCTTTATCATTGGAGAACAGCAATTTGGACTAAGACTTGCAGGTGAATTTTCTCGCAGAGATGTAAAACAAAGCATTGAACTTGCACATAAAAGTGGAAAAAAAGTATATATAGCGATTAATGCTATCTTTCATAATGAAAAAATAGATGAGCTTTCAGATTATATTTCGTTCTTAAAAGATGTGAATGCTGATGCTATCGTGTTTGGAGACCCTGCTGTACTTATGGTTGCTAAAGAAATAGCACCATCCATCCCCCTTCATTGGAATACAGAGACCACAGCAACCAACTGGTTTACTTGTAACTATTGGGGAAGAAAAGGGGCAAAACGAGCAGTCCTAGCAAGGGAAATAAACATGGATGCAATAGTCGAAATGAAAGAACATGCAAAGGTTGAGCTTGAGGTACAAGTTCACGGGATGACTTGTATGTTTCAATCAAAGCGTTCATTACTAGGGAACTACTTCCAATACCAAGGTAAAACCATGGAGATTGAGCATGTTAAGGGAGATCAAACCCTGTTTTTACATGATAAGGAGAGAGAGAATAAGTACCCTATCTTTGAAGACGAAAATGGTACCCATATTATGAGTCCCAACGATATTTGTATAATAGATGAACTAGAAGAGATGATTGATGCTGAAGTAGATTCATTAAAAATTGATGGCATCTTAAAAAGCTCGGAATATATCATCGAAGTAACGAAAAGATACCGCCAAGCTATCGATTTATGTGTTGAAAATCGTGAAGAATATGAAGACCAGAAGGAAGCGTTATTAGAACAAATAGAGAGTATCCAACCTTCTAATCGTCCATTGGACACGGGGTTCTTCTTTAAAGAAACGGTTTATTAATAGAGCAAACGACTATTTTGTATAGATGAATAAGAAAAGGAGGAGAGAGCATGGCAATTGGACAAATCTCTGAGATTCAAAATGGCAAACGAGTGATTACAAAGAAGCCAGAGTTATTAGCACCAGCTGGAAACCTAGAGAAACTAAAAATTGCAGTTCGTTACGGAGCTGATGCTGTATTTATTGGTGGACAAGAGTATGGACTCCGTTCAAATGCAGACAATTTTTCCTTCGAAGAAATGGCAGAGGGAGTTCGCTTCGCAAAGGAATATAATGCAAAGATCTACGTTACAACAAATATATATGCTCATAACGAGAACATCGACGGACTTGATGATTATTTAATTGGAATTCAAGATGCAGGTGTTCACGGTATCATTGTAGCGGATCCTTTAATTATTGAAACCTGTAAACGTGTGGCACCCAAATTAGAAATCCATCTAAGTACGCAACAATCTCTGTCAAATTGGAAGGCAGTTCAGTTCTGGAAGGAAGAGGGGCTTGAGCGCGTTGTATTAGCACGTGAGACAAGCTATGAAGAAATCTTAGAAATGAAAGAAAAGGTTGATATCGAGATTGAGACCTTTATTCATGGTGCAATGTGTATTGCATACTCAGGACGTTGCACATTAAGTAACCATATGACAGCACGTGACTCTAACAGGGGTGGTTGTTGTCAATCCTGTCGATGGGACTATGATTTGTATTCTTTATCTGATTCTAATGAACAAGCATTATTTAATGAACAGGATTCACCATTTGCAATGAGTCCTAAGGACTTAAATTTAATTCTTTCCATTCCTAAGATGATTGATATAGGAATTGATAGTTTAAAAATTGAAGGTAGAATGAAGTCTATTCATTATGTTGCAACGGTTGTAAGTGTGTATAGAAAGGTCATTGATGCCTACTGTGCTGATCCTGATAATTTCGTCATTAACCCTGAATGGGTAAGAGAGCTAGATAAATGTGCTAATCGTGAAACAGCTTCAGCATTTTTTGAAGGGGTACCTGGGTATAAAGAACAAATGTATGGAAACCATAGCAAGAAAACCACCTTCGACTTTGCAGGGCTAGTTCTTGATTTTGATATCAATACGAATACGGTTACCCTACAACAACGAAATTACTTTAAACCTGGTGATGAAGTAGAATTCTTTGGACCAGAAATTGATAACTTTACTCAAAAAATTGATGTCATTTGGGATGAAGATGGCAATGAGCTTGATGCTGCGAGGCATCCTTTACAAATTATAAAGTTCAAGGTTGATCGTCCAGTTTTCCCTTACAACATGATGCGGAAGGAGAATTAATAATGGGAAGTAAACCCATTGTAATTGGAATCGCTGGCGGATCTGGTTCAGGGAAAACAAGTGTAACAAAAGCGATTTATGAACATTTTAAAGGACATTCAATCCTATTAATAGAACAGGACTTTTATTACAAAGATCAAACTCATGTGCCAATGGAGGATAGACTTAAAACCAATTATGATCATCCATTAGCTTTTGACAATGACTTGTTAATTTCCCATATGAAAGAGCTGCTTCAGTACAAACCCATTGAAAAGCCAGTATACGATTATAAGCTTCACACAAGATCTAAAGATGTTATTATTGTAGAACCAAAGGATGTTATCATACTCGAGGGTATTTTGGTTCTTGAAGATGATCGACTAAGAGAGTTAATGGATATAAAATTATTTGTCGATACAGATGCGGATATTCGAATCATTAGAAGAATGCTCCGTGATATTAAAGAGCGAGGGCGTACGTTAGATTCGGTGATTGAACAGTATATCTCAGTAGTAAGACCGATGCACAATCAGTTTATTGAACCTACAAAACGATATGCTAACATAATCATTCCAGAAGGCGGACATAACCACGTTGCAATTGATTTAATGGTAACGAAAATTCAAACAATTCTTGAAGAAAAAGTGATTTTGTAATAGCATAGATGAAGACAGGTTTAAAATGACTAAGGTTCAGTGGTTAGAGAGGGTTTCTTCGCTCTAACCATACTGTCCTCATTGGGACAGTGAATGATTTAATGAATCCTTATATTCACATGATAGACCACAGATAACCTGTATTACATACGATTACCTCTAGAATAAAGATGCTTTGAACAATCGAAGGAGTGAAGGTCATGTCAGCAGAAAAAACATACCCAATGACGAAAGCGGGTAAAGAAAAGATAGAGCAAGAATTAGAACAATTGAAAACGGTTAAACGTAAAGAAGTGGTTGAACGTATAAAAATTGCTCGTGGATTTGGAGACTTATCCGAGAACTCCGAGTATGACGCAGCTAAAGATGAGCAGGCATTTGTTGAAGGGCGAATCAGCCTGTTAGAAAACATGCTTCGTAAAGCTGTTCTAATTGAAGATGTTGCAGAAGATACAAATTCTGTTTCACTTGGTAAAACGGTAACATTTTTAGAGCTACCTGATGGTGAAGAAGAAACCTACACAATCGTTGGAAGTGCTGAAGCAGACCCATTTGAAGGCAAAATTTCTAATGATTCCCCAATTGCGAAAAGCTTGATGGGTAAGCAGGTAGGCGAGCAAGTGAATGTACAAACACCTGGTGGAGATATGCAAGTAAAAATAATCTCTATAAAATAAACTTATAAAAATGCCTCACCTCGTCGACAATGTTGACGAGGTGTTTTTTATGATTATAAAAAGAAGAGCGATTACGTTTGCTATTATTACCTTTTTACTATTATTAGGGCTTATCTATCGTTTAGCTGATATACAGTTACTTCATACAGAATCCTTTTCTACTGAGAAGGTGAATCTGATTGAGGAAAGTGTTAGACAAAGAACGCAGGTAATGGTTCTTGATCAAGGGAGAGGAAGGTTTGTTGATCGGAATGGAGATGCTCTAACACATAATTATCATCCAAGCTTAATTTTATTTCCATTTTTAAAAAATATGGAGTGGCCAATCGAAGAACTTGCATCAATTTTAAACATTCCCAAAATGAATCTTTTAAAAGCCATTGAAGAGATGGAGGATCCTATTGTGTTTGGGGAGCCGGAACCATTTCCTCTATCAGAGAAGCAAATGAAACAAATTAATGAGATGAAGATACCAGGAGTATTTGCTGTATACCGTCAGTCGAAGGTAGACAGGTTAGTAGCAGAACACCTAATTGGGATCATCCGCGAAGATAAAGATCAAGTATTGGAAAGGTATAAGGATAAAGTGGAAGAAGGCAATCTATCTGTCCATACCCCAATTGGAATTTTAGGCTTACAAAAGGTGTTTGATGAATTTCTCCTACCAGAAGGGGAATCAAAACTGTTGTATCATGTGGATAATCAAGGCGGTCCATTATTTGGGATCGATGTGAAATATACCGAACCAGCAAATCCTTATTATCCCATTTCCATACAAACAACCATTGATAAGGGTATCCAAACAGAGGCAGAGAGAATTGTTACGGCTGCTGGATTGAAAAAAGGTGGAATAGTACTAATAGACATTGAAGAAAATGAGATTCTTTCTATGGTAAGTAAGCCGAGTTTAAATCACAGTAATCCATACTCAGATGACGGTGGAGCACATAACTTTTTACTACAGCCACAAATTCCTGGATCTGTTTTCAAAACAGTTGTAGCGGCTGCCGCAATTGAACATAACATGATCACTCCTAACAGCGAATTTAACTGTGATTTAGATTTATATGGAGATATTGATAAAAATCATGAGATGGGTACTCTTAACTTTGAAGATAGCTTTGCTCAAAGCTGTAATTATACATTCGCCTCATTGGCAAATGAATTAATAAAGAAACATCCTGATGTAATAGAGCAATTTTCAGACAAACTTGGTCTCACTCAAGCGGTTGGATGGAAAGGGAATGTATTTCATTTTAATGAATTTAATCAATTACCGTTAAATCAAGAGGGTAAGATTTGGGGAGACCGATATGAAAAGTCCTCAGAAGACGCTGTGAGCCAAACAGCAATAGGGCAGAAAGAGGTAAGGATTACTCCTTTAGCTGTTGCCAATATGATGGCTACGATTGCAAGAGGTGGAGAAAAGAAACAAGTTAAAGCTGTATCGAAGATATTATATAAGAATGGATCTACCCTATATTCCTTTGATGATCAGGAAATAGATGGAGATCAGTTAGCACCCTATACCGTTATGAAGCTACAGCAGCTGCTCAGACAGGTAGTTGCAGATGAAAAGGGAACAGGTCGTAGATTTCAATCACTAGCAACCGATGTAGCTGGTAAATCAGGTACGGCTGAAACAGGTAGAAACAATGATAGAGGAGATCTTGTTAATAAATGGTTCGCTGGGTACTTCCCTGCAGCCAAACCTAAATATGCTCTTGTGGTAGTTGAATTAGACGTTCTTGGTAGTGAGTCAGTGACAAATGATATATTCTATAAAATAGTTGATCATTTGGAGCAATAGAACGAAGGTCCCTTATTTCCTTTAGTCGATCAAGTGAAAAATAGTCCTTCATGAATAATCTGAAAAATGGTAAAATAAAAGACGATGCTTTTATTAAACTAGGAGGATTAAACATGCGAGTTAAGCTTGAAGATTTATATGAGGGACCGCGTTATGAGAAAAGAGCAAAAAACCGTAAATATAATAAACTACTAAATATTTGTATTGTATTAGTATTATCACTTATACTCTTTTTTACATACAAGCTCATTTTTGGTGGGAATGATGAGGCTGAGATGACAGCAACTGAAGAAACTCAAGTGAGTACTGAAGATTCTGGAGTTGCTGGTGATCAAGATTTAGAAGACTCAACTGAGAGTGCGGAAGCCTCAGAAACAACAGACACATCAGAGACAACAGAATCAACGGAAACTTCAGAAACAACAGATGCTACAAGTGAAGAGGAAGAAGAAACTGATGAAACAAACACAGTAGTAGAAAATAGTGAAGATCCGAATGTTTTGCAGACTTTAATCAGTAATTCATGGCAACCAGTTGGTACCGAACAGGTAGAGCCACATGTAGCGAGCTATGATTCTACTTCAGTAGATTGGCAAGAAATGCTTCGGGCCCTAGAACAAGCAACAGATTTAACAGAAAGTGAGTGGACACTCTGGAGACTTGGTAATAATGGAAGTGAACATAGTGCTAAGGCAGTCCTATCTTCAAAGGATAAAACAGCTGTTTACCAAGTATATATCGAGTGGGTCACTAACGAAGGATGGAAGCCTGTAAAACTTGAAATTCTTCAAGAAGTTCCAGGTGAGGTCAACGGTGGAGCAGAAGAAGAGGAAACTACAACTAGTGATGAAGAATCAAACGACTAATAGATAAGTGTTATAACGTACAAAAAAATAAGATCAATGGAAAGTCTAAATCTAAAGTGATTTAGGCTTTTTTATTCTTCTTATTATGAATGGATAACTATGTTTTTTTCATTTCTCTTTTAGTCTTTTGAGAATAGTTAACAATGATTCTTTGAGTGGCAGTATTTAATAATCATGCCAGACTTCTTTTACGCTAACTTATAAACTTTCTAAAAAAATAACCGATATTACCGTTATAATACTAAAAACTTCACTAAGTTTTTACAGAGCTTTTACAAAGTTTGTACCAAGTTTATTTCGGGGCGACCTGCTTAATAAAGGTTATATCCAGTAAAAACAATCAGGATTAGGTTGAGGGGATTAACATGAAGAAACATGCTATTACTATATTTTTTATATTAATCCTGTTTAGTTATATTGGCTGGAATCTAATGATAAACGATGAGTTATTATTATCGATGGGATCAAGCTTATTTACCTTTATAGGTGGTTGTACTAGTGCCTATTGGCTTTATCAAGCCTATCGTCATACAAGAGGAGAAAGTAGTAAACATTTTTGGTTGCTCTTACATTTTGGGATCGTTTGTATTTTGATTTCCAGTATCATATGGTTTCTAAGTCAACTAATTACTAGGTCTAGTGTTTATCCAGAGCAGGCTTATGCCTTCTGGATTATGTCCTATTTGTTCTTCTTAGTTGCCTTAATTTATAAAATTAAAATAATAAAAATACCTACAGACAATAATCCGTATATGTTTAACCTAATCATCTCCATGCTTAGTGCATTAGCAATCAGTGTCTATTTCCTGATTAATCCTATCATTTCTTTATCCAATAGCCTAATAGTTAATAGTGTAACGATTGCTTATCAATTAATAGACTTAAGTATTTTCTTTGCAATGATTAATTTATATTACTTATCAAAATATAGTGTAAAAAGAAAGCTGCTAAGATTGGTCTTAGTGGGGTTTTTCCTACAAGTTTTAGCTGATTCTATTTTTGCTCACCAAACAATTTTGGGCACCTATCAGACCGGAGGATTTATTGATGTAATCTGGTTACTATCTCTATTATTAATTGGGTATTCAGGTTACTATTCTTTACGTACACCTCTTCAACAACAAGATGAAATCCTAGAGGAAGAGGTTAAGGATACATTTCTCCCTTATATTAGCGTACTGATCCTATTAGTTTTTGTTATGTATAGCTATAAATGGGAATTTAATGCGTTAAGTATTGGCTTTACGATTATTTTCCTTATGATTATTGCAAGACTTCACTTCATTTTTAAAAAAAATCAACGCTTGATCAATGAGTATAGATTTCTAGCTTTTCACGATCCCTTAACAGGACTAAACAACCGAAGTAGTTTTAAGAATGATCTAAACTCATTATTAAAAATATTTGATGGTAATCAAGACAGATCGATTTCATTAATGCTCGTTGATTTAGACGGTTTTAAGAACATTAATGATTCTCTAGGTCATTATATCGGTGATTTACTGCTGAAAGAGACTGCTGTTCGTCTGCAAAAGTGTATCGGTAATACAAACATGGTTTATAGATTAGGTGGCGATGAGTTTATTATTATCCTTCCTCATACAACGAAGGAAGAAGCTACATTTATTGCAAAAGGAATCTTAAATGATTTTTCAACTTCATTTCTGATCCAGGAGCATGAATTGAACATTACACCTAGCATAGGGATTACGTTGTATCCCCAAAATGGTGAAAACGGTGAAACTCTGTTTAAGGAAGCAGACGTCGCTTTATATCAGGTAAAGGAAAATGGACGTAATAATTTTTACTTTTACAATTCTGTTTTAAACGATAGAAATATTCGTAAACTGAAGATTGAAACTGAAATTAAAAAAGCCATTGAGAAAAATCAACTTGAAATTTTTTATCAACCCAAATTTGACTTGAAAACTAAAACAATCGTCGGTATGGAAGCCTTGCTTCGTTGGAGACACCCTGAGCTTGGGAACATATCTCCTTTTGAATTTATTCCAATTGCGGAGGAAACAGGCTGTATTGATTATATAGGTGAATGGGTTCTTGAACATGCATGTAGACAAAATAAGACCTGGCAGGATCAAGGCTACCCACCATTGTGTGTATCAGTAAATGCTTCAGTACGTCAATTTCAAAATGGAGATTTTGTGGAAATGGTTAATAGAATCCTAGTAGAATCCAAGCTAAAGCCACAATATCTAGAAATTGAAATTACTGAAAGTATTATGCAAAATATAATAGAATCAAAAAGGGTTCTAAACGGGTTGCGTGCTTTAGGTGTGAAAGCCTCATTAGATGACTTTGGTACAGGCTATTCCTCACTACATGTGTTAAAGGATTTACCCATCGATACAATCAAAATCGATAAATCCTTTATTGATGATGTCACGGACTATAGACACCAATCTGTTGTAAAATCAATTATTGATATTGGAATGAATTTAAACTTGAATGTAGTGGCTGAAGGAATCGAAAGGAAAGAACAGGTAGAGATGCTCTTAGAATACGAATGTACAATTGGCCAGGGATACTTTTTCTCTAAGCCAGTACCAGTGAAGAGCTTTGAGGATTTACTAAAGAATGAATTACACCGCACATATACGTAAGAGAGCCGATTGGGCTCTCTTTTTTTAGACGCTGTTCATAAAGATTGTTACTTTTTTTTACATAGCTTTGTTAAAAAATAGCTTTAGTTATTCTTATTTTTAAAATGTACAACAGCTGTAAAATAAGGCTGTCCTGTTTTTGAATCTAATGCAACCTGATGAGAAACACGATGAACGGCTAACATGATTGCACGGTTATGATCGATTTTTTCTTGAATCTTTTTTTCAAGTGTTTGGATATTGCTTGCTTCAAAAAACTCAATCTTATCTTCAATCTGTTCTAATGAAAATTGCATAGTAAGTTCTCCCCCATATGTATCTATTACATTTTAGTTCAAAGTGCATCTAATCTGAAGTGTAAAGGAACCATTCCATAAAAACAAATAGATTGATGAAAAAAACGAATTATGATAAATTGATAGCAATATTAATTATAAATCATACTATACTGATAGGAATTATAATAATTGGAGAGTGAACAAGATGGGGAGAGAATTTCTTGAGTTGTTTGAAGATTGGGCAGATCATTATGATGATTCAGTAAATGGTCATGATGAAGAATATAAAGAAGTGTTTAGAAACTATGAACAAATACTAGATGCTGTTGTTGAACGATCAATCGGTACCGTATTAGAATTTGGGGTAGGAACAGGCAATCTAACACATCGCTTTATTGAAAAAGGTGTTACTGTCTATGGAATTGAACCATCAGAACCAATGAGAAGTTTAGCTTTAGAGAAAGTCCCTTCTACCATATCTATAGCGGACGGTGATTTTTTGGACTTCCAATGGCCTTCACAAACTATAAATACGATTGTAAGTACCTATGCTTTTCATCATCTAACAGATGAAGAAAAGGGTAGAGCAATAGCTAAGTATGGAAACTACCTCCAAAAAGGTGATAAAATAGTATTTGCGGACACAGCCTTTGAATCAATAGAGGCTTACGAGGAAATAGTAGAAAAGTCTAGAAAACAAGGGTATCATAACTTAGCGGATGATTTAGTCAGAGAATATTATACAACGCTTGGAGTATTGGAAAAGCTATTTGCTGAAAATGGATTTTCAGTTACCTTCTCCCGTTGTAATGAATTTGTTTGGGTTATGGAGGCCGTGAAACAGTAGAAAGTGAGGATCAGGAATGAAAGTAGCAATTATCGGAGCAATGGAAGAAGAGGTACAAATTTTACGAGGACAACTTGAGGATAAAAAAGAAGAAGTCATTGCAAATAGTGAGTTCTCGATGGGGAAGCTTAACGGAACTGACGTTATTTTATTAAAGTCTGGAATTGGAAAAGTAAATGCAGCAATGAGTACGACCATCTTACTTCAGCAATTTAAACCAGACTATGTAATAAACACGGGTTCAGCAGGAGGGTTTTTGCACTCTTTAAATGTTGGGGATGTCGTGATATCTGATGAAGTGCGTCATCATGATGTTGATGTAACCGCATTTGGTTACGAATATGGTCAAGTACCAGGCTTGCCAGCAGCATTTAAAGCCGATCAGAAGCTAATTGATGCTGCTGTTCAAGCAGTTCATGAGCTAGCGGATGTTCAGGTTGTACAAGGGACCATTGCGACAGGAGATTCATTCATGAATGCACCTGAACGTGTTGATTATGTTCGTTCAAAGTTACCAGAACTATATGCTGTTGAAATGGAAGCAGCTGCGGTTGCTCAAGTTTGTCACCAGTATCATGTACCATTCGTTGTGATACGTGCTTTATCAGATATTGCTGGAAAAGAATCTAATGTATCCTTTGAACAGTTTCTACAAAAGGCTGCTCAACATTCATCTGAACTTGTTGTTTCCATGATTAAGCAGTTACAGGGAGAACGTTAATCATGAAAGTATATAAAAACGTTCACGAGTTGATTGGTAATACTCCAGTGGTTGAGCTCACAAACTTTTCTCTACCAGAAGGAGTAAGATTATTTGCAAAGCTTGAATTTTATAATCCAGGTGGAAGCATAAAAGACCGTTTAGGAATGGAATTGCTTCAGGAAGCTCTTGAAAGCGGTAAGGTAAAAGAGGGTGGCACAATTATAGAGCCAACTGCCGGAAATACTGGAATAGGCTTAGCACTTGCTGCCATCGGAAAAAATGTACGTGTTATGTTTTGTGTCCCTGAAAAATTTAGCATTGAAAAGCAAGAGCTAATGAAAGCACTTGGAGCGGAAGTAGTTCATACACCTACAGCTGAAGGTATGAAGGGTGCAATTAAGAAAGCACAAGAACTTCTAGAAGAAATTCCAGGGTCCTATTGCCCACAGCAATTCGGTAATCCAGCTAATCCCAATACGTACTATAAAACGCTAGGACCGGAGCTTTGGAACCAGCTTGATGGTAATATTGATATCTTTATTGCAGGTGCGGGAACTGGTGGGACCTTTATGGGAACAGCAAAATATTTAAAAGAGCAAAACTCTAATGTTAAAACGGTCATTGTTGAGCCAGAGGGATCCATTTTAAATGGTGGAGAATCTGGTCCACATAAAACAGAAGGCATTGGAATGGAGTTTTTACCAGGATATATGGAGTCCTCTTATTTTGACAGTATCCATACCGTAACAGATATAGATGCATTTAATCTTGTAAAAGAGCTTGCCAGTAAGGAAGGCTTGTTAGTAGGTAGCTCTTCGGGGGCAGCCTTACATGCTGCACTATTAGAAGCGAGGCAGGCTAAACCAGGAACTAATATCGTAACCATTTTTCCAGATAGCAGTGAACGTTACTTAAGTAAGAAAATATATCAGGGAGGGATATAGGATGAGAAGAAAAACAAAATTAATTCACGGTGGAATTTTCGGAGATCCGCATACAGGAGCGGTTTCTGTACCGATCTATCAAGTAAGCACGTATAAGCAAGAAGCTGTTGGAAAGTTTAACGGATTCGAATATTCAAGAACAGGTAACCCTACTCGTCATGCACTGGAGGAGCTAATTAAGGAATTAGAAAATGGTGAAGCAGGTTTTGCCTTTGGCTCTGGTATGGCTGCTATAACAGCAGTGGTTATGCTATTTAATAGTGGAGATCATATCGTTTTAACAGATGATGTTTATGGTGGTACGTACCGCGTTATGACGAAAGTTTTAAATCGCTTTGGTATTGAATCAACATTTGTTGACTCAAGTGATCTTACAAAGGTTGAGGCTGCGATCCAACCAAATACAAAAGCGATTTTTATTGAAACACCGACAAACCCATTACTCAAAATTACTGATATTGAAGCAGCAAGTCAGCTTGCTAAAAAACACAGTTTATTAACGATTGTTGATAACACGTTTAGCACACCATATTGGCAAAATCCAATTACACAAGGTGCTGATATCGTTCTTCATAGTGCGACTAAGTATTTAGGTGGTCATAGTGATGTAGTTGCTGGACTTGTAGTCGTAAATAGTAAGAAATTGGCTGAAGATCTGCATTTTGTTCAAAATTCAACTGGTGGAGTATTAGGACCTCAAGACTCTTGGTTACTGATGAGAGGGATTAAGACACTAGGGATCAGAATGGAAGAGACAGAAGAAAATACAAAGAAGCTTGTTGATTTTCTTCAAGATCATTCAAGTGTTGAAAAGGTCTTTTATCCTGGTCTAGAAACACACCCTAACCATGAGATCGCAAAGAGACAGGCCGGTGGCTTTGGTGGAATGATTTCCTTTGATGTAGGAAGTGCAGAAAAAGCTGATCAATTGCTTTCAAAATTAAAATATTTCACATTAGCCGAAAGCCTAGGAGCAGTGGAAAGCTTAATATCTGTTCCAGCTAGAATGACACATGCTTCTATTCCTGTAGAACGTCGTGCAGAGCTAGGAATTACAGAAGGGTTAGTTCGTATCTCTGTTGGCTTAGAAGATGTAGAAGATCTAATCGAGGATTTACAGCAAGCTTTAGCATAGTATAATGTATTGAGCCTTCCTGGCTTGGAAGGCTCTTTCTTTTTTTTTGAAGTTTTAAAAATAATTGTTTTGGTCACTAATTACTTAGACAATTTTGGTACTAATATTGGTTTTATTTACATCCTTTATGTCCTTTTTTTCTATGCTAAAATAGAGTATAAGATTCATAGAAAAGAGGTACTAACTGTGAATAGTAATGTTAAAGCAATACAAGATAAAGTAACAGATTTTAATCGATTTGGTATGGTGTTACTAGCCGTAAGTGTATTTATGTTTATTGGTGTACTCATTCCAAGTGAAGGTAAAGAAATGCAACAGACGTCTGTTATGATGATTGCTACGATTCTTTTCTTAGCTGCATCGTTTTTCTCATTCAAGAAGGCTACATCATATAAAAAGCAATTAAACGAGCTGGATGGAGAGGCTAAATAAAAACTCTAACAGAGCGTTATTATAAAGTGAAAAGACTAACTAGAGCTAAATGCCTTAGTTAGTCTTTTTTTATAAGATTATCGATTTTGTAAGACAGCATTTAGGGATTCCTGCCACTTTTGGTCATCTAATATAATCTGAAAGGAAATTCTTCGATTTTTTCTTAGAGCTTCTTCAGAGGTTCCTTCAACCATAGGTTTGAATTCTGAATACCCAGTTGCTGCTAAATATTGCGCATACTCCTTGGTTGCAAGCTTTGGGTTAGCCTCAAGTAAATATTTGACGACAGACACAGCACGGTCTGTAGATAAACTCCAGTTATCAAATGGAACAGAGTCAGTGTGCCCTTCAATTAAAATGATATATAAATAAGGCTGTAGTTCTGGGTCATCCAATATGGTTACGATTCCATCACTAAGTGATGCTAAAACACCTTTACCGGCCTCACTAACAACAGAGCTTCCAGTATCAAATAAAATATCGCCTTCTATGGAGATGGTGTTATTAGGTCCTCGTGTTACTTTATCTTTTCCTACATTTTCCTCTAATCGCTGTTCAATTAAATCAGATATTTGCTTTTTTATTTCAACAGTTTGTTGCAGCTCTTGTTTAATTTCTGCTTGATCATAAGCTGTATAAATGGCCTGGACGAATGCAATGATGGCGATAAATAAAATGACGAGCACGATCATAGCCATCATATCGGTGAAAGATGGCCAGTAATAATCTAATTGTTCTTCTTCATTTTCCATTCGGCCTCTTAGTCTACTCATGAGAACACCTACTCATTAATTCTAGTTGGAATTTGACTTCGTCTTGGGGCATTTGAGACATATTGCTGTTGTTCAACGATGCGTAAAAGGACCTGATACAATTCTGTTAAATATTGCTGTATTTGATTTAAATCATAAGTCGAACGTTCACTCATCATCTCAATGGCACGAATAAGTTCACGGTTCTCGTTATTCATTGAGGGTTGTTGTCTTATTCTAGATTGCTCCATTTTAGCATCCATCATATCTCTTCGTAATCGTTCTACTACTTCATTCCAAGCTTTCTCTAAATGATGAACGGAAGAAGCAAAGTCTTGTGCAGCATGATTATATTGAGAGTGCTTATCTTGAAAGGCATAGGTCATTTCCTCTTGCTTTTGATATAACCTTCGCTCCATTTCTTCCTGTTTTACATAAGCTCTACTCATTTGATCCTCAAGCCCTTTTAGAAAGAGTTGACTGATTTCAGCTGTTTTTGTAGATGAGTCCTTTAACAACTGATCTGAACGCTGAAGCATCTGTTCAAATCGTCTTTGACCAGTTTCCTGTTTCTCAAGTGAGCCTTGCAGTTGTTTTTCAAGCCCTTTAACTGCCTTTGAAAGTGTTTGAAGCTCAGAGTCAATACCTGACCTAACGCCCTGTAAAGACTGAATCGACACAGAGAGTTCACTACTAAATTCTTTTAAACGATCAGATGTATCGGCAAATGTTTCGGTAGCTCTTTCTTGCTGTCTTAACATTTCTCTGACTTGAGTAGTTACTTCCTTTAGTTCACTTGTTAAATCAACCATCTTATCTCCAAACGCGTGAACTGAGTTTTCAAATGCTTGTTGTACCTTTTCAGAAAAACGGTCTAGAATTTTTTCCATTAAATCCTTTGGCTTCTCATTTTGTACCTTACTAGCAATCGAGTGATCTAAGAGGCTTTCTGCCTCGGCAAGGATACTATTCTTATAGTAGCTAATCGAGGTACCACCAGATAAAAAGCCAGTTTGAAATAAGTTCAATAAGAGGGAACTTCCAATTCCAGCAATACTAGTCACAAATGCCAAGCTCATGCCTTGAAACGGTAATGAAATAGCAGATACGATGCTATTCATGGTTACGTCGCTAGTAGGTGAACTAATGGTTGCCAAAATTTCTTGCATGGAAAACATGGCAATTGTTAAGCCAATGAAGGTACCAAGAATTCCGCATATAATCGCTGTCATAGGCAAAAGCGACTGAAGCTTTAATACATTACCAACCGGTGTTGAAAGTACTCCAAATAGACGAATTCTCTCTTTCAGAAAATGTTTCTCTACCAATGAAATCGTGTTAATAGGTTCGTGCTGTAATTGTTTATAAGATTGATATTCATTAATTATGTTATTAATCCATCTAACAGATGACGTTGTTGATTGAGTTTGATCAAGTTTTTCTAATTCCTGCTGCCAATTCTTAAATGTAAACATCACTTGAAAATGACAAACCACTCCAAATAAGGTGATAAAACCGATAGCTAATAATATGAACGTTGACGTTTCCACAGATGATCCCCCCTTAAATAATAGGTATGGGAAAAGCATGGTGGATTTGCCTATTTTTTGTCCAAATTAAAATTTTATTTTAAAAGTGGTTTACTTCTCTGGTAACTTTGGATATAATTACCATTGTAATACAAAATTAACCAAAAGGAGGTCGAATCAAATGTTATATATCTCTTTAGTAGCAGTTACAACAAGTAAATATAATAAAAGCTATTCGGCCATGTCTGGATTGGTTAACAGTAACTAACTATTGTCTACTACCATCCACAGGAAGAATAGACTCCTGTGGATTTTTATGTCCTTTTAAACCACAGGGTACTCCTGTGGTTTTTTTGTGCCTTCAAGTAGACATCATTAATAATAGAGAGGGGTGATCCCATGACGTTCAATATCTTATTTTTCTGCATTACCATCAATAAACGAAATTACTCAGAACATGATATTTTTCGAGAACAAAAGATGAATTCCATCTCCAACCAAATGCAGGAACATAAAAGCTCTTTTAGACACTTTATCTAGAAATTAACTAAAAACTATAAGGAGGGTATTTAGATGATTAATAGCAAAAAGAATGTGATTGTCATTTGGTTATGTGTGGAGAAGGATTCCACCTAACGTAAAGCAAAGTATAGTAGGAGGGATTAGTATGATACCGTTTCATTTATTTTTATTTTCCTTTTTCAAAAAGAAGGAACAAAAAGAAATGACACTTGAGGAATACCAGAACAGTTTGTTAGTCCAACAAACTCGTGAACAATCAAACGATATTCGTAATAGAATGAATCATTATATGTAGATATAACAAAAGGCGTAAGCGCCCCGTTTAGCTCCGACAAGTAAATGTTCTGTAGAGAAGAAAATGGTGGTTTTTTCATTTTATTCACTTCAGGTTATTTAACCTCGGGGGGGGGCTGGGCGCTGAAGCTGGATTACTACCAACACCGTAAAGAGAAAGACTAAAGACAGATACAAACACTGTATTATAAATAAATGGCCCCGTTATTGGTAACGGGGCCATTCTTATATGGGAATCCATATTACTACAAGGCACTAACTATCACTACGACCTTCTACGCTCTTTTTCAGCTCGGTAAAATTCATGAAACATCTTCATTAATGCACGCTTCTCAATTCGAGATACATAGCTTCTAGAAATACCAAGTTCTTTCGCAATTTCCCTTTGAGTCTTTTCTTTTTGTAAATCTAAGCCAAAGCGACCAGTAATAACTTCTCTTTCTCGCTCATCTAAAATATCAATATATTCTTTAATTTTTTCTAGCTCCATATTTAATTGTATTAATTCAATGATATCCTCTGATTCAGATTTTAGGACATCAATTAACGAAATCTCATTTCCCTCTTTATCCTGACCAATCGGATCATGAAGAGATACATCTTTTTTTGTCTTTTTAAGTGCGCGTAAATGCATCAGAATTTCATTCTCTATACAACGTGCTGCATAGGTAGCTAATTTTGTACCTTTACCTTGTGAATAGCTTTCAATTGCTTTTATGAGCCCGATCGTTCCAATTGAAATTAAATCCTCAGCATCTTCTCCTGTATTTTCAAACTTTTTAACAATATGAGCAACTAATCTCAAATTGTGCTCAATGAGAAGATTTCTAGCCTCATCATCTCCCTCGGCCATTAGATTTAAATATTTCTGCTCTTCACTTGAAGATAAAGGCTGAGGAAATGCATTGTTCTTAACATATGTGACGAATAATACTAGCTCTTTAACAAAGAATCCGAGTGCAGCCAATAAGCCCGCCATTTCCATTCACCTCCAAAAGGTATGTAGGCAATTGCCTATTTTTATACCTATGTACTAACAGGCTTGTTTGTGTCTGTCCATGAAAAAAAAGGACAAGACTTCTCGTGGAAAGTCTTGTCTATTGTTCTCTTAAATTTAATGAAGTGTAAACTGTTTTGTAATGGAAGCAAGCGATCTAGAGAGCTTTTGTAGTTCCACTCCAATCCTATGAGTGGATTCCATTTTCACCATTTGCTCATCACTTGCAGCAAGCATTTTCTCGGAACTAGCTAATGTCTCTTGAGAGACTGATGCACTGTTAATAGTTGTCTGTTCTAAGGTAGGTAAAGTATCCTGAAGTTCAAATAGAACCCATTTCATGCTTAACAACCTGTTATTGAGATGGGTAATCTCTTGCATCAGCTCATCAAAAGATTTCTGTGATTCGGTTGCCATCGATAGATTAGATTTAATTTTAAGGAGCATTTGTGCAAATTCATTATTGGCCTTGTGGGTTATTCCCTCCATGTTATGTATGGATGTAACAATTGCTTCAGTGGCTAGAGCTGATTGGTCCGCTAGCTTTCTTACTTCATTCGCAACAACAGCGAAACCTTTACCGGCTTCTCCTGCTCGGGCAGCTTCAATGGTTGCATTTAAAGCAAGAAGTTTTGTCTGGTCTGCGATCCCTTTTATTAAACCAACCATTTTAGAAATCGAAGCAGCATGATGGTTCACTTCATGAATGGTTGAAGTCATATGTGTAAAATCAGACTCATAGCTACGAATGGTTTGAATCAATTCATTGATTTTTGTTTCACCCTGCTCTGATGATGTATTCATATCTTGAGAACTTTTAAACACCTCTTCCATATTAGTAATCAAGTTCTTAGTTTGATCTTTCATAGCTTGAAAGTCATTTACACTTTCTTCAGAGCTGCTAGCGGTTTGGACTGCACCTGCTTTTACAACTTTAATGGACTCAATTAGTTGACGGCTAAAGGATAAAGCATTCTCGGAAGATCCACTTAAATCTTCGCCTGTTCTCTCAAGTAATTTTGTTGTTCCATCTAATTCAAGAATGACAGAATGCATTTGATCCACCATCATTTGAAAACTCTTGTTTAAAGATCTTAGCTCAGGGATCGTGGTTTGAATTGGTTCAGAACCACTTAGATTGCCATATCTAATTTCAATCATACTTTTTTGTAAAGTAGATAGTGGGTTTGTAAAACTTCGAACAAAAAAGAAAATAAGAATAGACGATATGATTAGACTAATAATGATGGTAATGATCGTAATCAAAGACATTTGGTTGATTGGCCCTAGATAAGATTGAGTGGGAACAAGAAGTACATAATGTCCATTAATTTCATTCATTTCTTGGACAGCCATAGTATAATCTTTATTTTCAATGGACTCTTCAAATACTCCATCACTCTTTTTTACAATCTTTTCGATTAGCACATCAGAGAATAAGAGATTATGATCTTTGCTTATTTGAAAAGGATTGATTTGGTTATTAGAAATATAGAAGGCATAGGATTGAATCCCATCTTTTTCTAGTTGGTATTGTTGAGTACGAATGGCAATCTCTAACTGCTGTTTAAAATACTGATCATCACTCACATAAAGGAATTTTAAGTTTTCTGCCATATATGACATAATTTCAGCTTCACGATTTAATCGATTTTCAATAGTTATAACCGTTGTTTCTCTTGCCTGATAATAAGAGCTCATACCAACTGTTGTTACTGAAATAATCATTAAAAAAATAAATAAAAATAAGAGCCTGTTTTGTAAACTGAACTTACTCATGACATTATCTAATAATGGTGATACATGTTGGAAAGGTCTTGTTTTTTTATTTCTTTTAAAGAGCTTAAGGCTTTTGTCTGCCATGTTGAACCTCCTAGAATGATCTATCTCCATGATAGGACATTTTTCAACAAAAATTGTTAATCAATTGTAAATTAAATCCAAATTTTGCGTAAATTAAATTTGATTTGATGAATGACATGGAAAATAAGCGAATGTCCTATACACTTTTAAGTTCCTTACATAAGCTATGGTATAAGTATCTAATAAGGAGTGAGAAGGATGACTTACTATGGATATGGCCCATACCCTGTTTATGGTTATCCTGGAGCATCATACGGTGGAGGATTCGGTTGGGGTTATGCGCTGATTGTTGTGTTATTAATCCTATTGATTGTTCTAGGTGGCGGATATTACTACAACAATGTATATCGTAGATAAATAGGCTTATGCTATTACGCATAAGCTCTTTTTTTGTAGACTGTTAATATTAGATTCAGATATTTGAAATAGAAATAAACCATTTATTTCGGTATACTAAATATATACATAATAAGGGGGTAAAAATGTGAGTACATATTCTTTAACTTGGGATTTAGACAGGTTTTTTAATGGTGGAAGTGAATCAACAGAATTCAAGGCATACCTCAATGAATTAGCTCAAAATCTTGATGTACTAAATGCTCAGTTAGATTCCTTAAAAGTGGTTACTGAATTACCTGCTGTGATTACAACAATTCAAAGAGTCATGAATCAGGTAAGGGAGGCTAGTGCCTTTATTTCATGTTTACAGGCTCAAGATGTGAAAGATAAAAAAGCGGGAGAGCTAAGAGGAAAAACAACTAGCTTATCTGCAGAATTTCAAGCAGCTTTGGGTAAGTTTGACCAATTTCTATTATCAGTGGATGAGACAGACTGGAATACATTCTTAAATCAAGAAGATCAACAATCATTACGTTTTATTCTACAAGAACGTAAAGAGCGTGCAGCGGAAAAGTTAAGTGTAGAACAGGAGTCCTTAATTCTCGGACTTGGTGTTGATGGTTATCATGGATGGTCTGAAATGTATGACACGATTACTGGTAAAATTTCAATTCCATTTGAAGAGGATGGAGAAGTAAAGCAGTTATCAATTGGACAGGCGGCTAACAAGTTTTCAAATCCTGACCGCAATGTTAGAAAAACAGTGTTTGAAAACTGGGAGAAAGCATGGGAACAAGATGGAGATCTTATTTCTCAAACACTAAATCATCTTGCTGGATTCCGATTAACGACTTATAAAAATCGTGGTTGGGATGAAGTATTAAAAGAACCACTATTTATTAATAGAATGAAGCAAGAAACGCTAGATACAATGTGGAATGTTATTGAAAAGTACAAGCCAGTATTTGCAGAATACTTGCAAAAAAAGGCTTCCTTACTTGGATTAGAGAAGCTTAGTTGGTATGATCTGGATGCACCTCTTGCATCCTCTACAAGCACCGTTTCATACCAAGAGGGAGCAGAATTCATTTTAGAGAACTTCGCAAAATTCGGACCTAAAATGGCTGATTTTTCACGTAAGGCTTTTGAAGATCGTTGGATTGAAGCAGAGGATCGAAATGGAAAGAGACCAGGTGGTTTCTGCACAAGCTTCCCTGAAAAAGCAGAATCTCGAATCTTTATGACATACTCAGGTACAGCTTCTAATATTTCAACATTAGCTCATGAGCTCGGTCATGCTTTCCACCAGCACGTAATGAATGATTTAGAGCCATTAAACCAACGCTATGCTATGAACGTGGCAGAAACAGCTTCGACTTTTGCTGAAATGATTGTAGCAGATGCTGCAGTTAAGAATGCTACATCAGAGGAAGAGAAGTTAGCCTTATTAGAAGATAAAGTGCAACGTAGTGTAGCTCTATATATGAATATCCATTCAAGGTTTTTATTTGAAACATCTTTCTACGAAGAAAGAAAGCAAGGAATGGTTAGTCAGTCAAGACTGAATGAACTAATGGAAACTGCTCAAAAAACAGCTTATTTAGATTCACTAGATACGTATCACCCAACATTCTGGGCATCTAAGCTTCATTTCCATATAACAGGAGTACCTTTTTATAACTTCCCATATACATTCGGTTACTTATTCTCATTAGGGATTTATGCAAAAGCTCTAGAAGAAGGACAAGGTTTTGAAGAGAAGTATATTGCCCTACTAAGAGATACAGGCCGTATGACTGTAGAGGATTTAGCAGAAAAGCATTTAGGCGTTGATCTAACACAGCCCGAATTCTGGGAAAAAGCATTACTTCTGTCTGTACAGGATGTACATGATTTCTTAGAAATGACAAAGTAAGAATTAGTATTTAAGAGCTTTTTTGTTAAGATTGTTTCTTTTGAATATTAAGAGTAGTGAAATGGAGCGGAAAACACTGATAAAGGACCCTTTACTAAAACCTGCCACGTCCTGTGGCAAACGTAGAGATCGGCACATCCTGTGCAAGCGCGGGACATAGAGGAAAGGTCGAGACCCCACAGGCGAAGCTTGTCTAGTTGCAGTGCCCAGCCCCTCGAGGTCAAATAACCCTTCTAGAATAAAAGGGAAAACCACCTTTTTTTCTAGAAGGAACATTTGCTTGTCGGGGCTAATCGGGGCACTTTCTCTTTTCTAGTAAGGAGGCTCGACTTCCTCCCCGCGGAAAGCAAGTGTTTGGAGTGCAATGAAACGAACAAATTAAAAAACATCAAAGTATGAAAAACAGCTTATTAAAAAGAGACCGATTTGGTCTCTTTTTAGGCTTTTAGGAAAGTATAAAAAATTTTAATACTAATAAGAGGGTTTGGATAACTAACTGTTTCTCTTCTGTTACATCGCATAAGAAAAACTAAGCAATCACCTTCGTCCAAGGACTTGGCGCTAGTCAAGTTTTTCTAATAATTTATCGTTTTAATTTCCTCACGTAGACTAACCTTTTCGATTTTATCTACAAACATTTGAAATACTTTTCTCTGTTCCTCTAAATCTTTTATTTCTTCTTTTAATTGGGTATATCTCTCTTCAAAGGGTTTATGATAGCTTTGCTTAATCACTTTAGTAATTTCTTCGTTAGAGGTAGATTGAATCACTTGATTAGTGATTCCATATTTAAAAGAATAAATATGTAACTCACGCTTCACCTTTTCGTACTCCTCATTCACCTCATTTAAGTACTGAACGATTTCTTCTTTCCATTCCTCAAGTGACTGTTTTAAATAACTCTCCATATCAATCTCCTTATGTGTAAATGAATGAAACTCTCACCTCTACATAATTCTATGAAAACTACTCATTTTTGAGGGTATTAGAAACCTTTTAAATGGTATTTGTTATTTTAAACCTTACATTGTATCATCTAAGTAGTAGTAAATTTAGTTCAGGAGGCATTAGCTTGATTAAACTTTTTTATCGTTCTCTTATTGAATTAACAAACAGGCCGTTTCTATCAAAATGGTTAGAAAGATTAACAAGATCTAAATATAGCAAAGTATTGATTCCATCGTTTACAAGGGTCTATAAATTGAACATAGAAGAAATGGAAAAACCAATTTCTGAATATCATACACTTCACGATCTTTTTACACGAAAATTAAAATCAACTGTGCGAACAGTTGACACTAATCCATATTCAATCATCTCTCCAGTGGACGGAGTATTGGCAGAACAAGGTGAAATAACGATAGATCAAACTTTTGTGGTAAAAGGAAAAGACTACTCTATTGTGGAGATGCTTGGTGAAAAGGAAGTAGCCACTAAATATGTAGAAGGTAAGTTTGTGATTATATATTTAAGTCCAAGCCATTATCATCGAATTCATACTCCTATCTCTGGTAAAATCCTCTCTTCCTGGTCACTAGGAACCTCCTCCTATCCAGTAAATCAGTGGGGAATTCTGTATGGAAAAAGTCCATTTTCCAAAAACTTTCGTGTGATTACAGAGATTCAAGGTGATCATACTCATATGGCGTTAGTAAAGGTAGGCGCAATGTTTGTAAACGGTATTGATCTAACACATCAAGGCGAGCATATCGAAAAAGGTGAAGAAATTGCGTATTTCTCTTTTGGATCTACGGTAGTATTATTGTTTGAAAAAAATACGTTTACCTTATCAGAAGAAATAAAAGTAGGACAAGAAGTGAAAGTTGGACAACCAATAGGGAAAATAACTGAAGACAATTAAACCAGACCCATTCAGTGGTCTGGTTTTTTAACTTATGACAAAAAAATAACTGTTAAGAAAATGGGTTGGATTACTAATTATCTCTTTCTTTTACATCGTGTAAGAAAATTATCTACTCACTATTATCTAAGGATTTGGCGCTTTATCTTTACTAATAGCTAATTAGTCCTAATAAAACATTTCCAAAAAGTAGCAAAAGACCTATTTTTTTAATATACAGAAAGTTAGATAATAGAAGTTGAGTAAGCGTTTTCATTTATGCAAACGTTTGCGTTAATTTAACTGTATAGGAGGAGAAACAATGAGAGGTAAATCTAGAAAGATTGTTAGTTTAATAGTTCTTATCTTTCTTTTTGTGCAAACGTTTGCGGGAATTTCTTTTGTAAACCCTAAGTCTGCACTCGCTGAAGACCGAATTGTTACATTAGTAGGTACCCTACAAGATGAATTAGGTGATTCAAAAGAGTGGAATCCTGCTGATTTAGCAACACAGATGACATTACAGGATAACGGAAAATACATATTAACAGGAACTTTGCCTGCTGGCAGCTATGAATACAAAATAGCCATTAACCAATCATGGGACGAAAACTATGGTGTAGATGGAGAGCCTGGTGGAAGCAATTATCAATTAACACTAGAGAATGAGCAAGAAGTAACCTTCATCTATGATGATACTACACATAGAGTAATAATCCAGCTTCCAGACGGCCAGAAACCTAGAATTGTAGGAGACATTCAACCTGCAATTAATGCCGGTGCAGTATGGGCCCCATCAGAATCCACAGCTATTCTTCAAGATCCTGATTTCGATAATGTATTCACATATGAAGCTAACGTTCCTAGGGGGAGGTATGAGTTTAAGATTGTACTGGGCACAGACTGGACTCATTCCTATCCAGAAAAGAACGTGGTATTGAATGTATTAAAGGACTCAACCATCACTTTTTACTATAATCACGAAACAAAAGCTGTTTATACTAATTATGATCCGGGCCTTCCCGATGGAAATGTCCAAGGAGGCGAACTATATCATAACACTTGGGATTCAGCCTACCGCTTCCCGTTTGGTGCTGTAAAGGCAGGAGACGATGTAAAGCTACGTCTTCAATCCAAAAAAGGCGACTTATCAAGTGCTCGAGTTCTACTAAAGAATTATAATACCGGAAATACGGTTACGATTAATATGGAAAGTGCAGGTTGGCTCGAACTAAATGGTAAGGAAGTAGAATTCTGGGAAGCGAGTTTCACACCAAAAGATAAAGGTGTTTACGGTTATAAATTTATTGCCCGTGATGGGGCAGGACAAATGGAGTATGGTGAAGACGTTCGTGAAGGAAGCAGTGGGGCTGCATCCGATCAGAACGCATCTTTATTTCAATTGACTGTATATGACCCAGCTTATAAAACTCCGGATTGGATGAAGGAAGCTGTCGTGTATCAAATATTCCCAGACCGTTTCTTCAATGGAAATAAAAGCAATGACAAGGCAAAAGCAAACGCTAGAGGAGAAGAACCTATTGAATTTCAGGAGTGGGGAGCAATACCTGACAACCCTCGTGAAGTAGGAACTGAGGGGTATACAGGGGACGGAATTTGGGCTAATGATTTTTATGGTGGTGATCTTACTGGAATTCATAAAAAGCTAGATTATATCCAATCGCTTGGTGTAAACACTCTTTACTTAAACCCAATAGCAGAAGCAGCTTCCAATCATAAATATGATGCAGCAGATTTTAAAGCAGTTGACCCGATGTTCGGAAGCCATAAAGAGTTTAAAGCATTCACAAAAGAGCTAAAGAAACGAAAAATGCATTTAATATTAGATGGTGTATTTAACCATGTTGGCGATGATTCTATCTATTTTGATCGTTATGGAAAGTACGATACGGTAGGCGCATATGAGTATTGGTCAGCTGTGTATGACCTTGTAAATGCCGGTACGAATGAAGAAACTGCGAAGAAACAGGTAGAAGAAAAGTTTATTAAGTAAGGACAGACTTTTAGCTCTTACGGTTTTCATAACTGGTTTAATATTGAAAATGAAAAAGTAGAGGGTGTATATAAATATCAAGCTTGGTGGGGCTATGACTCTCTGCCAGAGATCAAATCGATACCAGGCAATAAAGTGGATTATCTATCAGAATTAAATAATGAATCCTTTGCAAATTATATAATGTATGAAGAGGATTCTGTTGCAAAATCTTGGCTAGACCGCGGTGCATCTGGCTGGAGGTTAGATGTAGCAAATGAGGTGGATCCAGAATTTTGGCTTGAATTCCGTAAAGAATTGAAGACTGGTAAAAAGAATGATCCGTTAATACTAGGTGAGATTTGGGATGATGCATCTGAATACTTCCTTGGTGATTTATATGATTCTGTTATGAATTACCGATTCCGTGGGGCGATGATCGATTACTTAAAGAATGGAAATGCTGAAGGAGCGGAGGATCAACTCAATGCTATTTATGAGGATTATCCTAAAGAAGCCTTCTATGCATTGATGAATTTAATGGGATCACATGATACATCTAGAGCTTCATTTATGTTAGGAAATGGAACAGATTCTTTTGAACGCTCTGAGTATGATAATAACTATAATCATGAACTCGGAATTCAACGCTTAAAGCTTGCTGCAATCCTTCAGATGGGGTATGCCGGAGCACCAACCATTTATTATGGTGATGAAGCGGGAATGACAGGTTCCAAAGACCCTGATGGACGTCGCACATACCCATGGGGCCAAGAAGATAAAAATCTAATCAATCATTATAAGAAAATAGGAAACATACGTGAAAACTATCAAAAGCTATTTAGTTATGGAGATTTGAATCATATATACGCAAATGGAGATGTGCTAGCATTTTCGCGTACTGATAAAAAGAATACTGGTATTGTTATTACCAATAGAGGTAACGAAGAAAAAACGATTGAATTAGACGTGAAAGAACTTTTAATAAACGGCGTGCAACTAACTGACCAGCTAAATAAAAAATATAAAGTGAAGTCAAAAGATGGAACACTAACTATAACCGTACCAGCTATGAGTGGACGTATGCTTGTTTCGGATAAAGGTCAAAAACTTAAACGCCCATCAGCTGTTACAAATATAAGTGCAGAGGAAGGAAGCCGCACGGCAACCCTATCGTGGGAAGGCGATGCTAAAAAGTATGCAATCTACCAATCAACTATAAAAGGTGCTTTCTATCAAAAGGTAGCAGAAACAACCGAAACGCATATGACAATTGAAGGTCTTGAAAATGGACGTAAATATTACTTTGCCATTGTTGCTCTTGATCAACATCAAAATGAATCTACAAAAGTTGAAACAAATGAAGCTGTTATCCCTCATGTAAAGTTGACACTGGATACTTATCAGATAGATCAATTGACAGCTTTAGATTCAGGGGAGATTAATCTTTCAAGTCCTCAAACCATTTCAGCCAATATTTTTGTTAAAGGAGAAACCGAAAATGGTGAGATGGAAGGCTTAATGGCAAAGCTAGAGGTGAGAGCTCCAGGTACAGACACATGGACTTCATACAAAGCAATTTATAGTAGTCAACAAGATGAATTTAATGTCTATCAAGCAAATTTCCTTCCTCTTATAGAAGGAAGCTATGAATATCGTTTTGCTTTCTCCACTGATCTTGGCCGTAATTGGGTTACTAGTCAAGCACTCAATGTTAGCTATGTAAAAGGTGATGATATAATTCAGCCTGTTGAAAAAATATCGTTGAACCAACCGGTACAGGAATCAGGTCAAGTAAATCTATCATGGCAGATAGACGGGGCAAATGATCCTTATATGTATGCTATTGTCCGAGATGGTGAAATTATTGACATGTTGTTTGATCCATTAAGGGCATCTTATCAGGATATCAATGTAACAAATGGAAAAACGTATTCGTATGAAGTCCATGTCTATGACCAGGCAGGAAATCAAGTGAAATCAAATCAAGTCTCAGTGACACCTGAACTTGTGACAGTGAAGGTCACGTTTAAAGTAAATGCTCCAGTTTACACACCTCAGGGTATATATATAACTATTCCTGGTAGTAAGAACGGCTGGAATACAGGTGCATGGCAGATGACTCGTGCAGGTGCTGTAACAAATGATTATGAATATACAGTTGAGGCAGAAGAAGGTGAAGTGCTGACCTATAAATACGTGAAAAACGGTACATGGGATCAGGAGGGATTAGCAGATCACACCCCGCTTAATCCTAATGACGATGATATCAGCTATTACGGGTATGGTGCACAAGGTACGGATCTTTCAGTTGTCGTGACAAACGAAGGTGGAAATGAAATGGTAATACAGGATAAAATCCTTCGTTGGATAGATCAGCCAGTCGTAATTACAAGTCATACTGATGGTCAATCTGTGACTTCTGACAGTATTACGATAAAAGGAAATGCAATTAAAGAAGGAGTCCTTACCATAAATGGTCAGGTAGTATCAATAAATGATGATATGAGTTTCTCTCATAGTCTCCAATTAGCACAGGGTGAGAACAAAGTAACAATTCAAATTCAACCATCAGAAGAAAATAAATCTACAGTCTTTAAAAATGATGGTGGTGCAATTACGAAAGCAACAAAGACAATCGAATACACAATTATTAAAAATTAAAGAGAAGGGCCCATTACTAGTATAAGTAGTGGGCTTCTTTTAATCAGTTTTTAGAGTTAATGAAAGTATCTTTAAAAACAATATAACCATACAATATAAACGGGATAAACATTATAATGGATAAGAAGGCTATTAGTACTATACATGTATGGGTACTTATAATTTCGATCTAAATAGTCAATAAAAAGATCCCTATTTAGTTTCTATGCTTATATATCTATATTCAACAAGAGAGGAAGTGACGGTGCTGTTGTCGATTACAATTAAAGATGTTGCAAAGCTTGCAAACGTAGCACCTTCCACTGTTTCAAGAGTTATTGCTGATCATCCTAATATTAGTGGTGAAACCAAAGAGCGAGTAAGAGAAGCCATGAAAGAATTGGGTTATCATCCTAACTTTATCGCTAGAAGCTTAGCGAGTAACTCAACACAATCGATTGGACTAGTTATGCCTAGTTCCGCTGATAAGGCTTTACAGAATCCCTTTTTTCCTGAAGTAATTCGTGGTATCAGCAAGGGTGCACATGAGAAAAAGTATTCTTTACACATATCAACAGGAGAATCATTGGAAGAAATTTTTGATGGTGTCGTCCAGATGGTGCAAGGCCGTAGGGTCGATGGGATCATCCTTCTCTATTCAAGATTTAATGATAAAATAATTGACTATTTATTAGATCAATCTTTTCCATTTGTTGTGATCGGGAAACCTTATAAATATAAAAAGGAAATTACATATGTTGATAATGATAATGTCCAAGCATCAATAGATGTGACAGAGTATCTAATAAAGCTAGGTCATAAAAGAGTGGCGTTTGTTGGAGGAAGTCTTAATCTAGTCGTTACCATTGATCGATTGCAGGGATTTAAACATGCCATTTTAAGTAATAATCTGCCCTACCGGGATGAATATGTAAAGCATGTTGAATTTTTAAAAGAGGGCGGACGTGAAGCAATAACCGAATTGCTATCATTAGAAAAACCACCAACTGCTCTTGTGGTTATGGATGATTTAATGGCACTAGGCGTTTTAAATAAGCTTGATGAGATGGGGAAGGCTGTTCCGGACGATATTTCAGTCGTTGGCTTTAATAATGTTCTTTTGACGGAAATTTCAAGACCCCCTCTTACATCCGTTGATATCAATATTTTCCAGCTTGGTTATCAGGCGGCGAAAAGCTTAATTGATCAAACTGAAAATCAAAATCAACCGGTTAAACGAATTATGATCCCTCATAACCTCGTTATCCGAGAATCTTGTTATGAAAATAAACAGAACTTATAGTTTGAGTACAGGAAGTATTTATAACACGTATTACAAACAATGCTCAGTGTACAATTACACTGAGCATTTTCACTATCTATATGGTTATACTTTTTCACGTCTTTTTTGCTTTTGATCAAGTTCATTTTGTACACTCTTATCCCATAAAGGTACTCCGCTATTATAAGCCGCTCTTGCGATCATATGTCCGCTCACAGGCAATGTGAGTAAAACAAAGATGATCCCTAATAATAATGAGGTACTGAGCTCTCCATGAGCAAATAAGAAGTAGAGAAAAGCCCCTAATAAGATACTGGCTATTCCAAGTGTTGCTCCTTTGGAAGCAGCATGAGAACGAGTATAAACATCAGGTAATCGGATTAAGCCGATTGATGTTGAAAGGATAAAGAAAGTTCCAAATAATAGTAAAAGGCTAATCAAAATAGCTATAAAAGGGTTAAGACTTATCTCGGTCATGATCAATAATCACACCCTTTTCAATAAATTTAGCAATGGCAACTGTTCCAATGAAAGCAAGAATTCCTATAAGGAGTATAACTTCATTAAAGAACGTCGTATTCAGCTGAATGGCAACTAAGGCAGCAAGTGCAATTAAGGTAATCCCCATGGCATCTAGTCCAATCGCTCGATCAGGATTGGTAGGCCCCTTTATTGTCCGATAAAGTAATAAAAGGATTGATATGGAGACGGTAACTAATGATACAAGAACTGACCAATGAAGAAACATAAGTGCAATCTCATTCATTATCTAGTCACCTCCATAATTGCATTCTCAAATGTGTCTTTAATGGACTTAATCGTTTCATCTCGATCTCGAATATCCATCGCATGAATATAAATCGTTTGATTGTCATCAGAAACAGTCATTGATAAGGTCCCTGGAGTTAAGGTGATTAAATTTGCCAATAATGTAATCTCCCAATTTGATCGTAAATCAGTTGGTAATGCAATAATCCCAGGTCTAATATCAAGTTTTGGTCGATAAACGACTTTGACTATTTCTATATTTGATAAAATTAATTCTTTAATAAATAGAAGAATGAGCATAATGATCGCTCTAACTTTCTTTAAATAAAAGGTGCCAGGGATGAACCTACGGAAAATAGATAATAAGATTGCTCCCGTAATGAATCCTAAAAAGAAGTAACCGAATGTAAATGTTTCTAAGAGAATCATCCAAATGAATGCAATGAGTATGTTCAATATTAGTTGAAAAGCCATAAGCCACCTACTCCTTCAAAACATTCTCAATATAATAGGAAGGATCAGCAAGTGTGTCCCCGATATATTGGATGTAAGGATATATAAATTCTGCACCTACCCCAAGAACAATGGAGAAAGCTAATAAAAACATAATCGGTGCAAGATAACCGGTTGTGGAGATGGTTGGTTTTTCTTTTTGTTCTTCTGTTTCTTCTCCCCAGAACACCGCAATGAATATTCTAATTACTGAAAGTAAAATCAGTAGACTTAGGAGTAACGCTACAATCAACGCAAAATAATTCCCTGTTTCAAATCCACCACGGACAAGAAGATACTTACCAATGAACCCACTAAATGGAGGTATTCCTGCTAGAACAAGAGTTGACACAAAAAATGTCCAGCCTAACACAGGATAACGATTAATGAGCCCTCCCATCTTACGCAAATCGCTAGTACCGGTAATTGTTATAATTACCCCTACTAATAAAAAGAGTGCAGCTTTTATAATCATATCATGTACTAAGTAATAAACAGCTCCTGCTAACGCAGTGACATGGAATACGCCAATACCGATTAAGATAAAGCCAACTGCAGGAATGATGTTATAAGCAATGATTAATTTAATATCGTGAGTTGATAATGCACCGGCAACCCCGAATATAATGGTCAGAACACCTAAAATAATAAACAGCTGATGTGTAAAATCTGCTTGGTGTCCAAAGATCAACGTAAATGTTCGTAAGATAGAATAAATCCCAACCTTTGTTAATAGAGCACCAAAAAGCATAGAAACTACTGGATGTGGAACGGCATAAGACTTTGGTAACCAAAAATAAAGTGGAAAGATCGCTCCTTTTGTTGCAAAGACAACAAAGAGCATAATAGCAATAACCATTAATATACCAGATTGTCCTACTTCACCAACCCTTACAGCAAGTTGGGCCATATTTACTGTACCAGTAACAGAGTATAAAAAGGCGATTGTTGTAACGAACAGGACTGAAGAAAAAACATTGATTAGTACATATTTGACCGATTCTCTGAACTGTTCTTTTCCGCCTCCTAAGACAATTAAGGCATACGATGCCATTAATAGTACCTCAAAAAATACGAAAAGGTTAAATAAGTCCCCTGTTAAAAATGCTCCTGAGACACCAGCAATCAGGAAGTGGAAAAACATATAATAATAAAACCTTTGTTCATCTACACTTATGGTTTTAAACCCATAGAATGCTGCAGCTACGGCAATGAGACTAGTTGTTGAGACTAGTAGCATGGCAAGTTCGTCAGCTACAATGACAATTCCATAAGGCGCAGTCCAATCACCAGCTTCTAAAATAATGGGACCGTTTAGTAAAACGTAAATCAATAAGCTGAACGATAGGACCATTTGTCCAATCACTACAATCCCTGTCATCCATTTTGTAATGGTAGTCTGCTTATTTAGAAATACTGATAAAATTGCTGCAATAGTCGGTAAAAGAATAGGTAAGATCGCTAAGTTTGTAAAATTACTCATGCTCTGTACCTCTTAGATCTTCTAAATTATCTGTTTTGTTAGCTCTATATGTCTTATATGCTAAAACTAGTAAAAAGGAAGTAACCCCAAAACTTATCACGATAGAAGTTAAGATGAGTGCTTGTGGAAGCGGGTCTCTATAAACTTCCACACCATATTTTAGAATAGGAGGCGCTCCAGGAGGAAAGCCGCCCATTGTTAAAATAAATAGATGAGCACCGTGTGAGAGTAAACCAGTTCCTATAATAATTTGTAAAAGCCTTTTTTGCAAAATTAAATATATACCACATGTAAATAGTACACCAGAGAGAATCGACATAATGATTTCCATTTACTCTAAATCTCCCTTCCTGTTGTATTTAATCATAGCTAGAATGCCGAGAGCTGCAATTCCAAGTACACAAATCTCAAGCATCGTATCGAGTCCTCTCATATCAACTAGGATTACGTTAACGACGTTGTTACCGCCACCGAGTTCATATGAGTTTTCAAGAAAGTAGTCAGATATAGGTTTAAACCATTTCGAGCTATGTGAGGAAATTCCGATTAAGGTGATAAGAACCCCAAATCCTACGGATACAACTAAATTAAATAATTTGTTTCCGGAGGTTTCCTTATCACGTTTTAGCTCTGGTAGGTGATAAAAGCATAATAGAAATAAGCCGACTGTTACGGTTTCTACAATTAGTTGTGTTAGGGCTAAGTCTGGTGCCGAATAGAAAACAAATAGTAGGGATAAGCCATACCCGACCACACCCAAAATGAGAATAGCAGCAATTCGATTATGAACAAAGATAATTGAAATAGCTGCAACCGCCATAGTAAGAGCAACTAAAAATTCAGGTAATGAAAATGGTGTGCTATTAATATTTAAGGCAAATCCATTTGAACTATACATTGTATACAATCCAATAATTGCGATAAAGCCTACGATGATTCTAAAGTAGCTTCGTAAGGATCCTGTCATATAAGAGTTAGTTAACACAGTCGATCCTTTGAAGATACCATTGACCACATAATCATACGTCTTATTCATACTCCATCTTCCTGGAAGGCGATTATAAACATGTAGCCATTTGTCTCTTGTTAGGTACAATAGTGTCCCCGTAAACAATACAATTAGGGACATAAATAATGGAGCATTGTAGAAGCCATGCCAGAAATAAATCTTGGTATGTGGAACCTCTCCCATGACTGCTGTCACAGCGGGAGTTAGAAGGTACTTGTTAAATGGTCCTGGAAATAATGCAATAACTACGATTAATACAACTAAAACTGCTGGTGAAATTAACATCCCAATAGGAGGGTCATGTGGTTTTCGTTCCAGTTTAGATAGCTGTAACTTACCAGTAAACGTCTTAAAGAAGAGAATCATCGAATAGACAAATGTAAAAATACTACCAATGACAGCAATAATAGGGAAAAACGGTGCCACCATTTGATAAATAGAACCACTTTCTAGTCTTAAATCGACGGCAGCATCAAAGAACATTTCCTTACTTAAAAATCCATTCATGATCGGTAACGGAATTCCAGCCATTGAAAAGACTCCAAAAATAGCTAGTGTGGCTGTAATCGGCATTAATGTATACAATCCACCAAGTCTTCTGATATCTCTAGTCCCGGTCTCATGATCGACGATTCCAGCTACCATGAATAGACTCCCTTTAAAGGTTGCGTGATTCAAAATGTGAAAAATTGCAGCAAACACAGCAATTCCAGTTCCGAAGCCAAGCATAGCCATAATCATACCAAGCTGACTAATAGTAGAGTATGCAAGAATCCCTTTTAAGTCTGTCTGTTTAACTGCCATATAGGATCCCCAACATAGCGTTAAAAGTCCAAAACCTGAAACGATGAGGAAAAACTCATCAGTTCCAGCAAATAATAATGAAAGTCGTGCTACTAAATATATACCTGCTTTAACCATCGTGGCTGAGTGCAAGTATGCACTTACTGGTGTAGGTGCTTCCATTGCATCTGGTAGCCATGTATGGAACGGGAACTGAGCTGACTTAGTAAATGCCCCTAATAAAACAAGAAGTAGCATTGGCATGAAATAAGGGCTATTTGTAATGATTTCTGAATTCTGAATTAACACTCTAATACTACTAGACCCAACCTCAAGTGACATCCAGATTAATCCAGCTAACATACTTAATCCACCAAATACAGTAATTAACATTGATTTTTGAGCACCATATCGTGATTTGTGGCGGTGATTCCAAAAACCAATCAATAAAAATGATGATAAGCTGGTAAACTCCCAAAACATATAAAAAACAAATATGTTATCAGAGAACACTACACCTAACATGGCGGACATAAACATTAACAAATAAACGTAAAAATGACCTAGTTTTTCAGTCTTATGTAAATAATAAATTGAATAAAAAACAACTAAAGTACCAATACCGGAAATAAGTAATCCAAACAAAATACTTAAACCATCTACATAAAGGTCATAATTAATCCCAAGTGACGGCATCCAATTTAGTTGTAATAGTAAAGGCTTATGTATAACTGTACGAATTAAGGATAGTAAATAAATAAAGATAAATAGCGGTACAACTAGGACAAACCAGCCAGTATGGACACTCTTTAATTTTTTGTAGAGGAATGGAGCAAGTATAGCTATCAACAGAGGGGCGATAATAAGAAAGTGAAGCATATTTCTGAGATCCTCCTTTTTCTATAGGGTGTAAGAGTATCAGTAACTCTTCGGTTGGGGTTTAGTATGCTTACGAAATCAGTTCTCTATTAATTGTACCCACATTTCTTATATAACTTCAACTAATATCTATTCAATAAAAACTGTATGAAAACTGCTTTCTATTCACATATTAAATAAGAAAGGATGTGTTATTTTGAAACAAATAATACTATATATTTTTGGTTTATGTTTAGTCGGGTGTAGTAATGTGAATGAGACAGAAGTTTCTCTTTTGCCAAGAGAATACTACCGACCTTTACTAACTGAAAAAGATATAGGTGTTGCATTTTCTAAAAATCAAGAATCATTAGACGATCTTATTCCAAAGATCATACAGCATGAAAAAGTAAGTGAAGCGATTTATCTTACTCACGAGGGTGAAACAATTATTGGGTTAAGACTAATGCCATATCATCGTAAGGCTGGAAATGAAATAATTGAAGAGGTCGCAGCGCTGTCTGCTTTAGAAGCCACTAGCATCATCCATGATCCAAGGCGATATAGAGTAATGGAAAGACTCTCTAGAGAAAAGAAAATGGGTGGAATTAGTAACAATTGGGTAAATGAGTGGATGACACTAAGGGAGCGAACAAGTTCAGTAGATGCACCTTAAAATCAGACAGGCTCGGTGCATCCTTGCAGTTAGAGGCCTGTTTGATTATATATAAATAATAAAAAGTTTACATATAAATAACCACATACTTAACTTATAAAAAAAGAGCCTTTAAAAGGCTCCTAATTGACTGTGATTATGATGAAATTTTAATTTTATGTGTTAGCGATCTTCTTTTAATTTCACTCTCAATAAGATTAATAAATTCTGGGCTTAAGCTTAATTCTCTAGCTTTATAGTAAGATTCAATTAGAAGTTCATCAGATAATTTTTTCATAATATCTTGCCTGCTGGCAAGCCCACCTCCTAATTCTTTTTAAAATTTCAGTTCTATTTTTAAAATTTATAACATATCATAGTTAGTTGAGATTTAATGTAAGTTAACTTTAACATGATTCAAAATGGAGAACAACCGTTCTATCTATCCACAGGTTATGGTGGATAAGTTGTGGATGGCTTGTTTATAAGTAAGAAATTTACAGATATTTCAATGTGTAAAATGTGAATAAAGTTATCCACATGTGTTGAAAAACTGGAAAATTTGTCGAAAATTATTTTTTTATTAGCCATTTTTTAGTCAAATTACCAACAATTTATAAATTGTTTTTGAAAGTTTGACTAAAATTCGATATGATGAATCTCTATAAGAAGAAATTAATTTAAGCTGGATTAATTGAGGTGTTTTCATTGTTAGGGAAGTTTTTACCGAATGAACATGTAAAAAGCATATTTGATATTAAAGCTGAAGCTTTAAAGGAAAGAGGAATCAAAGGGATTATTACAGATTTAGACAACACACTTGTCGAATGGGATCGCCCAACTGCTACCCCGGAACTTAAAGAATGGTTTAAGTCTCTATTAGACTCTGATATAACGGTGACAATTGTATCTAATAATAATAAGGAAAGAGTTGAAGCTTTTTCAGCTCCTATTGATGTTCCATTTATATTTAATGCTAGAAAGCCTATGACAATTGCTTTTAAGAAAGCACTAAGAAGCATGAACTTAAAAGCAGAAGAAGTCGTAGTAGTTGGTGATCAGCTACTTACTGATATTCTAGGTGGAAATAGGATCGGACTACATACAATTTTAGTTGTGCCTGTCGCTCAAACAGATGGATTTGTGACTAGATTTAATAGAAAAATTGAGCGCTCAATTCTTAAGAAACTAAAGAAAAAAGGCATGATTCATTGGGAGGACTAATTTCGTGACTGAACAATATAAATGTATAGGCTGTGGTGTTGCCATTCAGACTGAGGAGCAGGGAAAGCTAGGTTATGCTCCACCATCTGCCATTAAAAAGGATGCAGTCGTATGTCAGAGGTGCTTTCGTTTAAAGCATTATAATGAAGTGCAAGATGTCTCATTAACAGATGATGATTTTATTAAAATCCTAAATGGTCTAGGTAAAAAGAATGCGTTAATCGTAAAGGTAGTTGATATCTTTGACTTTAATGGAAGCTGGTTACCTGGATTACACCGATTTGTTGGTCAAAATGAAATCATCTTGGTTGGTAATAAGGTAGACTTACTTCCTAAATCAATCAAAACTCAAAAGTTGATTAACTGGATGAAGCAAGAAGCAAAGGAACTGGGGTTAAAACCCCGTGATGTATTTTTAATAAGTGCAGCCAAAGGACAAGGTATTCAAGAGTTGGTGGCTGCAATAGAAGAATATCGAAATGGCAAGGATGTATATGTAGTAGGTAGTACCAATGTTGGTAAATCTACATTTATTAACACTATTTTAAAACAATATGGTGGAGAAGAAGAACTGATTACCACTTCACATTTCCCTGGTACAACACTTGATGTGATTGATATACCAATAGATGAGGAATCTTCATTAATAGATACACCAGGAATTATTAATCACCATCAGATGGCTCATTTTGTTCATAAGGAAGATCTAAAAATCATAACACCTAAAAAGGAAATTAAACCTAAGGTGTTTCAGTTAAATGAAGAGCAAACATTGTTCTTTGGTGGTCTCGCTCGATTAGATTTTGTTAGTGGTAATAGGCAACCATTCGTCTGTTATGTTTCCAACGACTTGATGATTCATCGTACAAAGCTAGAGAAAGCCGATGAATTGTATGAGAATCATGTAGGAGAACTTTTACAGCCACCTAGGAAAGACGAACTAGACCAATTTCCTAAATTACAGGCTCATTCATTTACAATTAAAGATGAAAAAGTCGACATCGTGTTTTCAGGACTTGGATGGGTAACTTTACAGGAGCCGGGTACGAAGATTGTAGCTCATGCTCCAAAGGGTGTTGGAATCTCTGTTCGACGCTCGCTAATATAGGAGGGCTACTTTATGGAGAAATTATATGGAGTAATTGGTGACCCAATTGCCCAGTCCATGTCACCAGATATGCATAATTCAAGCTTTAAGGCTCTAGGTCTTGAGGCAACCTATAAAGCTTTCCATGTAACTCCAGAAAGGCTTGAGTCGGCACTAGAGGGAGTTCGTGGTCTCGGAATGGGCGGATTAAATGTTACGATCCCTCATAAAGTGTCAGTCATGAAATTCTTAGATGAGATTGACCCACTAGCCTCTAAGATTGGGGCAGTCAATACAGTTGTAAATGAAAATGGTAAATTAATCGGATATAATACGGATGGTATGGGCTATGTCACAAGCTTGAAGGAAATTCTACAGGAGAAGAGTTTAGAGAATAGTTCGATCTTATTAATTGGCGCTGGTGGTGCTGCTAGAGCTATTTACTTTTCTCTATTAGAAGAGGGGGTAAAGCAGCTTGATATAGCTAATCGGACAGTTGAAAATGCAAGGACAATTATCAACGGTCAACCTTCATCCCTCTCTAAGGCAATGGGGTTACTAGAGGCTGAAAATGACCTTCATGCATATGATGTTATTATAAACACGACATCAATCGGAATGTATCCTAATAAAGATGATATCCCGCTTTCCTTACACAATATAAAAAGTTCTACTATTGTGAGTGATATCATTTACAATCCACTCGAAACAAGGTGGCTACAAGAAGCAAGAGCGAAAGGTGCTATTACACAAAATGGTGTAGGCATGTTTGTCTTTCAAGGTGCTTTAGCGTTTGAAAAATGGACGGGCATTTATCCAGATATCGACATCATGAGAAATGCAATTTTGACAAAATTAGGAGGAACTCATAAATGCTAACAGGAAAACAAAAGAGATTTTTACGTTCAAAGGCTCATCACCTAGATCCAATCTTTCAGGTTGGAAAAGGCGGAGTAAACGAAAATATGATCAGTCAAATTAATGATGTATTAGAGAAGAGAGAGTTAATTAAAGTAAGTGTTTTACAGAATTGTGACGACAACTGTGACGAGGTTGCAGAACAATTAAGTAATGGTGCACACGCAGAAGTTGTTCAATTAATTGGGCATACCATCGTATTGTATAAAGAATCGAAGGAACATAAACAGCTAGTTCTTCCTTCTTAATGGTTCGTAACAAGCAAACAAGGGTAAGAGTCAATTTATGCTGATCGGAATGATAGGAAGGAATTTTTATAATGAAGAAAATTGGGATTTTAGGAGGAACGTTTGATCCACCACATAACGGTCATCTTCTTATAGCCTATGAAGTCCTTCATGCGCTTTCACTTGATGAAATATGGTTTATGCCAGCTCATGTCCCTCCACACAAACAAGGAGAACATATCTCAAGTTCGAAGCATCGATTACATATGTTAGAGCTTGCTTTGGTTAATCATGATCGATTTAAAGTACAGCCAATCGAGCTTGAAAGGGAAGGTCGCTCTTATAGCTATGATACAATACGACTTCTAAAGCAACAGTATAGTGGTGACGAGTTATATTTTATTATTGGTGGGGATATGATTGAATATCTTCCTAAATGGTATAAGATTGATGAATTGATTAAGATGATCACCTTTGTTGGAGTAGGTAGAACAGGATTCTCCACTTCATCAAAATTCCCAATTATTCATGTAGAGACACCTCTCTTTGAAGTTTCCTCTTCATTTATACGGGACCGAATAAAGATAGGCGGTAATACGGAACTCCTTTTGCCTTCTTCTGTAAAAAAATATATAGAGGAGAACCATATATATGAATAGAGAGAATGCATTATCTATTGTAAGGGAGCAGCTTACTGATCATCGTTATTTACATACAATTGGAGTAATGGAAACAGCTATTGAGCTAGCACAGCTATATCAGGGAGATGTCCAAAAGAGTGAGCTCGCTGCTATTTTTCATGATTACGCTAAATTTCGGCCAAAAGAGGAAATGAAGCAAATTATCGTGGAACAAGGTTTAGCTAGTGATCTTCTACAATTTGATAAGGAGTTGTGGCATGCTCCTGTTGGTGCCTATTTGGTTAAAAACGAAGTAGGAATTAAGGACTTGGATATACTAAATGCTATAAAATATCATACGTCAGGTCGCATCAATATGACGTTATTAGAGAAAATTATTTATTTAGCAGATTATATTGAGCCAGGAAGAAGATTTCCAGGGGTTGAGGAAGTCAGAGAAATCGCCTCAACAGATCTTGATTTGGCCGTTATCTATGCATTAAGAAATACCATTCAATTCTTACTCAAAAAACAGCAAGCGATTTATCCCGATACGTTTCATACTTATAACACAATGGTACAGCAATATAAACAAGGAGGAATGAAGTGAATGAGTGAAAGAGAAACTTTACTATTAGCAGCAAAAGCAGCGGATGATAAAAAAGCAGAGAATATTGTGGCATTAAATATGAAGGGTATTTCCCTAGTTGCCGATTATTTTTTAATTTGCCACGGTAATTCTGATAAACAGGTACAAGCAATTGCTAAAGAAATGAAGGATCAAGCTGAAGAAGGTCAGGTAACGGTAAGAAGAATGGAAGGCTTTGATGAAGCTAGGTGGATTTTAGTGGACCTTGGCGATGTAATTGCACATGTATTTCATAAAGATGAGCGTGCTTACTATAATCTTGAGCGTCTTTGGGGAGATGCGCCAACTGAAGACTTACAAAGTGAACTTATGCAATGACCTACCAGCATTTCGCTAATTTCTACGATCAACTGATGAATGATGTTCCTTATCATCTCTGGCTGGAATATCTAGCTGAGCGAGTAAATCCTGAAAATCAAACCATTTTAGATATTGGTTGTGGAACAGGGTCACTTTCCATTCCTTTAGCTAAACAAGGTTTTCAGGTAACAGGGTTAGACTTATCAGCTGAAATGTTAGCCATTGCAGATGAAAAAGCTAGAAATGAAAAGGTAAATGTTCAATTCATACAGCAGGATATGACTGATTTATCCAACTTTGAACCTGACATCTTTGATGTGATTATTTGCTTTTGTGATTCTCTAAATTATGTACTAGATGAGCAGGATGTTTTGAGAACATTTAAAGGTGTTAGACATGTATTGAAGCCTAACGGTTTGTTTATGTTTGATGTTCACTCTGTAGAAAAAGTGGACAACATCTTTAAAAACCAAACCTTCGTTAGTACAGAAAATGATGTATCATTTATTTGGAATTGTTTTGAAGGAGAATATCCTCATAGTGTTGATCACGAACTGACCTTTTTTATTCAACAACCAGAACAAGGATTGTATCAGCGGTTTGATGAAATTCATTCCCAAAGAACTTTTTCTATTGAAGAGTATACACAATTGGTCACCGAAGCTGGATTCACTAAGGTTGAGATTACCTCAGATTTCAATCAAGATTTAGAATCTGGTGAAAGGGAAAGAATTTTCTTTTCTTGTTACAAAAAATAAACCATCCTTCGGATGGTTTATTTTTTTACTATTAAAAGGAGTTTTACCAAATGTGTAGAATTTATTTATGATCCTTAGAATATTCAAATTGCTCATTAACTTCCCGAATATCCTCGTAGTATTTCTCGTGTGTTGCTTGAAAGAGATGGTTGAACATTTGACCGATTTCAGCCTCTAACACTTTTATTCCTTCACCAGTAACTCCACCTTTTACACAAACCTTATCCTGCAGAGTTGGTAATGTAAATACCCCTTTTTCAAGAAGCTTTCCCATTCCAATAATCATACCGCTGGCTAATTCTGTCGCTTGCTCTGGTGAGATTTCTGTCTCTTGAACAGCACTATCAATAAAACGTTGAAGAAGAAAACTAAAAAATGCAGGTCCACAGCTTACAATATCAGAAGCAACTCTTGTCACCTTATCCTCGATTAGAACTGGTAATGATATTTTCTGAAATAACTCAGATAAGTATGTTTGATAGTCATTAGAGCAGTTTTCTCCAAATGTTAAAAGAGATACACCTGATAAAGCTCGATTTGTAATGCTCGGAATAGCCCTAGCTACATTACAATTGACCATTTGCTCTAGCTGGTTCACACTCAGTGGACTTGTAATTGAAACGATACATTGTTCAGGCTTTAATAAAGGTGAAAGCTTAGATAATAATGGGTGTATATCTAATGGTTTGATACAAATAAAGATTAAGTCGGTTTTTGCTACAACATCTTCAGCACACTTCTCAATTGAAACATCTGGATAGATATCTTTAAGCTCCTCAGCTTTTGATCGTGTTCGATTGGTTAAATATAGATTAGAAGGTGGAACGGCTGTAGATTCTATGAAGGATTCAGTTATGATTGTCCCCATGTTTCCTGTTCCGATAATCCCTACATTCATTACAATCCCTCCTCTACTCTCAGTCTCTCATAAACTTATATGAGATTAAAACCAAATTTATGTGTATTGCTGTCATTCTTCATTATGATATTTAAGAAGCCAGGGAGGTGTTCCTTCTGTACTTTAACAGAAGAAAGTGGATACTTATATGTATTCCAACTATTATCATTATGATCTTGATCATTTTTTTTATCGTTAAAAGTGTACCAAGCGAAGAAGAATATGAGACATGGGAGCAGACAGTAGCCTCAGCGGCAGCGGTGGAGGAGCCTATTGTTGAACAAGAACAAAAAGAAGTTGTGCAAGAAGTTACTACTATTTTTGTGGATGTGAAAGGAGAGGTTCTGTCTCCTGGGGTTTATGAGGTTAATGGAGAAAGTAGAGTACAGGACCTAATTAAGCTGGCAGGGGGATTTACGAGTCTTGCAGATCGAAATGGAGTAAATCTTGCTCAAAGAGTTCAGGATGAAATGGTTATATATGTCCCTGCATTAGGTGAGAGTCAAAGTGTTTGGACCGATAAAGGTAATCAGTCCAATTCGTCAGCATTAATTAATATTAATGTTGCAGAACAGGCTGAATTAGAAACTTTACCTGGAATAGGTCCATCTAAGGCCGCAGCAATCATTGCCTACCGAGAGGAGAATGGTTCTTTTAAAACGATTGAGGACCTGGGTCTTGTTTCAGGAATTGGAGATAAGTCATTAGAAAAACTAAGAGAGTACATCACTACCCATTAAACCAGATTGACTAAGCTTTCGCTTAACCATTACACTAATCAAAAGGGAGGTACTATATAATATGAATAGAATTTCTTGGGATCAATATTATATGGCTCAAAGTCATTTGTTAGCTTTACGAAGTACTTGTGAAAGATTAGCCGTTGGTGCAACAATTGTAAGAGATAAACGGATCATCGCAGGGGGATATAATGGTGCCATTTCGGGAGGTACACATTGCATAGACGAAGGCTGTTATGTAATTGACAATCACTGTGTTAGAACCATTCATGCGGAAATGAATGCTATTATACAATGTGCAAAGTTCGGTGTGCCAACTGCAGGAGCCGAAATATACGTGACTCATTTTCCTTGCCTTCAATGCTGCAAAGGAATTATTCAAAGTGGTATAAAAGCCGTATACTATGCTGTTGATTACAAAAACCACCCATATGCAATTGAACTTTTTAAACAAGCCGGTGTGTCAGTAGAGCAGGTTGAATTAGAAGAAATGATAATTGATACAAAAAATAAAGAAAAGCTTCAGTTATTAGCTAGCTTAATTAGCAGGCTATCAGAAGCAGGTGTTCAAGAAGAAGAGATTAAAGAGCTATATGAACAAGCAAATCAACTATTTACCTCTTATACGTAGATTGCGTATGAAAAATCGGTGGTTCTATATTGCTGTTTCATGTACGTTAGGAATAACTTTTGTTTCGCAACACTATTCAATCGTACTTTTTTCAATTACCTTAGTAGCATTTACATTAATTATTTTACGAGAAAAACTATTAGGGGTAGGCTGCGTGCTTACCTTTATGATCTCTGGCCTTTTTTATTACATCTATGATACACATAATGTGACGAAGCTAAATCCAGAAACAAATTATTTTATAGGAAAGGCTATTACTGATCCATCTATTAATGGTGACCGTTTCACTGTACACATTAAATTAGCAAATAAAGAAAAGCTTCGTGTCTCTTATAAATTAAAAAATGAAGAAGAGAAAAATATCCTTACTTCCGTAGAAAATAGAAGTACATGTAGATTTTATGCAAAACTGGAAAAGCCAGTTCCGGCACGAAACTTCTACAGCTTTGATTTTAAGCAATACTTATTTCACAGGAAGATCCACTGGATTGCTACACCACCCTCAGCCAACTCCATACAATGTCTTCAGCAAGCCTCAAACATTCAAGATACCTTATTCCGGTTTCGGGAAGATGCACTTAATCAAATAGATGCTTTTTTACCTAGTCCATTAGATGGCTTTGTTCAAGCATTGGTGTTTGGTGGGAGAGCAAATGTTGATAGGGATGTGTTAACAGCCTATCAAGAGTTAGGGCTAATTCATCTCTTAGCAATATCGGGTATGCATATAGGATTAATAAGTGCCTCTGTCTTTTTCTGTCTAGTTAGGTTTGGATTGACAAAAGAAAAGGCGATTTTATTAATTATGGTCCTTTTACCTATATATACAATATTGGCGGGTGCAGCACCATCTGTTGTTAGAGCGGGGATTATGACTTTTTTAGTTCTTCTAAAAGTACGATTCAAATCAATTCCATTTACTTCCCTAGATTTAATTAGCTTGGCCTTTCTTTTTATGGTAATCGTTAACCCTTATTATATGTTTGATGTTGGCTTTCAACTATCATTTTCAGTTAGCTTAGCATTAATTTTATCAAGCCAAACGATCCTCTTGAAAGTGACTAATCCCATCGTACAAATGCTTCTAGTTAGTACAATCGCCCAAATTAGTTCAACCCCTTTAATTCTTTTCCACTTTTATCAATTCTCTCTTATTAGTATTCCATTGAATTTGATTTACGTCCCTGTGATCACATTTATCGTTCTACCTATATGTATTTTTGTATACGTCACGTTAAAATGGGATCTACCACTTCAATCATCATTGATTTCCTTTTCGAATGATTTTTTACTCTATTTGAATAAGTTTGCCATCACAATGACAAACCTTAATCATCATATTCTAGTACTAGGAAAACCAAATTTTTACATGTTAGGGCTTTATATTGCTGCTGTTATTATTACGTTCATTCTCTTAGAAAAGAAAATCAACTGGACATCTTTTATCCCTATAGTCGTTGTTATGTTTTTTCACTTCTTCCTTCCTTACATTCATTATAAGGGAGAGGTGACCATGATTGATGTAGGACAAGGAGATTCAATTTTAATTGAAATTCCTTTTAGAAAAGAGGTTTATTTAATCGATACAGGGGGTACAGTTAGCTATGGTTCAGTAGAGGAGTGGAGGAAAAGAGAGGATCCTTACAGCATAGGGAAAGACACCATTCTTCCTTATCTAAAAGCTAAAGGGATAAGAAAAATTGATAAATTGATCCTTACTCATCCTGATGTTGATCATATGGGAGAGGCTGAATTTTTGGTAAACCATATTAAAATCGATGAAATAGTAATTGGGGCATTTCACACACTTAATGATATGGAAAAAAGGATAATAAGTCTTGCTAAGAAGAAAAAGGTCGTGGTTAAGAGAGTGCAGGCTGGAGATCGATGGGAAGTAATCGGTATACCATTTCAAATACTGTCTCCGTTTCGATCTTATTTAAGTGAAAATAATTCATCCATTGTGATTACAACCTATTTAGGAGGAAAGTCATGGCTTTTCACAGGTGACATTGAAGAAGAGACTGAAAAAGACTTTGTGAAAAAATATCCAAATCTAAAGGTAGATATTCTTAAAATTCCACATCATGGAAGCAAAACTTCTTCTACTAGCCCGTTTCTTTCGGTTGTTCAACCTAAAATTGCCCTTATTTCTGCGGGGAATCGTAACAGATTTAATCATCCACATCCAGAAGTTTTGGAAAGACTACAGCAACAAGAAACAGTTGTTTACCGTACAGATGAACAAGGAGCGATTCAGTATAAATTTTCTATATTTAATACTGGAACCTTTAGAGCGAAACTGCCATAAGATAAGGCTAGATACCATAAAAAGCGGAAACGCCCCGTTAAGCCCCGACAAGCAAATGTTCCTTCTAGAAAAAAAGGTGGGTTTCCTTTTATTCTAGAAGGGTTATTTGACCTCGAGGGGCTGGGCGTTGGAGCTAGATTCCCAATAAGAGGCGGTTACAAAAACAATTATATTTTATATTACAAGGAAAAAATCCATAAAAAAGAGACTGTATGTATACAGTCCCATTAGGCAGCAACTAATTTAATAACGGTTGCAATGACAAATAAAGTAGCGAAAAATCCAAAAGAAACGACAAATCCAACACCAGAATCTACAGCGTCATTACGTTTACTTTGAACAGTCTTTTCAAATTGATTCAATGTAACCCCTCCTCATTCGTACTTAGTATAAGCTAAACAGAGAAAAAAATCTACACTTCCATCCTTATTTCCTATACTGACAAGAGTTAACACAAATAGATCAAAGGCATGTGGACATTCTAATAATACATCAAGATAATCGTATCTGAGAATGACACCCGGGGCCTTCTCAGTGCGTTAACATAAATTAAAGGGGGTTGCTTTATGCAAGCAACTCCCTTGCTTGCAAAAAAGTACTTTTCCTTTTAGGATAAATGTAGCGAACAAAAGGGAGAGTTTTGACTAAAAATGAATATAGACATACATAAAAAAATAAAAGCAAAGAATTTTGCTCCATTATACCTATTATACGGAAAAGAAACCTATTTTATAGATGAAACAATTCAGTTACTCATTAAACATGTTTTGAATGATGAGGAACGGGATTTCAATTTATCAGTATATGACTTAGAGGAGTCCCCCATTGATTTAGCAATAGAGGATGCCCAAACACTTCCGTTCTTTGGTGATAAACGAGTTGTTATTGTAAAGAATGCATTTTTTTTAACAGGTTTAAAAGAAAAAACAAAGATTGACCATAATATACAGCTTCTTGAAGAATACATTCATTCCCCTTCTCCAACTGCTATATTTATTCTAGTCGTAGATGCTGAAAAATTAGATGAAAGAAAGAAAATAACAAAGCTATTTAAAAAAGAGGCTTCTTTATTTGAGGCAACTATGTCCGATGAAAAATCGTTAATCTCATGGATGCAATCAGAAGTTAAACATTTACAGGTGAATATAACTGATGATGCTGTTGGTCTACTGTTACAATATGTACGTGGTACTGTTACTTTGCTTGTTCAGGAACTAAATAAAATGGCCATGTACGTAGGACCAGGTGGTACAATTACCGAAGACATAGTCAAACTCCTTTCGTCACGTACCATTGAGGATAATATCTTTGAACTAATTGATTGTGTGTTGTCCCGTAAGGTATCAAGAGCTCTTGAGATTTATCATGATCTGTTAAAGCTCAATGAGGAACCCATTAAAATTCTGTCTTTATTGTCTTCTCAATTTCGGTTGTTATATCAAGTTAAGGATTTATCCAAACGAGGCTATAGTCAACAGCAAATCGCCAATCATATAAAAATACATCCCTACCGAGTCAAATTAGCGTCACAGAAGGCTACCCACTATTCAAATGAATATTTGCTAAAATCTTTAGATGAATTAGCAGAAATGGATTACCAAATTAAGAGCGGTCAATATGAAAAAAAACTAGCCCTCGAACTATTCATTTTAAAGCAAGTTCAATAATAAAACCGAAGTACTTTTCTGCGTTTTAGCATAAAAGTACTTCGGTTTTTTAATGGCTTAGGAAATTATAAAATAATCATTTGTGGATAACTAGGGTCAGTGCATTTAAATCTAGCTCCAGCGCCCAGCCCCTCGAGGTCAAATAACCCTAGAAGAATAAAAGGAAAGTTCACCCTTTTTTTCTTCTAGGAACATTTGCTTGTCGGGGCTTAACGGGGCGCTTGCGCCTTTTGTTCTTTAGACCTAAAAAAGACAAAAGAAAAAACCGACCATTTCATAGAATGAGTGCCGGTTTTTTTCTGATAAGTAGATTAAGCGTTCTGTTCGTTAACTTTCTTAGTTAAACGAGACTTTTGACGAGCTGCAGCATTTTTGTGGATTAGACCAGTACGAGCAGCTTTATCAAGCTTTTTGCTTGCTTCAACAAGAGCAACCTTAGCTTTGTCAAGGTCGTTGTTTGTTACAAGAGCTTCTACGTTCTTAACCGCTGTACGCATAGAAGATTTAACAGAAGCGTTTTGTGCGCGGTGTTCGTTACTTGTTTTAACACGCTTAATAGCAGATTTAATGTTAGGCATTTACATTCACCTCCCTAAAAGGATCTATAAGAGAAATTTTTCATATGTTTTTGATGTTCATATTACATCGCTAGTCTTCTAAGTTAACAAGACTAATTATTACATATATTTGGTCAGACTTTAAAGAAAAAATTCTGAAGTCAGAACAAGAAATATTCTATCAAACCCAACCTATAATTGCAATAGAAGATTAATGAAAAGCAATTTTCTAGCCAATGAATTTCCATTCTTTCATTCATTTAATCATTACACTCATCGTGATAAATATTGATTCAAGGCAGTTTCTAACATGAAGAGAAACAAAGAACCGTGAATGAATACATTTTAAATTGGAAAAACTAAGCAATATAGTACATAAAGAAGGGGGCTTTTTAGTATGTCAAATGAGCTTGATTTAAGCCAATATTCAGTTAGAACGGACTTAGCATTAGAAGCTAGAGAAATGGTTGTTGAGCAAAATCAAAAAGAAAAAAGAGAAGCTAGTGAAATAGAAGGAGTTATTATTAAGGAAAGAGATGTTCGAGGAGTGAAGGTTTCACATGTGGAGATTACCGATCAAGGTGCAGAGCTGATTGGTAAGAAAAAGGGTAAATACTTAACGCTTGAAACTCAAGGAATTCGACAGCATGATTCTGAATTGCAACAAGTAGTTGAAGAAGTGTTTGCAAGGGAATTCTCAAATTTCATTTCAGATGTCGGTATTAAAGATGATGCAAGTTGTTTAGTAGTTGGATTAGGAAATTGGAATGTGACTCCCGATGCTCTTGGTCCTATGACAATTGAGAATTTATTAATCACGAAACACCTTTTTGATCTTCAACCAGAAAATGTAGGAGATGGTTTCCGATCAGTCAGCGCTATCTCGCCTGGTGTTATGGGGATAACAGGGATTGAAACAAGTGATATTATCCATGGTGTCATTGAAAAGACAAAGCCAGACTTCGTTGTTGCCATTGATGCACTTGCTGCTAGATCGATACAGCGTGTAAATTCAACTATTCAAATTTCTGATACAGGAATTCACCCAGGTTCAGGGGTTGGTAATAAGCGTAAGGAATTAAGTCAAGAAACATTAGGGATTCCTGTTATTGCAATTGGTATTCCGACTGTAGTAGATGCAGTATCTATCACAAGTGATACGGTAGATTTCATCTTAAAGCATTTTGGAAAAGAAATGAGAGAAGGGAACCGTCCATCCCGGGCACTTGCACCTGCCTCTATGACTTTTGGGGAGAAGAGAGTCCTAACAGAAGAGGATTTACCTTCAGAAAAAGATCGTTCAACATTCTTAGGTTTAGTTGGAACTTTACCAGAAGAGGAAAAGAGAAGACTGATTTACGAAGTGCTTTCCCCGATTGGTCATAACCTCATGGTGACGCCAAAAGAGGTTGACACCTTTATTGAGGATATGGCGAATGTGATTGCTGGTGGATTAAATGCTGCTTTACATCATGATGTAGATCAAGATAATTATGGTGCATACACGCATTAGAATAAATTTTCCCGCATTTTTGGTTCTATTCCTTAAGGCTTGTTCATAATGTTTAAGTAGCAAGCAGTGAGGAGTGGAAGCATGAATTTTAATCGTAGTCACAGTATGATGGTTTCGCTAAATAGGACAAGCATTGTAAAAATTGTTTTAGGCTTCGCTTTTTGTTTAATGACAATGTTTACACTAACTGGAATTTTAACTTCACTTAAGCCAGAATATAGAATCTCTTCATCTTCTGTTTATTCTATAACAAATAGTATGGCGGAAAGTTCTCTTGTCTACTTACTTGGATATGAAAATCGTTACTTTTTACAGGCGATTCCGGAAGGGCAACAGCCTCCGCAAATAACAAATACATTATTTCAAAAGGCGACAAGTATAAATTTGGATGATCCTCGGAGCTTGTTAGGTGGCGAGTTACCTGGATTTTTACATTTTGACGGGGAACTTTTAGTTGCGGGTGATGGTACAGATTATACAGACATCCCTATGGAATCTGCTCCACCGATGGAAGTGTTGTTAGCGGAGCGAGAAGCAGCTGTACAGGCTGTTGAAAACGTGGACAAGCAAGAAGATGAAAAACCGGTTCCGCCTGCTGTGACCACGAACGGAAAAAAGGTAGTTTATTTATATCACACTCATACAAGAGAATCTTTCCTTCCTCTCCTTAAGGATGTTACAAATCCAAATGAGGCATTTCATTCAACAGCGAATATCACGTTAGTTGGTCAAAAGCTTGCAGATGAGCTTGAGGAAAGAGGAATTGGAACGGAAATCGATAAGACTGATTTTACTGGGGTACTGCATAAAAACGGATGGAAATACGGGAAATCCTATGATGCTTCAAGACCCACTGTTCAAAGTGCGATGGCTGCAAACCGAGATATACAATTTTTATTTGATCTTCACAGAGACTCAGCTCGGAAGGATAAAACAACTGCAACCATTAATGGTAAAGCTTATGCGAGGTTATTTTTTGTTGTAGGTGGAGAGCACGCAAAATATGAGCAGAACTCCAAGGTAGCTGACGACCTACACAAATTAATTGAAAGTAAATACCCCGGATTAAGTAGAGGAGTCCGCCTTAGTAGAGGAGCAGGAACAAACGGTAAATTTAATCAGGATTTATCAGAGAATGCTCTAATTATTGAGTTCGGCGGAGTAGATAACACAATGGAAGAATTAAATAGATCTGCTGAAGCAGTAGCAGATATTTTTAGTGAGTATTTTTGGCAAGCTGAGAAGGTTAATGGGGATGCTGATACAACAGAACAATAAGGTGTGAGAGCATGTTAAAATTTTCTTTTAAATTCTTTTTGGTATTCACTTTATTATTTTTCGGTGTTCTATTTGGAATGCAACAAGCTAATGATGGGATACGAGAAATGAAGGGATATGATGATCCACAATTTAAAGGAGCCTTCCATTTAACAGCTGGACAATCGGGAGAACTAGAAGCGGCCTTACTTGGTGAAGACATTACGAGTCATGATATTCGTGAAAAGCAAGAGAAATTAGAGAAAATGGAAGCCTTCAACGTTTTTTCATCAATGGGACATAAACTTGGAGAAGGAATTACGGCTCTATTTCAGAAGTTGCTGGATTTAATATAACGGACATATCGAGTTAAGACCTGTGATATTTCACAGGTTTTTTTTAACTTAGTGAGGATTAAATTTATTTTAGGTGCAAGAAAACGGGACGAAGTCGCAAGTAAAATGAAAAACTCGCAAGAAAATAAGTGAATTCGCAAGCTTATTACTCGAACGCAAGAAATTCGGTCAAACACGCAAGTAAATCGAAAAATTCGCAAGAAAATAAGACCTTATTGCAAAAAAAATTTGATTAAACAAAAAAAAAACCACTTAAGACCAGTGGGGTCAAAATTGTTATTCCAAAAGATTTAATATAAAGTACATTCTTCTTAACGATTAGTGTTATATTACCGGTGAACGTAGTTTTCATTGAATCTTCTTAACCGAATTGCTATAATCAAAACTAATGGATGTTGGTAGTAATGTAGGAGTGATAAATAATGACGATGAGTAGTGAAGATCGACGTAATAGACAAGCTAGAATAAGAAATTTCTCCATCATTGCTCACATTGACCATGGGAAATCAACTTTGGCTGACCGGATTTTAGAAAAGACGAGTGCCTTAACAGCTCGTGAAATGAAGGACCAATTATTAGATTCAATGGACTTAGAGCGTGAGCGTGGAATCACCATTAAATTAAATGCTGTGCAATTACAATACAAAGCGAAGGATGGCGAGATTTACACTTTCCATCTTATTGATACTCCAGGGCACGTAGATTTCACTTATGAAGTTTCTCGTAGCTTAGCGGCATGTGAAGGCGCGGTATTAGTTGTAGACGCAGCTCAAGGTATAGAAGCTCAAACACTAGCAAACGTATATTTAGCTCTTGATAATGACCTGGAGATTGTTCCAGTTATTAATAAGATTGATTTGCCAAGTGCAGAACCAGAAAGAGTTCGCCAAGAAGTAGAAGATGTAATTGGACTAGATGCTTCTGAGGCAGTTCTTTGTTCTGCCAAAGCGGGTATTGGAATTGAAGAAATTTTAGAACAAATCGTTGAAAAGGTTCCTGCTCCAGAAGGTGATCCAGATGGTCCTTTAAAAGCATTAATCTTTGACTCCCTATACGACCCTTACCGTGGTGTAGTAGCATACATTCGTGTGGTAGAGGGACGAGTTAAAGTAGGCGATAAGATTAAAATGATGGCAACTGGTAAGGAATTTGAAGTGAATGAAATTGGGGTATTTACTCCTAAAGCAGTCATGAAGGAAGAATTAACAGTCGGAGATGTAGGTTTCCTAACAGCTGCGATTAAAAATGTTGGTGATACACGTGTGGGTGACACCATTACAAGCTCAAAAAATGGAGCTACAGAAGCCTTACCTGGTTACCGTCGTTTAAACCCGATGGTTTTCTGTGGACTCTATCCAATTGATTCTGCAAAATTTAATGATCTTCGTGAAGCATTAGAAAAGCTTGAGTTAAATGATGCAGCCTTACAATTTGAACCTGAAACCTCTCAAGCACTAGGGTTTGGTTTCCGTTGTGGATTCTTAGGACTACTACACATGGAAATTATCCAAGAGCGAATTGAAAGAGAGTTCAAAATTGACTTAATTACGACAGCACCAAGTGTTATCTATCATGTTTTCCTGACTGATGGAGAAGAGCTTCGTGTTGATAATCCATCAAATATGCCAGATCCACAAAAGATTGACCGAGTAGAGGAGCCATATGTAAAAGCAACCATGATGGTGCCTAATGACTATGTAGGTGCAGTAATGGAGCTTTGTCAAGGGAAGCGTGGAAACTTTATTGATATGCAATACTTAGATGAAAACCGAGTTAGCATAGTTTATGAAATTCCATTAGCTGAAATCGTATATGATTTCTTTGATCAATTAAAATCAAATACAAAGGGCTATGCTTCTTTTGATTATGAGCTTATTGGCTACAAGGAATCCAAGCTGGTGAAGATGGACATTCTCCTTAATTCTGAAAATGTAGATGCTCTATCCTTTATCGTTCACCGTGATTCTGCCTATGCACGCGGTAAGGTAATTGTTGAAAAGCTAAAAGAATTAATCCCGAGACAGCAGTTTGAGGTGCCAATTCAAGCAACAATCGGTCAAAAGGTAGTGGCTAGGTCAACCATAAAGGCAATGCGTAAAAACGTATTAGCAAAGTGTTACGGTGGAGATATTTCTCGTAAACGTAAGCTATTAGAAAAGCAAAAAGAAGGAAAGAAGCGAATGAAGCAAGTTGGTTCTGTTGAAGTTCCACAAGAAGCGTTCATGGCTGTCCTTCGTATGGACGATACCAATTCTAGTAAATAACATGAAAATACCGCAGAGATCTGCGGTATTTTATTTAATAGCATAGAAACTACAACAGAATCTAAGGGAAGTAATTTTGTGCACCGTTTTGGAGGCAATATGCACCAAAACTAGGAACTTATGCACGGTTTTTGAAAAATCTGCACCAAATTAAAGTTATATGCACCGTTCTGGGGGTATAATGCACTAATATACTTTACTCCCCTACTCTGAGTTAAACCGGTGTTACCGAAATCAATACAAAAGAAAGCAGTGGTACACAAATGATTCAAGCAGTTTATATTCATATTCCCTTCTGTCATCAAATTTGTCACTACTGTGATTTCAATAAAGTGTTTCTTAAAGGACAACCTGTAGATGAGTATTTAAATCATCTAAACCTTGAAATGAGGAATACACTTCAACAGGTTCCAACTGAATCCGTTAAAACCATTTTTATTGGCGGTGGAACTCCGACTGCTCTAAATGAAGAACAGTTAGCTAAACTCCTAGACATGATAAGATTTCACTTTCCGAACTGGTCAGATGATATAGAATTTACGGTTGAGGCGAATCCCGGAGATTTAACTACAGAAAAGCTAAAAGTTTTAAAAAGTGGCGGAATTAATCGACTAAGCATTGGGGTGCAGTCCTTTAATAATGAACTATTAAAGCAAATTGGACGAACACATGAAAGCAATGATGTATTTGCTGGGATTAAGAGGGCTAGAGAAGCTGGTTTTTCTAATATTAGTATTGATCTAATTTACAGCCTCCCGAACCAAACGATTGAAGATTTTAAAGAAACTTTACAACAAGCCTTCTCTTTAAACATCGAGCACTTTTCAGCATACTCTCTAATTATTGAGCCCAAGACCGTATTTTATAACCGAATGCAAAAAGGAAAGCTACCGTTACCCTCCCATGAAAGTGAAGCAGCAATGTTTGAATTGTTAATGGATGAAATGAAGAAAAACGGTTATGAACAATATGAAATTAGTAATTTCTCTAAACAGGGTTTTGAAAGTAAACATAACTTAACATATTGGGACAATGAGGAATATTATGGCTTTGGAGCAGGAGCACATAGCTATGTTCAAGGTAAGCGGATTGCAAATGCAGGTCCTTTGAAAAAATATATGACCCTTGTAGAAGAACAAGGTACCCCTTATATAGAGGAACATATTGTATCAACGAAAGAGAAAATGGAAGAGGAATTGTTCCTGGGTCTACGTAAGGCAGAAGGCGTATCGATTGCCTTATTTAACAAAAAGTACAAAATCTCCCTTGAAGATCTGTTTCGTGAGCCGATTGAAGAAAATAAGAAACGGGAATTATTAAAGCAAGAAAACGGTTATTTATTTCTAACTAGAACGGGGAAGCTTTTAGGTAATGAAGTCTTCCAATCATTCTTAGGATAAATTAAGTTAGTAAAATTCATTAGATTTCTAATAAGAGTAGAATTTTTTTAAACTCCTCACCATGCATATGCATTGACATATAGAAATAGTTTTGATAATTTATTATTAGATTTAGCACTCGCTCTAATTGAGTGCTAACAGAGGTGATAATGGATGCTAACTGATCGTCAGCTTTTGATTCTACAAGTTATCATTGATGATTTTATCCGTTCAGCTCAACCTGTAGGCTCACGAACTTTATCAAAAAAGAATGAGATTACGTTTAGCTCTGCGACAATTCGAAATGAAATGGCTGACTTGGAGGATCAAGGCTTTATTGAGAAAACTCATACTTCTTCAGGGCGTGTTCCTTCTGAAAAGGGATATCGCTTTTATGTAGATCATCTACTTGCTCCACAAACGTTACAACAAGAGGATTTATTCCGTGTTCAATCACTTTTTGCTGAACAAATTGTTGAAATGGAAAAGGTAGTTCAAAAATCTGCCCAGATTCTTTCAGATATAACCAATTATACGTCAATCGTACTTGGCCCTGAGGTAGAACAGCATCACTTGAAACGCATTCAGATTGTTCCATTAAGTAACACGTCAGCAGTAGCGGTAATTGTTACCGACACAGGTCATGTAGAACACAGAGCACTAACCATTCCTGAGCACATTGACATTTCTGATATTGAGAAACTTGTAAATATCTTAAATGAGCGACTAATTGGTGTTCCTCTAGTTGAACTTCAGGATAAGATTTACAAAGAAGTAGCAACAGTACTTAGAGCACATATTAAAAACTATGAAATGCTGCTGAAATCTTTTCAAGGCCAAGGGACATTTTCCATACCTAAATCTGAGAGAGTGTATTATGGTGGAAAAACAAATATGCTTTCGCAACCAGAGTTCCATGATATTAGTAAGGTACGTTCTTTGTTTAATATCATTGAGCAAGAACAGGAAATCTACAAATTACTTCGCTCTAAAGAATCTGGAATACACATTACAATCGGTAAGGAGAACCAAAACGAAGCAATGGAGGACTGTAGTCTGATCACTGCAAGCTATTCCTTTGCGAATGAAAAGCTAGGAACAATTGCTATTTTGGGACCTACTAGGATGGAATATTCTAGAGTCGTGAGCTTATTGCAAGTAATATCTAATGATTTAACAAAAGCATTAGAAAAACTGTATCAAAAGTAAGTCAATTGAGAACAATAGTAAAGTTTGTGGTAAATAAGAAGGGTTATCCCTTCTTTACATAATAATGCTTAGTAAGACAAACCTTTAAGGGAGGTGAAACTAGTGACTAACGAAAGAGATATACTAGAAGAAGAAGTAAAAGACGAAACACAACAAAGTGAACTAGAATCAGCTAATGAGGCAGCACAATCAGATGAATCTAGCAGCTTACATAACGAAGCAGATGACTTAGCTGTTGCTTTAGAAAAAGTAAAAGAACAAGAAGCTGCGATTGAAGAAAAAGAAAACAAACTATTACGTCTTCAAGCTGATTTTGATAATTACCGCCGTCGAGCTAGACTTGATATGGAGGCGGCTCAAAAATATAGAGCACAAAACCTGGTTTCTGACATTCTGCCAGCACTAGATAATTTCGAGAGAGCATTAAAGGTAGAGGCACAAGATGATCAGATGAATTCAATTCTTCAAGGTATGGAAATGGTCTACCGTCAACTTGTAGAAGCTCTTAAGCAAGAAGGAGTGGAAGTGATTGAATCAGTAGGTCAACCTTTTGATCCACACTTACACCAGGCGGTTATGCAAGTAGAGGACTCTAACTATGAAGCTAATACAGTCATTGAAGAATTCCAAAAAGGTTATAAACTAAAAGATCGAATTATCCGACCATCCATGGTAAAAGTAAATCAATAAAAATAAAAGATATTTAAATGAGGAGGCCTACTTAAATGAGTAAAATTATCGGGATTGACTTAGGAACAACAAACTCATGTGTAGCTGTATTAGAAGGCGGAGAGCCTAAGGTTATACCAAATCCAGAAGGAAACCGCACAACACCATCGGTTGTAGCATTTAAAAATGGTGAGCGTCAAGTTGGGGAAGTAGCAAAGCGTCAATCTATTACAAATCCAAATACAATTATCTCTATTAAGCGTCATATGGGAACTAGCCATAAGGTAGAAGTAGAGGGTAAAGAGTATACTCCACAAGAGATTTCTGCGATGATTCTGCAGTACCTTAAGTCTTACGCTGAAGACTATTTAGGTGAACCTGTAACGAAAGCAGTTATTACAGTTCCTGCATACTTCAATGATGCTGAGCGCCAAGCGACAAAGGATGCTGGTAAAATTGCTGGTCTAGAAGTAGAACGTATTATTAACGAACCTACAGCAGCAGCTCTTGCATATGGTTTAGACAAAACTGAAGAAGACCAAACCATCCTAGTTTATGACTTAGGAGGCGGTACTTTCGACGTATCGATTCTTGAATTAGGTGATGGTGTATTTGAAGTAAAGTCAACGGCTGGTGACAACCGTCTTGGTGGAGATGACTTTGACCAAGTAATCATTGACTACTTAGTAGCAGAATTTAAGAAAGAAAATGGTATTGATCTTGGAAAAGATAAGATGGCACTACAACGTCTGAAAGATGCTGCTGAAAAGGCGAAAAAAGATCTATCAGGTGTAACATCAACTCAAATTTCATTACCGTTTATCACAGCCGGAGAAGCAGGACCTCTTCACTTAGAAGTAACGCTATCTCGTGCTAAGTTTGATGAGATTTCAGCTGATCTAGTAGAAAGAACGATGAAGCCTGTACGTCAAGCATTATCAGATGCTGGATTATCTCCAAGTGAGCTAGATAAAGTAATTCTTGTTGGTGGATCAACACGTATTCCTGCAGTTCAAGAGGCAATCAAAAAAGCAACTGGTAAGGAGCCACATAAAGGAGTTAACCCGGACGAGGTAGTTGCACTAGGTGCATCAATCCAAGGTGGGGTTATCACTGGAGATGTGAAAGACGTTGTTCTATTAGACGTAACTCCATTATCTTTAGGAATTGAGACAATGGGTGGAGTATTTACAAAGTTAATTGACCGTAATACGACTATTCCTACAAGTAAGTCACAGGTATTCTCAACAGCGGCTGATAATCAAGCAGCGGTTGATATCCATGTGCTTCAAGGTGAGCGTTCAATGGCGGCAGATAACAAGACGCTCGGACGTTTCCAATTATCTGATATTCCTCCAGCACCTAGAGGGGTTCCGCAAATCGAGGTAACCTTTGATATTGATAAAAATGGTATTGTTAATGTTCGTGCTAAGGATCTTGGAACAAACAAAGAACAATCTATTACAATCAAATCTTCTACAGGTTTATCAGACGAAGAAGTAGAGCGTATGGTTAAAGATGCAGAAGCAAATGCTGATGCTGATAAAAAGCGTAAGGAAGAAGTTGACTTACGTAACGAAGCGGATCAGTTAATATTTACGACTGAAAAAACCTTAAAAGATTTAGAGGATAAGGTTTCTGAAGAAGATAAGAAAAATGCTGAAGACGCAAAAGAAGCTTTAAAGGCTGCAATCGCAGAAAATAACTTAGAAGAAATCCGCGCTAAAAAGGATGCTCTTCAAGAAATTGTCCAACAACTTTCCGTAAAGCTATATGAAGAAGCAGCAAAACAAGCACAAGGTGCTGAGGGTGCAGCTGGTAGCAAAGATGATGGAGTTGTCGATGCAGAGTTTGAAGAAGTAAAAGACGACAAATAAGAGTAAGTAGAAAAAGTCTTAGTCAGGCCTGTCTTGGCTTTGACTTTTTTCTATGTAGTAAGTAATAAAGTTTGTTCTGCCTTTTTAATTAGTGATACAATATAATTTATGTGAATGTGGGAGTCTATCTTCCGGGATTAAGCAGGGAGTGGAAAAAACATGAGTAAACGAGATTACTATGAAGTACTTGGACTAAGTAAAGGTGCGTCAAAAGATGAGATAAAAAAGGCATATCGAAAACTTTCCAAGCAGTACCACCCAGATATCAATAAAGAGCCGGATGCAGATGCGAAATTCAAAGAAATTGCAGAAGCCTATGAGGTGTTGAGTGACGATCAAAAGAAAGCTCAATATGATCAATTCGGACATACTGATCCAAATCAAGGTTTTGGTGGCGGTGACTTCGGAGGTTTTGGAGGCTTTGAGGATATCTTTGATACTTTCTTTGGTGGTGGCGGACGTAGAAGACGTGACCCTAATGCACCAAGACAAGGAGCAGATTTACAATACACGATGTCTCTAGCCTTTGAAGAGGCTGTATTCGGTAAGGAAACAACGATAGAAATTCCACGTGAAGAAGAATGTAATACATGTGATGGTTCAGGAGCAAAGCCTGGAACTAAACCAGAAACCTGTTCACATTGTAATGGTGCTGGCCAATTAAATGTTGAGCAAAACACCCCATTTGGTCGTATTGTGAATAGACGTGTTTGTCACTACTGTAGCGGTACTGGTAAGCAAATAAAAGATAAGTGCTCTACTTGTGGTGGAACAGGTAAAGTAAAAAAGAGAAAGAAAATTAACGTGAAAATTCCAGCCGGAGTTGACGATGGTCAACAGTTAAGAGTAACTGGTCAAGGTGAACCTGGTATAAATGGGGGCCCTGCAGGGGATTTATATGTTGTATTCCATGTGAGACCACATGAATTCTTTGAGCGTGAGGATGACGACATATACTGTGAAATGCCATTAACTTTCGCTCAGGCCGTTCTAGGAGACGAAATAGAGGTACCTACTCTTCATGGTAAGGTAAAGCTAAAGATTCCTGCTGGAACGCAAACAGGTACTAAATTCAGGCTTAGAGGTAAAGGTGTGCCAAATGTGCGTGGGTACGGACAAGGAGATCAGCATATTCAGGTTCGGGTGATTACACCAACAAAGTTGTCACCTAAACAAAAAGAATTAATTCGTGAATTCTCATCCTTGAGTGGCGTTGATGCACCAGACGAACAGCATGATAGTTTCTTTGCAAAAGTAAAGAGAGCTATTAAAGGAGAATAACTTGGAATGGAGTTGGTAGATATTGAAGTGGTCGGAGATAAGTATTCATACAACAAATGAAGCAGTGGAGCCTATTTCAAATATATTGCATGAGGCTGGCGCGAGTGGAGTTGTGATTGAGGATCCAGATGAATTAATCAAGGACCGTGAACAGCAGTTCGGAGAAATCTACCAGCTCGATCCAGGAGACTATCCTGACGAAGGTGTTATGATAAAGGCTTATTTACCCGTTAATAGCTTTATAGGGGAAACGGTCGAAGAGATTAAAGAAGCCATCAATAGTCTTGTTTCATATGATATTGATATTGGCCGTAATATGGTAACCATTAATGAGGTTAATGAAGAGGAATGGGCTAGTGCATGGAAAAAATACTATAACCCTGTTAAAATCTCTGAAAAGTTCACCATTGTCCCGACTTGGGAAGACTATGAAAAGGTAAGTACGGATGAACTTATTATTGAGCTTGACCCAGGAATGGCATTTGGAACAGGTACTCATCCTACTACTGTGATGTGTATTCAGGCACTTGAAGACACGGTGAAGCCAGGAGACAATGTTATAGATGTAGGGACAGGCTCAGGAGTATTGAGTATCGCTGCAGCATTACTTGGTGCTAGCGAGACACGTGCATATGACCTAGACGAAGTTGCTGTGAATACGGCAATAGAGAATACGAAGATTAATAATGTGGACGATAAGATTACAGTAAGGCAAAACAATCTATTAAATGATGTAACAGGTTCTGCAGATGTAATTGTAGCTAATATACTTGCTGAGATTATCTTGCGATTTGTTGATGATGCATTTAAACTTGTTAAACCGGGAGGCTATTTTATTACTTCTGGTATTATTCAACCTAAAAAACAAGTAGTTAAATCAGCACTTCTAGATGCTGGTTTTGAAATTGAGGAAACGTTAACGATGGAGGATTGGGTGTCCTTTATTGCCAAGCGACCTTAAAGCAAAGGTAAGACTATAATAGTTTACTTGTGGTAAGGACAAGGAATTAAAAAGCCTTGTCCTTTTACCTAAATAAATGGCTCTGTTAAATTATAGTGTTGATTATTAGCAGAGTTGATTGAAGTGGAAGGACGCGAGACTCCTGCGGGAGAAGCGTGGTAAGGGAGACCCCACAGGCGAGAAGCGCCGAGGAGGCTCCAGAACCCGCCCGCGGAAAGCGAGTGTCCTGGAACGAAAATCAACAACAACGTTTAACAGAGCAAATAAAATATAAAATACATCTTTCAGGTAGGTGACATATTTGCAACGTTATTTTGTTCCTTCAGCTCAGTTTTCCGAGCGAGCAGTAAAAATTATTGGTGATGATGCTCATCACATCCAAAGAGTGATGAGAATGAGTGAAAACGACCAAATCTTATGTTGTAATGATCAAGGGAATACATGTTTGTGTGAAATTACTGAATTTACCAATGAAGGGGTAACCCTAAGTATTGTAGAATGGTTGGAGGAATCAAAGGAGCTACCTGTGACAGTAGCCATAGCGAGTGGGCTGCCTAAAGGGGATAAGCTTGAGCTTATCATTCAAAAAGCAACAGAGCTTGGTGCCTTTCAGTTTGTCCCTTTTAATGCTGCTCGTTCTATCGTAAAATGGGATGAGAAAAAAGGCGATAAAAAACTCGAACGTTGGCTGAAGATATCAAAGGAAGCAGCAGAGCAATCACACCGAAATAAGGTTCCAGAGGTTCTTAAACCACTATCTTTAGGAGAGCTTATCGCGCTTGGTGAGAACTTTGATTATAAAATGGTCGCATTTGAAGAAGAGGCGAAGCAAGGGGAACAAACCCAATTTGCCAAGTTATTAACAGAGATGAAACCTGGTAATTCCTTATTAACGGTATTCGGCCCAGAAGGTGGATTAACTGATAAGGAAATAGATCAGCTTAAGAGTCACGGATTTATTTCCTGTGGCTTAGGTCCAAGAATTTTAAGAGCAGAGACAGCACCCTTATATGTGCTTGCTGCCATTTCATATCACTTTGAATTACAAGGGGTGAAGTAGTTATGCCATCAGTGGCTTTTCATACATTAGGCTGTAAAGTAAATCATTATGAAACAGAAGCAATTTGGCAATTATTTAAAGAATCAGGATATGAACGTACAGATTTTGAACAAGCTTCAGATGTGTATGTGATTAATACTTGTACCGTTACGAATACAGGTGATAAGAAGAGTCGCCAAGTGATTCGTCGGGCGATCAGAAAAAATCCTGATGCAGTAATTTGTGTTACTGGTTGTTATGCACAAACGTCTCCAGCAGAGATCATGGCAATTCCGGGTGTAGATATTGTTGTAGGTACACAGGATCGTGTGAAGATGCTTGATTACATTGAGCAATTCAAGAATGAACGCCAACCAATTAACGGGGTAGGTAACATTATGAAGGCTCGTGTTTACGAGGAATTAGAGGTTCCAGCCTTTACTGATCGAACACGTGCTTCTCTAAAAATTCAGGAAGGTTGCAATAACTTCTGTACTTTCTGTATTATCCCATGGGCTCGTGGATTAATGAGATCACGTGATCCAGAAGATGTTATTAAGCAAGCGCAACAGCTTGTGAATGCAGGCTATAAGGAAATCGTTCTAACAGGTATTCACACAGGTGGGTATGGTGAAGACATGAAGGACTATAACCTAGCTATGCTTTTAAAGGCTTTGGATGAGAGAGTAATAGGTCTAAAGAGAATTCGTATCTCCTCAATTGAGGCCAGTCAAATTACAGATGAAGTGATTGATGTATTAAATAACTCAGAGAAAGTGGTTCGTCACCTTCATATCCCACTTCAATCTGGATCAGACACTGTCTTAAAAAGAATGCGTCGTAAATACACAATGGAATTCTTTGCTGAAAGACTGAACCGTTTACGTGAGGCGTTGCCAGGTTTAGCAGTTACTTCTGATGTAATTGTTGGCTTTCCAGGTGAAACTGAGGAAGAGTTTTTAGAAACTTATAACTTTATCAAAGAGAATGGCTTCTCCGAACTGCACGTGTTTCCATATTCAAAGCGAACAGGTACTCCAGCAGCTAGAATGGATGATCAGGTTGAGGAGGAAGTGAAGAACGAGCGAGTTCATCGACTCATTTCACTATCTGACCAATTAGCTAAGGAATATGCTTCTCAATTTGAGGATGAAGTTTTAGAGGTCATCCCAGAAGAAGAATTTAAGGCAGATGGCTCCAAAGGCATGTATGTAGGTTACACTGATAATTATCTTAAAGTCGTATTCCCTGCCACAGAAGAGATGATTGGTGAAATTGTGAAAGTCAAAATCATCAAAGCAGGGTACCCATACAATGAAGGCCAATTCGTAAGAGTGTTAGATCAACATGAATGGGTAAAGGATGAAAAAGTTAAATTAAGTTCATAGACCCCTTTGTGGGTCTTTTTTTAGGGATTTTCATTAGTCTCTTTTCGTCATAAAAATTTTCACTTTTAGATAATCAGTAGTGGAATGAAGCGGAAAGCAAGTGTTTGGAGCACAATGGAACGACAAGAGCAACGAGGTATAGAAAACAGCCCTTTATAAACTTATAAAAATCTTTCACATGAAAAATATTTGTCGGGAAATACTAAATCATACTAGCTATGTATTTTTATGTAATGATATGATGAAGAGGTACGTACAACTTAATGGGGGTAATAAAAGATGGTTAAAGATGTTGCAAAAATGATTGATCATACATTATTAAAGGCTGATGCTACAAATGCTGAGATTGAGAAAATTTGTGAAGAAGCAAAAGAATATAAATTCGCTTCTGTCTGTGTGAATCCAACATGGGTAAAAAAATCAGCTTCGCTTTTACAAGGAACTGAGGTAAAAGTATGCACAGTTATCGGTTTTCCACTGGGTGCAACAACAACAGAGACAAAAGCTTTTGAAACTAAGAATGCAATAGAAAATGGTGCAACAGAAATTGATATGGTAATTAATGTAGGCGCTTTAAAGGATGGACAAGATGACTTCGTTCAAGGGGACATTGAAGCTGTAGTAAATGCAGCTAAAGGGAAGGCAATCGTTAAAGTAATCATTGAGACAGCATTATTAACAGATGAGGAAAAAGTTCGTGCTTGTGAAAGATCAGTTAAAGCAGGAGCAGACTTTGTTAAAACATCTACAGGATTCTCAACAGGCGGAGCAACACTTGAGGATATTAGCTTAATGAGAAAAACGGTTGGACCTTCTATTGGTGTAAAAGCATCAGGTGGTATTCGTGATGCTAAATCTGCCTTTGATATGATTGAAGCAGGTGCAACTAGAATTGGAGCTAGCTCAGGTATTGCAATCGTTAAAGGTGAAACAGGAACTTCTGCATACTAATTAGGGATACATAAACAAAGCCACCAAATCGGTGGCTTTGTTCTTTTTACCCTTTTGGGGTTATACTGCTAACTGATCCAAACTACTTCCGATAAACCCTCATGATAAAATTGGCAAAAACATTTACCAAAGGTAATGCGATTAATGAACAGGCTATATTAAATATGACACTTGCATGTGCTAGCTGTTTCTCGTGTGAAGGAGAAAGAGTTGATATAAATTGTGAAAAGACATCTATAAATGGTAAAAATAAAATAACTCCAAATACATTTAACCATACGTGTGCATAGGCCGTCCATTTCGCTTCTTTAGTCGCACCTATACTAGCAAGCAAAGCAGTTACACATGTGCCAATATTTGCGCCTAGCATAATGGCAATTCCGGCATCAATGGTAAGGTGATTATTATGTAAAAAGCCCATAGCTACCCCAATAACAGCAGAGCTTGATTGAATAATGGCAGACATAATTGTACCTACAATAATCCCAAAAAAATTGTTTTCAATCGCATATAACAGGATGGATTTTACAAAAGGATAGGCATAGATTGAATCAGAAAGTGAATTAAACCCTTTCATGGCTACAAAGATACATCCTAACCCTAATAAACTAGTACCAATTGAAAAAAATATACGGTTACGTATCAATAGAAACAAAACGCCTATTATAACTATAGGAAGAGACAGTTCGCCTACTTGTATAGTCATTAACTCAGCCGTAATCGTGGTACCTATATTGGCTCCTAGCATGATTCCGATGCTCTGCTTAAAGCTTAATAGTCCAGCTGCCACAAATCCTATTGTAATGACCATCAGGGCTGAGCTACTTTGAAGAAAAGCTGTTAGAATTGCCCCAATAACTAACCCTTGAACAGGATTACTAATGACTAATAGAAGTTGTTTTTTTAATTTGTCACTAGATAGCTGATCTAAACCAATTCGCATTACGGTTAAACCATACATAAAGATTGCAATAAAAACACCAAACCAAATAATATCTTTGGACATGGACTCACCTCTAGTATATCTTATGGACAAGAGTCTAAATAAAGAACCAGGAGTGAGAGAATGTTAAAAAGTACAAAGAATACAGTGATGCATAGCTACCCGGGAATGGTGGCTCTTGTTACAAGCAAGCATTTAGGAGAAGTAAACATTATGTCAGCAGGTTGGCATACTTATATATCTTATGAACCACCTATATATGGTGTTGCGATTGCAAAAGAACGATACAGTCACAAATTAATAACTGATTCAAAGGAATTTGCCATCAATTTTTTACCTGGTCATATGGCTTCAGTTATTCAAGAAAGTGGTTCAGTATCAGGGCGCCAAGTTAATAAACTTGAAAACCTTAACTTTTTCACTGGTGAAACGATAAACAGTCCTATCCTATCAGACGCCTATATTGCCTATGAGTGTAAAGTAATCGATGTGAGAACATACGGTGATCATGATTGGATTGTTGGTGACATAACCAACTTTTATCGTGACGAACAAAGATTTTTAGAAAATGGATTGCCTAATTTTAATGAATTAAGTATTCCACTCTATCTTGGTCGCTCTCAATATTTATTGGCAAATGAGAAGACCGAGGTAAAGAACTACTATATTGTTAACCGAGATTAAGTTGACGCTTAGTATCTGATATATTATAATGGCAAAAGACATGTTTTAATAATTGTCTGCATGTCTTAATCTTTTATTGCACGCACGTGATTGTTCGGAGGGAGGGAAATAGAATGACTAAAACAGTCGTACGTAAAAACGAGTCTATTGAAGAAGCTCTACGTCGTTTCAAACGTTCCGTATCAAAAACGGGTACACTTTCTGAAGCAAGAAAGCGTGAATTCTATGAGAAGCCTAGCGTAAAGCGTAAGAAAAAGTCTGAGGCAGCTAGAAAACGTAAATTCTAATAGAGGGTGTAATTAATGAGTCTTCTTGAACGTTTAAATAACGACATGAAACAAGCGATGAGGAACAAAGAGAAAGATAAACTTTCGGTGATCCGAATGGTAAAAGCTTCAATTCAAAATGAAGCCATCAAGAATAAAATTGATGTGCTTTCAGAGGATGATGAATTGACAGTTCTTTCTCGTGAAGTTAAGCAACGTAAAGACTCCCTCCTTGAGTTTATAAAAGCTGGTCGTGAAGACCTTGTGGATAAGTTAAAGGCTGAATTAATTGTTTTGGAAGAGTACCTTCCAAAGCAATTAACAGAAGAAGAATTAACGGAAATAATTAAAGAAACGATTTTAGAAGTTAATGCCTCTTCTAAAGCAGATATGGGTAAAGTGATGGGAGCTATCATGCCTAAAGTAAAAGGTAAGGCAGATGGCAGTCTTATAAACCAATTAGTCCAAAAGCATTTATCCTAACACCTTCATTTTTGAAGGTGTTTTTTGCTATATATACGATAGTTTGTACATTAATTTAGTGTATTAGTATCAAACTATATAAGCAGATTAATAATTATTTAATTTAATGTTGAAACTTATCTCTACATAATTCGTATAAGAAAGGGACCATTTAATTATGTAAGAAAGAAAGGAGGTAAAGGATGAAAATTAAAAATTTTGTTTGGTTAGTATTTTCCATTCTCTTAATATCTGTGATCATAGGGAATTTTGGTTCTAATGCGGTTGCAAGTGATGAGGAAAAGGTTGTCTATGTTATTCCTGTTCAAGAAACTGTTGAAAAGGGTTTATTAGCTTTTATCAATCGTTCCATAAAAGAAGCTGAGGAAATGAATGCGGAACTAATTATACTAGATATAAATACACCTGGTGGAGTGGTGGCTGCAGCATCAGATATAGCGAAAAGCGTGACTTCCACGAATGTACCTCTAATTGCATTTGTTAACAAACAGGCTCTTTCCGCAGGTGCCTATATTGCCCTAAATGCCGATGAAATTTATATGACACCTGGATCAACAATGGGATCTGCTGCAATTATTGATCAACAGGGAAACGCAGCTGGAGCGAAGGCCGAATCTTTTTGGCTTGCGGCCATGAAAAGTGCAGCTGAATTAAATGATAGAGATCCAATCTACGCATTAGCAATGGCCGATCAAGATATCGATCTACCTGAATTAGGTGCTGGAAAGGGTGAGCTACTAACATTAACTCCAACTCAGGCCGTTGAAGTGGGATATTCAGAAGGGACTGTAAGTAGCTTATCAGAGTTAACAGAAAAACTAGGTGTAAGTGATCATCAAATCGTACAGTCTGAAGTTAGTTTATCTGAAAATATTGCTAGATTTATTACTCACCCTGTTGTAGTCCCGATCCTACTGTCTTTAGGTAGCTTAGGTCTTATACTTGAACTTTACTCACCAGGGTTTGGAATTCCAGGATTTGTAGGAGTATCGTCACTATTACTGTTCTTTTATGGACATACGGTGGCTGGTCTCGCAGGAATGGAAGCAATCATCTTGTTTGTAGTAGGATTTATCTTATTAATTATTGAGCTATTTGTCCCTGGGGGAATATTAGGGGTTATTGGACTTGCAGCTGTGCTAACTAGCGTCTTTATTTCCACTGAAAGTATTGAGCTAGCGGCGATTTCTGTTTTTATTGCATTTCTAGTTTGTGTAATTGTCTCTGTGTTACTGTTTAAAGTGTTTGGAAAGAAAATTAGGTTGTTTGACAGACTTGTTTTAAAAGATGCTACCCATACTGAACAAGGCTATGTTTCTAACGTAAATCGTCATGAGCTAGTTGGTTTAGAAGGTGAAACGGTCTCACCTTTAAGACCTTCAGGCACTGCTATATTCAATGATGAATATTTACACGTAGTAACGGAAGGTGTCTATATTTCAGAAAAAACTCCTGTGAAAATTGTAAAAGTAGAAGGAGCTAGGGTGGTTGTTAGAGAAATAAGACTATTGGAAGAATAAAAAGGAGGAAATAAAATGATTGATCAATCTACAATATTACTTTTATTAGCTGTAGCAATAGGATTTATCTTTTTAGTTGTAATATTAACTTTTGTACCTGTGATGCTGTGGATCTCTGCACTTGCAGCAGGTGTAAAGATTAGTATATTTACCCTAATTGGAATGAGATTACGTCGTGTAATTCCCAATCGAATCATCAATCCATTAATTAAATCACACAAGGCAGGGCTTGACGTTACCATTAATCAGTTAGAGAGTCACTACCTAGCAGGGGGAAATGTCGACCGTGTTGTTAATGCTCTAATTGCTGCTCATCGTGCTAATATTGAACTTTCTTTCGAACGTGGAGCTGCTATTGATTTAGCAGGAAGAGATGTATTAGAGGCTGTACAAATGAGTGTAAATCCAAAAGTAATTGAAACGCCATTTATTGCAGGTGTAGCAATGGATGGTATTGAAATTAAAGCAAAATCAAGAATCACTGTTCGTGCAAATATTGACCGTTTAGTCGGTGGTGCTGGTGAAGAAACGATTATCGCTCGTGTTGGAGAAGGTATTGTAAGTACAATTGGTTCTCAAATTGATCATAAAAAAGTTTTAGAAAATCCAGATATGATCTCACAAACCGTATTGAAAAAAGGTTTAGATGCTGGTACTGCTTTTGAAATTCTTTCCATTGATATTGCTGATATTGATATCGGTAAAAACATCGGTGCGGTTCTTCAAACTGATCAAGCCGAAGCAGATAAGAACATTGCACAAGCAAAAGCAGAAGAAAGAAGAGCAATGGCTGTTGCGCAGGAACAAGAAATGCGTGCCCGCGTTCAAGAGATGCGTGCTAAGGTTGTTGAAGCAGAAGCAGAGGTTCCTTTAGCGATGGCAGAAGCACTACGTTCTGGAAACATGGGCGTGATGGATTATATGAATATTAAAAATATCATGGCTGATACAGACATGAGGGATTCAATTGGAAAGATTAACGAAGAAACGAACGAGGACGATAAATAATGATTTTCAGTAAAGGAGGAACACTATATGGGTGAATTTCTTCCAATTATTGTAGCAATCGCTTTCGGGATATATAGTTTCCTAAAAAGAAACATGTCTGCAGAAGATGACGAAAAGAGAAAACCATTTTCACCACCAAACTTGGATCCTATGCATCCAAAGCATTTTGATAACCCAAAGCAAGTAGAAGCACAGCCAAGACCAGAGGTGGTAATAAAACCACAGGTTGAACAAATGTATCGACCTGAACATGTAAATCAAAAAAGCTACGTAAAAGAAAGACCGTTTAAACAAGAACCAATTAAATTAGTAAAACAGAAGAGGGTCACTACTTCTATGCCAGTTTTTACGAAACAAAGGCTCGTAGAAGGAGTAATAATGGCCGAAGTCTTAGGACCACCAAGGGCTCAAAATCCACATCATTCTAATAGAGCAAGAAAACTGTCGAAGTAATTCGGCAGTTTTTTTTATTGTTTAAATTTCTCCAATAAATTTTTACCCAAAAAAATTCCTGCGTTACTAAAACTGGATGAAATCCGGTATTTCATAATACTTATTTACATCTAATCTCAACAGAAATGAAAAAGCAGTGATACATAGCTCCTTTTCAACATAAATATGAGATGAAAGGGGGTCCATTTATGAACAAATGGGGAAATAGAATGAAACGATGGATCACGCATCAAATGGATTTACCTGCCGATGTAACGATGGACTTGCCGAGAATTACCATGATCGGTCAAATACATATATATATAGAAAATCATAAAGGATTACTTTCATTTTCTGACCAGGAGCTTCGGTTATTGTTAAAGCAAGGTCAGCTTCTCATTAAGGGAAAGTCCTTTGTCATTAAAACGATACTTCCAGAGGAAATCTTACTAGAAGGAAAAATCGATCAAGTAATTTACTTAGATAAGGCTTAATCTTTAAAGGGGGAGTAAGGTTAGGATGAAAAATCATTGGACAATCTTTTTCGGTGGTCAAGTCAAAATAAAAGTGGTAGGGACTGGAATAGAACGATTTATTAATGAATGTGTACGGCAGAATATAAATATATGGGAGGTAAAACGACATCCGGATTCCAGCATTACTGGTTCTCTCCCTTTAAAGGACCTACATAAGTTAAGAAGGATCGTTAGAAAAAGTAATTGTAAATTATCATTTGTGGGAGGAAGGGGACTGCCCTTTCTCTTCAAAAAAGCACTTTATAACAGTGGATTTGTTATTGGTATTATTTCTTGCTTGTTACTATTATTTATTCTCTCAAATATGGTTTGGGGAATTCAAATTCAAGGGGCAAAACCTGAAACAGAACATTTAATTAGAAAAGAATTACAAGCGATTGGGGTGGAGACTGGAAAATTTCAGTTCATGGTTAGAAATCCCGATGAAATCCAGACTCATTTATCTGAGTCTATTAAGGCCATTACATGGGTTGGTGTGGAGTTAAAAGGGACGACCTTCCACTTCAGAGTGGTAGAGAAAAATCAACCAAAAGAAGTCGAATTCTTTAGTCCGCGTCATTTGGTGGCAAAAAAGACAGCGGTGATCGCTAAAATGTTTGTTGAAGCAGGGCAACCAATGGTAACGATACATGATTATGTCCAAAAAGGGGACTTGCTTGTGTCTGGATTTATTGGTCAGGAGGGTAAGATTGAGGTTGTTAGTGCTAGAGGTGAAATTATGGGTGAGACCTGGTATGACGCTAAAGTCGCCGTTCCTTTAAAAACAACCTTCAATGTGTTAACAGGGAAATCTAAGACTACTCATTATCTAAAGTTGTTCAATTGGAATGTACCGATATGGGGATTTGGTAAACATGAATTTCAAGAATACGAAACAGCCTTAGATGAAAAGTCCTTTAAGTTCTTAAAGTGGACATTACCAATAGGCTATAACAAAAAGTCAATTCGTGAAAGTGAGAAAGTTGAACGGGTTTATAATAAAGAAGAAGCAATTGAAGTTGGATTGGAAAACGGAAGAAATGAATTAAAAGAGCAGTTAAATGAACAAGCTATGATAAAGGGTGAAAAAATTTTGCACCAGAGTATTGAGAATGGTAAAGTAAAGTTATCCATTCATTACCAAGTAATAGAAGAAATTTCGACAGTACAACCAATTATTCAAGGAGACTGAGAATGCCAGAAGAATTTATTACGATTAACCAACAAGTAGATAACCCAAATGAAGCAATAGCGCTATTTGGTAATCAAGATTCCCATTTAAAACGAATCGAAGAACTTTTAAACGTATCCATTGTAACTAGGGGACAGTCGGTTCTAGTGTCAACAGAATCGGAAAATTATGAACTTGTAGAAGAGGTCCTTGAGGGTCTACTAGCAGTGATCAGAAAAGGAATTACCATTTCCGAAAGAGACGTTGCTTATGCGGTTCAATTGTCATTAGCGGGAAAGATGGATCAATTTGTTCAACTGTATGAAGAGGAAATCACTAAAAATGCCCGCGGTAAATCGATAAGAATCAAAACTCTGGGTCAAAGACATTATATAAATGCGATTAAACGAAATGATTTAGTATTTGGAATTGGTCCAGCTGGTACAGGTAAGACCTACCTGGCTGTGGTTATGGCTGTTGCTGCATTAAAAAATGGACAGCTAAAAAAGATTATTCTGACTCGTCCAGCGGTTGAAGCCGGAGAAAGTTTAGGATTTTTACCGGGGGATCTAAAGGAAAAAGTAGATCCATATCTGAGACCCCTGTATGATGCTCTTCACGATGTTCTTGGGCAAGAGCATACTCTACGTATGATTGAGCGTGGAACTATTGAAATTGCCCCATTAGCGTATATGAGAGGTAGAACCCTTGATGATGCGTTTGTGATCTTAGATGAAGCGCAAAACACTACAGCAGCACAAATGAAGATGTTTTTAACTCGCTTAGGATTTGGATCTAAGATGGTTATTACCGGAGATATTTCTCAGGTTGACTTACCAAAAGGAGTAACATCCGGACTTACTGTTACACAAAGAATCCTAAAGGATATCCCTGGTATCGCTCATATCTATTTAGAACAATCTGACGTTGTTCGTCATCCTTTAGTTCAGAAAATCATAAAGGCATATGAAGACACTAGTGAATAGAGCCCTGAATTAGGGCTCTTTGCTTTTTTCTGTTTATTTTTATAGAAGATACTAAATTAGAGAAGAGCAAAATTAAGAATTTGGAAATGGTTTCTGAATAAAGTAACCACGCTGTTGAAGGCAATTGAATGTAGTATAAATCCTCTTTGCCAATTTAAAGAAACACTACTATAATAGAGAAAATACGGGGAATGCCAGTTTCTAATATTATCCAAAAAGGTATGGACTTCATTAGTTAACATGTTATTCTTGTACTATGGAAAAAAGGTTATAGGAGGTAGCTCCATGAACAATATAAGGAAGTTACTGAAGTATGTAACAGTATTTAAGAATGATCACTTTCTCATTACATTCTTATATTTACTGTTTGCTACGATTTTATTTTTTTCAATGTATAGTAATATCCGCCCTGAAAAGCTTAATTTAAAGCTATATGCTGAAGCAGAGAAAACGATTGTTTCACCTGCGTTAATTCAAGATGTAGAAATGACAGAAGAAAAAAAGAACGACGCCATTCAACAAGTCAGTGATGTATATTCAATGAAAAAAGGATATGCCCAAAACCAAATCGACATTATTGATGCTATATTTAAAGCCATTAGTGATGTTGAAACTAAGATTATTGATCAGGGCATGGCTGAGATAGATGAGACCAATAGCGAAGAAGGGCTTCCATCTAGGGAAGAGTTATTAGCGAAGGTTTCTTTTGATGAAAAGATCAAAAAACTAGATGAAGCTCTACCTAGTGAAGTATTGCTACACGAAGAGCTTTCTAAAGAAGCAGTTATTTCCTTGTTGTCATCATCACCTGAACAACGTGTTTTAGCAAGAGACAACGCTGTAACGGCAGTTAACAATATTATGTCGCAAAGAATTGAAACACAAGAGGTAGACTCTGCAAGAGAACGAGTAAATCAGGAGCTTCGTTATATAAACGTATCAAATGACCTTAAGCAAGCAATTATTGAATTATGTCGCTTTGCTATTGTTCCAAACGTGGTATTTGATAAGGAAGCCACAAATGCAAAAAGACAGGCTGCTGCTGAGTCTATTGAACCTGATTATATTCTACAAGGACAAATCATTGTTCGTGAGGGCGAGTTAATTGACGAAGCCGTTTATCGACAGTTAAATCTAGCTGGTTTCTTAGATAACAAGGATACAAGCCAACCTTTTTTAGGCCTCGTGTTATTGATTTTACTGTTTGTTAGTGCAGTATATTTCTATTTTAGGGATGGGAAGAAAGAAGAACTTAAATATACAACTATTTATATTTTAATTTGTTCCATTACCATTATATTAATGAAAATTATTAGTCTATTTCAGCAAATAAACTTTTCCGAAATTGGTTATGTTGTTCCGGTAGCTATGGGGGCAATTTTAATAAAACTTTTAATTAATGAACGATTAGCCATGCTGGCAAGTATAATCCTGGCTATAAGTGGGAGTATTATCTTTAATGGTGGTATTTCTAGCGCATTTAATTTCTCAATTGGAATTTATTTTTTAATTAGCTGTATAGCTAGCATCATATTTCTTGGGAAACATAATCAAAGAGCAAAGATTTTACAAACAGGCTTATTCGTAGGTATTATAAATTTTATAGTGTTAAGTGCGTTGGTAATGCTTAAAAACGGACATATTGTCAGTTTTGAATCAACTCCGTATTTTATCATGTCGTTATTATCTGGTATAGTTGCAGCTGTCCTAGCAATTGGGTTATTGCCATTCTTCGAAGCTGGTTTTGGGATCTTGTCTACTATGAGATTGATTGAACTATCAAATCCAAACCATCCACTTTTAAGAAAGATCTTGACGGAGACACCAGGAACATATCATCACAGTGTTATGGTAGCTAACCTTTCTGAGGCAGCCTGCGAAGCAATTGGGGCAAATGGTCTTCTTGCAAGAGTGGGTTCTTATTATCATGATATCGGGAAAACAAAACGCCCTCAGTTTTTTATTGAAAATCAGATGAATCGAGAAAATCCGCACGATAAGATTTCGGCTCAGCTAAGTAAAACGATTATTACCTCTCATGCAACGGATGGAGCTGAGTTACTTAGACTGCATAAAATGCCAAAGGAAATTGTTGATATTGCAGAACAACACCATGGGACTACGTTGTTAAAATATTTCTATCATAAAGCTACACAAAACAGCGAAAAAGAAGTGTTAGAAGCAGAGTTTAGATATGCGGGTCCAAAAGCTCAAACAAAAGAAATAGCCATTATAGGAATTGCCGACAGCGTAGAGGCTGCTGTCCGCTCCATGAATAATCCTTCTCCGCATAAAATCGAAGGCATCATTAATTCGATTATTAAAGATCGATTACAGGATGGGCAACTGGATGAATGTGATATCACAATGAAAGAATTAGATAGTATCGCTAAGTCATTTTTTGAAACCATGCAAGGCATTTTCCACTCTAGAATAGAATACCCAGAAGTGACAAAGCAGAAGGTGAAGGAAGCATGAAACTAATTATCGATTTTTTAGATGAAACAGAAGAAGTGGAGCAATCCTTACTTAATGATTTAGAAGGACTTCTTCAATTAGCTGCTGATCTGGAAGGAGTTCCAGATCAGACAGAGCTATCTGTAACGTTTGTTAAAAATGAACGTATACAGGAAATAAATAAAGAATATCGAGGTAAAGATCAACCAACCGATGTCATATCTTTTGCTATGGAAGAAATGGGCGAAGGTGAAATGGAGATTATCGGGGATCATTTGCCAAAACACTTAGGTGATTTGATTATCTCGACTGAACAGGCAGTGTTACAAGCAGAGGAATACGGACATTCATATATGAGAGAACTAGGATTTCTAACAGTTCATGGATTTCTACATCTACTTGGTTATGACCATATGAATGAAGAGGACGAAAAAGAGATGTTTACTAGACAAGAGGAAATTTTGAAAGTATATGGACTAGTGAGATAATGATAAGAGATTGGGGTAGGTTAATACGAAGTTTCAAGTATGCTTCGGCAGGTATTTTGCATGCTTTTAAATCTGAACAAAATATACGAATTCATACTATAAGTGTGGTAGTCATATTTGGTATTGCGGTCATATTGGATGCAAACAGATGGGAGTGGATGATTCTTCTTATATTAGTGGGGGGAATTATTTCACTTGAGCTGATTAACACTGCTATAGAGAGAACCATTGACCTTGTAACAAATAAAGAAATACACCCCTTAGCGAAACAAGCTAAAGATGTTGCGGCCGGAGCAGTCCTGATTTTCGCCGTAATCTCAGTCATTATTGGTATCATTATTTTTTATGATAATTTCCTTAGTTTTTTAAATTTTCTTACTATTTGAGATGAAATTTATTTAAAAATGAGGTAAAATATAGATAGTCGCACGCGATTAGTCGAAAGGAAGTAGAACTATTGAATATTGATCAATTGATTCTAGAAGCAAAAGAAGCAAGAGACCTAGCATATGTACCTTACTCAAAGTTTAAGGTCGGAGCAGCTTTGCTCTCAAAGGATGGAAAAGTATATAAAGGATGTAACATTGAAAATGCTGCTTATAGCATGACCAATTGTGCTGAACGAACTGCTCTGTTTAAAGCTGTTTCTGAGGGGGACGTTGAGTTTGCAGCGATTGCGGTTGTGGCTGATACAGATCGTCCAGTTCCGCCATGTGGAGCATGTCGTCAAGTCATATCAGAGTTATGTCCAGGGGATATGAAGGTTTATTTAACAAATTTACATGGAGAAGTACAGGAACTAACAGTTTCAGAATTGCTACCAGGTGCATTTTCAGCGGAGGACTTAAAAGATGACAAAGGAAAAATATAATTCAGGGTTCGTATCAATCATTGGGCGACCTAATGTTGGGAAATCTACATTTTTAAACAGAGTCATCGGGCAAAAGATTGCTATTATGAGTGATAAGCCGCAAACAACTCGTAACAAGATTCAGGGTGTTTATACAGAAGATCACGCACAAATAATCTTCATAGACACTCCGGGAATTCATAAACCTAAGCATAAACTTGGCGATTTTATGATGAAAATGGCTCAAAATACGTTAAAAGAAGTTGATATCGTTTTATTTATGGTGAATGTAGAAGAGGGCTTTGGACGTGGTGATGAATTCATCATTGAAAAGTTAAAATCTACAACTCAACCAGTGTTCCTAATCCTAAATAAAATTGATCAAGTACATCCAGATAAACTTTTATCTATGATTGAACAATATAAAGCTCTCTACTCATTTGCTGAGATTGTCCCAATTTCAGCACTACAAGGTAATAATGTCGAGACATTAGTAGAGCAAATTAAGAAGTACCTACCCGAGGGCCCACAATATTATCCGGAGAACCAAGTAACTGATCATCCAGAACGGTTCATTATTACAGAGTTAATTCGTGAAAAGGTTCTACATTTAACAAGAGAGGAAATTCCACATTCTATTGCTGTTGTTATGGACTCCATGGAAAAAAAAGAAGGTGGAGAAACCATATTTATTAGCGCAACTGTGATAGTTGAACGTTCCTCACAAAAAGGAATAATAATTGGAAAACAAGGCTCCATGCTTAAGGAAGTAGGTCAAAGAGCTAGACATGATATTGAAGCATTACTTGGCTCAAAAGTGTTTCTTGAGCTGTGGGTAAAGGTTCAGAAAGATTGGCGTAATCGTTTATCAAATCTTCGTGACTATGGATTTAGAGAAGACGAATATTAAAAATATTTAATTTACAAAAATTCTCTCACATGAAAACAGGGTTGAAGGGTCATCATAAATGCTAAGGAATTGGATTTAGTAGTTGCTAGTTAAAAACAGAAAGGTGGGGTTCTTATGCTACATTTTACTTGGAAAGTGTTTAGTGAGACAGGTAACATAGACACATACCTTCTTTTTAAAGAGCTTGAAAAGGATCATGAACCAAGAACCGAGGAATTTAGTGAGGAGCTAGCAGAAATAGATTCACCAATCTCCTGACCCTTCTGATACTCTTGGAAGGTGAAAAATTTGCTTCAAAAGGTTGAAGGTATTGTAATAAGAACAAATGATTATGGTGAAACCAATAAAATTGTAACCATTTTTACAAGAGAATTAGGTAAAATCGGCGTAATGGCTAGAGGGGCAAAAAAGCCAAGTAGTCGGTTGTCATCTATTTCCCAGTTATTCACTTATGGATATTTCTTAGTGCAGACTGGTAAAGGACTTGGGACACTTCAGCAAGGTGAGAGTATTTCAAGTATGAAGCACATAAAATCCGACATAATTGTGACAGCTTATGCCTCCTTTGTAGTAGAGCTAATGGATAAGGGAGTAGATGAAAAGAATAGTAATCCATATTTATTCGAACTCCTTTATCAAACGCTAAACTATATGAATGAAGGAATGGATGTAGAGATATTAACCATGATCTTCGAGTTAAAAATGCTTCAGGTTATCGGTCTTTATCCGCACCTATCTAGCTGCGTAAGTTGTGGTCAAACAGAAGGAGTATTTTCCTTCTCGGTACAAGAGGGAGGATTTTTGTGTCAAGATTGTAGTGGGAAGGATAGAAATCGTCAGCAGATTTCCCCAGCCACAGTGAGACTTCTACGTCTTTTCTATACATTTGACTTAAATAGGTTAGGAAATATATCTGTAAAAGACGAAACAAAAGTAGAACTTAAAACTGTCATCACTCGATTCTATGAAGAGTATTCAGGTTTAATGTTAAAGTCTAAAAGATTTTTAACACAGCTTGATACGTTTAAAAATCCTCTCTAAAAATACTTAGCTAAGTGCTCTGTTATTGGGGAAATTATGTCGGGTAGTGAAGTGACTCTACCCGAGGTGCACGCAGCGCCCTCAGAAAGTGTGTGTTCTGGTACAAAATTTCCCTACATAAGGGTAGTTCATTACTTTGTTGTTTAAAAACTCTCGGAAAGAGACACCGAGAGTTTTTTTAGTTTTTATTCACATCCTAGTAGCCAAGCGCGAATATTATGCTTTATAATAACGATTAGTATGGCACATTAAGATGGATGGCTTTACATAAAGGTGGTGTTACCAATCGAGCTGAATAAAAGACAAGAACTTATATTGCAAATTGTTAAAGATAATGGCCCCATTACGGGAGAAAATATAGCTGATCGTTTAAACTTAACGAGAGCAACTCTACGGCCTGATTTGGCGATCTTAACCATGGCAGGTTATTTAGATGCTAGACCTAGGGTTGGTTATTTTTATACAGGAAAAACAGGCTCACAATTACTTACTGAGAAAATAAAGAAACTTCAGGTAAAGGATTATCAATCCATCCCTGTAGTAGTGGATGAAAATGTCTCAGTCTACGATGCAATCTGCACGATGTTTCTTGAGGATGTCGGAACATTATTTGTTGTTAATAAAGAAGCCCTTCTCGTTGGAGTTCTCTCGAGAAAGGACTTGCTACGCGCTAGTCTTGGAAAACAAGAGCTTACCACAATACCAGTTAATATCATCATGACAAGAATGCCGAATATAACCGTTTGTAAGAAAGAAGACTTAATGATAGACGTAGCGGTGCGGTTAATCGAAAAACAAATTGATGCTGTACCCGTAACTAAAGAAACCGACAAGGGTCTTGAGGTTGTTGGGAGATTAACAAAAACAAATATGACAAAGGTGCTAGTTGATCTAGGACATGATGAAATGTTTTAAAATATGATGGCAATGGAGGAATGAGATGAGTAATCAAATCATCTACGTAGTCTCTGATTCAGTAGGAGAAACAGCAGAATTAGTAGTTAAAGCAGCCATTAGTCAATTTCAAACGACTAATACGAATATTAGAAGAATACCATTCATTGAAGATAAGTCTACATTAAAAGAGGTCATCCACCTTGCGAAGTTAAACAATGGTATCATTGTATTTACTCTGGTTGTTCCTGAATTACGTCATTACTTAATGGAAGAAGCAAAAAGAGAAGGCGTAGTAGTTGTTGATATTATCGGCCCATTAATTGATCGGATCCAAGAAACCACTGGACTTTCGCCACTATGTGAACCAGGAAATGTTAGAAAGTTAGATGAGGACTATTTCAGAAAGGTAGAAGCCATCGAATTTGCAGTTAAGTATGATGATGGACGAGACCCAAGGGGAATATTAAGAGCGGATATCGTCTTGGTTGGTGTATCGAGAACTTCAAAAACACCTTTATCTCAGTACTTGGCACATAAGCGCTTGAAGGTTGCAAACGTACCTATTGTTCCAGAGGTAGACCCACCAGAAGAGTTATTCAAAGTTCCCCAAACTCGTTGTTTTGGATTAAAAATAAGTCCAAATAAGTTGAATGATATTCGTAAAGAAAGACTTAAGGCATTAGGACTTAATGACGAAGCAAGCTATGCCAATATAGAAAGAATAAAGGTAGAGCTAGAGTATTTTGAAAAAGTTGCAGATAAAATCGGTTGTAAAGTCATTGATGTATCCAATAAAGCCGTTGAAGAAACAGCAAATGTTATTTTAAATATCTATCAGTCCACTTATAAGATTTAGAACACATCCTCTTTTATTAGGGTGTGTTTTTCTGTGATTAAGAAAAATCTCATGAAAAACAGGTAAAAAACAATAGATATTTAATAAAAACTATACTATAATGAAAAATTGTTGACAAAAAAGAAATATTTAGGTTTAGACTGGAGTAAAACCGAATAAACTAGTTGTAAAGCATTTGTCAAGAGAAAAACTATTTTTTTTGTTTTTAGAAGGGAAATGGATATAAGTTTCATGAATATCGATTTTCTTATCATATATCCATTTGACAAAATTCTGAAATTTAAAACTTGCATATAGATTGAAGGATTATTCGGAGGGATGTAGAATAGTGAAATATGACGAAAAAAAATAAACAAGTTTTTGTTGACGCTGATGCGTGTAAAGTTAAAATGAAATCTTACATATTGCTAGTTCATACAAGATTGATGTAATATTTGTTGCCTCATACTCTTATGTTATGACTAATTCGATTGGTGGAGATTGGGTGTATGTTGATGCTAACAAAGAGGAAGTAGATATGTACATCACGAATCATTCTAAAAAGGGTGATGTCGTAATTACTCAGGATATAGTACTTTTGAGCCTATTATTAGGTAAAGGCATTATTACTATGAGGTATATATCCGCATAAGAAAGGCGAAAAGGAAACTTTTCTAAAGGTCCAAGTCCGTTTACAAATCAAGATCGACAGCAATTTGTTGCGACACTCGAAAAAAATTTGTCGAATCTTGAAGGAGAAAATGATTCTCTATCGAAATAATAAACAATGGAGTTGTTTACAGTGAATCGAATTTCAGAAGATATTATCGAAAAGATTCGCAATACAATAGACATTGTAGATGTTGTTGGTGAATATGTTCAATTGAAGAAGCAAGGAAGAAATTATTTTGGATTATGTCCCTTCCATGGTGAAAATTCCCCTTCCTTTTCAGTTTCAACCGATAAGCAAATTTATCATTGCTTTGGTTGCGGGGCAGGAGGTAACATTTTTTCATTTCTAATGGAGATTGAAGGACTCTCTTTCCTTGAAGCAGTTCAGCAAGCAGCTGAAAGAGCTGATGTCCAACTTCCGGATACTTTTGAACAACCTAATGTATCTAAAATCTCTACACATGAAGCTAAAATGATAGAGGCTCATGAACTCTTAAAGAAATTTTACCATCATTTACTGGTAAATACAAAGGAAGGTCAAGAACCTTTACAATATTTAACTAACCGAGGCATCACAAGAGATACAATCGATACATTTGGAATTGGCTATTCCCCATCCTCGTGGGACTTTGGAACAAAGTTTTTACAAAAACGAGGATTCACTCTAGATTTACTTGAGAGTGCAGGTATTTCAATTAGAAATCCAGAGGGTCGATATTTTGACCGATTTAGGAATCGAATTATGTTTCCTCTTTGGAACCTTCAAGGTCAAGTGACTGCCTTCAGTGGAAGGGTCTTAGATGGTGGAGGAGAACCAAAATATTTAAACAGCCCAGAGTCAGAAATATTCCAAAAGGGTAAAACACTATATGCATTTCATTTAGCAAGGCCTCAAATTAGAAAAAAGCAACAAGCTATTCTATTAGAAGGTTTCGTAGATGTTATTGCATTACACCGAGCAGAACTTACTAATTCCATAGCAACAATGGGAACTGCTCTTACCGAAGATCAGATCAGGATAATTAAACGAAATGTGGATCATATTACTGTCTGCTATGATTCTGATAAGGCGGGTGTCGAAGCCGCTTATAGGGCATCTGCCATGCTAAAGGCTGCAGGTTGTGATGTAAGGGTAGCAATGATGCCTGAAGGTCTTGATCCTGATGACTACATAAAAAAATTTGGCGAATCCAAGTTTAGAACTGATGTAATAGGGGCAAGTTTAACGTTGATGGCATTTAAGCTTCAGTATTTCAGAAGAGGCAAGGACCTTCGGGATGAAGCAGATCGGATTTCTTATATCGATGAAGTTGTTAAGGAAATTTCACTGCTTGATAAACCAGTTGAAAGAGATCATTACTTAAGACAACTAGCTGAGGAATTTTCCATATCACTAGATGCATTAAAAGCTCAAGAATTTCAACTAATTAAGCAAGTGAAAAAAAGGGATAATGAGCATACATCAAGAAATACTATATCTAATAGACCAATTTTACCAAAGAAGAGAATGCTACTTGCATATCAGAATGCAGAGCGCTTACTAATTGCTCATATGTTGAAGGATCGAGATATCTCTTTTAAGGTCCAGGAGGCATTAGGAGGTTTATTTAATATAGAAGAGCACAGTGCAATAGCCACCTATCTTTATGGATTTTATGAAGATGGCCATATGCCTGATGTTAACGCATTTTTAAGCAGAATTGAGGATATCGCTCTACAAAGAGTTATTTCAGAAATTTCAATGCTTACCATTAATGAAGAAATTTCTCCCCAGGAATTAAATGATTATGTAAAGCAAGTTCTGAACTATCCAAAGATGCTAAAAATAAAGGATAAAGAAGTGGAGCGAAGGGAAGCAGAAAGGCGACATGAATTTGTCAAAGCTGCTCAGATTCAAATGGAAATTATCCAAATGCAGAAAGACCTTAAATAAAAATTTCAGGAAAAGTAGCACTAATTGGAAGGAGGGGATCTTATGGCTGAAAAACCAACTCAATCTAAACAAGTTGAAGCAGATACTGATGAGTTAACACTTGATCAGGTTAAGGAACAGCTTGTTAATTTAGGGAAGAAGCGTGGAGTTCTCACGTATGAAGAAATAGCCGATAAGATGTCTGGATTTGAAATAGAATCGGATCAAATGGATGAATATTATGAATTTTTAGGTGAGCAAGGTGTTGAAATTATTGGTGACGGTGAAGAAGAGAATCCAAATATCCAACAACTTGCTAAGGACGAGGAATTTGATTTAAATGACCTAAGCGTTCCTCCCGGTGTTAAAATCAATGACCCTGTTAGAATGTACCTGAAAGAAATCGGACGTGTTGATTTACTATCTGCTGAAGATGAGATTCAATTGGCAAAGCGGATTGAAAAAGGTGATGAAGAAGCTAAGAGAAGACTGGCAGAAGCTAACCTACGTTTAGTTGTAAGTATCGCAAAGCGTTACGTTGGTAGAGGGATGTTGTTCCTAGATCTTATCCAAGAAGGAAATATGGGCCTCATTAAGGCTGTTGAGAAGTTTGATTATGAAAAGGGATATAAGTTTAGTACTTATGCAACCTGGTGGATTCGTCAGGCGATAACTAGAGCGATTGCAGATCAAGCGAGAACGATTCGTATTCCTGTTCATATGGTAGAAACCATTAATAAGTTGATAAGAGTCCAGAGACAACTACTTCAAGATTTAGGTAGAGAACCATCACCAGAAGAAATTGCTGAAGATATGGATCTGACTCCGGATAAGGTTAGAGAAATATTAAAAATAGCTCAAGAGCCAGTTTCCCTAGAAACACCTATTGGTGAAGAGGATGACTCCCACTTAGGAGATTTTATTGAAGATCAAGATGCGACCTCTCCTTCAGAGCATGCTGCATATGAATTATTAAAAGAACAATTAGAAGATGTTCTTGATACATTGACAGATCGTGAAGAGAATGTGTTACGTCTTCGCTTCGGCCTAGATGACGGACGTACAAGGACCCTAGAAGAAGTAGGTAAAGTTTTCGGGGTAACTCGTGAACGAATTCGTCAAATTGAAGCAAAAGCATTAAGAAAGTTAAGACATCCTAGTCGTAGCAAGCGATTAAAGGACTTTTTAGAATAAATGTTTACATGTCGTAGTTTACTTCATAAAATGGAGTAGACTACTTTTTTTGGATATGGGTGAATATTAATGAATCAAGATCGAAAAGATATCATTCTTAAAGAGATACAGTACTGGAAAGAAAACCGTCTACTACCTGAACAATATTGTCATTATTTATTAGCCTTGTATTCTGAAGGAGAACACGATGAGAAGGTTGGTAAAAATAAGTCTTTTATGATCTTCTTAGTGACTGCGTTCCCTAACTTTTTGATCCTGCTAATTATAGGTGTTCTTCTTGCTAATTATTTTACTGAAATGTCTAACCATTTGCAAATCACCATAAATTTAATTTTTTTATTCATTTCAATTGGATTTACCTGGTTTTACCTTCGGAAAAACAATTTTTATAATAAAATTTTTATAATTTTATCATTTTTACTTTTTTTTGTTGGAACCATTGAAGCTTATGATTTTTACTTTTCTAGAAATAATATTGTATTAGCAATATTGGTGATTATTCATTGTTTATTATGGTTTTTTTCAGGACAAGCCCTTCGATTTAATTATCTTAAGATAGCAGGCTTAGCGGGTATAGTGATTGTTATGAGCTTTCTTTTGAAGGATATAATCTTCTTTTAGACTGAATATCATTTATTATAAATGTTTTTAATGTTGTGAAAACTCCATGTCTACATTTATAATAAATGAAAACGCATACAAAAGTCTAGGGGGGAAAGAAATGAACTTTGATTTAAATTCAGAGCAAATACTACTACAAAAAATGATTAGGGAATTTTCTAATGAAGAGGTTGCACCTGGTGCAGAAAAAAGAGATAAAGATAAACAGTTTCCAATCGAAATATTTAATAAACTAGGAAAACTTGGGATGATGGGACTTCCTTTTGATGAAGAGTATGGTGGAGCAGGCGCAGATACTATAAGCTTTGCTATAGTAGTTGAGGAATTAAGTAGAGCTTGTGGGTCAACAGGTATTACATATTCTGCCCATATATCATTGGGTGGAGCACCAATTAATATGTTTGGTACTGAGCAGCAAAAGCGTACATATCTTCCTTCTATTTGTTCTGGTGAATCCTTTGGTGCCTTCGGTTTAACTGAGCCTAATGCAGGGTCAGATGCAGGGGGAACACAAACTGTTGCCAAGGAAGTAGGAGATAACTTCTTAATTAACGGTAACAAATGTTACATAACGAATGCGAGCTACGCAAAGTTTTTAGCTTTAACTGCAATTACTGGTCAAACTGGTCAAAAAAAGGAGATTAGTGCGATTATTGTTCCAACTGATGCACCTGGATTTAGAGTAATAGATGCCTATGAAAAGATGGGGCTCCATTCTTCTAACACAACAGAGTTAGTCTTAGAAGATGTGATGGTTCCTCAAGATCACCTTCTAGGAAAGCGTGGAGAAGGCTTTAAGCAGTTTTTAAAGACACTTGATGGTGGAAGGATTGGAATCGGTGCAATGGCCGTAGGAATTGCTCAGGCAGCCTATGAGAAGTCGTTGAGTTATGCACAGGAACGTAGGCAGTTTGGTTCACCTATTTCTAAATTTCAAGCGATCCAATTTAAGTTAGCGGATATGGCCATGAAGATTGAGTTAGCTAGAAATATGGTTTATAAAGCTGCTTGGTTAAAGGATCAAGGTAGACCATTCTCAAAGGAAGCTTCGATGTGTAAACTTTATGCGTCAGAAATATGTATGGAAGTAACGAATCAAGCTGTTCAGATTCATGGTGGTAATGGGTATATGCGCGATTATCATGTTGAACGATATATGAGAGATGCAAAATTGCTTGAAATTGGTGAGGGAACTTCCGAAATACAACGAGTAGTCATTGCAAGAGAAATTGGCTGTTAAACCTCTAAACTTCATCGATTTTCGGTGAAGTTTTTTTGTCTAATTCGTGAATTTCTCCTCAACTTGTACATTAGGACTTTTACTTCTGCTGAATTTCAAGTAAAATAGAGTTTGTTTGTATAAAATAAATAATAAAACTAGGTCTTCATTTTTTGAACCTAGGTTTTAATCTCGTCTTGAGTGAAATTACATTTGAGATGGTAACTGTATGCATAGTTTAATTTACATAAGGAGGAATCACTGATGAATCGTAATCCATTAATACCGTTTGCACTTATTGCTATTTTAGGAATTGGAGCAATGTTTCTATTTTCATTTGTAGGTCTTGATAATGCGGATGAAATGGCACATGGTGGAGAAGAAACAGAAGAGGCTGGAGAAGCAACAACACCTGAAGAGCTATATGCTGCTAATTGCTTAAGCTGTCACGGGGACCAATTACAAGGTGGATTTGGACCTGCGCTTGCAAATATTGGTAGCAAATATGATGCTGAAACCATTCAAGGAATCATCACTAACGGTCAAGGTTCAATGCCAGCAATTGCGATTGATGCTGAAAAGGCACAAGCTCTTGCTACATGGTTATCAGAAAAGAAATAAAAGTATTGGGTTTTTGCAAATGCAAAAACCTTTTTTTTATTGATTTTTTATCTGAGTAATTTTAGAGTGTTAAGATGTTAGATACCTAAGGAGCCTATTCTTTATGTTAAGAGTGAAGTTGAAACCTATACAAGGAATGATTATGATGAGTAGAGATGCTTTTTAATGTTTTGAAAGTGGTGAGGAAAGTGAATGAATTAAAATTATCAAAAAGACTTGAAATGGTAGCAAATTTAATTCCAGAAGGATCTACTCTTGCGGATATTGGATCAGATCATGCTTATCTACCGATACATTGTTACCTAAAAGGAATAGTTCCTTTTGCAATAGCAGGAGAAGTGGTAGAAGGTCCATTTAAAACTGCCAAAAATCAGGTGAATCGGTTAGACCTACATACATGGATTGATGTTAGAAAAGGAGATGGCCTAGACGTTATCACAACAGGAGAGGTCAATGCTATTACGATTTGCGGTATGGGTGGGGCACTTATCGCCTCTATACTAGAAAGTGGTAAGGAGAAACTAGCGGGTGTTAATAGACTTATTCTACAGCCTAACATCTCAGCGGTATCTGTTCGAAGATGGTTGTTACATAATGGGTGGAAGCTGATTGAGGAGAAGATTCTCGAGGAAGATGATAAAATATATGAAATTTTGGTTGCAGAACCAGGTGATTCAACTCAACCATACACTTCACCGAATCAAACAAAAGAATTATTACTAGGTCCATTTTTACTAAGAGAACATAGTTCAGTGTTTGTGAAGAAGTGGATGCTTGAGAAGGAAAACTGGGAAAGAATTCTTAGTCAACTAGAAGGTGCTGCGCCATCAACTGAGGTAGAAGAAAAGAAAGTGGAGTTAACAACATATATTCAATTTGTTAAGGAGGAGCTGAACTAACGTGACTAAAATACCAAATGGTTTTGAGGTAATTAGTTTATTTGAAAGATTTTCTCCGATGTCTCTAGCCTTAGAAAATGATAAGTACGGATTACAAATAGGTACATTAAACAAACCCATTCATCATGTTATGGTTACATTGGATGTATTAGAGTCCGTTATTGATGAGGCAATAGAGAAAAAAATTGATCTAATTATTTCACACCATCCTCCTATTTTTAGACCCATTAAGCATGTTAGAACAGATTCAGCAACAGGTAGAATCATTGAAAAATGTATAAAGCATGATATTGCGGTATATTCAGCACACACAAATCTAGATATTACAAATGGTGGTGTTAACGATCTTCTTGCTGAAGCGCTGCAATTGAAAGACATTAAAGTATTAGCACCTACATATAAAACGGCACTGAAAAAGCTAGTTGTGTTTGTTCCAGCAACACATGCAGAGGGCTTACGTGAAGCACTTGGTAAGGCTGGAGCAGGGCATATTGGAAATTATAGCTATTGTACGTTCAATACAAGGGGAATGGGGATGTTTAAGCCTGAAGAGGGAACCACCCCTTATATTGGTCAACAGGGGCAACTAGAAGAAGTAGAAGAGGTTAAAGTAGAGACCATTTTTTCAGAGGATCTTCAACGTAAAGTTTTATCTGCTATGCAAAAGGCTCACCCTTATGAAGAGGTTGCGTATGATGTATACCCACTCGAGAATACTGGAAAAGAGTCTGGCCTAGGAAGAATTGGATTATTAGACCAAGAAATGACTCTCGGGGAATTTGCAGAGATTGTAAAGAGGACATTTAATGTTGATGGTGTAAGGGTAGTGGGAGATTTATCCAATAAAGTGAAGAAGGTAGCAGTGCTTGGTGGAGACGGGAATAAATATATTCATAAAGCACATTTTGCTGGGGCTGATGTGTTTGTAAGCGGGGATATCTACTTTCACTTTGCTCATGAAGCAATGGACCTGGGCCTTAATATTGTGGATCCAGGGCATCATATTGAAAAGGTCATGATACAAGGAGTGGCAGCAGTTCTCAAAACGGAAATGACAACTAATCATTATGCAGTTACAGTTCATTTGTCAGAGACTAATACAAATCCTTTTCAGTTTAAATAGGATGCTGCTCCATTAAATTAAAGAAATAGCAAAAATAGCATCCAAATGGATGCTATTTTGTTTTTACTTTAGGCAATATTTTATTTAAAGGAATAGAAGGCTGATTGTTCCAAGTAGTTTCATCTTCAGGATGATACTTCTCTAGAAACGCAATCACTTCCTTCGTAATAGGAGTAGGAGTGGAAGCTCCAGCCGTGACTGCTACTTTGTTAACGCCTTTTAACCATGCAAGATCGAGCTCAGAGATGTCAGAAATTCTATAAGCTTTTGTTCCGGCAATTTCTTCTGAAACTTGAGCAAGTCGGTTAGAGTTATTGCTTTTTGGATCACCGACAACAATGGTTAAGTCAGCTTGCTTCGCTTGTTCAGCTACCGCTTCCTGCCTTACCTGTGTCGCCACACAAATTTCTTTGTGAACCTCAGTGTGGGGGTATTTTTCTTTCACCTTCTCCATAATATCTACAACATCCCACTGACTCATCGTGGTCTGATTCGTGACTATAATTTTATCACTCTTAATGGATAATTGTTCGACGTCTTCAACACTTTCAACAAGATGAACAATTTCCGGAGCAATCCCGACCGCACCCTCTGGTTCAGGATGACCTTTTTTCCCAATATAGATAAATTCGTAGCCATCTACCATCTTGTTGCGAATTAAATCATGAGTCACTGTAACGTCCGGGCATGTTGCATCGATGGTAGTTAGTCCTTTTTCAGCAGCAATGCGTCTTACTTCTGGAGAAACACCATGTGCTGTAAAGATTACTGTTCCTTTTTCTACTTGACTCAGTATTTCAAGGCGATTAGGTCCATCAAGTGTAATAATCCCTTCTTCTTCAAAGGCATCAGTAACATGCTTGTTGTGAACAATCATTCCTAAAATATAGATTGGCCGTGGTAAATTTTTATCTAGTGCTGCATTACGTGCAATGACCATTGCATCTACCACACCATAGCAATATCCTCTTGGAGCAATTTTTAGTACTTCCATTAGCTAAGTCCCCCTTATAGCTACATCTATATATTAATCAGAATTAACATATTCATACGAGTGTTTCAAAAAGTGCAGAAAGTTTAGCATTTTTTGAACATCTACTAAAGAAATCTTCCTACTTTATTATATAGCATGAAGACAAGGGTGACAAAGAAGAAGACTAAATGTATAACTTTGGCTTTGAAGTACCTTTGCTTACGGCTGTTTTTTCAACAGGCGTTTTCTTTGAAACTGGAACTTCTTTTTCTTCCACTACTTCTTCAGTTGTAGAATCATCGCTAGAATTAAATTCCTTATATAGCTTGATTAGTGAAGGAATATTTCTAACCATTGGTCCGTATTGTTGAACCATTGGCCCGACTTGGTTTGCTACACCGATTGCTTTTTGAACATTGTTTAACATTCCACCTGGATTTGCTAATAGGTTCGATAAAAAACCTCCACTTCCTTGTTGTAAAGACTGCCCCGCCATATTATTAAATGCGCCAGCAGCTCCAGCACCCTGCTTTGAAAACAGTTTAGATAACAACCCACCAGCTCCTCTTGCAGGTGCTTGAGCCATTTGTGCCCCTCTTCCTAGTGTCTGAAAAGGCGAGAAGCCACTCATTTGGTTCATTGGACCCATTGGCATTCTTGGTCCTCCTGGGAACATATAGATCCCCCTTTCTTTACACGTATTCATTCATAGGGTATGCGAGTACCTATTAATATGATTGGATATAACATAACAATTAGGCTCATACATGGAAATCAATCTTCTGATAAACTATAATAAAAAGATGTGATTAGTTTAGATCAGATTCTTTAGTAAAAATTGAGCCATGAGGTGAAGTAATGAATAAAACATTATTTGAACAGTTTGGATTTAAAGAGTTCATAAATAATGCGATTGTTGAATTGCAGTTTTATGAACCAACTGATATCCAAGCCCGTTTAATTCCTGCTATTTTAAGAGGAGAGAGTGTAATTGGACAATCTCAAACAGGGACAGGAAAAACACATGCTTTCTTGTTACCCTTACTTAATAAAATAGATCCAGATCGACAAGAGGTACAGGTAGTAATTACCGCACCTACGAGAGAGTTAGCTCAGCAGATTTATGAGGAAGTACAAAAAGTTATCTCATTTAATCCAGCTATTTCAGCTAAAAACTTTATTGGTGGAACGGACAAGCAACGTACGATTGAAAAATTGAAGACACAACCACATATCGTGGTAGGAACACCTGGAAGAATAAATGATCTAATCAAAGAAAAAGCACTTCTAGCCTATACTGCTGATGCTATGGTTGTAGATGAGGCAGATTTGATGTTAGATATGGGCTTTATTGTGGACGTAGATCAAATCAGTGCCAAAATGAAGGAAGATCTTCAATTATTAGTTTTCTCTGCAACGATTCCGGAAAAGCTAAAGCCTTTCTTGAAAAAGTACATGGAAAACCCAAAATATTCACATGTTGAGCCAAAGCAAATAACAGCAGCAAAAATTGAACATTATTTAATTCCTTTAAAGCATAGAAACAAACCTAAATTGTTAGTGGAGTTATGTAAATCGATTAATCCATACTTAGCAATCATCTTCACAAATACAAAAAAGATGGCAGATGTAGTTGCCGATCATTTAAGCGAGAATGGGATAACGGTTGGTATTATTCATGGTGACCTACCTCCTCGTGAACGTAAGAAAATGATGAAACAAATTAATGAAGCAGAATTTCAGTTTGTTGTTGCAACAGATCTGGCAGCAAGAGGAATCGATATTAAAGGCATCAGTCATGTTATCAACTATGAAATTCCATCTGACCTTGATTTTTATGTTCACCGTGTGGGTCGAACAGCCAGAGCGGGCTTATCAGGCTTAGCAGTAACAATTTATGAACCAAGTGATGAAGATGCCCTAAATAGATTAGAAAAATTAGGGATTTCATTTTCAAATGTTGATATAAGGAACGATGAGTGGGTTGAGATTGGCCCAAGAGAAAAACGTAAGGCAAGGAAAAAAGAACAAACAGATATAGATAAGAAGGCAAAGAGCTTTATCCAAAAGCCTAAAAAGGTGAAGCCAGGTTATAAGAAGAAGCTACAAGAACAAACGTCAAAATATAAAAAGACGTTACAAAGAAAGGATTCGAATAAAAGGTAATTCTTTTAGGTAATGATGGAGGAGAGAGAAGCATGATTAAGATTGGATCACACGTGTCAATGAGTGGGAAGAAAATGTTCCTTGCAGCAAGTGAGGAAGCAGTTTCTTATGGTGCCAATACATTTATGGTGTACACCGGTGCACCTCAAAACACAAGACGAAAAAAAATTGAAGATTTAAATATAGAAGCGGGATTACAACATATGAAAGAGCAGGGGATTACTGACATTGTAGTACATGCTCCTTATATTATTAATATCGGTAATTCTCAAAACCCTGATACTTTTGACCTGGGAGTTCGTTTCCTCAGGTCTGAAATTGAGCGAACCGAAGCACTTGGAGCAAGACAGATTGTATTACATCCTGGTGCACATGTTGGGGCTGGAGCAGACAAGGGTATACAAAAGATTATTGAAGGCTTAAATGAAGTGTTAGATCAAAAACAGAACGTTCAGATTGCCTTAGAAACAATGGCTGGTAAAGGTTCAGAATGTGGACGGAATTTTGAAGAGCTTGCCAGGATTATTGAGGGAGTTACTCACAATGAAAAGCTATCAATTTGCTTTGATACTTGCCATACTCATGATGCTGGTTATGATATCGTAAACGACTTTGATGGTGTTTTAGAAGAGTTCGATAAAATTATTGGAATTAATCGGATTAAGGTGTTGCACATAAATGATAGTAAAAATGAGCGAGGCTCCTCAAAGGATCGTCACGAAAATATAGGCTTCGGTCACATTGGGTTTAAAGCGATTAATTATATCGTCCACCATCCATCACTAATGGAAGTGCCTAAGATCCTCGAAACGCCATTTATCGGAGAAGATAAAAAGGACAAAAAGCCACCATATAAAGTAGAAATTAAAATGTTGAAAAATCAAACATTCAATGAAAACTGGATGACAGAATCTGAGTAAGAAAAAACGAGAGAACAGTTTCTCTCGTTTTTTGGCTTAAAGAAATTTATAAAAACGTAGGATTCGATGCAAGGATCTATCGTTAGCAGCTAATATATTATCCTAAAGCCTCTTGGAACAGTTTATTAACCTTCCTAGCAACTTCTGGACTTGTAATCTTGGCAATCTTTTTTATTAACTGAGTTCTTTCAGTTGAATTAAATATGTTAATATTCTTACCTCTGATCTGCTGCACAACTTGTTCAGCTTGTTGATCTGTAATACTAATCTGATGCTTTTTAGCTAGCTTAAGTAATTCTTCCTTTGTCATTCGGTTTAACTTTTGATTCACTATTTTTTCAATTAAGCTCATAGTAAAGTCCCTCCTTTTGCTACCTGATAGTATACGAATACACTTCTATTTATGTGAATGTACAATTAACTAAAATGACTTAAAACAGAAGCATGATGTGTAATTATAGTCATTGAATATCTTGTTTTTCAAAAGAAGCTCATGTATACTAAATCGGAATGATTCTTAAAGTTGGTGAGAAAATGACAGAACAAATGATTGTAGATATAGAAAATTTATCTTTTTACTATAATAAGCAGATGGTTTTAGACGATATATCCATGAAAATTCCTAAAGGGGCATTTATAGGACTAGTAGGTCCTAATGGCTCTGGAAAATCAACGTTACTTAAATGTATATTAGGTTTACTACACCCAGCTGAGGGAAAAATTAAGCTTTTTGAAAAGCCAGTGGGGAAATTTCATGATTGGCATAAGATCGGGTATGTTTCACAAAAAGCTAATAGCTTTAATACTGGTTTTCCAGCAACTGTTTTTGAGGTAGTTTCTACTGGTCTCGTTTCTCAAAAAGGACTTTTTAAACGTTTAAATAGGCAAGATCGAGAGAAAATTGAAGAGGCTATTCAAGCAGTTGGAATGGGTGAACATATTAAGAAAAACATTGGCCAGCTTTCTGGGGGGCAACAGCAAAGAGTATTTATTGCAAGAGCATTAGTTAGTGAACCAGAGCTACTGATCCTAGATGAGCCGACTGTAGGCGTAGATGCACAAACTGTTACAAACTTCTATCAAATGTTAGGGAGTTTAAATAAGGAGAAAAATATCACCTTACTTTTAGTTACTCATGATGTCGGAACGATTACAGATAAAGTAAGTCATGTTGCCTGTTTAAATCGCCACCTTCATTTTCATGGAGAGACAAGTGAATTCTCAAAACAAAAAGAAGTCTTGTCAGAATTTTATGGTCATCATGTTCATGTGCTGACTCATGATCATGGAGGTTGTGACAAATGTTAACCGCTATTTTTCAATATGAATTTATCCAAAATGCCTTTATATCTGGTATCTTAATTGGTGTTATAGCTCCTTTGCTTGGGGTGTTTATAGTGGTGAGAAGGTTAGCATTAATTGCTGATGCTTTGAGTCATATAACATTGGCGGGTATTGCTGCGAGCCTGTTACTTGAGAAGAAATGGGGCGCGTATACATTAAATCCTCTTTATATGGGGATGACCTTTTCTGTTATGGGTTCCTTATTTATTGAGCAACTACGGAAGGTTTATAAATTTTATCAAGAATTAGCAATTCCAATTATCTTGTCTGGTGGGATTGGGTTAGGGGTATTGTTAATTTCATTAGCAGATGGCTTTAATACAGATTTATTTAACTATTTGTTTGGCAGTGTAAATGCAGTTAGTCGTTCAGATATGTGGACGATCATTGGCATTACTGTCTTTGTGTTGATTGTTATTAGTCTTATTTATAAGGAGTTATTTTCACTCTCCTTTGATGAGGAACATGCTGTTGCTTCTGGTGTAAAGACAAAGCTTATTAATTTTATTTTTATTATTATGGTTGCTCTCGTAATTGCCGCTTCCATGAGAGTGGTAGGGATTCTACTCGTGTCCTCTCTAATGACACTACCAGTAGCTGCGAGTATGAGAATTGCTACAAGTTTTAAGCAAACGATTATTTTATCCATTCTGTTAGGGGAGCTGGCTGTTGTTGGGGGACTATTCTTATCATATTTTCTCAATTTAGCACCTGGTGGGACCATTGTTATTTTATCTGTCATAATCCTACTCGTAACAATTACTTTACAGAAATGGAAGGTGATTAAGCAAACATGAACGTTCAAGAAGCAATTGAATTAATGAAGAAAAAAGGATACAAGCATACTGATAAAAGAGAAGAAATGTTACGTGTTTTTGCTGCGGTTAACAAATATTTAACTGCTAAGGATATTTTAGAGAGTATGAAGGATGATTTTCCTGGGCTAAGCTTTGATACGATTTATCGTAATTTATCATTATTTGCAGAGATGGGAATTTTAGAGGCAACAGAGCTAGAAGGAGAAAAGCACTTCCGTTTCACATGTACTACGAAAGAGCATCATCACCACTTTATATGTATGGAATGTGGTGAAACAAAAGAAATTAAATCATGTCCTATGGATATGATTCCGAGTGATTTATCTGGCTATGATATCACAGGTCATAAATTTGAAGTATATGGTAAATGCCCTACATGTATATAAAAACACACGAACTGGAGTATGCTTCCCGATGAAGATGGGGAGCGGGTCCAACTCGTGTGTTTTTTATTTCATATCGTGAAAGTAACGATCCACCCAAATTTGAGCCTCTTGCCAACTATTCATTCTATAAACATTTTTTGGAACAGGGTCTTGATTGTAAGGGGTATTAAATAAAATGACAGGAATATTGCATTCTTCACTAATTTCACAGGCATTATCATGCTTATCTTCAAAAAATACTTCAATCCCATGCCGCTTTACCGCGTCCAGTTTATCGTGTTTTCCAATCAATTCAATGTGGTGAAAGGGAACTTCTCTTTGGGTAAACCATGTTTGGGTAACATCAAAATATTGATTGTTTCGAGCACTTATATAGATGAGTTGATGCGCAGTTGACCAGGTATTTAATACTGACATCACATGCTCGTCAATCATTTTTGCGTTTGAGTAAATGTCTGGCTCATTTGCTTTCATCCACGTGTTGAATTCACTGCTGGAAATGCCAATAATGGAAGATAAATCATAAACGGTTAGATCCTTTAAGGAAAGTTTCAAATTAAAGGATTTGTTAATGTAAGGAATAAAGGAAGTGGGGCAGGTAATTGTCCCATCAATATCTATTCCCAATTTTCTCTTTTGCATATCATTTAACTCCTTAGTTAATCTTTTGTTAAGTTATAGGAAAGTAAAAATTTTTGGAATGCTTTGTTTCAATGGTTTGGAGTAATCTAGCTCCAGCGCCCAGCCAAGATGAAATTGCGATGATCTTTGCAATTTCATCCCACCTCGAAGGGAAAAAGGAAGTACACTTTTTCCTAGGTCAGATACAGTGAAACTTCCATCAGAGATTTTCTGATGGTAGTTGAACCAATCGGGGTCTTACTGGCGCTTTAATTCAAACTAATTTTTTATATTCCTTTAGTTAGCGCCAGTTAGACCGGGATAACCCTGGAAGAATAAAAGGGAAGAGCATCCTTTTTTTCTTCCAGGAACATTTGCTTGTCGGAGCTAAACGGGGCGCTTGCGCCTTTTGTTTAAGTTTACCATAAGTTTTTTAAAGTTTACTACACATCATGTATGTAAATATTTACACCTATAAAAAACATAAAATCCACCATACTAATAAATGCTCCTTAACCAAGGAAAGCGAGGGATTCAAAAATGGCAAACGATACAAACAAGACTAAAGATGTGAAAATCGATGAAAATATTGATGATGCTACAATGGATGAACTCAATTCTAATGCACAATCAGCGGATCCATACTCTCGTGAAGAGTACGCTGCTGAGGTAGCACCAAATGTAATTGACTTTAATCGTCGTGAAAAGGAAACAGTACGTCCTGACACTACTGAGAGGGACTTTAATGAAGGCCTGAATGTTAGTGAAACGAACGTAGATGATGTAACAGGCGGTCGAGGAATTGCTGGACTAGCACTTGCATTATCAATTCTTTCTCTATTTGTAATGCCGATTATATTGGGAGCAGCTGGGATCATTATCGGTTTCATTGCAAGAAGACGTGGCGCAACTACATTAGGAGCATGGGCAATTGGTATAGGAGCGGTTTCAATTATCGTTGGTATGTTTATATTACCGTTCTTTTAGAAGAAGAAAAGTAAAAAAGCTTGACACGATATTCGTGTCAAGCTTTTTGTTGTAGCTTTTCTGCAGCTATTTTATCAATTTCTTTCTTTAACTCTTCAACCATTGTTGCTTCCGGTACTTTACGAACAATTTCACCGTGACGGAATAATAAGCCTTCTCCTCGAGCACCAGCAATTCCAATATCGGCTTCTCTAGCTTCACCTGGACCATTCACAGCACAACCTAATACAGCTACTTTAATGGGTGCTTTAATGGTCGAGATATACTCTTCGACTTCATTTGCAATACTAATTAAATCTATTTCAATTCGACCACATGTTGGACAAGAGATTAAAGTAGCTGCATTTGCTGCTAATCCAAAGGATTTCAGTAGTTCTCTGGCAACCTTAACCTCCTCAACAGGGTCAGCACTTAAGGAAATCCGTACGGTATTACCAATTCCCTTATTTATAATAGCACCTAATCCAGCAGCACTTTTTACAGTTCCAGCAAAAAGAGTACCTGATTCAGTAATTCCTAAATGTAGGGGATAGTCAAATGCACGAGCTGCTTTATCATAAGCCTCAATTGCAAGGTTTACATCAGATGCCTTCATAGATACGATGATATCGTAAAAATCAAGATCTTCTAAGATTTTAATATGATGAAGTGCACTTTCTACCATTCCATCTGCAGTAGGATAACCGTATTTCTCAATGATTCTTTTCTCAAGTGATCCTGCATTAACCCCAATTCGAATAGGAATCCCCTTAGCTTTGGCAGCATTTACAACTGCTTCTACTTTTTCACGGCGACCAATATTACCTGGGTTAATTCTAATTTTATCAGCGCCACCTTCAATGGCTTTTAAGGCAAGTTTATAATCAAAATGGATGTCAACAACTAGTGGAATAGAGATTCGTTTCTTTATTTCTGATATTGCATTTGCGGCACGTTCGTCAGGGCACGCCACACGAACAACCTGACAACCGGCCTCTTCTAAACGTTTAATCTCTGCAACCGTTGCTTCAACATCATGAGTTTTGGTTGTTGTCATACTTTGAATAACGATTTCGTTATTCCCACCGATCGTTAAATTACCAACCTTAACAGGGCGTGTTTTTGAACGATGTACAATTTCACCCATGTTTTTATCGCTCCTTTAGGTTACATATGTATAACCATTTTTAAGCTTAAAGAAATATAAGCCAAATCTATTGTAACAATGTAGTTAAACGAAATACAAGTAGTTTGACCAATCTCATTGGTTATAAAGAGGTACTTTATACTCTTTTCCAATTTGAATTTTTTCTGGGGCGAGCCCTTTATTTAATTTTTTAAAGTCTTGAACAACCTCTGAGATTTCAACGGGTAATGCTCCATTTAGTTGCTGTTCTACAAGTGATAACACGGTATCACCTGCTTTAACCTTTATCTTTATATATTCCTTATTCTCCTGAGTAGAAGTGTTTTTGACATTTTCTTTTGAAGAAACAGCTGCACTAACATTTACGTTTGGTAAGGTTCCTTTGCTTAAATCATAATATATACTATAGGTAACTAAAACAATAAGAAATAACACAAGAAGCTTTTTCATATATAAACACACCTACTTTTCACATGTTTATATCACAATATGGCTTGTCCTATAAAAATATTCTTACTTTATCATCTATTTTGGAAACCTTTTCTATTTTTTAAACGTAATAACATATAAGATGAATGTTATAGTAGTAAATTTCTAAAGGAGTGTGAAAGGATGGATTTCTTACTCATCCCATCTGTCGGCTTTTTCATTTTATTATTGGGGACATTTTTTATTGTCGGAGAGATGTTAGTAAAAGCTAGAGGTATATTCGCAATCTTAGGTTTGGCATTAATCGCTAGTTATTTTACAGTTCATAATACAGGTGACAACTTCATTTTAATTCTTGCACTGTATATTGCTGGACTTTTGTTGGTTTTTATAGACGGTAAATTTGTGAATGATGGAACGTTAGCAATTATTGGTATGATCCTAATGACAGTCTCTGTTGTTATACCTGCACCTACTCTCTTATATGGAGTGTTATCGGGCTTTGGACTTATTATAGGGGCTTTTCTTTCCCCATTATTATTGAAGATTCTTCCTAGTAGAGAGATGTGGTCGAAAATTACCCTTAAGGACCGGCTTACATCAGAAGCTGGTTATAATTCAGTAAATTCTACTCATGTAAGTCTACTTGGTGCAAAAGGGAAGACGGTTACCCCTTTCCGTCCAGTGGGTACAATCGAAATAGAAAACAATCATTATAGTGCTGTTTCTGAGGGAGAATGGATTGAAAGTGAGGTTGAGATTGAGGTCATTAAAGTTGAAGGAACAAGAATGGTTATAAAAAGAGTTGAGCTTTAGCTCAACTCCTCTTAACAACAATTTTCCTCTTCATCTTTTACTAGACCATGCTGATTAGGTTGAGCGGCTGGTCTAAATAAACAACAAAGTTCTTCAGAAAGTAACATGCTTACTTCTTCTTGATTTAAGCTATAGTAGCTCCATGTTCCTTCGGTTTTCTTATGAATAATATTAGCATCTAGAAGAATCTTTAAATGATAGGACAGCTTTGACTGGGGCATATCAATGTATTCTGTCATATCACAAACACAAACAGATCCTTTCTCAGTTAATATGTTCATAATCTGAAGTCTTTTTTGGTCAGCTAATGCTTTAAATTGTTTCTCAAATCTTAAAAATAAAGATTCCTTAGATTGATCATCTACAATAATAGGTCTCAAGTCCTTCACTCCTAAATCAAAAATAATTGATTTAGGTTAATTATAAATAAAATTGTGTTTGTATTCAATAGAATCTTAATTAAAGCCCTTAATATAAAAAATGCCCTCACCTAGGGTGAAGGGCATAATTTTATTTCTTGGAAGGAATCTCTCGTAACGAAAGGTATAGCATCATCAATGTAACAAACCAATACACAAAGTAAGAAGAGATAACCTCTATTTTCAATAAATTCATCAGCGCCAAAAAAGTAACTGCTAGCGTAATACAGTAGGCACTTAAGACCCAAAGTCTACGATAAGGTATAGTCTTTTTTAGAAGGTTAGACAGCGTAAGTCCGAACAAGGCAAATATTGAAATCTCTATAAATTTAATACCTGCTGCAAATATATAGGTTGCTAAAATAATTAAGGCAAGCAGAATAGGTAAAATCTCTGAAAAGGTGTCTATATAATCGGACATGGTCTCCTTTGTTAGATCAAGGTCACCGAGCATGTCATATGGAAATGACTGTGTGAAGTTATTTGAATGGTAAACAAGCTCATTTGAAAGAAAACCAATACTATTATTGTATTTTTCTAATTCATCGGCTTTCCATTCACCAGTAGGATCAAATAAAACATAAGTTCCATTAACGTTATATAAGGTTGGTTCATTCACTTCTGATACTAGCTTTTGATTTTCGATGGAAAAGTCAGGTAGAGTAGTGTCAGTTATATGATTAAAGTCATTAACGCCTTTAACTATATCCATACTGTTATAGATGGAGGCAGGGATAATGGAAAGCAGCGTTAGTAGAAATACATATAATATTGTTTTGCCTATTGTTTGAAAGCGTAATTTTGCGATATCTTTAGGCGAATATAAACTTTTAATCCATTGTTGTAATAAGCTCATTCATGTTCCTCCTTTAAAACTACACCATTCATTTTAACGGAGCAGGTGAAGAGAAACAAGAAGAATAAGGAGTTGGTCTTATGGAGATTTTTTACTGGGCAATCATTATACTACTTTTTATAGGTTCTTTTATTGGGTTGGTATATCCGATTATCCCAAGTATGTTACTAATTGGTTTGGGATTTATTCTATATGGACTATTCTTTTCGTTTGAAGAATTAGGGATATGGTTCTGGGTGATTCAAGGGCTATTGATTGTATTATTGTTTATTGCAGACTATGCCGGGAATTTAATAGGCGTAAAGAAATTTGGAGGTTCAAAGGCAGCGGGTTGGGGGAGTACGATAGGATTGTTAATAGGACCTTTTGTTATTCCTGTAGCAGGGATTTTAATTGGCCCCTTTCTTGGAGCCATTTTGGCAGAACTTATTGTTGAGAAGAAGGGTTTTAAGCTAGCAGTTAAAGTAGGGGTTGGTTCAGTAATTGGATTCTTAAGTAGTACCATTGCAAAACTAGTGATTCAAATCATCATGCTCGTTTATTTCTTTATCGTTATTTTTTAAGGCATATTTAGCAGAATTGAGTCTCCTGGAATAAAAAACAACAACGAACTTAACACCTTTTGTTTAAAGCAACAAAGTAAGTTTGCTATAAAGTAAAAGTAGTCATTATATTTTTGGGATTATGGAGATAATACAATAAGTAAGTCTTATTAATTGAAAAAAACGGTGTATTTTGGTAATCTTAAACCAAGCTGAACATTAACATTAAATGTTCAATACATATTTTTAGGAGGAATTTATCATGGCAAAATATCAATTACCTGAATTACCTTATGCATATGATGCTCTTGAGCCTCATATTGACAAAGAAACAATGAATATCCATCACACAAAACATCACAACACTTACGTTACTAACGTAAACAATGCATTAGAAGGAAATGAAGAGCTTTTAAGCAAAAGCGTTGAAGAGCTTGTTTCAAACTTAGACGCGGTTCCTGAAAATGTTCGTACTGCTGTTCGTAACAACGGTGGTGGACATGCAAACCATAGCTTATTCTGGACGATTCTTTCTCCAAATGGTGGTGGTGAACCTACTGGTGAACTAGCAGATGCAATCACTGCTAAGTTTGGAAGCTTTGACAAGTTCAAGGAAGCATTCGCTGCAGCAGCAACTACTCGCTTCGGTTCTGGTTGGGCTTGGCTAGTAGTAAACAATGGTGAGCTTGAAGTTACAAGTACTCCAAACCAAGATTCTCCATTAATGGAAGGTAAGACTCCAGTTCTTGGACTTGATGTGTGGGAGCATGCTTATTACTTAAATTACCAAAACCGTCGTCCTGACTATATTTCTTCCTTCTGGAATGTAGTTAACTGGGATGAAGTTTCTAGCAGATTTGCACAAGCAAAATAAGAATAACAACGTAAAACGGCTCACCTAGGTGAGTCGTTTTTTTCGTCCTAAATTGTTATTACCCAAAGAAAGGGTTGAGAAAAGCAACTTGGAATTATTAGCTAGTTAGCTTTTTACATATCTGACTACCTCCTGAGAGAAAATAGTAAACATACAAAGGGGAGAAAGGATATGAAACTAAAAAAGATCATAGGTGATGTAGAAGTAACGAGAGACCTAACCCTGCTACTAATGATTGGGGGGTTATATGCACTAAGTATTGCCTTGTCCAATACTTTCGTAAATGTTTATCTGTGGAAACAATCGGGTCAGTTTTTAGATATAGGCATTTACAATTTATCAATTGTCACACTTCAACCAATCACATTTATATTGGCTGGGAGATGGGCAAAGAAAATTGATCGTGTAATCGTTCTCAGGTTAGGCGTGTCCTCTCTCGCGATATTCTTTTTAACAGTATTATTTATTGGAGACCAAGCATCCGAGTATTTGGTGTTGTTAGGAGGACTACTAGGAATTGGTTACGGTTTTTATTGGTTAGCCTTTAATGTCTTAACTTTTGAGATTACAGAGCCAGAAACAAGAGACTTTTTTAATGGCTTTTTAGGCTTACTTAGTTCGTTTGCAGGTATGATTGGTCCGATTCTCGCTGGAACCATTATTTCTAATATGACAAAATTTACTGGTTACTCTGTTATCTTTACGATTTCCCTTATTCTTTTTTCTGGAGCGGTGGTATTAAGCTTTTTTCTTAAGAGAAGACCAGCTCATGGTAGCTTTGATTTTATTCGAATTATTAAGGAAAGAGCCAACAATAACAATTGGCGAATGATTACAAGTGCTAACTTTTTTCAAGGGTTAAGAGAAGGTACCTTTGTCTTTATGATTTCAGTGTTCGTGTTCATTACAACCAATAGTGAGCTTGCACTAGGTAAATTTGGGCTTGTCAATTCTGTTGTTTCTTTTATTGGATACTATATAATCACACGAACAATAAAGGCAAAGCATCGAAAAAAGTCAATCTTAGCAGGTGGACTAATCCTTTATGCTGCGATCTTCCTCATTGTTTTTGAACTCTCTTATGCGCGCCTAATCACCTACGCAGTTGTTATTGCCATTGCTTATCCACTTTTATTAGTCCCATATATGTCCTTAACGTATGATGTAATAGGTCAGAGTTGGAATGTGGCAAAGATGAGGATTGAATACATTGTGGTAAGAGAATTGTTTTTAAATGCAGGTCGATTTGTTTCCATCTTAACTTTTTTATTCAGTGTTAAGTTTTTCGATGAAGAAAAAAGTATTCCGATTCTATTGTGCATTTTAGGAGCTGGACATGCAGTCATCTACCTATTTATCCGACATGTGAATATCAATCCTGCGAACAGAGATAAATCAACCTACTCTTCCACTGTCTCACAAAGGAAGATTAATGACGGTGAAGGTGGATCTACGGTATAAAATTGACATCTTTATAAGGTGTCAATTTTTTTTAATGAAATGATACTAAAAAGACATACTAAGAATAGGTAAGAAATATAGCAATATACACAATTCAACACAAATTTACAAAACCTTTACAATTGGTTTATACAAGATTAACACAAAAGCTTTATTCTAATACTCGTAGGACAAAACAATCAAACACTCTTTAGGGGGAATTACGTAATGAAAAGCTTCAAAAGCTTACTTTTACTACTAGTTATGACAACATTAGTTGTATTCGCAGCTGCATGTGGTGGCGGAGATGAAGCTGGTGGCGGTGACGAATTAGGTGGCAGTGTCGTAGTTGATGGATCTGGAACTGTATATCCATTCATGGCATTGATGGCTGAAAACTACATGGGTGAACAAGACGTATCAGTAGAAGTAAGTCGTGCTGGGACAAGTGCTGGTTTCAAGAAATTCCTAGTGGCTGAGAACGGAACAGATTTTAATAATGCTTCTCGTCAGATTAAGGAAGAGGAATTAGCTACTGCTGAAGAACTTGGACTTGAAGTGAAAGAGTTAAAGATTGCTTTAGATGGATTAACATTTGTTATTAATAAAGAAAACGAGTGGGCGAAAGAGCTTACAGAACAAGAAATTATTGATATTTTCTTAGCAAGTGGTGGAAAGCAGAATTGGTCTGATGTACGACCTGATTTCCCAGCAGAGGAAATTAAAAAGTATGGTCCAAACGAAAACCACGGAACGTATGAGTTCTTCTTTGAGAATATTTTAGATAAACAAGACTTAGATCCAAACACAAACCTTCAACAAGATTATGGTACGCTAGTTGATCTTGTTTCTAAAGATAAAAATGCAATTGCATTCTTCGGTTATGGATATTATGAAAACAATCTAGATGAGCTAACAGCTGTAAGTGTTGACTTTGGAAATGGTGCAGTAGCGCCTTCTCTTGAAACAATTAAGGAAGACGGAGCTTATGCAAACTTTACACGCCCGGTATATACGTATCTAAATGTAGGAAATGCAAAGGAAAAAGCTCAGGTGTTAGACTATGCGATCTACACAATGAACAATGCACCTACAGTTGCAGAAGAAACTGGATTTGCTCCATTAACTCAAGAAGAAGTAGACGCAACAGTTGCGGAACTTGAAGCACTTAAACAAAAGTAAATATATTTAAGAAGGTGAGGGCATATAAAGCCACTCATCTTCTGCCTGTTTTTTTATGATCGATTATTTTCTCCTTATAAATATGTAAGGATGAAAGGGGCTTTTAAAAATGGAAAAATCCTTGGTTGAAGATAAAGATAAAACCAGTGTAAGACAGATGATTCAAGAAAACAAACAAAAGGTAAATGTATCGACGATTACAGAAAAAATCATGCCGAAATTATTACTTACTATCGCCATTATATCGATCCTTACCACAATTGGCATTGTATTCACATTATTGTTTGAAACAATTGCATTCTTTAGTGAAGTTCCTTTTATTGAATTTTTCACAGGGACGGTATTAAAGCCATTAGGTGAGAATGCACAATTTGGTGTATTACCTTTACTAACAGGAACCATCATTTCTTCAACAATTGCTATGTTTGTAGCCATTCCAGTTGGATTAATGACGGCTATTTATCTTAGTGAATATGCTTCAAACCGTGTAAGAAAGGCATTAAAGCCTTTATTAGAGATATTAGCGGGAATTCCAACGATTGTTTACGGATTTTTCGCCTTCACATTTGTAACTCCTCTTTTACGAGCGATTATACCTGGGCTTGAGCCAACTAATATTTTAAGTCCTGGAATCGTAATGGGAATTATGATTATCCCTATGGTTGCATCATTATCTGAGGATGCAATGAGTTCTGTACCTAATGCGATGAGAGAAGGGGCATTAGGATTAGGTGCTACAAAATTAGAGGTTACATGGAGAGTTGTAATACCAGCTGCCATGTCAGGTATAGTTGCTTCCTTTGTACTCGGTATTTCACGAGCAATTGGAGAAACAATGATCGTAACAATTGCAAGTGGAAGCTCCAAAAACTTCACATTCGATATCACTCAATCTATGCAAACCATGACAGCTTATATTGTTGAGGTTACAGGTGGGGATGCACCAGCAGGCTCTACGCTTTACTATAGCTTATATGCTGTTGCAATGACTTTGTTTGTCTTTACACTTATTATGAATTTAATAGCTCAGTATATCTCTCGTAGGTTTAGGGAGGAATATTAAAATGAAATATGTAAATCCTGAACAAGTTCAAAAGAAGATGAATTCCAGACTTATGACAAACAATTTGGCAAAAACACTGTTCTTTCTCTCTACCATTTTTGGTCTAATTGTTTTAGTTGTATTATTCTATCGTGTAATTTCACAAGGAATGGGCTGGATTGATTTAGGTTTTTTGACTAATAAGCTTTCAACTGATCCAGAAAGAGCTGGGATTATGGGAGCCATATTGGGAACATTGTGGCTTATGGCTGTTGTTGCCCCAATTACAATGTTACTTGGTGTTGGAACTGCCATATATCTAGAAGAATATGCAAAAAAAGGTCGTTTACAAGCCTTTATCCAGACGAATATTTCAAACCTTGCAGGTGTTCCTTCGATTGTTTTCGGGATCCTTGGTTTAACGGTTTTTGTTCGAACATTTGAATTAGGTGCAATTATTTTGGCGGGTGGAATGACGATGTCATTACTAGTCCTACCAGTTGTAGTAGTTGCTAGTCAGGAAGCAATCAGAGCAGTACCTCAGTTTTTAAGAGAAGCGTCATATGGTATGGGAGCAACAAAGTGGCAAACCATTAAAAACGTAGTTTTACCTGCAGCTTTACCAGGAATTTTAACAGGAGTAATCTTAGCTCTTTCCCGGGCAATAGGTGAGACAGCACCATTAGTTGTAATAGGGATTCCTGCTTTATTAATTCCACTACCAGAAGGTGTGTTAGATAAGTTTACAGTTTTACCAATGCAAATTTATTATTGGACCATTGATGCTGCACTTGTTGATGAGTATGCTAACCTAGCTGCAGCGACGATCGTTATATTATTACTAGTTCTATTCATTATGAATTCCATAGCGGTAATTATTAGAAATAAGTTTCAAAGAAGATTTTAAATTTTAGGAGGGGGTCTTGGCATGGCAGTTCTTACAGACAAAGAGACTAAGATGAAGCCTGAAGTAAAAAAGCAGGATACAACAATAACACAATCAACAAAAAGGATTGTATATGATACAAAGGATTTAAATCTTTGGTATGGTGAAGATCATGCGTTAAAGAATATAAACCTTGCTATACATGAAAATGAAGTAACAGCTATTATCGGACCATCTGGCTGTGGTAAATCAACGTATATAAAAACGTTAAATCGAATGGTTGAACTCATTCCTATTGTTAAGATTTCAGGAGATATCCTTTATAGAGAAAGAAGTATACTTGATAAATCCTTTAAAGTAGAAGACTTAAGAACTAGAGTTGGAATGGTATTCCAAAAGCCTAATCCATTTCCGAAATCAATTTATGAAAATATTGCTTACGGTCCCAAAATCCATGGCATTCGTAATAAAAAGGTCTTGGATGAGATCGTTGAGAGAAGCTTAAAAGGTGCTGCTATTTGGAATGAAGTAAAGGATCGTCTGCATGAAAATGCCTATGGTTTATCTGGTGGACAGCAGCAACGTCTTTGTATTGCAAGATGCTTAGCGATTGAGCCAGATGTTATTCTTATGGATGAGCCAACTTCAGCACTTGACCCTATTTCTACATTAAAGGTAGAAGAGTTAATACAGGAACTGAAAAAGGATTATAGTATTATCATTGTTACACATAACATGCAGCAGGCTGCACGTATCTCCGATAAGACAGCTTTCTTCTTAAGCGGAGAAGTAGTTGAATTTGGAGCAACTGATACAATCTTCTCAAACCCTCATGATAAGAGAACAGAAGATTATATTACCGGTAGGTTTGGATAAAACAATAAGAAGATAAGTTGGTGAATGAATTGACAGTACGTGAACGATTTCAATTTGATTTAGATAAGTTAACAGAAAAGCTTTTAGAGCTAGGTAGACTTACTGAACAGGCTCATGAAACAGCAATGACTGCTCTTCTAGAACAAGATATTGAAAAAGCATTATTGGTGATTGAGAACGACAATAGAATCGACAAGCTTGAAGAGGAAATTAATGATTTCGCTATACTTCTAATTGCAAAACAGGCTCCAGTTGCTGTAGATTTACGTAGAGTAATTGTTGCAATCAAAATGGCAACGGACATTGAAAGAATGGCAGATCATGCAGTAAACATTGCGAAGTCAACGATTAGAATTGGCTCTGAAAAATTAATAAAGCCATTAGAGGACATTCCTAGAATGCACCGTCAAGCCATGGAAATGCTTAGAGATTCGTTAAAAGCATACGCTGAACAAGATTTACTTTTAGCGAAGAAAATTTCTGAATTAGATGATAAAGTGGACGATTTGTATGGTGTGATTACCAAAGAATTACTTTCTATGATGCCGAAACATCCAGAGGCAATTGCTCAAATCACACAGCTTGCTTTTGTGGCTAGATACATTGAACGTACAGCCGATCACGCAACCAATATATCGGAAAATATTTTCTACCTAGTAAAGGGTCAGCATTACGATTTAAATGCGTAAGAACAAATAGAAAAATCCTTAGTCTAAAAATAGACTAAGGATTTTTTGTAATAACTCGAGCTATTTCCTCTACACTCATTGCACTTGATAATTCAAATTCCCCAACTTGAATCGAGCCTTCCCAGCCTTGATCCTTAAGATAAGTTGCAAGTTGAGTGCGATCTTCGATAATCTTCATTTCTTCTAGCCTTTCCGTAATCTCCGGAACTGTCATTCCTTGTTGAATGCTTAATAAAAAAATAACCTCTTTATTGGCTGTTTCGCTCTCTTCTGTTTGAGTCTCAGCAGGTTCTTGCTTATCAGCCTCTTCAAGGCTATGAGTAAGCTCTTGATGTTCCTCTTCTAGTTGTTTTAAACGATCATACTCTTTATCGGTGATGATGGTTTGATTGTTTTCATTTAAAAAATTAGCTATAACTTCTTCATTTAACACTTGTTTTGGAGATTTGGTGTCTTCTCCCTCTATTGTATAAAATGCAACAGTGAGTAGTGCAGTAGTAATAAGAATGCCAACAGCTAATCCTTGTAAAAACCCTTTGCTCATAAGTAACCTCTCATTTGTAAGAAACTTTATTTCTTAAATGTATTTTGAAGTTCATCATTATGAAATAATAGTTCTTCTTCAAGTATTTTTATTCTTTTCTTCATCTGATAGTTTTCTTGCATCATGGTTAAAGATAATTGCTCAAGTTGTTCTTCAAGGTCTTTTACCTTATCTCGTTTAAAAAAAGTTAAAAATAATAGCAAGATGGCAAACGAGAATAGACCTATTAAAATATAGACCATTATTTCACCTCTAGGTTATTGAAATTCATTTTTTATTCTTCTCATTTATATCATATTAGTAGTAAAAGGAGAAATCATATATGCTGTTAGTCTAGGTTCGCTTAGATTTATCTTATACCATTTCTTCTTTTTTATTTATAGGTTGAGTTCGTTACAGGACATTCGCTTTCCACGGGACGTGCGGTGAGACCTTGAAAGAGGAAACGACACGGTATTTATGATTAATCGGTTCATATGTATGTTAAACAGTATATTACCTCAAACTACTAACAGAGGAGGGAAGTAAAAATGACTAATGAACCAAAAGGTGAATTTCAGCAGGATGAAGAAGCTGTTAGAGCTAATGAAAAAATAAATGAAGATTTTTATGAAAATAAAAGAAACTTAGCGGGAGTATCCCCAGCCTTATTACTAAACAATGCACCAATCGTTGATACGGATGATCTTTATTATTTAGACCAAAATGAAGAGAAATGATTATAGCAGTAAACGCCTATCTAATTTGATAGGTTTTTTTGATTAGGCTGTGTTAAAGGCCAGTGTTGATTGTAGTGGAAGGACGCGAGTGTAAAAGAACCTCTACTAAAGGCTACCACGTCCTGTGGCAAACGTAGAGGTCAGCACATCCTGTGCAAGCGCGGGAGAGCGGCTCACGGACTCTCCCGCGGAAAGCGAGTATCCTGTACGCAGCCTTGATTAAATCTCTCTTTTAGAGCAAGACTTTATCCTGAGAAAACGATATCCTAAGAAAAAGAGACATGTATGTACAATCATTTTAAATGGGTGTAGTCTGTTAGGAGAAAAGAGATTTTTCAAAGGAACTGTATCAAGGAGAATTGACATGCTAAAAACATTATCTCAAATTGGTGAGAAGTTAAGTGACAAGGGAATTACCTGGGGAGTTGGTGGTTCGCTTTTACTTAATTTTTATAATATAATCGATCAACCCAATGATATAGATATATTGGTTGATGAAGAAGATGCTGCAGAGTTAAATAAGATAATGTTATCTCTTGGTCATCCCAAAGAAGCGGTAACCTCTTACCCTTTCTGTACAGTGAATTTTTCTAAATATAGATTAAATGACATAGATCTTGATGTCATGGCGGGATTTTCGATACAACATGCTGAAGGGATTTATAAAATTACCTTAAAAGGAAAATCAATTGTAGGTTATAAGAGAATAAAAGGAGTATCTATTCCTTTATGTTCACTTGAGGATTGGTATATCCTTTATTGGCTCATTCCGGACAAACAAGAAAAAGCACTGCATATTGAAAAATATTTCAAAACAAATGGAGTAAAATATCCACAACTATTGGAAGAAGCTCTAAAACAGAACTTACCGATGGAAGTAAAAAATCGGGTGAAAAGTTTGCTATAAGAAATTGAAACTAGCTTGGTCATGGACTGAGCTAGTTTTTTGTAGAGAGTTCATGTAAGCGCTATATTCTGCAGTTTTTTTTCTAATTTTAATAAATATCGACGAGATTAATCAAAAGCACTAATAATCAACATAATATGACAATTTGCGTTTATTGTAGAGAACATTGACGGGTGTTAAGATGAGAAAGACTAGTGCAAGTAGGTAGGATGTTTATTTCAAAAAGTGAGGTGGTTGCAGGGTGATTAGTGAAATTATCAAGCTAAGAAATGAAGGAATGAGCTTTCGAGAAATAGCTAAGGAATTGAACTCAACAGTTGGAAAAGTACATTATCAATGGATCAAACATGAAAAAGATGAACCAAGTGGCAATGAGAGTCCTGTTCAAAGTCCTTTAACATCTAATGATTTTTTACCGTCTTCATATAATCAAGACAGAATGCATGTATTGGTTAAAAACAGTTCAACTATTTATGTTTACTGGGAGATTTCTGATATAAAGCTAAGCTTTCTTCAACATACCTTTAAAAAGGGCTACAGCCAACTTCCGAAGTTTATAAAAATCTATGATGTAACGTCTGTTATTTTCAATGGTTCAAACGCGCATCGCCAATGTGAGATATCTTTGCCGGAAATGACGAACAATTGGTTCGTTTCAGATTTAGAACCAAACCGCACGTATGTTGCAGAATATGGTGTCAAAACAGATCACGGAAATTTCTTTACTGTGCTTCGCTCCAATCCAATTGACACCCCTCGTAATTCTCCAGAGCAAGTTGGATTGTTTACCCAAAATGTCCATCAGTGGAAAACAGGTTCTCAATCATCTCCAGGTTGGCTGGAACAGTTTTCAACCTATTCCTATTATGAAAAAGTGAAGTAGAGAGGGTGATCGAATGAGCTACATGTATGTTAATATGATTCTTCATGCCCATTTACCTTATGTAAGGCACAGGGAAGCAAATCGTCTAGAAGAAAGATGGTTGTATGAAGCGATTACTGAAACTTATATTCCGTTGTTGTGGAATTTAGAAGAAGGAATGAAACAAAAATTTACGATTTCATTTTCTCCGCCCCTTCTAGAGATGCTATCAGATCCATTAATTCAAAGAAGATATTTGCACCATTTGGATAAGACAGACTCTTTGATTCAAAAGGAGATTGCTCATGCAAAAAATGAGCAGGAATTAGTACTATCTCGTTTTTACGAAGAAAGGTTCCGAAAGATTAGAGAGACATTTCTAAATTATAGCCAGAATATTATTTTAGGGTTTAAGCACTTCTTTGAGCTTGGACAAATTGAATGCATAACATCTTCAGCTACTCATACGTTTCTTCCATATCTTAAAACTGAGCAAGGCTTACATATGCAAGTTAAACATGGAATCACTTGCTTTGAAAAACATTTTGGTAGAAAGCCTAGGGGATTATGGTTACCTGAATGTGCCTATTCACCAGGTCTAGATAAGCGATTATTTTTGGAGGGCATACAATATACCTTCGTTGATGAGCATGCTATTACAAATGCAGATCCAACGCCAACACATGGTGTGGGTGCTCCAGTGTATTCTCCACATGGTGTTGCGCTTTTTGCAAGAAATCAAGCTTTATCAAATTATATTTGGAGCTCCTCTTATGGGTATCCAGGTGATCAAGGTTATCGAGAGTTTTATCGTGACATCGCTTATGATCGTGAATGGGATTATATTAGCCCTTACATTCATCCTGAAGGTATTCGAATTGATTCAGGATTAAAATATCATCGAATTACTGGACAGACGGAGTTTAAGGAGCTTTACAACCCAGACATTGCAGAGGATAGAGTTAAAACCCATGCGCATCATTTTCGAACTATTTTAAAAGAACAGCTAGATCGTTTTGGGAACCAAAGCTTTCCACCACATATCGCAACGCTACCTTTTGATGCAGAATTATTTGGACACTGGTGGTTTGAGGGGCCAGCTTGGTTAAAGGAGCTGCTTTCTTATTCATTACATCAAATTGAAGCAATCACACCCAATGAGTTTTTAGATCGCCATTTTAAGGATCTCGAAACCTGCCATATTTCCTTTGCTACGTGGGGGCGTGACGGGTATGGTGATGTTTGGTTAAATGAAAAAAATGAATGGATGTATCGACAATACCATTGGATGGAAAAGAAGCTCATAGAATTAATGGCAACTGTTGAAAATGGCGATGATCTCAAAAATAAGACGATTAAACAGTTGGCGAGAGATTGGATGCTTGCCACAAGTAGTGATTGGGCATTTATTCTTGATAATGAAAGTGCAAGTGATTATGCAACTAAAAGATGTATGGAACATATAAACCGATTCACTTTTTTAGTAGAAAAAATGGAGAATAATGAGGTATCAGAAGAACTTCTAATGAACTTAGAGTCTGATTATCCTTTCCTAAAGGAAATTGATTTAAGTCCTCTTAAGTCTCAGCATGACTTATATGTGGCTCAGCAACAGAAAGCTACGTCATCTCGTAAAGTCTTGATGCTAACTTGGGAATATCCACCTAGAATAGTTGGTGGACTTGCTAGACATGTATATGAGTTATCAAAATCAATAGCAAAACAAGGTTATGATGTTTACGTTATTACAGCAAAGGATAATGACAGTCCTTTTTATGAGTTTTCGGAAGGGGTTCATATCTACCGAGTGGACACCTATCAACAAGAAAATGATGATTTTATACATTGGATTGATAGCCTGAACCTATCGTTAGTAGAACAAGCACTTGAGTTATCAAAAAAAATCTCGTTCGATTTTATTCATGCTCATGATTGGTTAGTGGAGGGAGCAGCTGTTACGTTAAAGAAGGCGATTGACGCTCCTTTAATAGCAACTATTCACGCCACTGAACATGGTAGAAATCAAGGGATTTTCACTTCTCTTCAAGAAAACATACATAATAGGGAGATTTCGTTAATGGAGCAGGCATCCACTGTTCTTGTATGTAGTGAATATATGAAAAGCGAAGTCACAAAACTTGATTCACGCCTAGAAGAAAAAGTAAGGGTGATCCCTAATGGTGTCGATTTGTCTTATTTCCATTGCCCAGTTGAAATCGATCATAATTTGAGCGAATATATCTCATCAGAAGATCATATTGTATTTTCGATAGGAAGAATCGTGCCGGAAAAAGGGTTCCAAACACTAATTGAGGCCGTTCCACATGTCCTAAAAAATCACTCTAATGTAAAATTTATCATTGGTGGGACAGGACCATTAGAAAAAAAGTATCATGATCTCATCAAAGCTAAAAACTTAGGTCAGTATATCCAATTAATAGGATTCGTTAATGATGAAGAGCGCAATCAGTTACTCACTAATTGTGATGTTGCTGTTTTTCCTAGTCTTTACGAACCCTTCGGTATTGCAGCATTAGAAGCGATGATTGCGAAAAAACCAATTGTTGTGTCTAACACAGGTGGCTTAACTAGTTTTGTTAAAAATGGTATTACGGGATTAACAGTTACTCCTGGATCACCAGAAGAGCTTGCTAAAGCAATTAGTGTATTACTTAGTAATCGCCCCTTAGCCATGAAGATGGCGCATAAAGGTCAACAACTTGCGTTAAATGAATATAATTGGGATACAGTTGGTCAAAGAACGATTCGTCATTATGAGCATTTGTTGGAACTTCAAACTAGCATAGGGAGCTGATGGGATGAAGGCTGTTATTCTAGCAGGCGGGGAAGGGAAAAGGATGAGACCTCTTACAAGTACTATCCCAAAACCAATGCTCCCATTCTTTCAAAAGCCTGTTTTAGAATATATTATTAAATACCTCAGAAACCAAGCGATTACAGAAATAATGATTATTACAAACAATAGCTGTCCTTCCATTCAAAAATATTTTCAAAGAGGGGAACAATGGGGTGTTTCCCTTCAGTATATATATGAAGATAAACCAATGGGTACAGCAGGCTGCTTAAAAAGTTTAGAGGCTTTTATCTATGATGATAAGCCTCTTTTTGTGATCAATGGAGATATTATTACTGATGTTAAGATAAGTGAAGCCATTGCTTTTCATGAAAAAAATAAGTCTTTACTAACGATTCTAGCGACAAAAGTAAAAAATCCGAAGCCATTCGGCATTATTGATTGTGAAGAAAACGGAAGAGTCAGAAGATATTTAGAGAAGCCATCGATAGGTGAAATTTATAGCTGCTTAGTTAACATGGGAATGTATATTATTCAGCCGGAGTTATTACAATTTATAACAAACAAGTATGAGTGTGACATGAGCCACGATTTAGTTCCTTTGTTATTAAGTATGAATCAACCTGTTTACTGTTTTGAAGGAATTGGGTACTGGGCTGATATTGGTTCAGTTTCACAATATAAGCAATCACATTTTGATGTTCTTGTAGGGGCAGTCAACGTCAAGCTACCAATAAGTGAAGTGCTTCCAGGCATTATAATAGGAAAGAATGTGGTTATTGAAGAAGGAGCAACCATTAAGAGTCCAGTTTTTATTGGAGATCGCACGATTATAAAAACAGGATCTTTGATTGGTAAGAATACTATAATAGGAAGCGATTGTATCGTTACAGAGTCAGTAACAATTGATCATTCTATCGTATGGGAAAATGTATACATAGGACCATCATGTGAAGTTTCAAATTCAATTATCGCTAATGATTCCATCATTACTAAAAAGGTAAAAATAAGAAGAGAAAGTGTCATAGGCGAAAATTGTGAAATAAACAGGGAAATAGCGCCTGAAATGCTGGTTAAACCGTATAGTAAGCTGACAAATTGATTATTTTTGGCAGCAATATTCTGCTTTAATGAAAATGGACTAGTAATTTATTTTGAAAAGTGATATTATAGTAAAGTCTGATTGAATGAATGTATTCACAGTTTGGAGGGATATATAATGCGCGTTACTGTTACCCTAGCTTGTACAGAAACTGGCGATCGTAACTATATTACGAAGAAAAATAAGCGTAACAATCCAGAACGTATTGAGCTTAAAAAATACAGCCCAAGACTTAAGAGAGTTACTCTTCACAGAGAAACTAAGTAATGATTACTTAGCATAGCCGTAAGCCTTATTCTTAAAGGTTTACGGCTATTTACATTTAAGTTGTGAAAGTGGCCGTAACCTAGTATGTAAATTCCCTTCAACAAAGCATACATATTATAGAGGTGGATCATATGACCAAAACGAAAAAAGAGCTACGCCTTCAAGTTAAAGAAAGGCTAGAAAGTTTGTCTACATATGAATTTCAGCAAAATTGTGAAAAGGTAGCTTACCAATTATATAACACAAATGTTTGGATGAAGAGTAAGACCATCGGCATAACCATTTCCCGGGGAAGGGAAATTGAAACGCGTCAAATAATTGAAAGAGCTTGGAAAGAAGGCAAAAAGGTTGCTGTTCCGAAATGCTACTCTGAGCAACATAAAATGGAGTTTTATTTTATTACAAGCTTTGAACAGTTAGAGGTAGTGTTTTTTGGTCTACAGGAACCAGTACTAGCCTTAACAGAGCACGCACCTGCAAACGATCTTGAACTATTAATTGTTCCAGGAATTTGTTATACAGAAAAGGGGTATCGAATTGGTTATGGTGGTGGGTACTACGACCGCTATCTAGAGCATTATCAACAAGACACCGTTTCATTATTGCTGGAATGTCAGCTTGTCCCTGAAATTCCAGTGTATTCATATGATCTTCCCATACAGAAATTAATTTCAGAAGAACGGATTATTAGCTGTGCTAAATAGCGTAGTCATACTATTTATATTAGCCGTCTCATTGATGGGGATTATTAGTAAATCTCTTACCTTAAGTGGGGGAATTGCTGCTTTTGTCATCGGTGTTCTAATTGGATTGGGTTTCGGTGTGCAAGGTCTTATACTGTTAGGTGCCTTCTTCTTATCATCGAGTATTTGGAGTAAGTATAAAAGAAACGACAAGAAAAAAATGGATGATATTACCCAAAAGGGAGAGGTGAGAGACTACACTCAAGTAATGGCTAATGGTGCGATACCAGCATTATGTGGACTGTGGTATCACATAAACCCATCAGATTCTTTGTTAATTGCCTTTGTTGTTTCTATTGCTGCAGCAAATGCAGATACATGGGCTTCTGAAATAGGAAGTCTAAGCAAAAAAGCTCCGATTCACATATTGACTCTCAGATCTGTAGAAGCCGGGACATCAGGGGCTATATCTGTGTTGGGCTTAATTGCCTCCTTACTAGGTTCATTCCTTATTAGCATTATGGCAATATTCCTCTTTGAAGGGATATCTATTGTGACTCTTCTAGTGATTTTACTAGCAGGCTTTATGGGTTCAATTTTTGATACCATAATTGGTGCCACTATACAGGCGAAATACTGTTGCCGACACTGTCAAATAATTACTGAAAAGGTTACACATTGTCAAGCACCAACAAGTATCAATAGTGGAGTGCGTTATATTAATAATGAAGTAACTAATTTTTCATCAATCTTGTTAGCATCAATCTTAGGGGGCACCTTTACATTTCTATTTTAAATGGAGGATAAAACCCTAACTTCTGTCGCACATTATGAATAGGAGGGATCGCGATGCGCAATTCAATTCTAATCACAACGATCATCTTATTCGCTTTAACATTAATGAAAAAACGTTATAAAGTGTTAAATTCTCTTCTTCGTAATCCACTTGTTCGTCGATTAGTGGTGAAGTTTGCTATGCAATTACCTTTCATTAGAGAACAATTCTTAAGACAAGCATTTAAATAGAAGGAAATCCTGTTTATTTAACAGGATTTTTTTATTGTTTAGGAATTATAAAGGTTATCATTTGTGGATAAACGAGGCTAGTGTATAGTAATCCAGCTCCAGAGCCCAGCCCCTCGAGGTCAAATAACCCTTCGAGAATAAAGGGGAAACCCACCCCTTTTTTCTCGAAGGAACATTTGCTTGTCGGGGCTAAACGGGGCGCTTGCGCCTTTTGTTCCTTTATTTTTATATTTCTTGAACAAGCTTGATTTTCTCCCCGTTTTTACCTTCTATTAGAATATAAATATGGGTTCCATCTTTACTTAGTAATATAAGTGGTATTTTACTACCAATAGGTGAGATTGTTTCATTTGGTGAAAGCTTAATCCCAAGGAGGTAATTTTTATAAAGTCCTTCCCAAAGTTGTCCCATTACTTTTTGAGAAGTTCGTTCATCTAAACCTGGCAGTGATTTCTCATTGTATTTAACCAAATCAAGTATGGTTAACTCATGATACTGTTGCCTATTCAAATTAAAGTGGGTTAATAACTCATTCCAACTATAGTGTAAGTGCTGACCTATAACATGATCTAATATTTTTTTCCATTCTTCATGTTCTTTGTTTTCAGGGATACGGAATGATTCAAGTGGGCTAAAGGATGAATCAATAATGTATAAATGATCACTCGTCATTTTCTGAGCACTCTTTATTTGGTCATCCTGTAAATGTACCTCTGCATGATGAAGAGAGATGCTTTGAAGTAAACTACTGTCTTCCCCTTTTAATTTCTTCTTATTCTCCAATAAGGATACCTCTTCTTTCCATTCAGACATAGAGTCCATCAGAACTCCGTCTATATATAGAAATGAAATATCCTGCCTTAAATAAACCTTCTTATCTGTTTCTGAATATGACTCCCATTCTACTATATATTCATCACTATCTTTTTCATTTAGTAAAGTTAATTTTGTTTCAGCTGATAAAAAGGCAAGGGTAGGATCGATTGGAAAGTAGGTTAGGCTTTCTCTAGCCTCATTTGAGTATAAAAACTTTGTCAAAGTGAGTGAAGTTACACCAACTAATAAAATTATCAGAAGTAATTTAGTTTTTGTTTTCATGTTCTCCCTCTCATCCTTTCTGGACAACCTCTTATAAACCTATGAGACGAAAATAGATAACATTCCTAACCGGAGAGGAAATATCAAAAAAAAGAGGTATGTTTCTAATCTTTATGGTTAATGATGGGATTAGATTGCATACATGTTAGCTATGATACTGAGGTGAGAGAACGGTGAATAAGCAAAAGAAACAGGTTTCAACTAATATAGATGATAACCTTTCGTATTTAAAGACGGAGCTTGGTGTTGATAAGAGCTTTGATGTCATTCAGTTAGATCAAGAATATGCAGGAAGAAAAATGTCGTTATTTTTAATTGACGGCTTTGCCAAGGATGATATTCTTCATTTCATCATGAAGTTCTTGGCTTCATTAGAACCTGAGCAGTTAGAGCCAAATCCTCTAGAAAAGCTTTTAAAGAAATATATCCCTTATGTTGAAGTGGAGAAGGTAGACGATTTAGATGCTGTGGTGGATACAGTATTAGCAGGCCCTACAGCTTTAGTAGTGGATGGTATCGATTATGTCATTATCATTGATGCTCGTACATATCCCGTACGCGGTCCTCAGGAGCCAGACACTGAAAGGGTTGTTAGAGGAGCTAGAGATGGTTATGTAGAAACCATCGTCTTCAATACAGCTTTAACTCGACGAAGAGTAAGAGATCGTACACTAAGAATGGAATACCAACAAGTAGGTCGACGGAGTAAGACAGATATTTGTATATGTTATATTGAGGATATCGCTGATCCAGAACAAGTAGCAGCTGTGAAGAACTCGATTAGTAAAATCGATACAGATGGTCTTCCTATGGCGGAGAAAACGATAGAAGAGTTTATCTCAGGACGACACTACAATCCATATCCTGTCGTCAGGTATACGGAGAGACCTGACACTGCCGCAGCTCATTTATATGAAGGACATGTTATCGTTATGGTAGATGGTTCACCAAGTGTGCTCATAACACCTGTTACGTTTTGGCATCATTTACAGCATGCTGAAGAGTATCGTAATAAACCAGTGGTAGGGGCTTATTTAAGACTGGTTCGATATTTAGCTGTATTTGCATCAATGTTTTTATTACCATTATGGTATTTATTTTCAGTTACCCCTGAGCTACTACCAGAAGGATTTGGTTTTATAGGCCCCAATGAGATAGGACAGGTCCCTTTATTTTTACAGATCCTCATTATTGAACTCGGTCTAGATATGTTAAGGATGGCAGCCATACATACACCAACATCCCTAGCAACGGCACTAGGTCTAGTGGCGGCGCTTATGGTCGGTCAGGTTGCGGTTGAAGTTGGTTTATTATCAAATGAAGTGATTTTGTATTTTTCAATAGCGGCGATTGGGACATTTGCCACACCTAGCTATGAGCTAAGTTTAGCAAATCGAATCATTCGAATTGTTTTATTGATCATAACAGCAATCGGTGGAGTAGTTGGATTTGTAATTGGAGTAACAGCTTGGATCGTCATGCTAGCAAGAATGAAGTCCTTCAATGTACCGTATATGTGGCCTTTTATACCGTTTTCCTATCGAGCGATGCGTGATATTCTATTCAGGGCGCCAATTCCGTTGAAAAATCGAAGACCAACAGTCCTTCATCCTAAGGATCCTGATCGTTAAGAAATTTTACAAGTTATGTGAGCTCAAGTAGTAAGCCTCTAGATAATGGGTGTTGACCATAGAGGCTTTTGCTTGAGTTTTTATGCTGTGTATAATAATTTTTATTTAGAATTTGTATCTAGCTCGCACTTAGCCCCGACAAGCGGGACGCTAGCGCTTGACCAAATGGTATATCATCGATAATCTTAGTATGGATTAGTTTCAATGATGTTATGACTAACTAGTAGGTGAAATATTGAAGACAATATACGATGTACAGAAACTATTAATTAAGTATGGTACGCTCATTTATATTGGTGACCGTCTAGCTGACCTTGAAATGATGGAAGAAGAGCTTAGAGAATTATATGATTCTAAGCTTTTAGATGTTCATGAATATAAAGTAGGGTTATTAATTGTAAAACAAGCAACAGAGCTTGAAAAAGAGAAGAGAAGAAGGAATGAGAAGAATGACTAAAAAGTGGTTAGTTGGAATTGATATTGGTGGAACAACAATTAAAATGGCTTTCATTACGATCAGTGGAGAAATAGATCACAAATGGGAAATACCTACAGATGTTGGGAATCAAGGCGAGAACATTATTATAGATGTTGCAAAAGCACTAAAAGACAAACTTGTTGAGCTTGGAGCAACCATGGAACAGTTGGGTGGAATCGGAATAGGCGCACCAGGCCCTGTCCAAATTGAGTCAGGATTAATTTATGAAGCAGTAAATTTAGGTTGGAAGGAATATCCTCTAAAAAAGAAACTCGAGGATGCAACAGGTTTACCTGTAATCGTTGATAATGATGCAAATCTTGCTGCCTTAGGAGAAATGTGGAAAGGTGCAGGTGAGAAAGCAAAGGATGTCATTGTGGTAACCTTAGGAACTGGTGTTGGTGGTGGAATCATTACAAATGGGCATATTATCCATGGGGTAAATGGTGCTGGTGGAGAAATCGGTCACATCACATCAGTTCCTGATGGAGGAGCTCCATGTAATTGCGGGAAAACAGGATGCCTAGAAACCATAGCTTCTGCAACTGGAATTGTTCGTCAAACGATTGAACAGGTTGAGAAATATCCTGACTCAACACTTGTTGATAAAGTAAATAACCGAACTGTTACTGCGAAGGACGTATTTGACGCAGCAAAAGGAAACGATTCCTTGGCATTAGCAGTGATCGACCAAACTGCTTTTCATTTAGGCCTTGCCCTCGCCAACTTATCCAACGGTGTTAACCCAGAGAAAATCGTAATCGGAGGAGGAGTTTCCAGGGCCGGTGATGTATTAGTAACACCGATTAAGTTATACTTTGAAAAGTTCGCTTTTCCAAGAGTAGCGATAGGCGCTGAGCTATCAATTGCTACTTTAGGAAATGATGCGGGTGTTATCGGTGGTGCATGGTTAATAAAGGAAGAAGTAGGCTTAAAGTAATGAAATTTTATATTTTAATATAACGAAAAAGGTCTCTAGTCATAGGTATAGAGACCTTTTAAAATTAATACTAATATTTATTATTACTTTTTGAAACTTTTTTTATGTTTCATTCGTCTTAATAGACAAGCTCAAAATATTTATTGCTGGAAACATAATAGTATAAAAAATTAATAAAAATTAACCATTGATTTTTTGTAAAAAAGACATTAAGATTAACTATGTTTCCTTTTACAATGCCCAATAATTGTAAAATTGACTGCAATATTCTGATAAAATGGCTTAGTTTTGTTAAGGAGGGAATACCATGAATATTAAATCCACGTTCGTTAAAATGTGGCCACTATATTTAACGATTATCATGTTATGGATTAAAACGTATGTAGTCTATAAGACTAGCTTCGATATAAAAATAGAATCTTTGATGCAGGAACTGATCCTGTTTATTAATCCTTTGAGCTTCCTGTTATTCTTTTTTGGAATAACATTATTGGTTAAAGAAAAAGCAAGAATTCCTTTATTATATACCTTTGGGTTTATTACTAGCTTCGTTTTATTTGCGAATGTAGTATATTACAGGTTCTTTAATGATTTCTTAACAATACCTGTATTATTTCAAACTAGTAATATGGCAGATCTTGGTAATAGCGCTTCTGAGCTTATGCACTTTTCTGATTTGTTGATCTTTAGCGACTTAGTAATTTTATGGATAGTATTAACAATTGCTAAGAAAAAGCAACTGTTAGTCAATTTTCAACCATTGCTTAAGAGAGAAAAGGCATCATATGTTTTAATGGCAACAATCATTTCTGTAGTAAATCTTGGACTTGCTGAAATAGAGCGACCACAATTATTAACTAGAACTTTTGATAGAGAAATGTTAGTGAAAAATATTGGAACATATAATTTCCATATATATGATGTTCTACTTCAATCAAAATCATCCGCGCAAAGGGCATTTGCAGATGGTAGTGAATTTGTTGAGATTGAGAACTATCTAAAGGCTAACGTTCGTCAACCAAATGAAGAGTTATTTGGAATTGCAAAGGATAAGAACATTATCGTGATTTCAATGGAATCAACACAAAGCTTTGTCATCGGTGAAACAATTGATGGTGAACTGATTACGCCATTCTTAAATGAATTTATTAAAGATAGCTATTACTTTGATAATTTCTATCACCAAACAGGTCAGGGGAAGACTTCAGACTCAGAGTTTTTACTAGATAATTCATTATATCCATTAGGTCGTGGCGCTGTATTCTTTACACATGGAACGAATGAATATCAAGGAACTCCAGAGCTAATTAAAGATCATGGATACTATTCTTCAGTTATGCATGCTAATAACAAAAGCTTCTGGAATCGTGATATTATGTATCAATCTTTAGGATATGACCATTTCTTTGAAATTGGTGATTATGAAGTAAATGAAGAAAATTCAATTGGATGGGGACTGAAGGATAAAGAATTCTTTGAGCAATCGATTGAACTATTAAAGTCACAACCAGAGCCGTATTATACAAAATTCATTACATTAACGAACCACTTCCCGTTTGAATTAAACGAAGAAGACAAGCTTGTAAATGAATACACGTCAAATAGCCGTACTTTAAATAGATATTTCCCTACCGTTCGTTACACGGATGAAGCGATTAAACATTTCATTCAACGTTTAAAGGATGAGGGAATATATGAAAATTCCATCATTATCCTCTACGGAGATCATTATGGAATTTCTGAAAACCATAATAAAGCAATGGCACAATTTCTAGGAAAAGATGAGATTACTCCTTTTGACTCGGTACAGTTACAAAAGGTACCTTTAATTGTCCATATTCCTGGACATAAAGTAAAAGAAAATGTTATTTCTAAGGTTTCTGGTCAAATTGATCTAAAACCTACAATCTTAAATCTAATGGGAATAAGTTCACAAGACCAGGTTCAATTTGGTACTGATTTATTCTCAGAAAATAAAATTCCGTTTACTGTTTTAAGAGATGGTAGTTTTATTACAGATGAGTATGTGTATACAAATCATGAGTGTTATAAGAAATCGACTGGTGAACCTACTGAAGCAGCAGAATGCGAACCATTTATGGATAAAGCCAAGAAGGAACTAGAATACTCAGATAAAATTGTTTATGGAGACCTTCTACGGTTCTATGATGGGAATGACTATCTTGGAGAAGAAGTCTTACAACAAGACAATTAAAGGGAAGGCCTTGATTAAAAATCAGGGCCTTTTTTTATATATCTCAAGTCTCTAAACTACTTAAAAAAAAGGCAGTGTATACAAATCACTCCTAAGAAATACAAGTTAAAGACGTGTTGTCTATTAATAATTCACTCATTCCTCTCATACATTAAATCAGCAATGTAAAAGGAGGAATGCAAAAATGGAAGTTACCGTTAGACAAGGTGACTCTCTATGGTATTATAGCCAGTTATTTGGGGTACCTTTACCTTTAATGCTCGATTCGAATCATATAGACCTCCAGAAGATGATTAAAATTGGGGATCAGGTTAAAATACCTGGTTTTATGGAAGAGTCATATAAAATAAAATCGGGTGATACCATATGGAAGCTAGCTCAAGAGAGAAATATTCATATGGATGCCCTTTTGTTATTAAATCCTCAACAGCCAAACTCTATGCGCCTCCAAGAAGGCGAAACTATTACACTACCTCTAAGAATTACAGAAAGGGTTATACGCGCAAAAAAGGAGTATAACTATTCATGTTTGGTTGAAGACCTTAAAGTATTAGAGGAGTTTTTTCCATTTATAAAGGTGAGATCTATCGGTCAATCAGTACTAGGAAAAGACCTATATGAACTGAAAATAGGAAACGGTCCTAAAAAAGTGCATATGAATGGATCCTTTCATGCAAATGAATGGATTACAACCGCAATTATTATGCAGTTTGTAAATGACTTTTTATTCTCACTTACCAATAATGGATCTATTCAAGGAATTTATATGCTCCCTTTTTATCATGAGGTTACACTTTCAATTGTTCCAATGGTAAATCCAGACGGAGTTGATCTTGTCCTAACTGGTCCACCTGAACAGGAACCATACCGTACGATGGTAATGGATATTAATAAGGGAAGTTTTGATTTTTCTAATTGGAAGGCAAATATTCAAGGCGTAGACCTTAATAACCAGTATCCAGCCTATTGGGATATCGAGAAGGAGCGCAAGGAGCCCAAGGAACCTGCTCCACGAGATTATCCCGGAGATGAACCTTTAACTGAACCAGAAGCGATTGCGATTGCTAAGCATACCGAAACTGGAGATTTTGCTAGAGTGCTAGCTTTTCATACTCAAGGCAAAGAAATGTATTGGGGGTATCAAGACTTAGAGCCTAAAGAAGCAGGATTAATTGCTAAGGAGTTTGAGCGGGTAAGTGGATATAAGGCGATTCAACATATCGATAGTCATGCTGGTTATCGAGATTGGTTTATCTACAAGTGGAAAAGGCCAGGATATACCATTGAGTTAGGAGAAGGTGTAAATCCACTTCCATTATCCCAGTATGATGAGATTTATAAATCCAGCCTTGGAATTTTTCTAGCTAGTTTATACATGTAGGTACGATCATACAGTCGCTTCTTGCGGCTGTTTTTTTAAGTTTAATCAACGTAATTAATTTGATGAAATAACTTTATTTTTATATTTGTTCTGCTATGGTACCATATGAATATAATCGCTTTTAACTGTGGAAATTGTTGTAACTTTTAGATATCTAATTCGTATATACTTATAAGGCGGTTTATTGAGGTGAGAGTGTTGGTTAGGGGAGCATTGTCCATATTGTTTTTACTTTGTTTAAGCTTTTTACTTTCAAGTTGCTCTTCTTTTCAGCCTGATGGAATAGAAAATGCGAAGAAGAGAGAGATCCAGGTTTCCGATAAAAAACTTCCGTCAGGTCACTTCATAGGTCAGTTGTCTATAAAGCCTATTGATCTAGAGGGAGAACTGTTTCATTCGGTAGCTGATTGGTATAATGATAATAGTATTTTATATATAGCAAATAAACTAAACGAGCAAGGATCCATAGTTTATCGCTACCACTTATATACTGGGCAAAAGGAAGTTTTTTACGAAACGCCAAATCAAGTAATTACTCTTGAGGGCAGTGAAAATGGTACATACTTTGCTATTCACACATCAGTCACAACAAATGAGGCTACTATTATTATTCTTGATAGAGATGGTAATGAACTAATTAATACGAGTATTGAATCAGCAGAACTTCAGTATATTTGGAATCCGCTTGCAGAAGAACAAATGTTTATTACCACGTTTCAAGATGATTGGTCGTTTGAAAATTACTTGATAGATCTGACAAACAAGAGTATAGAAGTAACGAATGTTAACCAGCCCTTTATTCAATGGCGCGACCAATCAGAGCTGCTCTACCTAAAATGGGATACTGAGCAAAGTGGAAATACTGCACCTTTATACTCGTATCAACTAGACCAAGAATCTGAAGAAATGGTTAAAGAAGGTATTCTGGGCTATCATACGTATCATTCATTGTTAATGACGGTCAGCCCAATAAAAGACCAATCTTTATATCAGTTTTTCCATCCAAAGAGCATGAAGTTAATTCAGAGCTTTCAAATCCCTTCTATAAATACCTATTCTGATCAGTGGTGGATTCCTCACTACGACTATAACCATAATAGAAGAAGCTTTTTCTTTTACAAACCTGTTTATGACGGAAATGAGTTTAAATCCTTACAATTAACTAACTATTCTTTGGAGAATGGCGTTGAAACAGTTATATTAGAGGGTGTTGAAGATGTACCGATTCACCTTTCCCCTGATGGTTCACTAAGTTTAATTGGCTTTCAATATGAAGAAATCTTAGACCTCACAACTAAAGAAGTTAAACCTTTAATTAGGTAAGAATTATTAAATTCGGCAGGTTATTTGAGAAGAGCAAGCCTCACTGCAAACCTGCTAAAAGCAACTCAATATAAAAGAAGAGGGTGAATAAACAATGGCTATCGTAGATGTAACAGTGATTCCAATAGGGACAGAAACACCGAGTGTTAGTAAGTATGTTGCAGAAATACAGAAAATCCTTTCTCAATACGAAGAGAACGGGTCTATTTCGTACCAGCTAACTCCAATGAGCACCTTAATAGAGGGAGAGCTTCCAGTACTGTTTGAGGTGATTCAAGCAATCCATAATGCACCTTTTCACACTGGAATTCAAAGAGTGGCAACGAACATCCGCATAGATGATCGTCGCGATAAAAAGGTTAAGATGAATGACAAACTAACAAGTGTGTTAAATCAATTAGAAAAGCCATCAACATAATGTTGATGGCTTTTACATGTTTATAGTAAAAATTTTATTCACAATCCACGATAGGGAAAGATCTGAAGAAGAATACGATCATCTTCAGATCTTTACGTATACCTTGGCTAACTGTGCTTCTTGCTCTAAATTAGTGTGCAACAGGATATCCGTGATGAATGATAGTCATTACGGTGAACCAACCGAAAACAGCTAATGTACCTGCAGCAAAAGCAATAGCAAGCATATTCTTTTCACGTAAAGAACGAACCAATCCGACTACAGATAATAAAGTTACTAATGCAAATATTATAATCAAGCCCATGAAAAATACCTCCTTTTGCTAGTTTTTACATGAGAGGTTTATTTTCGATCTTTCCGATGAGACCTCTAGCATATGTAGTCATTTACCAATCTTATTTTAATCGTTTTATGACTATTTGTCGAGTTCAAAAAAGTTAATCTTTACGTTATAAGAATTGGCAATTTTCTCTATCAACGCTCTATGATGCCAATCTACATAATAAATGTTGTTAGAACAGGCTATTAAATGTTCATGAAATTGTAACAAAGCCATTTCAATATCAATTGGATCTCCAGTTGTGATCGCGAAACTTGCAATCATATTAGCATACAGATAATGTCCAACCCCAGAAGAAAATCCATAATCATGAAAGTTTTCGTATAAGATGGGGTCTTGTAATAAACGAAGAGGATGTATATCCTCAATTATTTTAAATTCAGCTAGTTCTTTCTCTAAAAGTTGAACATCTTCCGGAGAAGAGAAAATATATAACAAACCGAATTTTTCAACAAGTGAAGTGGTAATGGTTAGAAATGGCTTTATGATTTCGTATTGTTCATCATTCGTTAATTCAATTGCTATTAAATTATCCATAAGCCGTCCTCCTCATACCTAATCTTTTTGTTTGTCCTCTATTTAGTGTAAAATAACGATAGACGTTTGTAAACGGAGGGAAAACAAATGAAGTGGAGAAGAATGTCATTAGGACCAGTTCAGACTAATGCTTATTTTATTTGGAATCAACAACAAGAATGTTTAATTATTGACCCAGGCAGTGAGGCACAAAAGATTTATGCATTTGTAAATGAAAATAAGTTAAAGCCGGTTGCGGTACTACTTACCCATGCTCATTATGACCATATTGGAGCAGTGGATGATGTTAGAGCTAAATATCATATTCCTGTATACATTCATAAGAAGGAACAAGATTGGTTAGTGGATCCTTTATTAAATCTATCTGCACGTACTCCATACTCAGAAGAAATTGTATTGAAAAAAGCAGATGAAATGATTACAGGTGAAGGCATACTTCAAGTTGGACCATTTAGTATGCAAGTATTTGAGACACCGGGACATTCACCAGGTAGCGTTTCTTTCTATTTCGAGGAATCACAGCTTGTTTTTTCTGGTGATGCATTATTTGAAGGAAGTATCGGTCGAACGGACTTACCAGGTGGAAATCATGATGTTCTTTTAAAGAGTATTCATGACAAGCTACTAACTCTTCCTGAAGAAACCCTTGTACTTTCAGGACATGGCAGCGAAACAACTATACAGCAAGAAATGGACACTAATCCATTCTTAAATGGCTATTAATTTCTGCTTATGAAGAGATATATACAAGAAGCAATTGCAAATGACCCGTCAACATCTATATCCTACTCAACCTTTATGGAACTAGCCTTATATCATCCTGATGCAGGGTATTATATGAAGAAGGGGACCAAAATTGGTAAAGAGGGTGATTTTTATACCTCTAGCTCAGTCTCTCCTATATTTGCAGAAACGATTGCATCTGTATTTGTTAGGATAATTGATGCGGAAGCTGTTCAACCGATTATTATTGAACTAGGAGGAGGAAATGGGTCCTTTGCTAAACAAGTCGTTGAAACTTGGAAGAAAGATTCATCATCGACCTATCAAAAGGGTCACTACTTTATTGTAGAAACAAGCCCTTTTCATCGCTCTTTAATACAGGAGGAAATTCACACTCTAGAACATGTTTCGGTGGTTAGCAGCTTAGAGGAAATCAAAAGCCTTTATCCTTCATTTAAAGGAATCATCTTCTCAAATGAATTTTTTGATGCATTTCCAGTCGATCTGATCAAAAGACTTGATAATGATTTGAAGGAAATCCGTGTTACGACCAATGACAATGAGGAGTTAGTAGATACTTTATGTCCACTTCAAAGTAAAAATCTCCTTCAATTTATAGATGAATACGGGATTACTCTTTCTGATGGCCAAACTTATGAAGTCCCTTCTGCTATGTGTTCATTTATTAGAACACTCGGAGATTGGATAGAAGAGGGAATCGTCCTAACTATAGACTATGGATATAGAGATGAGGAGTGGAGTTTACCTTTTCATAAAGATGGAAGTCTTCGTGGTTATTATAAGCATCAGCTTATAAAGAACCCTCTTCAGAATGTTGGTGAAATGGATTTAACGACGCATATCCATTTTGATAAGTTAATAAAGGCTGGAAAGCAGTCACAGCTCGATTTTTATGGAATGTATAGACAAGATGAGTTTCTACTTAAAGCTGGGTTACTTGGAAAACTTCAGGAGCATGATCACCGTGATCCATTTTCTGAGACGAGCAAGAGAAATAGAGCAATAAGGTCGCTCCTTTTACAAGGTGGAATTAGTAGTTCATTTCATATCGTAGTCCAAAGTAAAGGTGTTCAAAAGGAGCAACTAGATTCACTAATATAAAAAGCGATGGACTATTAGTCCATCGCTTTTTATATGGTCTTAGTGGCCACCTTGTCCAGGTACCATCATAAATGTTGTCCAGTACGTAAATCCAATAAAGAAAACGGTCAAATAAGCACCGAAAACATAAATATACATACGTTCTGAGAGTTTTAAATAACCTAATAATACAAAAAATGCAGTTTGTCCGAAGAATAGTAATGAGGTTTGGTACATATCACCTAAATAGAACATGACTGCAAATATACCAGTCCAGAACCCCAAAACACGGTACATACGATCCATATGTATCCCTCCTTTTGCCCTTATCCATATACTTTTCCATTATAATGGACGTTCTCCTGAATGTAAATATAAGAAGCGGGTATGATTGTGACTTATTTTTGAAGTTTCTAATTAATGGCTAAAAAATTGAACACTGAACAGCTAAAAAAATAAGTACATACAATAAAAAGGAGGTTACTAATAACCTCCGCAATTAACTGGGCTAGCTGGATTCGAACCAACGCATGACGGAGTCAAAGTCCGTTGCCTTACCGCTTGGCTATAGCCCATCGATACTATTAGACTGCCCGATTTGAAGGTGATTATGTATGATTTAGTTAATTTCTCTAAAAAAATTAGTGGAGCTTTTGTCTCTAATATAAAACCAAGATAGATGGGACGATACCTCTCTTTAAAAAAATTAAAGATTTATTTGAAAGGTAGAAGGAGTTTTGACGATTGATGACGAAATCAACTAGCAACTAAAATGAAAGCTGGTGATAAAATTGAGCATGGTAGAGCATCATGCAGAGCGTTTAGTACAAGATGCAATGAGTGAAGGGATCACAGACATTCATTTTGTTCCTCGTAAGGAGGATTGTTTAATCAAGTATCGCTTCGGAAATGATCTTAGTATAAAGGAGAATGTATCAAAGAATCACGCATCCAAACTAATCTCTCATTTTAAGTTTCTTGCCTCTATGGATATAGGAGAGAAACGAAGACCCCAAACTGGTTCCCTCATGTTATCACTTCAACAAAAGCTAATTAATCTCCGCCTCTCAACTTTACCAACTCCCTATGAAGAAAGCTTAGTAATCAGACTACTTCCACAAGATGATCCCTTTCCCATTTCAGAACTTTCTCTATTTCCAAGCACGACAAAAGTATTGCTTTCATTAATGATGAACAAACATGGCCTGATTATTTTTACAGGTCCTACAGGTTCAGGTAAAACCACAACACTTTATTCTCTTCTACATGCCTCAAATAAAAAAATCCACCGTAATGTTATTACTTTAGAAGACCCCATTGAAAAGTATACAGATCACTTATTACAAGTTCAGGTAAATGAAAAAGCAGGAATAACCTATTCAACTGGTTTAAAGGCAATATTAAGGCACGACCCTGATATTATTATGGTTGGTGAGATTAGAGATGAGGAAACAGCTAAGATTGCAATTCGGGCATCTTTGACTGGCCATCTAGTGTTGTCTACTATGCATACTAAAGATGCTAAGGGAGCGATTTATCGCTTAAAAGAATTTAATATATCTCTGCAGGAAATAGAACAAACATTACTAGCGGTTTCTGCACAACGCTTATTTGATCTTAAATGTCCATTTTGTGGAGAAGGCTGCAAAGCTATTTGTAGAAAATTAAGAAAGAGTAAAAGAATTAGTGTGTATGAGCTTTTGTATGGCCATTCCTTATCAAATGTGGTGAGCGAAGCAAATGGATATCATTCAGCTTATTCGTATCCAACCTTTCCAAAACTAATTAATAAGGGTATTGCACTTGGGTTCCTACCCGTAGAGAGTATGGAGGGTTGGAACCATGATCAAAACTAGATGGAACCAAAAGGATCAAGTCAAGCTTCTCAAGCAGTTAAGTGGTCTATTAGAGAGAGGATATCCTCTTCTAGAAGCGTTAACGATTTTAACGTTACATCTACCTATAACAAAGCAAAAGCTCCTTAACGATAGAATTGATGAAATGAAGGATGGTGAAACCTTTCAAGGGGCTTTAGTGAAGCTGGCCTTTCATCGTGACGTACTGGGGTATTTGTTTTTCGCAGAAAGGCATGGAGACTTAAGCTTTGCACTAAAAGAAGCAAGTCAGCTGCTTGAAGTAAAGGCAAACTATCTTAGCCGAAGCATTAAGCTTCTACAATATCCATTAATCTTATTGGGTATTACAATCATACTTATTCTTCTCATCAATATCTTCTTACTACCCCAATTCTCAAGTGTTTTTAAAACAATGGAGGTTGAAAATGGAGTAGGGCTTTCCATGATCCTCTTACTTGCAGAGTGGTTTCCACGCTTGTTTACATGTTTGCTTCTTCTTCTATTTACTCTTTGTCTCTTACTCTTTATTTATTTAAAACGCAAGACAGTTATCGCTAGGTGTGAATTCCTAAGTAAGATTCCTTTTTACGGACCCATTATCATGAAGTTTTATTCTCAGTATTTTGCTATGCAACTCAGTCAGTTGTTGAAGGGAGGACTCTCAGTATACGAATCTCTTTCCGTGTTTGAAAGTCAGGATTATTTTACTTTATTTAAGGAAGAAGCAATCCAAATCAAAAAAGAGCTAAGAGGTGGTGAGTCATTAGCATCAATCATTCAGTCAAAAGCTTATTTTGAGGTTGAATTAGCAAAATCAATTGCTTTTGGTTCTCTTAATGGGGAGTTATCACGTGAGCTTTATCATTATAGTAAGCTATCTGCTGCTTCGCTTGAAGAGTATATAAACCGTAAAATGGCAGTCATTCAACCACTAGCTTTCATCTCGATCGGCCTTATTATAATGGGAATCTATATGGCAATCATGCAACCGGTGTTTCAGATGTTAAACGAATTTTAAGGAGGAAGATAATATGATCAATGAAAAAGGTTTTACTTTAATAGAGATGATGATTGTTTTATTAGTAATCTCCATCCTCATTATGATTACAATACCTAATATAACCACACAGCAAACAGTAATTAGGGGGAAGGGATGCGAAGCCTATATAAATATGGTACAAGCTCAAGTAGAGGCATATAAAATGGAAAACAACACTACATTGAATCCTACTATCATTGAGCTTCATGCGGCTGGGTTTATTCCAAGTACAGATTGTCCAAATGGGGAAGACCTTCAAGTAACAGGCACAGGAGAAGTCGCACTTGTCACAACACCCTAAAAGAAATGGTTTTACATTAATTGAGATGCTTGTCATTCTATCAATCGTCATGACCATAATCAGCTTTTCCTTTTTTCATTTACGAGGTATTTATGAAAAAAAGGTCATCGAGCAATTTTTAGAACAGCTTCAGGAAGATATTTGGCTAGCGCAGCAGTTTGCGATCTCTCACTCAAAAAGCGTTGAATTATCATTTTATGAAAATCAGGATTTTTACGATGTAAGAGAAAGTGGACTCAGGTCATTAATTATTCAAAGAAGTTTCATAAGTGAGATAAACCTTAAAATCTTAACCATTACCAATCCAATCAAGTTTAATTCTAGTGGTAATATCAATGGCTCTGGGGCTCTGTATGTTATGTATCATAATCATACATATAAAATTACATTTTTACTTGGAAGGGGACGTTTTAGGATTGAACAACTCTAAGGGGGTAAGTCTTTTAGAGGCATTAGTAGCAAGCCTCATCTTATTTTTCGTTTTAGCATTACTGATTCCCCAGCTATATACTTTATCACTCGAGAGAAGAAACCTTATGTTGGATAACTTTGCGAGAAAAACCTTAAATGAGAAGCTCTTTATGCAATCAGTAAAAAGAGAACCAGAGCTAAACGAGATTGTATTGTTTGATCGCGTAGCATTGGAGCTAACAATTAAAGGAGAAGCGAGTGATTCCATTCCTAAAAGCTATAGGGGCTGCATTACATGGATCGATTTTTTTAAGCGTGAGAAACAGAGATGCGGGATAGTATCAGAATGGTGATTCAGAATGAAAAAGGGTATACGTTATTAGAAATGCTACTTGTTTTGTCTATTTTTTTAATGGTAAGTTCATTTTTCCCACTATTGTTTTCAGTACTAAGCCAATGGATTGAACAGCCTAGTAGCCTGCATCCTTTTGAGTGGGAGGTTGCAACAGCCCAGATTACGATGGATGTGAGAGAAGCAAATAAAATAGTCATAACAGAAGGAATGGTCACTCTAGAAGGAGCTAATTCGGAATTGATCTCATATGAATCATATGGGGATTTAATGAGAAGAACCGTTAACGGTACAGGTCATGAAGTGGTGATGCAGAATGTGAATTTAACCCATTTCAGCTACATAGATGGTGGTATTTCCATAACAGTGACTGATTTAGATGACAAAGAATATAAAATGAATGTATACCGCTTTGGTGAAGTGATGAACAATGAATAATCAGAAAGGATATATTCTACCATTTGTTATGATGGTTAGTACTCTTCTGTTTTTTCTATTGTCACACCAAGTTTCATTATATGTAACTGAACTACGTTTTTATAAGGAGAAGTTTGAAACCTATCATCTGGAGAGAATGATGCAACAATCAATTGGAGTAGTGAAGCAGAAAACTTCTATTGAAGACTTCTCTCCTGGCGAATTAGTGTTGGATGAGGGGAGAAGTACAATTCAGTTTTCAAATTTGTCCTCTACAATAAAGAGGGTATCTATTACCGTTCAAACTAAAAATAAAAGAAGGGCGAGCGTCATATTACATTATGATCTAGTAGAAAAAAAACTGGTCCAATGGATTGAGGTTAGATAGAAAAATACCCTAGCCAACACCATCATATGTTTGATACGATGGTTAAAAACATAAGGTGAGTGTATGAAAACAATCTATCTAACTGGATTTATGGGGTCAGGAAAAACAACAATCGGAAGGGAATTAGCCCGTTATTTACAACTTCCCGTCATTGATACAGATGAAGAAATTATAAAAGAAACAGGCATATCTATTAATGAAATATTTTCAACATATGGAGAATCGCATTTTAGAGACTTAGAGGTAAAGATTCTTTCTAGTCTTCCAACCCAAAACGTTGTTATTACAACTGGAGGAGGAATAGTTCTTAAAGATCAAAATAGAGAATGGATGAAGAAGCATGGAGTATTAGTATATCTTCATTGTGACTTTGAGGTGATTTGGACAAGACTTCAGCATGACCAAACTCGTCCATTAGTCAAAAATTCTCGTAAGGATGAATTAGAACAACTATATCAATCGAGAAAGAGCGTCTATCATGATTATAATTTGATGATTGATACTTCAGCACTTCAACTTAGTCAAATTGTAAAACAACTAGCAGATATGATTAAAAACGCATAATACAGACTATACTAGTAAAAGCTTAAAATTAGGTGGTTTGTAATGACATTAAATGATTTTATTAAATATCTGACTCAACAATTTGTTACTTATTTGGATAAGCCAAAACAACAGCGCATCCAAACAAAGCAAGACCGTAAGTCTACACAGCCACCACTATTATCACGGTGGTTTGGAATCGTACCGCTTGGATTTATGTTGTATATGAAAAAGGAAAAGAAACAACGTAAAAAGTAGGAAAGCTTGAAACCAAGCTTTCCTACTTTTTTGCTTTTACTTAGAGATTGGTAATTTTGATATAAACCCAGAGTGTAATGGAACGGAAACTAGTATCCTGTAACGAAAATCAACAGGAGGTGTTAAAACAGCGCCAATTTTTCACATTAATCGTTACTGCCTTTTCACCTGAACAGCCTCCTGAGATAAATAAAAAATACCGCCATTTATAATATTTACCTTCACTTTTGGTTCGTATTGCTCTTTAAGAGCTTGTTTCTCAACTTCATAGGATTCAGGTTTTTCTTCAATATCTTCGTAAAAATGATCTAGTAATTTTAAATCTTTTTGCCAGCGGTCCCTAGCTTCAATTGCCCAGGTATGATCGTCATGATCAATAATAGACTGGATCGTTTGTTTAACACGGGTTATCCCACTTTGTGGCTTTATAATTGGCGTTAGTGTGAAACAAAAGTCAGGAATTTTGGGTGTTAAATCTAAACTCACAAGCTGGTCTTGGAAGTGGTCAATGATCATTCCGTTTATCAGACTTAAGCCAACTGATAAAATGACATCTCGTGTTTGATCGGATTGATAAGATATCTTAAGATTCAAACCAAGCCATGGGTGCAAAGGTGTACTCTTTTGAGTAAAATTTGTTTGTTTCACCTGTTCATATAGTCGGATATAACCTGCTAGTTTTTTTGTGGATTGGAAGATTTGATGTAGTCGAGGAGAGCCAAAATAAACAGGCTCTCCTTTCCTATCAACCATCTCTCTAGTAGGATCAGTAATAAAAGATAATTTAGCAGGATTTGGTGTACCCCCGGTTTTTTCTAAGTAATGCCAATAAAAGGGACGATTCATCAATTCCTTATCTAAATCTATTGTTAATTGCACGTCTAAATAACCAACGGCATTTTCAAGAATCTCACATTCGTTTGCAATAAAATAACGTTCTAAAAATCGGTGAATATCATGTTGCTGCATAGTTTTCATCCTTTTCAACATCTTGTTGTGCAAAGTCGATATAAGAAGCGAGGTTTTCCATTTTCACACGTATTTCTCCATCTGTTTTCGAAGCCGATAAAATATCATGAATATGGTCCTCGATATTACCAAAGTCAAGTCTAGTTAGGATTTCATCTAACTCCCCCACAACTCTCTCAAATAAGTTGATCTTTTCATACAGAAGCTTCAGAATATGCTCCTCTACAGTATCTTGGATAGCGAAGTTATAGATATGAACATCCTCTTCTTGTCCAAGTCGATGGATTCTACCAATACGTTGTTCTAATCTCATCGGGTTCCATGGTAAATCATAATTTATTATATGCTGGCAGAATTGAAGATTAATTCCTTCCCCACCTGCTTCAGTCGCAATTAGAACCTGTGCTTTGTTTTTAAAGAGTTCTTTCATCCAGTCTTTTTTTCCTCTTTTAAAGCCACCACGAAACGGTACAGAAGAGATACCATGCTGTTGAAGAAACCATTGTAAATAAAGCTGAGTTGCTCTGTATTCTGTAAATACAATCACTTTGCCATTGATTTCTTTGACCAACTCTACTACCTTTTCTGCTTTTGCATTAGAATTTATTACTTCAATCTTCTTTATTAGATCGTTTACTAATGCTTCAATATAAGGGCTTCCTTCACTTTTTGTTAGCATGTTCTTCAGTGTATAATAGACGGCTTCTCGACTACTGCAAGCTTCCCTTTGTAAAGTAATCAGTGAGAATTGACTACCAATATTGCCCTGAGTACTGCGCTTATGCTGATTAATGGAGTCATATAGGGCGCGTTCTTCTTTTGAAAATTCAATAGGAACGGTTTTTACATGACGTTTTGGCCATTCAATTCCCGTGTCACCACGTCTATTCCGGATCATCACCTTGTTTACAAGTTCACGTAAATGTTCATCGTTGTTTAAAGACCGTTCTTTGGCATTATATGACTCAGTGAAATTAGTTTGGCTACCAAGGTGTCCTGGCTTTAATAGTGATACCAAGTTAAATATTTCTTCTATCCTGTTTTGAATAGGTGTTGCGGTTAATAATAAACAAAACTTTTTCTTTAACATTTGTACAAATTCATAGTTTTTGGTTTTGTTGTTTTTAAGTTTATGAGCTTCATCAATGATAATGAGATCATAATTTTGCTCAAAAATAATATCTCGATGTGGGGCTCTTTTAGCGGTATCCATTGAAGAAACAACGACATCACATTGCTCCCACACATAACTTTTTCTTTGACCAACAGCTGGTATAAAAAACTTCTGATTAAGTTCACTTACCCATTGTGATACAAGGGAGGCAGGGACAAGGATTAATACCTTTTTAACTAATCCCCTAATCATGTACTCTTTTAAAATTAGGCCAGCTTCAATTGTTTTCCCTAATCCTACCTCATCGGCTAGGATAGCTTTTCCATTCATTTTTTCAACTACATTTCTCGCAACTTCCAATTGATGTGGTAGTGGTTCTAAGTTTGGTAAATGCTTGGGGGCTTGTAATCCTTCAAATTCAGGAATTGCAAGATGCTGCTCGATTTCATAAGCCAGCTTATAAAGATCCCATTGCGCCCACGGACCATCATCTTCAAAGCGTTTATAAAATTCTTCTTCCCATGTCTCATCAAATATGACCTCGACGTGCTGCATCAAACACAATCCTTTCCTATTAAATTCATGCAAATTTCCTATATGAAATGATCATAAAAATCCATTTATTATCTAAACTCGAACAAAAATACATAACAAGCAAAAATAGTTAGCTTTTGCCATGAAAGTGTATTGCCCTTAGGCTAGTTTTAATGGTAGGATAAATATAGTTTTTAGTAGAAAAAACTTCGCTTTTTAGATAGTATAGCCATAAATTAACAAAATTATATGAGCGAATGAGAACTAGAGGAGAGACTACTAGTATACAGAAAGTACAAATCACAAAAATGACGTGTATTTTTTGTTAAAAGTTTTACCAGTAGCGCCGAAGGAGCAAGCGAAAAATATCGTGAATCTCTCAGGCAAAAAGACTCTTGTTTGACGCTACTCTGGAGAGAGTTCATAACGCCTATCAGATGAACCACCAAAGAGGAAATGCTAACGCAAAACTTTCAGGTGCCAGGACAGAGACTATTCATTTTATATGGATATCTCTGTCCTTTTTTTGTCTTTTTGAGCAAGATAAGAGAACGGGAGACATATAGACTGAACATTATTTTGCTTTATGGCTATTGAAAAACTTGGTTACATATACAAAGGAGGAACAGTATGTCCCAGCTTAAGCGTACACCTTTATTCGAAGCCTACAAAGAATATGGAGGAAAAACGATAGACTTTGGTGGGTGGGAGCTTCCCGTTCAATTTTCAAGTATTAAAGAAGAGCATGAAGCCGTTCGAGAGCGCGCAGGATTATTTGATGTTTCTCATATGGGGGAATTTGAAGTAAAAGGCCCTGGAAGTTTAGATTTCTTACAAAAGATGATGACAAATGATGTCTCAAAACTTGTAGATGGAAAAGCACAATATACAGCAATGTGTTATGAAAACGGTGGAACTGTCGATGATTTACTTATTTATAAAAGAGCAGATCAGGACTATTTACTTGTTGTAAATGCTTCAAATATTGACAAAGACTTTGAATGGCTTCAGTCTCATTTATTTGGGGAAGTAGAGCTTACTAATGTATCAGAGCTTACTGCACAGTTAGCGATACAAGGTCCTTTAGCAGAAACGATCCTACAAAAAATGACGACAACACCATTAAATGAAATTGGCTTCTTCAGCTTCAAGGAAGATGTTGAACTTGATGGACTAAAGGCGTTGGTATCACGTACTGGATACACAGGTGAGGACGGTTTTGAGATCTATTGCAACACTAATGACGCAACTACTCTTTGGCATAAGATCTTAGAGACTGGCTCAAATGAAGGGATTCTTCCGTGTGGGCTTGGAGCACGTGATACTCTCCGCTTTGAAGCGAATCTCGCTTTATATGGTCAAGAGCTATCAAAAGATATAACTCCGCTTGAAGCTGGCATTGGATTTGCTGTAAAGCTTCAAAAAGAAGCAGACTTTTTTGGTAAAGAGACACTTCTCAAGCAAAAGGAAGAGGGTCTTTCTAGGAAGCTAGTAGGTATTGAAATGATTGACAAAGGAATTCCTCGTCATGGCTATGAGGTTTTTGACGGAGACAACCAAATTGGTTTTGTCACTACAGGAACTCAATCACCAACACTTAAAAGAAATATTGGTTTAGCTATACTAGATCAATCATTTACAAGCTTAGATACAGAAGTAGAAGTACAAATTCGATCAAAGAAATTAAAAGCAAAAGTAGTATCAACTCCATTCTATAAGCGTCCAAAAAAGTAAACGGGAGGAACCAAAATGAAGCATCGCTATTTACCGATGACAGAGCAAGATCAACAGGAAATGCTACAAGCTATTGGTGTTGATTCTGTTGATGAGCTATTCCAAGATATCCCTGAAAGTGTAAGATTTAAAGGTGAATACAAGATTAAGCAGGCTAAATCTGAAACTGCCTTACTAAAGGAACTGACTGAATTAGCAAACAAGAGCATGAATATTAAAGATAATCCTTCTTTTTTAGGTGCTGGTGTATATGATCATTACATTCCAGTAATCGTTGATCATGTGATTTCTCGTTCTGAATTCTATACTGCTTATACTCCTTACCAACCAGAAATCTCTCAAGGGGAGCTTCAAGCTATATTTGAATTCCAGACGATGATTTGTGAGCTTACTGGAATGGATGTCGCCAACTCATCTATGTATGATGGTGGAACAGCTTTGGCAGAAGCAGCAACCTTAAGCGCAGGACAAACAAGAAATAAGAAGATTCTAGTTTCCGGGGCAGTTCATCCTGAGTCTCGTGCTGTTCTACAAACGTATGCAACAGGTCAACGTTTAGAGGTAATTGAGATCCCAGTAACAAACGGAGTTACGGATTTAGAAGCACTAAAAGAACAAATGAATGAAGACGTTGCAGCTGTAGTTGTTCAATATCCAAATTTCTTTGGTCAAATTGAGCCTCTCAAGGAGATTGAAGTGATTGCTCATCAGCATAAAGGAATGTTTATCGTTTCAAGTAATCCGTTATCATTAGGAGCGTTAACACCACCTGGTAAATTTGGTGCGGATATTGTGGTTGGGGATGCTCAACCGTTTGGAATTCCAACTCAATTTGGTGGGCCGCATTGTGGGTATTTTGCTGTTTCTACTAAGTTAATGAGAAAGGTTCCAGGACGTTTAGTAGGGCAGACAACTGATGAAGAAGGACGCCGTGGCTTTGTATTAACACTTCAAGCGCGTGAACAACATATTAGACGTGATAAGGCAACTTCAAATATCTGCTCTAATCAAGCATTAAACGCATTAGCTGCATCAGTTGCAATGACAGCATTAGGCAAAAAGGGAATAAAGGAAATTGCTACTCAAAATATTCAAAAGGCACAGTACGCAAAACGTGCATTTGAAAAAGCTGGTTATGAAATCGCATTTTCTGGTCCTTTCTTCAATGAGTTTGTTGTAAAGCTTCCAGTTTCAGTTAGAAAAGCTAACCTTCAGTTAGCTGAAAAAGGACTAATCGGTGGATATGATTTAGAAAGAGATGACAAGCGGTTAGCCAACCATATGCTTGTGGCTATTACTGAGTTAAGAACGAAGGACGAGATTGACCGATTTGTAAAGGAATTGGGGGATTGTCATGCATAACGAAAACCAACCACTTATTTTTGAATTAAGCAAGTCTGGTCGTGTCGGTTATAGCCTTCCAGAATTAGATGTTGAGGAAGTAAGTTTAGAAGAAGTTATTCCATCTGATTACCTTCGTACAGAAGATGCGGATCTTCCTGAGGTATCAGAGTTAGATATTATGAGACATTACACAGCTTTATCAAGAAGAAACCATGGTGTTGATTCAGGATTTTATCCATTAGGATCTTGTACGATGAAATATAATCCTAAAATCAATGAAAATGTTGCAAGAATTGCTGGTTTTGCACATGTTCATCCACTTCAAGAAGAAGAAACGGCTCAAGGTGCGATGGAATTATTATTTGACCTTCAGGAGCATTTAAAAGAAATCACTGGGATGGATGAGGTTACTCTTCAACCAGCTGCAGGTGCACATGGAGAATGGACGGGGTTAATGATGATCCGTGCTTATCATGAGGCAAATGGAGACTTCAACCGAACAAAGGTCATTGTACCCGATTCAGCACATGGAACGAATCCAGCTTCTGCAACGGTAGCGGGTCTTGAAACAATAACTGTAAAGTCTGATGAGAATGGTCTAGTTGATTTAGAGGACTTAAAGAGAGTCGTTGACTCTGATGTAGCAGCGCTTATGCTGACTAATCCAAATACGTTAGGATTGTTTGAACAGCACATCTTAGAGATGGCTAGCATTATCCATGATGCTGGAGGAAAGCTATATTATGATGGAGCTAACTTGAATGCTGTATTAAGCAAAGCACGACCTGGAGATATGGGCTTTGATGTCGTACATTTAAATCTTCATAAGACCTTTACAGGACCACATGGCGGAGGCGGCCCAGGTTCTGGACCAGTTGGAGTAAAAGAGGATCTTATTCCATATTTACCAAAGCCAGTACTAGTTAAAACAGATACGGGTTATCATTTTGATTACAATCGTCCACAATCAATCGGAAGAGTAAAGCCGTTCTATGGTAACTTTGGAATTAATGTTCGCGCCTATACTTATATTCGATCAATGGGTCCAGATGGATTAAAGGCTGTTACTGAATATGCAGTATTAAATGCGAACTATATGATGAGACGTCTTGAGCCATTCTATGATTTACCATATAAGCAGCATTGTAAGCATGAGTTCGTTTTATCTGGAAGAAGACAAAAGAAGCTTGGCGTTCGTACTCTGGATATAGCAAAACGTCTATTAGACTTTGGATATCATCCGCCTACCATCTACTTCCCATTGAATGTGGAAGAGGCGATTATGATTGAACCGACAGAAACAGAGTCAAAGGAAACATTGGATGAATTTATAAACATCATGATTCAAATTGCAAAAGAAGCTGAAGAAAATCCTGAAATTGTTCAGGAAGCACCTCATTACACGGTGGTTAAACGTCTAGACGAAACAACAGCAGCAAGAAAGCCAATCTTACGCTTTGAAAAGCAATAATGAAGTAAAAAACCTCATCTACCCTTGTAGATGAGGTTTTTTTATACTTGATTCTTTAGTAGATAAGGAATTTAACTGAATAATAAATGAAGTACGCTCGTGAGTAGAGGTACAGGAGATTTCTCCATCATGTTTCTCTACAATTTGCTTGCAGACGAATAAACCTAGTCCTGTCCCTAGCTTTTTTTCAGTAATAAACGGCTCAAAAATAGAAATGATTTTATCCGAAGGAATGCTAGGACCATTATTATGAATGGCTAGGAAAACACGGTCGTCAATGGTATACCCATGAATCTTAATTTGTTTATCGTGCAAAACTAGTTTTAAAGCATCAATGGAATTCATTAGAATATTTAGTAGTACCTGACGAAATTCATCACGATACCCCATAACCTTGAGATCTGGTTCTACTTCTACATCTACTACAACATTATTATCAACGATGGTAGGGTAAAGAAACATTTCCACTTCCTTTACTAGATTTTCAAAGGAAACGATTTCTTTTTCCTTCCCAATCACCTCTTTTTTAGACACTAGTAGAAATTGAGAAATTTGATAATTTAATTGCTCCAGCTCGTGTTGAATCACATCTAAATAGTCAAGGTTAGGGTTTTCTCTTTGTAGTAGCTTGATAAATCCAGTAATCGATGTAAGTGGATTCCTAAATTCATGAACAAAGCTAGAGGCCATCTGACCTAATAGGGTTAGACGATCTTGGTGAGTTTGTTTAATAAATGATTTCTTCTCATTTAAGTCCTGATCTTTTATATCTGTATATTTCTTCACAGCATGATAAATAAATTCATCAAACCAGGTATTAATATGATTGATAATCGGTTGAAGTTCATTTAACGGAATCTGGGAGTCATCAAGATGTTTAAAGATTTCACTTCGTCCTGTATTTACATTATAGATAAATTCACCAATATTAACCCCAGCGTGTGCTCTTTCTTCTGCCACCTTAAATGCTAGCATCTTAAGTTGGTCTTCATTGAATTCATTTCTTAAAAAAGCAGTGATGAGCTCAAACATTCTCTGGCCGTTGGAGATTAAAATATCTTTATATGGATCAGAATTAGATATAAGGATAGTACTTGACCATCTTAGTAAAAATTCTTCGTAATGAGCTTCTAAATATTCACAAAGTCTTTCTTCTACTGTCATGCTTACACCGCCTAATGTTTTCCAGAAAGATTTATAATATATGTATAATACTACATAAATAGCTCATTTCCTCCTTTTACATTAAAAAGTGATTACAGTTTTTAGATAGGGCTACGTACGTTAATTAACAAAAAAAATAGATCCTTGATTTCAAGAATCTATTTTAGCCGATTATTTTATTTACCCTTTTTTATTTTACCGCCCCATAATCTATATCCACCTTTTAGCTGATACAGATCCTTCACGCCTTTTCTTCTTAGAACGGCTGCAGCACGACCACTGCGAATCCCATTTTGACAGTATAAATACACGGGCTTGTCTGGTCTTATCTCTTTATGGCGCATTCTTAGTTGAGATAAAGGGATGTTACGTGATCCAAGAATATGTCCACCTTCAAATTCCTTTGTCTCGCGAACGTCAATTAATTGTGCTTTACGATAACCTTCTCTAAACTGTTCTTCTGTTAAAGTCTTTAAAATCTTTCTTTGATATAAAAAAGTAAAAACGGAATAAGCAATAATTGCTCCAAGTAATATCAACAAAGCTGCTAGCATCAATATCGACCCCTTTTTATCTGTAAAAATATAGTATAACATTATCACTAGTCTCTTGCTTAGCACCAGCTTCAGGTACTTTTGGTTTTCTTTTTCCCTCTCTATTATAGTAGGGTAGTCATAAGATTCAAAGCACTTTTATATTTTCTTTTAAAAATTTGATTAACTTTGATAGACTAATACAAGGCATGACTAAAGTAAAGAGGGTTGAATATGGAAAAAAATCAATGGCGGTATATCTATTCGGGAAGTGGTTCTCCTTCATTCAATATGGCTTTAGATGAAGCCTTGTTAGACTGGCACAGTAAGGGATTAATTCCTCCGACGATTCGATTTTATGGTTGGGATCCAGCAACACTATCGATTGGGTACTTTCAAAAGGTAGACAAGGAAATAGATTTAGAAATGGTTCGAAAACATAATCTTGGATTTGTAAGAAGACCAACTGGTGGACGTGGTGTCCTACACGATCAGGAGCTTACATATAGTGTAATTGTATCTGAGGATTATCCTGGGATGCCTAAAACAGTTACAGAAGCATACCGGGTAATTTCTGAAGGCGTTTTAGAAGGATTCAAGCTTTTAGGGCTAGATGCTTATTTTGCGGTTCCAATGACAGATGATGAAAAAGAGAGCTTGAAAAATCCGAGATCGGCAGTTTGTTTTGACGCACCTTCCTGGTACGAGCTAGTCGTAGAAGGACGCAAAGTGGCTGGAAGTGCCCAGACTAGGCAAAAGGGAGTCATTTTACAACACGGTGCAATCTTACTAGATCTAGACGAGGATTTACTATTCAATTTATTTAAGTACTCAAATGAACGAGTGAAGGAAAGAATGCAGAAAAACTTCAAAAATAAGGCAGTTACTATTAATGCTTTACGTGAAACTCCTGTTTCTATAGAGGAGGCAGTTGATGCCTTTAAGCAAGGATTTGAAAAAGGGCTACAGATTGAACTCGTTCCTTATGAGTTATCACCCCAGGAACGAGCCGAAGTAGAAGAGATTGCAAAGACCAAATATGAAAGTGATGACTGGAATTTTAGAAGATAAGGAAGAGTTGCTATTATTTTTAAGTTGTTGTCCTTCATCAATATGATGAGGGACATTTTTTGTTGGGCTTACTGAGACAGATGTTAATCATTTTTATCAGTTTTGCCTACATTCTTTAATTAACTTACTATCAGAAATTTCGATTCAGCAGATTGCAAGGATTAAAAAAGCTCAAAATTAATCAATATCAATCAATATTCGTCAATTTTCTCATCCTATCTCTTTTATATCGTTTTTTTTATTTTTGACAAAATATTTTATATTTGCATCAATCACAATATGTAGTATTGTCGAAAATAATATACACACTATATATTGATATTTTTAATTAAAATATGATAAGGTATCAATATCGAAAATTCGAGTTTTTAACTAGAAAGAGATAACTCGAATAGTTTCTTATATAAGGGAGATGTGAGAGTTGACTGTTGCGCTTAAAAAAACGATCAAAATTAATGTAGAAAGATTAAATGAGGATATTCGTGCTTTCCCACAGGTACACCCAATTACTGAGGATATGAACATTACACATAAAGGGGTATCTCGTTTAGTTATGCTAGATCGATATACATTCAAGGATACGGAGAAAATTACGTTAAGCGAGGGAGACTTTGTTGTCCTTACCATTAAAGAAGATCCTAAATTCCCAGCTAGAGGTTTAGGATACATTATTAGTATCGATTGGCAGGCGAAGATGGCTAAGGTACTAGTGGAAGAAGATTACAGAGGTGTATTGGACAAGCCCGAGGAAATCGAAACGGGGATAATCAATCGTTCTTTAGATGTGATTGAGAAGCCATTAGAGGTTTTTTACGAACAAATTGCGAAACGTAATGCAACAGGACTTGCATCAGTTGAAAAGACGGAAGAAAAACGAAAAGAATGGTTTGAAAAGTTTTATCATGAGCTTGTAACGATGAACTTTGTTCCAGCGGGGCGTGTATTATACGGAGCTGGAGCTGATACGGATGTAACGTACTTTAACTGTTATGTAATGCCGTTTGTTAAAGATTCACGTGAAGGTATATCAGAACATCGTAAACAGGTAATGGAAATTATGAGTCGTGGTGGTGGTGTTGGAACGAATGGATCAACACTTCGTCCTAGAAACACACTTGCAAGAGGAGTAAACGGTAAATCCTCTGGTTCTGTTTCTTGGTTAGATGATATTGCGAAATTGACGCACCTTGTTGAGCAGGGTGGATCCAGACGCGGCGCACAAATGATTATGTTAGCTGATTGGCATCCTGACATCATTGACTTTATTATTTCAAAAATGCAGAACCCAAGAATTTTGCGTTTTCTTATTGAAAATATTGATAACGATTATATCAAAAAGGCAGCACAAGATAAATTAAAGTTCACTCCTTTAACTGAGCAAGAGAAGACTATGTATCAAGGAATTACAAACTACAAGCATATTCCTGGCCTTGGTGGGTTTAGTGAAAGAATTATCAAGGATGCTGAAGAAAAGCTTCGTGTAGGTGGAACATACTCTGTTCATAACTCTGAGTTCTTAACAGGAGCCAATATCTCCATTTGTTTAACAAATGACTTTATGCAAGCAGTTGAAAATGACGCTGAATATGAGCTGCGTTTCCCTGATGTAGAAAGCTATGATGCAGAAGGCATGAAGGCATACAATGACACATGGCATGAAGTTGGCGATGTTAGAGAATGGGAAAAGCAAGGCCATAAGGTTCGTGTATATCGCAAAATTAAAGCAAAGGACCTTTGGAACCTGATTAATATTTGTGCAACATACTCGGCAGAGCCTGGAATTTTCTTTATCGATAACGCGAATGATATGACAAATGCACAAGCGTATGGACAGAAAGTTGTTGCAACAAATCCGTGTGGTATGGTCGCTTAGTTTGCCTCACGTTAAAAATTGCGGAATAAAGCGGGGAGCCTGAGATGGGAATCCGAACCGAAGGCTAAAGGTAAAACTTTAGTCAGGGGCAACGCATAGATTCTGATCCTGCATTATGCAGACTATAATGAATCCACGAGGCCGCAACATTACAAACTAGAATCCTATAAGGAGATTCCAAATAATATTATATGGTATAGAGGTGATCTTAGTGAATAGGGGATATGCAGGCTTATATAACGGGCACTATTTAAGAAGCTCATACGAATTCGCTTACGCTATGTACCTTGACTATTACTTCATACCATGGGGTTATGAGGATCACACCTTTGATCTAGGATTTAAACAATATAAACCAGATTTCTTTTTCTACGACCAAAACGGTAAACTCATAAAGATAGTTGAAATAAAGTCCAGAAATATTGAAGCTAAGGCAGAGGCTAAAAAGGCATTAAATAGTATCAAAGAAAGGTACAAGATTGATTGTGAACTTCTCTCTTACGAAGAACTGTTGGAGTTATATAGACCTTTACCATTCTCCTTAAACTCGGTTATCTCGCAATGGATTAAGTCAAAAGATACATCCATTAACAAAGCTACATTTGGTGAGCATAACGGTCATTACAACCTTAAACACAGTGTGAGTGCCAAGAAAAAAATCGGAGAACATACAAAACGATTGTGGTCTTCTGATAGCGAGGCTAGAAGAAGAATGCAGGCTGGTTTAAGAAAAAGTGGAATAAAGAAGGGTTATATCAAAGTCCCGAGGGAGAATAGACTGTGCGAAGGATGTACTAAGGAATTTCAGGTCCTGATAACATCTTCACAGAGATTTTGTAGTCAGTTATGTTCGGGAAAGTTTGCTATTATAAAAGCAACTGAACGGTATGTGGAAAAGAGAAAAACTATCCATCAAGACATAAAGGAATACATTATCCAGTGGTCAATCACAAATAAGAAAACTGTATCTGAAACGCCTTTAAATAAAATAAAAACAACATTAACTCCACTGGTAGATGATATTCAGAAGCTATTTGGAGTAAAGGACTTTAGAGTAATATCAAAAGCCGTGTTTGGTGAAGACCGTGGTAGAAAAGAACTTATTATGTTTATGAAAAAGGTTTGTAATGAAAAGATATGCTGAACTTACAGGAAAACGAACTGTAAGAAGTAGAGGATAAAAAGCCTTTACGATAACAAATTGGAACAACCACTAGCACCATTCTCAGTTTGTAACCTTGCTGCGGTTAATCTTGCTGAAATGGCAAACAAAGACACTAAAACAGTTAACTTTGATAAGCTGCGTCAAACAGTTGAAGTTGGCGTTCGTATGCAGGACAACGTAATTGATGCAACTCCTTATTTCCTTGAGGAAAATAAGAAGCAAGCTCTTGGGGAACGTCGAGTAGGCTTAGGAGTAATGGGTCTACATGACCTACTAATTTATTGTGAAACAGAATACGGTTCCGAAGAAGGTAATGAGTTAGTTAATGCAGTCTTTGAAGAGATTGCAACAACAGCTTACCGGGCTTCTGTAGAACTAGCTAAGGAAAAAGGGAGCTTCCCGTTCCTTACAGGTGATGATCATGGTACTACTAATCGCCTGCGTCAAGCATTCACAGAAACAGGCTTTATGAAAAAAATGCCTGAAGATATTAGACAAAGTATTAAAGAATATGGAATTAGAAATTCACACTTACTGACTGTTGCTCCTACGGGCAGCACTGGGACCATGGTCGGAGTTTCCACCGGATTAGAGCCTTACTTCTCCTTCTCTTACTTCCGTAGCGGTCGTTTAGGTAAGTTCATTGAAGTAAAAGCTGATATCGTACAAGAATACCTGGACAAAAATCCAGAAGCAGATCCAAACAACCTACCACATTGGTTTATTTCAGCAATGGAATTATCGACAGAAGCACATGCTGACACTCAATGTGTCATTCAGAGATGGATTGATAGCTCTATTAGTAAGACGGTAAATGCCCCGCGTGGATATACAGTCGAACAAGTAGAAAAGGTATATGAGCGACTCTATAAGGGTGGTGCAAAAGGCGGAACTGTTTATGTAGATGGTAGCCGTGATGCACAAGTACTTACTCTCAAAGCTGAAGAAAATACCTTTGATGAAGAACAACAGGAATTGTTCCCAGCTGAGGAAGAAAAGAAAAAGCCTGTAGTACTTGTTGATACGATCCAAGATCTACGTTCAACAACTGTTACCTATGGTTCAGAAGTTGGTGACACTTGTCCAGTATGTAGACAAGGTACTGTTGAAGAAATCGGTGGATGTAATACGTGTACGGATTGCGGCGCTCAATTACGATGCGGACTTTAATCCAATAGACATAAAAAGGGATGAGAACCATGAATTGGTCTCATCCCTTTTCTATCTTTACGAGGTCTTTTGCTTATACTAACAGCAATGTAATGATTAGAGGTGAAAATAATGAAGGCGTTTGTTCCACAGTTAGTCTATTTTGAACCGAAGGCTCTTGAATATCCATTAGGAAAAGAGCTTAAAGATAAATTCGAAAAGATGGGATTAGAAATTAGGGAAACCACCTCACACAATCAAGTACGCGGTATTCCCGGTGAAAATGACCTGCAGCAATATCGAAATGCTAAATCAACACTCGTAGTCGGAATTCGTAAAACCTTAAAATTTGATACATCAAAACCATCAGCAGAGTATGCCATACCATTAGCAACAGGTTGTATGGGGCATTGTCATTATTGTTATCTTCAGACGACCTTAGGAAGTAAGCCCTATATTAGAACCTATGTAAACTTAGAGGACATCTTTGAACAAGCAGAAAAGTATATGAAAGAACGTGCACCTGAGATTACACGATTTGAAGCAGCCTGTACCTCTGACATCGTAGGTATCGATCACCTAACCCATTCTCTTAAGAAAACAATTGAGTTTATGGGGCAAACAGATTTTGGACAATTAAGATTTGTAACAAAATATCAGCATGTTGATCACCTACTTGATGCAAAGCATAACGGCAGGACTCGCTTCCGCTTTAGTGTAAACTCCCGATATGTTATTAAAAATTTTGAGCCCGGTACGTCTTCTTTTGAAGAAAGGATAGAGGCAGCACGAAAAGTAGCCAATGCGGACTATCCACTTGGATTTATAGTCGCACCCATTTATATGCATGATGGGTGGCAAGAGGGGTATCTAGAGCTATTCCAGCGTTTATATGACTCATTGCAGGGAATTAATCTAGAAGGGTTAACCTTCGAACTTATTCAGCACCGTTTTACTAAGCCTGCCAAAAACGTCATTCAAAAACGCTATCCCAAGTCAAAGCTTGAGATGGATGAAACAAAGCGGAAATATAAATGGGGACGTTATGGAATTGGGAAATACGTATACCAAAACGAAGAAGCGGCCGATATAGAGACGACTTTAAGGCGCTATATTCATGAATTTTTCCCTAATGCAGAAATTCAGTACTTTACGTAAGTAGCGAGCTAAGATGTAAACTGCTTATTATATCTGAACACAGAAGAGACTTAGGAAACTAGGTCTCTTTCTCTTGTGGATAAAGAATTTAAATAGACTAAACGTATGTCCTCTTATGAATTTTATAATAATAAAATCCTTAACAATTTAGTAAGTATCAGTAGAGGTTGTTGAGGTGAGGTGAGTAGGTGAAGATTGATGGTGTATTTTCTGGTGGAGGAATTAAGGGATATGCATTAATTGGGGCCATACAAGCAATAGAAGACCGTGGTCACACCTTTGTTAGGATGGCGGGTACCAGTGCTGGATCCATTTTAGCAGCTTTTTTAGCCGTAGGTTATCGAGGTACTGAGATTCAAGAGCTTATGGAAGAAGTAGATTTACAGAAGTTTATGGATCCGAGAAACACTTGGTTTCCAGAAGCATTTACCAAATGGATCCTTTTGTATTGGAGACTTGGATTATACAAAGGTGAAGAGTTAGAGAAGTGGATCGAGGATAAGCTACTTGCCAAGAATGTCCGTGTGTTTAGTGACTTACCTCCTGAAAGGTTAAGGATTGTTGCCTCAGATATAACGAACGGAAGAATGATTGTATTCCCAGATGATCTTTCGAGATATGGGTATGAGCCAGGTGACTTTCCGATTGCCAAAGCACTTAGAATGAGTGCTGGTATTCCTTATTTCTTTGAACCAGTAAAGCTTGGTAAGAAAAAAGATAGTCCTTTCATTGTGGACGGGGCATTGCTCAGTAATTTTCCCTTGTGGCTCTTTCAAGAAACTAGAAATGAGAACAAACGACCTTTACTTGGAATACAACTAAGCCCTCATGTCAATAAGCGGGAGAAAAATCAAATAAAGAATAGTATTGATCTTTTTAAAGCACTATTTGAAACCATGATGGATGCACATGACCTAAGATATGTATCTAGGAGTGTCGAACAAAATATCATCTTTATACCAGTTAATCAGACCTATGCAAGGGAGTTTAGTTTGAATATAGAACAAAAAACTGAACTTATTCAAGCTGGTTATAAAAAGGCGGAAGTTTTTTTAAAGAATTGGTCTTACTAAGTCTACCGGGTCGCGAGCTACGCTTTTTATAGGAAAAAAAACCGAGCTCCTTCTAATGAAGTGCTCGATTTTTCTTTTTGTTGTTTTTCTTACCTTCAATCACAGTAAGGTGGGAATTGCTTTTTCGTTTGAAGTTTGAAGGTGGAACTGGTTTTTTTCCTTGCTGAGCTTTAAAACGTTTCTTTGATTGAATAGCGGCCTTTCTATAGCGAGAATAGTCAGACCAGTTCGTACCATTTCTTCTTTGTATATATCTAAATACGAAAAATATAATGGCGGCAAAAAGAATAGCGAATCCAACCATTTTAACCAACTGCATAGGGTCTGTAGTTAATGTGGTTAAAAATCCAACTGCTGCTAAGCTGATAACAGAGATAAAAATAATCTGACGCGTTTTTGGTTTCACATTCAGCACCTCCTAAACGAAAAGCGAGCGTTATTATTACTTACAATATGTAACTTAAAATGAGATGTTGTCATTTTTAAAACAATTTTTGTGAAGCTTCCTTCATTTTTGCTTCTTTATATCATTCGCTAGCTTTCAACGGTGCGTTGAAAACAACTAGTGGCATATAACTTATTCTACTTGAAAGTTCATAAAACCTCTAGAAGAAGCCTTATTATTTATAACTTTCACTATTATAGACAAAATATAACAGGCATAGACACTAATTTGGAAAAACTTCTTCATATAATTGGGCTATGTGGAAATACTACTAGTGGAGGTGGATGATCGTGGAAGAAGAAAAAAAGTTAGAACAAAATCAAATTGAACAACCGATCTCTCCTGGAGCTAGAACGGCTATTACTGGTTTATTTGGTGGTGTTTTTTGGAGTTTACTTGGGTATGGAGCCTATATTTTTAGTTTTACGAAGGTACCACCGAATGTTATTTTAGAACCTTGGACAATTGGAGATTGGAAGAGTGGGGTACTAGGCCAATTTATTGCCATTTTTCTACTCGGACTAATTTCTATTTTGGTGGCATTTGGTTATATGGCAACACTGAAAAAGTTTGATAAGTTCTGGATTGGTATTTTGTTTGGGCTCCTTTTATGGGGAATAGTCTTTTTTGTACTAAACCCAATCTTTCCAAGTATTGATCCTATTAGAAAGTTGGACCTAAACACAATTGTAACGTCTCTTTGCTTATTTATTTTATACGGAACATTTATAGGGTACTCAATCTCCTTTGAAGCAGCCCAGTTGATTGTCAAGGAAGAACCGAACTATTCAAAAGAATAGGACATATGATAGAATGTTCATTGAACATTCTATTTTTAAATATTGCAAAAAATAGTAAGGAGCTTGCTAAATGAGAAAGCATATTCTCTTATTGAATGGTCCTAATCTAAACCGATTAGGCACACGTGAGCCGGACACCTATGGAAACGTTACATTAGAAGATTTAGAAAAGGATTTACATACATTAGCCAATCAGCATGAATTAGAATTGGTTTGTTTCCAATCAAATCATGAAGGGGAACTAATTGATCACATTCATGAAGCAGATTCAACTGTTGACGGTATTATTATAAATCCGGGTGCCTATACACACTATAGTTATGCCATTCGAGATGCAATTGCTAGCATTTCTAAGCCGGTAATAGAAGTACATATTTCCAATATTCATGCTCGTGAGGAGTTCCGTCATCAGTCAGTGATCGCTCCAGTTACTAATGGGCAAATTGTTGGATTGGGAGTGTTGGGATATCATTTAGCCTTATTAGCTTTAAAAGAGAGATTAGGGGAGGAAATTACGCATGTCAAAAATTGAAAAACTTCGCAACCATTTTCAAGAACACGATGTTGATGGGATTCTAATCACAAGTAGCTACAACCGTCGATATATGACCAACTTTACTGGTACAGCTGGTGTCGCTATTATTTCTCGGGAAAAGGCTGTGTTTATTACAGACTTTAGATATGTGGAACAAGCAGAAAATCAACTAGAAGGATTTGAAATTGTTCAACATAAAGCAGCTATCATTGAAGAAGTTGCAAATCAAGTAGAAAAACTTGGCATCAAACGTCTTGGCTTTGAGGAAGATCATGTGACATTTAGTACATACAAATCTTATCAAACATCTATTAAGGCAGAATTGGTACCTTTATCAGGTGTTATTGAAAAGTTACGCTTGATTAAGACTGACTCTGAGATTAAGATATTAAAGGAAGCAACAGAGATAGCGGACGCTGCTTTCGAACACATCTTAACTGTTATTCGCCCAGGCAAAACAGAAATAGAGATTTCTAATGAATTAGAATTCTTTATGAGAAAGCAAGGAGCAGTTTCTTCCTCCTTTGACATTATTGTTGCTTCTGGCTACCGTTCTGCATTACCTCATGGTGTTGCTTCTGACAAGGTGATTGAATCAGGAGAGTTCGTGACACTTGATTTTGGTGCATACTATAAGGGATATTGCTCTGATATAACGAGAACACTAGCAGTGGGACAACCGAGCGAAGAGTTAAAAAATATATATGATGTAGTTCTAGAAGCTCAATTACGTGGAATGGCTGGCATTAAGCCAGGCATAACGGGGAAACAAGCGGATGCATTAACAAGAGATTATATCACTGAAAAAGGTTATGGTGAATATTTTGGCCACTCAACTGGGCATGGAATTGGTCTAGAGGTTCATGAGGGACCAGGACTTTCCTTTAAATCCGATATGGTACTAGAGGCTGGGATGGTTGTTACTGTAGAACCAGGAATCTATGTTGCAAATGTTGGTGGAGTCAGAATAGAAGATGACACAGTGATTACAAAGGATGGTAATCAAACACTATCTTTTTCTACTAAAGAGTTAATTATTTTATAGGCTTTGTTAATGTACAATGTTGAATTTTTAGCAGTGTTGATTGAAGTGGAAGGATAGGAGACTCCTGCGGGAGCAGCGTGACATAGGGACAAAGGAAGTCACTTTGTCCTTGGTGAGACCCCGCAGGCGCATGCCGAGGAGGCTCACCGCACGCCCCGCGGAAAGCGAGTGTCCTGTAACGAAAATCAACAACAAGGTTTAACACAGCCATTGAAAACTCAGTTGAAAAAATGTTGGTTTCTAACAATTAGATGTAATTTAGGAGGATCTTTTTAATGATTTCAGTAAATGATTTTCGTACAGGATTAACAATCGAAGTAGATGGTGGAATTTGGCGAGTTCTTGATTTTCAACATGTAAAGCCAGGTAAAGGAGCAGCGTTTGTTCGCTCTAAACTTCGTAACCTTCGTACAGGAGCGATCCAGGAAAAAACGTTCCGTGGTGGGGAAAAAGTTGCAAAAGCACAAATTGAAAACCGTACGATGCAATATCTATATGCTAATGGGGATATGCATGTATTCATGGACACACATTCTTATGAGCAGTCAGAACTTCCAGCTAGCTCAATTGAATACGAATTAAAGTTCCTTAAGGAAAACATGAACGTTGCTATTCAAACATATCAAGGTGAAACAATTGGAGTAGAACTTCCAAACACTGTTGAACTTAAAGTAGTTGAAACTGAACCAGGTATTAAAGGTGACACTGCATCTGGTGGTACAAAGCCTGCAACAGTTGAGACAGGACTAACTGTACAAGTACCATTCTTCATTAACGAAGGTGACGTATTAATCATCAATACTGTAGAAGCTAAGTATGTTTCTAGAGCATAATACTTAAAGATCAAAAGAGGCATTTGCTAAAAAGCAAATGCCTCTTTTTTGTATTTATTAAAAACAATTCATTTATTAAGTGCCGAATGAAATTTCTATACTACATCAAAGCATGAAAAGAAAAACAATAGTCTAAAACCTACAGATCATTGCATAGGTTGTACATATGAGTAGTGATTTAAAAAAATAAGGAGAATCCAAAATGAAAAGATGGCTTTCTACAATTGACACGACCATTTTATCAATGGCTGGTCTTCGATTTGTTTCTGCAACGATCGAACTCACGGCTGCCATTGCGATGCTCATGCTTAATGATGTGAAAAAAGCAGTTGCTCTTAATGCAATGCTGGCATTAGTGGGTCCTTTTATCTTTATTGCAACAATGACAATTGGACTTTTAAGTATGACTGATGATCTATCGTTTTCAAAACTATTATTTATCGGACTTGGTGTTGGCTTTATTTTAATAGGAATCTACAAGTAATCGATATTTAGCCTGTCATAATAAGTCCAAGCTTGCATACATTGGAAATATAAGAACTAATGGGGGGAGATAGATGGAAGAAATAATAGGGCTGCTATCTACTAATATTCGAACAATACTGGACCGATATCCTTCCCATATCTATGAAAAAGTGGAGGAAATTCGTTTAAGACTCCACCGCCCACTAGAAATCATTATAAGAGGAAAGCCACATTATCCAGGGCTTTCGGCTACACCATATATTGTTACGGCTGATGATACGTTGCAGCTCATGAATCGATTAAGTCAATATTCTATATACACTTTAGAAGAAGAGTTGAAAAGAGGCTATATCACGATTCAAGGAGGGCACCGCGTTGGACTAGCCGGTAAGGTGATTACCGAAAAAGGTGAGGTAAAAGCTATCCGTGATGTTACCTTTTTTAATATTCGTGTAGCGAGGCAATGTATTGGTATTGGCGAATCCTACTTGCCTGATTTGACAACCTCCACTGGTGAATGGCTTAACACCATGATTATTGGTCCACCACAGGCTGGAAAGACAACCCTACTCCGAGATCTAGCAAGGCTTGTGAGTGTTGGTAAGGAAGAACGTAAGCTTTCCCCTTTCAAGGTTGGAATTGTTGATGAACGTTCTGAAATTGCTGGGTGTGTAAAAGGAGTTCCTCAGTTAGAGCTTGGGTGGCGCGTCGATGTATTGGATGGGTGTCCAAAGGCTGAAGGAATGATGATGTTAATTCGTTCTATGAGCCCTGATGTGATTGTGGTGGATGAAATAGGAAGTAAGGAGGACAGTGAAGCCATTATGGAAGCTGTAAATGCAGGGGTTAAATTAATCGTAACTGCACACGGCTACACATGGTCTGATTTGGAAAAGAGGCCAAGTCTAAGACCTCTCCTTGATTCTAATATATTTTCACGCTTTGTTATTCTTTCTAAGGAAAGTGGTCCAGGAACCTTTTGTGAAATAGTGGATTCATCCGGACGAAAAATTGGAAGGGAAACGGAGGTAGCCCAATGGTAAAGCTTCTCGGGGCTTTATTCATCTTATTAGCAACTACGTGGACAGGTTTTGAGGCTGCCAAGCATTTGAGTGAACGACCAAGGCAGCTTAGACAGCTAAAGGTTGCTCTACAATCCTTGGAGGCTGAAATTATGTATGGGCATCTTCCTTTATATGATGCATGTATACATATTTCAAAACAGCTAAAAAAGCCTTTATCTTGGTTTTTTGAGGACTTTGCAAAAAGGTTAAAAGATGGTGAGGCAAATGTAAGAGTGGCCTGGCATGATAGCTTGCTAGATGTGAAAAGATTTACTGCATTTAAGCAAGGTGAAATCGAAATTTTACAGCAGTTTGGTGAAACATTAGGACAACATGATCGTACCGCGCAGCAAAAACATATTTTACTAGCTTTAACCCATTTAGATCGTGAGGAACATGAAGCACGAGAAAAGCAGGCTAAATACGAAAGAATGATAAAAAGCTTAGGCTTCCTATCAGGCTTACTCTTGATAGTATTGCTGCTGTAAAGGAATGAGGGGAGTATGGAACGATGGAGATAGATGTTGGTACAATTTTTCAAATTGCAGGAGTAGGGATCGTTGTAGCCTTTCTTCATACCGTACTAAAACAGATGGGGAAGGAAGACTATGCACATTGGGTAACACTGGTTGGGTTTGTTTATATTATTTTTCAGGTAATAACCATCATGGATGCATTATTTAAAAAAATAAAGGCTGTCTTCCTCTTTCAAGGTTAGGAGGGATTTGCTATTCAGATTCTACAAATTGTCGGCATTGGTCTCGTTGCAACCTTTCTGGCCTTAATCGTAAAAGAACAAAAACCCATATTTGCTTTCATGCTGGTGGTCTTTGTTGGCTGTAGTATTTTTTTCTTTTTAATCGGACAAATTCAAGAAATTATTACAATGCTTGAACGCATCGCCGTAAATGCAAACGTTAATTTAATGTACGTCGAAACCATTTTGAAAATTATTGGAATCGCCTATATTGCTGAATTCGGTGCACAAATTACGAGAGATGCTGGACAAGGTGCCATTGCTTCTAAAATTGAATTAGGCGGAAAAATCCTTATCATGGCAATGGCAATACCAATCCTCACCGTTATTATTGAAACTATCTTAGGACTACTTCCATCTTAAAATGACACGGTGTTAAAAAAAGAGGTGTATGGATGAGTTCACGGTTGATCACTGCAATAGTAATTTTGCTCATTTTTATATGTTCTCCTTTAAGTGTACAAGCTTCTGCTCCTACCATCCAAGACAAAGTGATCGATGAACAGTTAGATAGATTAGGAATTGAGGAAATCAGAAAATTTTGGGATGACATCGTCGAAGATTATGGTGGCTACCTACCAGAAAGTCAGAAAGGTAGTTTCATGGATTTCGTAAAAGGTGAGAAGAAATTTTCTGTAGAGCAATGGTTGCAAGGGTTAGCGAAATTCTTATTTCATGAACTTATTGCAAATGGAAAGCTTCTCGGTACTTTGATTATGTTAACCATATTCTGTATGCTTCTTCAATCACTACAAAATGCATTTGAGCAAAGCACTGTAAGCAAGGTGGCTTATGCTCTGATCTATATGGTGTTAATCATTCTAGCACTTAATAGCTTTCGAGTGGCTATTTCCTACACAGAAGAAGCAATACAAACGATGATTAGCTTCATTATTGCATTAATACCACTACTGCTAGCATTAATTTCTGTTTCTGGTGGGGTCCTGTCCGCAGCATTTTTTCATCCCATTATTATTTTCTTAATGAACACAAGCGGACTACTTATTCAATATGTAGTGTTGCCGATGCTATTTCTCTCTGCTCTCTTGAGTATTGTAAGTACCCTCTCAGATCATTATAAAGTCACTCAATTGGCAGAGTTGTTACGTAAGACAAGCATTGCATTGTTAGGAATATTTTTAACAGTATTCTTAGGAGTCATTTCGGTCCAAGGCGCATCAAGTGCGGTAGCGGACGGAATAACCATTCGAACAGCTAAATTTGTTACAGGTAATTTTATCCCTGTTGTAGGTCGAATGTTTACTGATGCGACAGATACTGTGATAAGTGCTTCTGCTCTTTTGAAAAATACAGTTGGAATTGTAGGAGTCATTATGCTCCTATTAATTGCAGCTTTTCCAGCGATAAAAGTGTTATCACTAGCTTTTATTTATAAATTTGCTGCAGCGATCCTTCAACCATTAGGTGGAGGTCCAGTTATTCAATGTCTAGATATCATCGGGAAAAGTGTCATTTATATCTTTGCAGCACTTGCGATCGTTTCCTTAATGTTCTTCTTAAGTTTAACGATCATTATTGCTGCAGGTAATATCACGCTCATGATGAGGTAGAGAGGTGATTCAATGGAGTTTTTGACAGGATGGATTGCTAATATTATTGTCTTTATTTTGCTAGCTACCATTGTGGATATGCTTCTACCAAATTCAAATCTTCAACGCTATGCAAAAATGGTCACTGGCTTGCTGTTAATTGTTATTATTTTGACTCCACTTTTTAAATTTTTTAGCACAAACTTTGAAGAAATCCTTGCTACAGCAACAACTCCGGTCCCAGCAGAAGAAGAAAACATAGAAAATTTAATAGAATTTAAGAAAAAAGAAATACAAGCACTAAATCGTGCATATAGTTTAGAAGAAGTGGCTGTCCAAATGAAAGAAGGAGTAGCGGACGAGATGATGAAGCGATTTGATCTACACGTTTCTCACGTGTTCATTGAACTAGATGAATCTATCAATGCTTCATCAGATTCTACAGAGCACTTCTCCGTAATCGTACAGCTATCAGAGCAAAAAGTAGAAACAGAGGATGCAATTCCTGTTGTTAAAGAGGTGAAGATTGATACGAGCAAAGAGCTACCTAAAAAAGACAATATCAAAGTAGATGAAACAAAAATCGTATCTTACCTTGCAACAGAATGGCAACTCAATCCACAACAGATCAATGTAGCATTGGAAGGGGGGGAGAGCGACCTAGATGGAGAAAAAGAATAATCAATTCTTTCATTGGCTCCAGTCATTATTTAAAAAAACAACTAATGAACAGCAGTCATCAGATAAAAAGCTATCTAAGTACCATTATGCGATTGTCATTTTAGCAGTTGGTGTCGCATTCATGCTTGTTAGTAACATACTTTCAGATTCTTCTTCTTCTGCACCAGCAAATGAACTAGAGGTCTTTAATCAAGAAAAATCAGAAGACCAACCTACTTTTGGACAAAAAAGTAGTGATACTGAAGATGTTCTCCGAGAGGTTGAGAATCACTTTGAGACTCAATTAAAAGAGATCCTTCAATCAGCTGTAGGTGTAGACGAGGTTGAAATAATGGTAAATCTAGATGCAACAGAATCTAAGGTTTTCGAAAAAAATGTAACTTCCCAGACCCAGCTTACGGATGAGACAGACCGGGAAGGGGGGAAACGAAAGGTAGAAGATACTTCTAAAGATGAGCAGCTGGTTATCATTCGTAATGGAGATACAGAAACACCAGTTGTCATTAATATTAAAAAACCTGCAGTTAGAGGGGTTTTAATAGTAGCAAATGGTGCAGATAACATCCAGGTTAAGAAGAATATTATTGAAGCAGTAACACGTGTACTTGATGTTCCAAGTCACCGCGTGTCCGTATTACCAAAGAAAAAACCTAAGGGGGAATCATAAATGTTATTGAAAAAGCAAACAGTTTGGTTATTAACAATGTTAAGTTTGGTTGTAGTTTTATCCGTGTATTATGTTACTTCACCTGAAAATGCTAGTGACAACTTAGCTTACGAAGAAACAGCTACTGAAGAAGCAACAGAAGGTACTGAAGCAACAACTACAGAATCAGAAGAAGCAGCAACTGAGGGAGAAGAAGTAGTGGTTGAAGAGTCTACAGAAGAAACAGCTGAAGAAGGCGAAGGAACAGTTATTTCAAGTGTAGCAAGTGATGAATTATTTACAGCTCTTCGTTTAGAAATGGATGATCAACGCAGCAAGCTAGTAAGTGACTTACAAGCAATCATGGCTTCAAGTGATGTATCACCAGAACAAAAAAGTGATGCTTATGACAAGATGATTGAGGTTCAAGAAGTTTCTGCTAAAGAAAGAGTGTTAGAAACGTTAATTAAGGCAGAATCTGATCAATATTCTGACGTGTTAGTTCGCGCAGATGGTGAGTCTGTAAGAATCATCGTTAAGTCTAAGGATCATACACCAGCTCAAGCAAACAAAATTATCCAACTTGTAAGAACAGAGCTTGGCAAAAAGGATGTAGCAGTAGAATTCTCTAATAAGTAAGCCTACTAAAAATACCTATTAGCATAGTGCTAATAGGTATTTCCTTTATTAATCTAGTTGCTTAGTGCACGACATCATCTCGTGTATGTATATATAATGAACCATCTTGCTGAACCTCAGCCACAGCCTTTACACCTGACTTTTTAAGTTCTTGATCAAGCCAATATTTATCTAATTTTAATTTTATAAGTAATCACCAACACAAAATTAAATTGTAGAAAGTTGCACATCGTATTTCTTTTCTACCAGTAATTCTAGCAATAACGAGTAACACAGAGTATGCCAACACTAACCAGACAGCTAGTTCTGAAATGCTCAAAACCTACATACCCCTTTGAATGTAAATTAATATGAAGTCATTCGAGTATCCTACTAGAGAAGAATGTTTATGAATCTGAATTAGATTATAATCAAAATAGGGGCTGTGGAATAAAAGGTTCAATAATCTTACACGTAGAAATTGTGTCTTACGAAAGTAGTAGGATAATGAAGGTAACATTTTTCTAAAAAAACAACAAATTTCAAATTAATATAAGAATTTATCTTAGTTTTGATTTTAACTTTATTAATATAATTCCAATTATAGGGTTATAGGAAATATACACTGAATTTATAGTTAACATAAATCATTACATAAATTTTTGATCATCTGTTATATTATAGTAGAAGAAAGATAATTGGTAAAAATAGTTAAGATTCGCTTTGATTTATATAGGAAAATAGCCACTGGTTTTAGGTTGTTACTAAAAAAATGGATTTTTCGGTAGCATTTTACTATCGTTTTCTTATAGAATAAAAGTTAAGGACAAACTTTTAGGAGTAGGCTATAATTTCTCGTCTTAAAAGTTTTTTTGTTAGACTAAAATATTATCCAGTAAGCGTTAGGGTAAAGGAGAGTTATCATGTTAAAAATTCAAGAAATCCGTGAATTAATAAAATTGATTGACCAAGCTTCTATTGATGAATTTAGTTATGAGCATGAGGGTTCTAAAATTAAGATGAAAAAGCACCATAATCAAACAACAGTTGTAAGCCAGTCACAGCCGGTCGAACAACCTGCGCAAGCTGTTCAACCAGTTTCACAGCCACCAGTTCAAGCTCAACCAACACCAGCTGCCAAAGTTGAAGAGACGGTGTCACCTGTTAAAGTTGAAGATCCAAGTCTACAAAAAATTGTATCACCTATGGTTGGTACATTCTATGCAGCTCCAAATCCTGAATCAGGTCCGTTTGTAAAAGTGGGCGACAAGGTAGGTAAGGATAGCGTGGTATGTATTGTAGAAGCAATGAAGCTCTTTAATGAAATTGAAGCAGAAGTAAGTGGAGAAATTGTAGAAATATTAGTTGAAAACGGTCAACTAGTTGAGTATGGACAACCAATGTTTCTGGTAAAATCGTAGTAGGGAGCGTTCTTATGATAAAAAAGTTATTAATCGCAAATAGAGGGGAAATAGCGGTTCGTATAATTAGAGCCTGCCGTGAATTAGAAATAGAAACGGTTGCTGTATTCTCAGAAGCCGATCGAGAAGCTCTTCATGTTCAGTTAGCAGATGAAGCGTATTGTATTGGACCCACTGCGTCAAAGGACAGCTACTTAAACTTTACAAACATTATTAGTGTAGCAACATTAACTGGGTGTGATGCGATTCATCCTGGCTATGGATTCCTAGCTGAGAATGCTGACTTTGCAGAAATCTGTAGAGCCTGTAATATTATATTTGTAGGACCGAGTCCTGAAGCTATATCAAAAATGGGGACAAAGGACATTGCTCGTGAGACAATGAGAGTAGCCGGAGTTCCAATTGTTCCAGGTTCTAAAGGGATTATAAAAGATGAGGAAGAGGCCATTAATCTTGCAAATGAGATGGGGTATCCAGTCATCATTAAGGCCACAGCAGGTGGTGGTGGTAAAGGAATCCGTGTAGCTAAAAATGAGCCGGATTTAATTAAAGGAATTCGGATTACTCAGCAGGAGGCTGCAACTGCTTTTGGAAACCCAGGTGTATATATTGAAAAATATATAGAAGACTTTAGACATGTGGAAATCCAGGTTTTAGCTGATAATCACGGGAATGTGATTCACTTAGGTGAACGAGATTGTACGATTCAACGTCGCCTACAAAAGCTTGTGGAAGAAACACCTTCACCAGCATTAAGTAGCGAAATTAGAGAACAGATGGGGGAAGCTGCTGTTAAAGCTGCTCAGGCTGTCAACTATTCTGGTGCAGGTACAATCGAATTCATTTTTGATCATCACCAACAAAGCTTCTACTTCATGGAGATGAACACAAGAATTCAGGTTGAGCATCCGGTAACAGAAATGGTAACAGGTATTGACCTAATTAAAGAGATGATTAAGGTAGCATCTGGAGAGCCCTTATCTGTTAAACAAGAGGAAGTTACGTTTACAGGTTGGGCGATTGAATGTAGAATCAATGCCGAAAATCCTGCGAAAAACTTTATGCCTTCGCCAGGAAAGATTGAAATGTACTTACCTCCAGGTGGACTAGGTGTGAGAGTTGACTCTGCAGCTTATCCGGGTTATACCATTCCGCCTTATTATGATTCCATGATTGCTAAGCTAATCACTTATGGACCAACAAGGAAAGAAGCAATTGCTCGTATGAAGAGAGCACTTGGGGAATTTGTAATTGAGGGAATTCATACAACGATTCCGTTCCACTTACAATTAATGGATCATGAGAAATTTGTGGATGGTGACTTTAATACAAAGTTTTTAGAAATATATGAGGTAATGAAGTAGTAAAATATATCAGGAGGTGTCATGATGAGTGATAACAATGTACTAGAAATGAATCAAGAATATACAAGCTTAGGTAAGGTTGAAATTGCTCCTGAAGTAATTGAGGTAATTGCAAGTATCGCTGCGTCTGAAGTTGATGGGGTTTCCTCGATGAGAGGCAACTTTGCATCAGGAGTAGTAGAAAGACTTGGCAAGAAAAACCATGGTAAAGGTGTTAAAGTCGAGCTTACTGATGAAGGAATTAAGCTAGACGTTTATGTGACAATGAAATTTGGAGTATCCATTCCAAAAGTGGCTAAAAACATTCAAGATAATGTTCGTCAAACATTAGCAACAATGACAGCACTAGAAATAGATGAAGTGAATATTCATGTTGTGGGAGTTCATTTTGAAACTCAGAAGCATGAAGTTGAAATCGATCAAGAGATGTAATTCTATACTTACATTCAAGTTCAGAGTCAAGGTGAAAACCTTGGCTCTTTTATTTTTTGTAAATTGTAAAAAGTTTTTCATTTGTGGATAAACAAGGCTAGTGTATAATATTCCAGCTCCAGCGCCTTTTGTTCTATGGTTAACGTTAAATTCCTTATATGGATGCTTTTTCGTAATTTTCCTTTATTTTTCATAATCTCCCTTCATCATGTATAATGAGGTTGAAAATAATTTTAAACATGTCCGTTAAAACTATTAGAAGATATGAACTATATATGTCAAAAGCAGAAACATATGATATGATTTCTTTTATAAATTTGGACCACTAAAAAGGAGTAATGAATGATGAACAGAAGACAAGCAAGAGAGAAAGCACTTCAAGTCCTTTTTCAATTAGATCTTAATGAACAAGAGCCTCAAACTGCCATAAATAACGTACTTGAAGAAGAAGAGGGAAACCCCTTTTTAGATGAATTGGTTTTTGGAACAACTTCTCATAAAGAGGAAATCGACACACTTCTAAGAAGTAATTTAGAAAATTGGACGATTGAACGAATTGGGAATGTGGACAGAGCAATTTTACGACTGGCTATTTATGAGATGCAATTCGAGCCTAATATTCCAATAAATGTAACTCTGAATGAAGCAATCGAATTAGCAAAGACATTCGGTGACGATGATTCTGGGAAATTCATTAATAGTGTTTTATCTAAGGTAAAGGATCAGTTACCTGCGAAATAGATATATAAATATACCGTTAACTAAGGGGGAGGACTATGTCTGAGATACGGTATTTAACAGTCACTGCCTTAACAAAATACATAAAAAAGAAGTTTGATGTAGACCCGCATATGCAAAAAGTATTCTTAAAAGGGGAAATTTCTAATTTCAAACAGCACAGTCGGGGGCACATGTACTTTACGATTAAGGACGAAAATGCTCGTATACAATCTGTTATGTTTTCTGCTAATAATCGTTCCATAAAATTTAAACCTGAAGATGGGATGAAGGTACTTATACAAGGAGAAATCTCAGTATATGAACCAAACGGTAATTACCAACTATATGTAACAGACATGCAGCCTGACGGAATCGGAAGCTTATTTTTAGCATATGAAGAACTAAAAAAAAGATTGGAATTAGAAGGTTTATTCTCAGCTGTACATAAAAAAGCCATTCCCAAATACCCCGAACGAATAGGTGTCATAACATCACCTACCGGAGCAGCGGTAAGAGATATTATCATCACCATTAAAAGAAGATATCCAATCGGTGAAATTATCATTCTACCCACATTAGTGCAAGGGGATCAGGCGGCACCTTCAATTGTAAAATCCATAAAAAAAGCAAATGATTTTGCTGATTTAGATGTTCTCATTGTTGGTAGAGGTGGCGGATCTATCGAAGAACTTTGGGCGTTTAATGAGGAATCAGTAGCTCGTGCCATTTTTGAGTCAAGAATTCCAATCATCTCTGCCGTTGGTCATGAAACAGATTTTACTATTGCTGATTTCGTTGCAGATTTACGAGCACCTACGCCTACTGGGGCCGCGGAACTAGCAGTGCCACATATTGATGAACTGGTAGAAAGAATTAATCAACGACGTGCTAGGCTTATTCGGGCTATGAAGGAAAAGTCGAACAGTGAGAGAAAACGTTTGGTTAATTTGCAAAGGTCATATGCATTTCGTTATCCAAAACAGCTATACAGTCAAAAAGAACAACAACTTGATCGTCTATTAGAATCACTACAAAGAGTGAGTAATCGTTATATCGAGCAAAAAAAGTATCAGCTTGAAAAAATTAGCTCTAACCTATCAAAACATCAGCCATCTTCACAAATTCAGTTGCAGAAAGAACGTCATCTTAGAGTCAGCCGTGAAATTCATAAATTGATGGCTATGACACTTGGTAATAAGGAACAGCAGTTTTCTTACATACTTTCCAAATTAGAGGGACTAAGTCCATTAAGAATCATGGACCGAGGATATAGCATTGTGTACAGTGATGACCAAGAAAACATAATAAAATCAACCAAACAAGTTACTCCTGGAAATCAGATTAGCGTTAGATTGAAGGATGGCATACTTAATTGCGAGATTAATGGGATTGAGAGGGAACAAGAAAATGAGTAGTGAAAAGAAATTGTCTTTTGAAGAAGCTATGGACAAGCTAGAAGAAATTGTTGAGAAGCTAGAGGAAGGGGATGTACCGTTAGAAAAGGCGATTGCTTATTTTCAGGACGGAATGACACTTTCAAAGCTTTGCCATGATAAATTAAAAACGATTGAAAAGCAAATGGATAAGCTATTACAGGATAATGGTGAGCTTCAACCAATTCAGGTACAAGAGGAGGAATAACAAGTGAGTGAAAACAGTTTTCAATCCTTCTCTGTCAAGCATAAGCAAATGTTTGAAGAAGTACTATACAAATCACTAGAGAAGCTCTCTTCTCCGCATAGTTTGCTTGAAGCGATGAATTATTCTCTTCAGGCAGGTGGAAAGCGTCTTCGCCCCTTATTGTTATTTGCGACCTTATACGGATTTAAGAAAAATCCTGTGCTAGGGTTACAGGTAGCAACGTCTTTAGAAATGGTACATACATACTCCTTAATTCACGATGACCTCCCTAGTATGGATGATGATGATCTTCGCAGAGGTAAGCCGACAAATCATAAGGTGTTTGGAGAGGCCCATGCCGTTTTGGCAGGAGATGCGCTACTAACCTATAGCTTTCAATTACTTGCTGATCTTAATCATGAAGAAATTACAAATGAGATGAAGATTAAGTTGATTAAACTTTTAAGTGTTTCTGCCGGTCCAGAAGGAATGGTCGGAGGACAAATTGCAGACCTTGAAGGTGAGAATCAGTCACTTTCTATAAATGAGTTAGAATATATACATACACGAAAAACAGGTAGGCTTCTAGAATACTCTATTCTTGCAGGTGCTATATTAGCAAATGCAACAGATCAACAGATTAACCATTTAAGAGGCTTTGCCCACCACCTTGGATTAGCTTTTCAAATAAGAGACGACATATTAGATGTTGAGGGAACGGAAGAAGAGATTGGTAAGCCAGTTGGTTCCGATGAAAATAACCATAAAAGTACATATCCAGCTCTACTCACTCTTGATGGGGCAAAGCGTAAATTAGCCGAGCATATTAATCTTGCCAAACAATCACTTTCATTAGTTGAAAATATGGACCAATCTTATTTAGAGGATATATGCAATCTGATAGCAGAACGTAATAACTAAGCCTAGGTTATAATGAAAATAGGCGGTCGATTCGTTGAGCAATTAAATATAATATGGTATAGTGTTTTTAACATGGGGTGGTGCAGTATTCTAGTCAGTCTCCCGTTTCTGAAGGCGGGCCTAAAAATCCGCCAAAGGGCACATCGATGAAGTTCCTTGTGTCGGCTTGAGGCGCCCAGCCTTGGGTTGATGCTGGGAGTTAAGGATAAAGGGCGATCCACAATGGCATGTGGGCGTTGACCCTTCTTCCGCGGAGGACCATTCTCTTGGATAGCAAAAAGACTATGCCAAAGATGGTTATAAACCTGTATTGTAGCTATCTTTTGGGCTACATGCAGCGTAGCCTGCCTTGAGTGGTAACTGAGGGGATTATGGTTAGGTACATTAATCAAAATGGCCATTGGTTATTGTACTTGTATCCCATATGAAATCATTACTGCAAAAGAGGCTAGGGAATGTAACGAGACTGCTTGAGGAAAACTCCTAGACTGTTCGAAATTTGACAAGTAGAGAGGATTATAGTGCGGACTAAGTGGTAATCCAGTCTAGTATATGGCGACATTGCTAAGGTGGGTTTAATGGGAAACCGCCAGAATGGCAACATTCGGTACCTGCTTGGGAAAACCTACTGGACCTAAGCCGCAGTTTTTACTCTTTACTTGGCCACTCATCTTACATAATGGGCAATAAAATAGGTTTAAAGGTGACGATGTAATTCATGAATGATACATTTCGAAAATCGATAAATTGGAGTTTAGGAATAGCCGTTATCACATTTGTGCTAGCGGCTATTTTTTCAATCGTTTCAACCTATACCTTAAGTGGAGTAACTTGGGCAATGGGAATGGTTGTCGTACTGATCATTGTCTTTATAGGTATATTTTTTGACATGCTAGGCGTTGCAGCGACTGCCGCTGATGAAGTGCCATTTCATGCAATGGCATCTGAGAAAGTGAAGGGCTCTAGGCATGCAATCTTAATCGTTCGTAATGCTGATCGGTTTGCAAATTTTTGTAATGATGTAATTGGAGATATTTCTGGTATAATTAGTGGTACAGCCTCAGCAATTGTGTTGGTGCAGGTTGCCATTGCCCTAGATGTTAATGATAACGGACCTACACAGTTAATAATTTCTGTCATATTTACGAGTTTAATTGCAGCATTAACTGTCGGTGGAAAGGCAATAGGGAAAACACTAGCGATTACCTTTTCAACAAATATAGTCTTCCAAGTAGGTAAATTGTTTTATTTTGCAGAAGATAAGTTAAAGCTGAGAATATTGAAAGATGCACGTGACAAAAAGAAAAAGCAAAATTCGAAACGAAAGTGAGTGATCAACTTGGATCTCACAACAATAAAAGACCCGTCCTTTTTAAAGGATTTATCAATAGAGGAACTAGAACTACTAAGCGCTGACATACGTGACTTCCTCATAAATGTTACTTCTAGAACGGGAGGACATATTGGTCCCAATTTAGGAGTAGTAGAACTTACGGTTGCACTACATAAGGTTTTTAATAGTCCCAATGATAAGTTTATTTGGGATGTGGGGCATCAATCCTATGTTCATAAAATACTAACTGGACGTACTAGTCAATTTGAAACGTTGAAAAAGCATAAAGGATTGTCTGGCTTTCCAAAACGAAATGAAAGTGAGCATGATGTTTGGGAAACAGGACATAGCTCTACATCTTTATCTGCTGCAATGGGTATGGCGATCGCCCGCGATTTAAAAGGTACGGGTGAATACATTCTACCTATCATTGGTGACGGTGCATTAACAGGTGGAATGGCTTTGGAGGCATTAAATCACATCGGTCATGAAAAGACAGATATGATTGTTATCTTAAACGATAATGAAATGTCAATTGCGCCTAATGTTGGAGCCCTTCATAATATTTTAGGCAAGCTCAGAACTGCAGGTAAATATCAATGGGCAAAGGATGAACTTGAGTACATCTTGAAAAAGATACCTGCTGTGGGCGGGAAGCTTGCAGCAGCAGCAGAGCGTATTAAAGATAGTATGAAATATTTATTAGTAACGGGCGTGTTCTTTGAAGAGTTAGGGTACACCTATTTAGGGCCAGTAGATGGTCATAATTATGAAGACCTAATGGAAAATTTATTATACGCAAAGAAAACAAAAGGACCAGTTTTAGTTCATGTTATAACGAAGAAGGGGAAGGGCTATCATCCTGCAGAGTCTGATCGTATTGGAACTTGGCATGGACCTGGACCTTATAAAATTGAATCTGGTGACTTTATTAAACCTGTTAGTGCTCCACCAGCTTGGAGTAAGGTGATAAGTGAAACGGTTAGAAGAATTGCTCGAGATGATCAGCGAGTGGTAGCGATTACACCTGCTATGACAGTAGGTTCAAAGCTAGAAGGTTTTGGTGAGGAATTCCCAGATCGACTATTTGATGTAGGGATAGCAGAGCAGCATGCAGTCACAATGGCTGCAGGACTAGCAACACAAGGAATGAAGCCATATTTAGCCATTTATTCGACTTTCTTGCAACGTGGATACGACCAGGTCGTTCATGATGTATGTAGACAAAACCTAAATGTTTTCTTTGGAATAGATAGAGCGGGCTTGGTAGGAGCGGATGGTGAAACACACCAAGGTGTATTTGACGTAGCATTTATGCGTCATATTCCGAATCTAGTGTTAATGATGCCAAAGGATGAAAATGAAGGACAACATATGGTGTATACGGCCTTACAGTATGATGCTGGACCGATTGCACTTCGTTATCCGAGAGGAAATGGACTAGGTGTCAAGATGGATGAAGATTTACTCGAGATTCCAATCGGATCTTGGGAAGTGTTACGTGAAGGAACAGATATAGCCATCTTAACATTTGGTACAACCATCCCGATGGCCTTAGAAGCAGCTCAAATCCTAAGCGAAGAGGGAATCTCTGCGAGGGTTGTGAATGCACGTTTTATAAAGCCTTTTGACGAAGCTATGATGATAAGTATCCTTGAGCAAGATATACCTGTCTTAACCATTGAAGAAGCAATTTTACAAGGTGGCTTTGGTAGTGCAGTGTTAGAATATGCTCATGATTTAGGCTTCCACCAAAGTAAAATTGACCGTATCGGGATACCAGATCAGTTCATCGAACATGGAAGTGTAAATGAACTATTAGATGAAATTGACTTTACCGTTGAAGCGACAGTTGCTAAAGCGAAGCAGATCACAAAAATGAAACAACAAAGGGTATAACAAGTATGAGTAAAAAAGAACGAGTCGATGTACTTTTAGTAGAGCGGGGACTCATTGAGACAAGAGAAAAAGCAAAAAGGGCCATCATGGCAGGGATTGTGTACTCAAATGAAAGTAGACTGGACAAACCTGGTGAAAAAGTGGACCGTGAGCTTCCGCTTGAGATAAAAGGAAAGCTAATGCCCTATGTAAGTAGGGGAGGCTTCAAATTAGAAAAGGCTCTTAAAGAATTTGATTTGATTGTAGATCAGAAAATTATGATTGATATTGGTTCTTCTACCGGTGGATTTACTGATTGTGCTCTTCAAAATGGAGCCAAACTATCCTATGCGGTCGATGTTGGTTATAATCAGTTAGCATGGAAATTGCGTCAGGATGAACGTGTAGTCGTAATGGAGAGAACGAATTTCAGATATGCAAAGCCAGAGGATTTTTCTAAGGGGCTTCCTGAATTTGCGACAATTGATGTATCTTTTATTTCGCTAAGAATTATATTGCCTGTTCTTAAAACGGTTTTAACTTCTAACAGTGAAATTATTGCATTAGTTAAGCCTCAATTTGAAGCAGGACGAGAGCAGGTTGGCAAAAAAGGAATCGTTCGAGATCCACGTGTCCACGTTCAAGTATTACAAGATATGATTGCATTTTCCATTAAGGAAGGATATAGCGTTAAAAATATAACATTCTCACCTATTACAGGTGGGGATGGAAACATCGAGTTTTTATTACATCTGTTCTGGTCAGGCGAAGTAGTTGGAACTAATGAGTGTAAAGACTCACCTGAAGAAGTTGTAAAAACTGCTCATCTTGAGCTAAAGCAGCAAAATAACAAGGTCGAAGAAGAGACTAACTAAAGGCTAAGCACTCAGTAAAAGGTTGAACTGAGTGCTTTTCTTGTACCTATATTTAAATAAAAACAGCATTCTTACATAAAATGATTGTACAAGCTTTAGTTCATCATATAACATAAATTATAGAGAGAGTTCGTTTAGGAAAGAGGTATAGAAGTGAATAAAGGCCAAAGACATATAAAAATACGAGAAGTGATCACGTCCAATGAAATTGAAACACAGGATGAACTTGTTGATTTATTAAAAGCAGAGGGATTTAACGTTACACAAGCAACTGTTTCTAGAGATATCAAGGAATTACATCTAGTTAAAGTTCCAATGATGGACGGCCGATATAAATACAGTCTACCAGCAGATCAGCGTTTCAATCCATTACAAAAGTTAAAGCGCTCCTTAATGGACGCGTTTGTGAAAATAGACTCAGCAGGTCATATGCTAGTAATGAAGACACTACCCGGAAACGCCAACGCAATTGGTGCATTAATCGATAACTTAGACTGGGATGAAATACTAGGGACAATCTGTGGTGATGACACAATCCTCATCATCTGTAAATCAACTGACCACACAGAAGAAATTTCAAATCGATTCTTAGACATGCTGTAAAAAAGAAGATCACTTTTAGGCTAAGTAAAAATAAGAGGAACCTAAATAACTTTTAAGAGGCTCTTTTTGTAAAGGTTGCTCTTTGAAAATAAACCTTAGTGAAATGGAGCGCAAAACACTTGACTCCTGCGGGAGTAGAGGAAAGGTCGAGACCCCGCAGGCGAAGCTTGTCTAGCTGCAATGCCCAGCTCCTCGAGGTCAAATAACCCTCCATCATAAAAATGGAAAAAACGCCCTTTTTATGATGGAGGAACATTTGCTTGTCGGGGCTAATCGGGGCATTTCCGCTTTTCTTGTGAGGAGGCTTGACTTCCTCCCCGCGGAAAGCAAGTGTTTGGAGCGCAATGTAACGAACACGGTTAAATCTTAGACCAAGGTATACGAAAGCAGTCAAAGAAATAAGAAAAATAGAGGGTGGATGTTGTTTGTTAGCAGAATTATCAATCCGAAATTTTGCCATTATAGAAGAACTTACGGTTTCCTTCCAAAAAGGATTAACCGTACTTACTGGAGAAACTGGGGCAGGTAAATCAATTATTATCGATGCCATTGGTTTATTAGTTGGAGGTCGAGGTTCAGCTGAGTTTGTCCGTTTTGGTATGGACAAAGCTGAGATTGAAGGTTTATTTTTAATAGATGATGATGAACACCCATGTTATGAAAAAACAAGGGAGTTAGGGATAGAGGTATCTGAAGGGAATTTTGTACTAAGGCGATATATCTTAAAAAACGGTAAAAGTGTATGCCGAGTAAACGGTAAACTCGTTACACTAGGGATCTTACGAGAGATTGGACAAACGTTATTAGATATCCATGGACAGCACGAACATCAACTCTTAATGGATCAAGAACACCATATCACCCTGTTAGATCAATATGGAGAAGAGAGTATCATACCAGCTGTAGAGGAGTATCAGGCTCTCTACAAGACCTATCAACAACTTCATCAACAACTAAAAAATCTAACTGAAAATGAGCAACAGCTCGTTCATCGTTTAGACTTATTGCAGTTTCAATTACAAGAGATCTCTTCAGCAGAATTAGAGCCAGGGGAAGATGAAAGACTTTTTGAGGAAAAGATGAAGATCTCTAATTTTGAGAAGATCTTTCAATCCGTTAATAATGCCTATCACGCGTTACATGGAGATCAAAAAGGTTTAGATTGGATCGGTCTTGCGATGAACCAGCTAGAGACCATATCAAATATTGATTCTACATATAAGGAGCTATTTGATACATTATCGTCTAGTTTTTATCAGTTAGAGGATCTTGCATATACCCTTCGAGATCAACTAGATGGACTAGAATATGATCCAAATCGATTAAACAGCATCGAGACTAGACTAAATGAAATCAATCAACTAAAGCGGAAATACGGTCAAAATGTAGAGGAAATACTTAAATACGCAGCTAAGATTGAAGATGAGATAGATGAAATCGTTAATCGCGATTCTCATATTAATAAAGTAAAAAGGGAACTAGAAAATATTACAAAAGATATAGTGTTGGAAGCTGAGACGATTTCAGAATATCGTAAAACCTGTGCACTCTCTCTAGAACAAGCTATTTTGACGGAATTAAAAGAGCTATTTATGGAGAAAGCTAATTTTAAGATAAACTTTTCAAAGAAAACAGGAAATCATGGTGATGTAGAATTTAATGGAGAAAATATAAAGCTACACAAGAGTGGTTTTGATGTCGTTGAATTTTATATATCTCCAAATCCAGGTGAACCATTAAAGCCGTTAACTAAAGTAGCTTCTGGTGGAGAGCTTTCTAGAATCATGCTTGCTCTAAAGTCCATTTTTTCGAAGCACCAAGGCGTTACTTCTATAATCTTTGATGAAGTAGATACCGGGGTAAGTGGGAGAGTTGCGCAGGCGATTGCAGAAAAAATACATCGTGTGTCAGTTGAGTCACAGGTGTTATGTATCTCCCATTTACCACAAGTGGCTGCAATGGCAGATCAACATTTATTTATTGAAAAAGAAACAACAAATAATGAACGCACAAAAACTTCCATAAAAAAATTGAATAATAATGAACAAGTTAAAGAAGTAGCTCGAATGATTTCTGGAGTAGAAATAACAGAACTTACTATTCAACATGCAAAAGAGCTCTTAACCCTTGCCACACAGTCAAAAGCCAATGCAATTTGAAAAGCTATCCATAATGGGTAGCTTTTTTTGTTCAACTTCCGGTTATAAATGAGATGGTCTAAGGCAAAATTAAAGATGTAGCCAAAGAAGTGGTATGGTGTGGGTAGGAGCGAGGAGAGTGAAAACATGACAACAGACAGAATTAGAAAAATAATTGGCGCAATTCTCCTTGTTTCTTTAGTTGCGATGGGTTTTTCAAAATCAGTTCAGAACTATGTAGACATTCCAAACAAACTTGTTTTATTTGAACAACAAGAGGAACACATCTCTATTCCTGCTTCAGCAACTGTAGAAACTTTCTCGACAGAACCGTTCGATACTGAAAAAGATAAAGAAGGTACGCTTTCCATTAATGGGACAGAAAGCGGGGAAAGTGACATGATTGTTGAAATGGCTGGCTTTCCAATCAAAAAGGTGGATGTAGAAATTCTATCTGATTTTAAAGTCATTCCAGGTGGACAGTCGATAGGGGTTAAATTAAACTCTAAAGGTGTTTTAGTGGTAGGACACCATCAGATTGAAACTGAAAAAGGAAAGCAATCTCCTGGTGAAATTGCCGGAGTTCAAGTAGGTGACATTATTAAAAAGATCAATGGTAAGACAATTGATAAAATGAGTGATGTTACACCATTTGTTCAAGAGGCAGGTAAAACAGGGGAACCTTTAGATTTAGTTGTGATACGTGATGAAAAAGAAATCGAAACGAAGCTTGTACCATTAAAGGATAAAAATGAACACTCATATCGGATTGGATTATATATACGTGATTCAGCCGCGGGTATTGGAACAATGACGTTTTATCATCCCGAATCTAAAAAGTATGGTGCTTTAGGTCATGTTATTTCTGACATGGATACTAAAAAGCCAATAGTGGTGGATGATGGTCAAATCATTAGATCAACAGTAACTTCCATTCAAAAAGGTGCTAATGGAAGCCCAGGGGAAAAACACGCGAGATTTTCTTCAGAAAAGGAAGTCATCGGTGATATTTCTCGAAACAGTCCTTTTGGAATCTTTGGTGAGCTATCCAAGACAATGAAGAATGGTCTTATGGACAAGCCAATTCCAGTTGCCTTGTCTCATCAAGTTAAAGAAGGGCCTGCAAAGATCCTAACGGTTGTTGACAACGATCAAGTACAATTATTTGATATCGATATTGTCAGTACCGTTCCGCAAAAATTTCCAGCTACTAAAGGGATGGTTATAAAAGTAACAGACCCAGAATTACTGGAAAAGACGGGTGGAATTGTACAGGGAATGAGTGGGAGTCCTATTATTCAAGATGGGAAACTCATTGGAGCAGTTACACACGTTTTTGTTAATGACCCAACAAGCGGATATGGTGTCCATATAGAGTGGATGTTAAATGAAGCAGGGTTGGATATATATGAAAAAGACAGTGAAGAAAGAAAGGCGAGCTAACATAGCTCGTCTTTTTTTTGCCATTAGTGGTTGGATCGATGCAAATAAAGTGTTAACACTAGTTAAAAGTTAAGGAAGTTAACAATCCTTTTTTTTAATGCTATTTTGTATTATAATGAAACAGATAAAGAATTTTCGACAAAGTTAAGTCGCTTTTAGCATATTTAGTCGAAAATAGAAGGATAATGGAGAATACCAAAGATAAACACAGTTTTTAACGATTTTTTTTTAAAAATAGAGGAAATTCGGTTGCATTGTCGAAAACTTCAATTAGAATAGAAATAGAACTAATAAATAACTACTATTTTTTACCTTGTACAATCGATTTAAAAACACATGCGATGTAAATGTGAAAAAGGATAGAACGATTTATAAGGGTTGATGGATGGATTCAGCCATCAGTTTACTTGTTTACTTATCATACAAACTTGTTGAAAAAGTACTGAGGAGGAAATGTGTTGAAGAAAATTAAGGTTTGCTTAGTGGATGACAATCGTGAACTAATTGGGTTATTAGAGGACTATGTCTCTGCCCAAGAGGATATAGAGGTAATTGGTGTTGCCTATAATGGACAAGAGTGTCTAAACCTACTAGAAGAAAAGGATCCTGATGTATTGGTACTAGATATCATTATGCCACATCTAGATGGGTTAGCCGTTCTAGAAAAAATGCGTGAAATTAAAAAGGATAAGCAACCCAATGTCATAATGCTAACAGCATTTGGTCAGGAAGATGTGACGAAAAAAGCAGTGGAGCTTGGTGCGTCTTACTTCATTTTAAAACCTTTTGATATGGAGAACCTTACAAGTCATATCCGCCAAGTTAGTGGAAATGGTGTATCTCCAATTAAACGATTTTCTTCTAACAGCCTTAGACAATCAGAAAGCAATAAGCCGAAAAACCTTGATGCTAGTATAACAAGTATTATTCATGAAATTGGAGTACCAGCTCACATTAAAGGTTATCTATACCTGCGTGAAGCAATTTCTATGGTGTATAATGATATTGAGCTATTAGGTTCTATTACTAAAGTTCTATATCCTGATATCGCTAAGAAATATAATACAACAGCAAGCCGTGTAGAACGTGCAATCCGTCACGCAATTGAAGTAGCTTGGTCACGTGGAAACATCGACAGCATTTCAAGTCTATTCGGATATACAGTAAGCATGTCAAAGGCTAAGCCTACTAACTCAGAATTTATCGCCATGGTCGCTGATAAGCTTCGTTTAGAGCATAAGGCTTCTTAATCGGAAACATATAGTAATACAAGTAATCATATATATGAAAAAACCCCGATTAGATCGGGGTTTTTTCATTTTATTTATTTTCATTTTGCTCATTTTGTACTTCCATTAGTTTTTGAATGAGGATATGCTGTGGCATGTGCATAATGGTCTCAAGTGGTACTCCTAATTTTTTTGATAGCATGACTGCTGTTTCGGCTGATATTTGTAAAGGTTTCATATCGTCTCCTCCTTATAAAGTAGAATATAATAAGAGGAGATGGATCACAAGTAAATGAAAGAATAAAAACATAAGGGGAGATTCTGTTGACAAAGATCTTTGGACATAGAGGTGCAGCTGGTACTCATCCAGAAAATACGATGATTTCTTTTCAGGAAGTTGAAAAACTTGGTGGAGATGGAATTGAACTTGATGTGCAACTTTCCAAAGATGGAGTGGTGGTTGTCATACACGATGAGAAACTGGATCGTACAACAACTGGAGAGGGATGGGTTAAGGATCATACATTAAAGGAATTAAGAAGGTTAGATGCTAGTTATAAATTTCCGGAACTTGGTGTATGTAAAATTCCTACTTTAGATGAAGTATTTAATTGGGCTTTATCTAACTCACTTAGTATCAATGTTGAATTAAAGAATTCCTTGGTCCCTTATGAAGAGCTGGAAGCAAAGGTGATTGCTTTGATTCGTACCTACCGTTATGAAAATAGGGTAATTATCTCATCATTTAATCACCACAGTTTAAAGGAGTGTCACAAGTTGGCACCTGACATATCACTTGCTGTATTATACGGTGAACCATTAATGGAACCATGGGAATATGCGAAAAACATCGGCGCTAACTCAATCCATCCACAACATAGGGTAGCGACTGATGAGATTATAACAAAATCTCAGCAGAATGGTATTCCCGTTAGACCCTATACAGTTAATAACCCTCGAGACATGAAAAGATTATTTTCTGTATCTTGTGATGCTTTAATTACTGACTATCCCAAGAGAGCAATTGAACTGAAAAGTTCAAACTAAAGAAGAAGCCGGCCAAAAATGGCCGGCTATTTCTTTTCTGAAAACCGTTTTTGAAGCTTATTTCTTTTTTTATCTCGATGAAATATAAATCCTCCGATTAAATACATACCACCAATAAGGCATATTACACCTAGTACAAATTGAATCCATAGTTCTGGGATTGGAGGTTGTAAAATGCCAAAGGACATATCTCTAATAAGTTTGATTCCTGTAACTGCAAGTATAACGGGAGTTAAAACAAGAATTAATGCCATAAATCGCTGCATAATAATGAAACCCTCTCTTTATAATCTACCTATATTATAGACCAATTGTCCTTCTGTGGGAAATTGTCAAATGTGTATATAGTGTGTAAAATAGAGTTTGTGCAACAATTTGCAATAAGAGGGTGTTGAAGTATGCAAAAAGTGTTAATAGTTGGTGCTGGAAAAGGTGGAACCTCTATACTAAGGCTTGTAAAAGAAACCGAATTAATGGATATTGTTGCGGTGATTGATATTAACCCCAATGCACCTGGTATTAAATACGCAAAATCACTTGGAATCGTTGTTGGTGAAAGCTGGCGAGATTATATATCTGATAAAATTGACATTATCATCGAGGCTACGGGGGTAGAATCTGTTTTTAAAGAGATTAGAGAAAAAAGGAGTAAACGGACTGTTTTAATCCCTGGTTCAGTTGCTTATTTTTTATCAACGCTCATGGAAGAAAAAGAGTCATTAATTAATGAATTAATAAACCAGTCGTATAAACATGATCTAATTTTTAATTCTACCCATGATGGTATGATTGTGATTGATATTAATGAAGATATTATTTTGTTTAATCGAAGTGCTGAAAAAATGACCGGGCATAAGAGTAAGGATGTACTTGGTAAAAATGTGAGTCTAGTAATTGGGAATACTCAACTCCCGAGAGTACTACATAGTCGAGAGGTTGAAAAAAACCAGGAATTAATACTTGAAAACGGTAAGAAAATTATAACAACAAGAATTCCGATTGTGACAGAGACGGGCACATTACTAGGTGCTTTTGCGGTCTTTAAGGATATAACAGAAGCCGTTAATTTGGCAGAGGAACTGACCAATGTTAGAGAAATTCAAATTATGCTTGAGGCGATTATTAATTCGTCAGAAGAAGCAATCTCAGTAGTGGATGAAAAGGGTAATGGTATTTTAATTAATCCGGCTTACACAAGAATTACTGGTTTAACAAAAGAAGACATTGTTGGTAAGCCAGCAACTGCTGATATTTCTGAAGGCGAAAGTGTGCATATGCAAGTGCTACAAACGAGACGCCCAATTAGAGGGGCCAGAATGAAGGTTGGACCGAATCATCGGGATGTAATCGTTAATGTAGCACCCGTTATTGTAGATGGGAAATTAACAGGGAGCGTTGGTGTAATTCACGATTTATCTGAAATACAGTCGTTAACTCAAGAGCTAAAAAGGGCGCGGCAAATTATCCGTACACTTGAAGCGAAATACTCTTTTGACGACATCATTGGAACATCTGAAGAAATGAAGTTTGCCATTGAACAGGCTAAGCTAGGAGCAAAGACGCCAGCTACTGTTTTGTTAAGAGGAGAGTCTGGGACAGGGAAGGAGTTATTTGCTCATGCGATTCACAACGGCAGTGATCGGAAATTTAATAAATTTATTAGAGTTAACTGCGGAGCAATCTCTGAATCACTATTAGAAAGTGAATTATTTGGTTATGAAGAAGGTGCTTTTTCTGGTGCTAAAAGAGGTGGTAAACGAGGGTATTTCGAAGAAGCGAATAATGGGAGTATTTTTTTAGATGAAATTGGTGAATTATCATCTGCTATGCAAGTAAAGCTATTACGAGTTTTACAGGAAAATGAGATTATTCGAGTAGGTAGCACAAAGCCCATCTCAATCAATGTAAGAATTATTGCCGCTACAAATTTCAATTTAGAAAAAGGCATCGCAAATGGAACCTTTAGAGAGGATCTATATTATCGTTTAAATCGATTGCCAATCCAAATCCCCCCTTTACGACAGAGGAAGCAGGATATACCATTGTTGTGTGAGTATTTACTTCATAAAATTAATCGTGATTATGGACGTATGATTGAAAGTCTCACGCCAAGTGCAGTAGAATATCTAATGTCTTACAATTGGCCTGGTAATGTTAGGGAATTAGAAAATATATTAGGACGAGCAGTTATTTATATGAAATACTCTGAAACGAGGATTGAACTGTCTCACATTCCTAAACTAGAGAATGACGGGCAAACTAAATCAGAATCGATTGTGACAACAATCACTGATCAGTCTTTAGCAGATTTAGTCGAGGGTTATGAGGCGAGAGTATTAGGTGAAGTATTAAGGCAAAATAAAGGAAATAAAACAGCAACTGCGAAACAACTTAATATTTCACTAAGAAGTTTATACTATAAACTTGAAAAATATAATATTGTGCAAGAATAAGCGTGCAACAAATTGCACTGTTTGCAATTTTTTGCAAAAAAATGTCTAAAGAGGCAATGGTGTTGATGGTTTTAAAGTTGGCACGAAACTTGCTTATTAATAAAGTGGTCAGCTTCATAAGAAATATTAGACTTATTTCAAAAGCTGAATGGAAAAGGAGAAGAAATCCAATGAAGCTAGAAACAATCTTAGAACATGCAGCCGAAATTAAAGGTAAGGTTGTAGCTGTAGCTGCTGCTGAAGATGAAGAGGTCATAGAGGCGATAGCACTTGCCGTGGAAAGAAATTTAGCTTCTTTTCAGTTATATGGAAATGAGCAAGAAATTCGAGCTCTCCTAGCTCAAAGAGACTTAGATCGTCATGAATCTATTAAAGTGTTTCAGGCGAATACGAAAGAAAGAGCAGCTGAGTTAGCTGTTAAGGCAGTAAGCTCCCTTGATGCAGATGTCCTGATGAAGGGGAACATAGCAACATCGATTATTCTGAAAGCGGTTTTAAATAAGGACTTTGGGTTAAGGACAGGAAATGTTTTATCTCACGTAGCGGTATTTGAAATTCCTGATGTTGACCGCTTTACGATCGTCACAGATGCTGGAATTAACATTAATCCTGATCTTCAAGAAAAGGTTCAAATTATTAACAATGCTGTTAAAGTTGCCAAAGCAATAGGGATAAACTTACCAAAGGTTGCTCCTTTAGCGGCAGTAGAAGTCGTAAACCCTGTAATGCAGGCGACGTTAGATGGTGCAATTCTTTCACAAATGCAAGCGAGAGGGCAGATTAAAGATTGCATTGTGGATGGACCACTTGCTTTAGATAATGCTGTGTCATTAGATGCAGCTCAACATAAAGGCATTACAAGTGATGTAGCTGGTAAAGCCGATATCCTTCTAGTTCCAACAATTGAGGTAGGAAATGTTCTCTACAAATCGTTGATCTATTTTGCGAAAGCAAAGGTTGGGGCAGTTATTGCTGGAGCAAAAGCACCTATTGTACTTACATCAAGAGCAGATAGTGCAGAAAGTAAATTATATTCATTAGCATTAGCGGTATGTTCGGCATCTAGTCGATAACAATATATCTATATATACACTGGGGAGGATTTTACAAATGGAAATGTTTAAGTATATGGAGACTTACGATTATGAGCAGTTAGTTTTATGTCAGGACAAGGAGTCAGGATTGAAAGCAATAATTTGTATTCATGACACAACTCTTGGACCAGCACTAGGTGGAACTAGAATGTGGACATATGAGTCTGAGGAAGCGGCAATTGAGGATGCTCTTCGTCTTGCTAAAGGAATGACTTATAAAAATGCGGCTGCCGGATTAAATCTTGGTGGGGGGAAAACCGTAATTATAGGTGATCCACGTAAGGATAAGAATGAAGCATTATTCCGTGCATTTGGACGTTATATTCAAGGCTTAAATGGCCGCTATATTACTGCAGAAGATGTAGGGACAACAGTTGCAGACATGGATTTAATTCATGAGGAAACAGACTTTGTTACTGGGATTTCTCCAGCATTTGGATCATCAGGTAACCCTTCACCAGTTACAGCATATGGGGTTTTCCGTGGAATGAAAGCTGCAGCAAAAGAAGCATTTGGTTCTGATTCACTTGAAGGAAAAGTGGTGGCAGTGCAAGGTGTAGGAAATGTGGCCTTTACTTTATGTCGTTACCTACATGAAGAGGGAGCACAACTAATTGTAACTGATATCAACAAAGAAGCGGTTGCAAGAGCAGTTGAGGAGTTCGGCGCTAAAGCAGTTGATCCAAATGAAATTTATTCTGTTGACTGTGATATATACGCTCCATGTGCACTAGGAGCGACAATCAATGATGATACGATTCCACAGCTAAAGGCAAAGGTGGTTGCTGGTGCTGCTAATAACCAATTAAAAGAAGCAAGACACGGAGACACTCTTCATGAAATGGGCATTGTATATGCTCCTGATTATGTCATTAATGCTGGTGGAGTAATCAATGTAGCAGATGAGTTATATGGTTATAATCGTGAGCGTGCGATGAAAAAGGTAGAAACTATTTATGGAAATATTGAAAGAGTTATCAATATCTCAAAACGTGATGGAATTCCAACATACGTTGCTGCGGACCGTTTAGCAGAAGAAAGAATAGCTACCATGAAAAATTCAAGAAGCCAATTTTTACAAAATGGTCGTCATATTTTAAGTCGTCGACTTGGGAGATAATACGATCTAATGCTATTAACAACAAGAGAGAAGTTAGGTGAAATGCTTAATGCCTACCTACCTCTATTGGAGGTTTAGATTTTGCAAGAAAGAGAATACCGCATTTTAGTTATAAATCCAGGTTCAACTTCCACTAAGATTGGCGTCTTTTCTGATGAAGTTTCAATATTCGAAAAGACGATCCGACACGATGCAGATTATATTTCTACTTTTGCTTCTATTATTGATCAGTATGAATTTAGAAAGCAGACGATACTTGAAGCACTGGATCATGAAGGTATTAATTCTTCTAAACTACATGCAGTTTGTGGTCGGGGAGGCCTGCTTCGCCCTATTGAAGGTGGCACATATGATGTGAATGAGCAAATGCTCGAAGATCTTAAAAAAGGGTACTCGGGCCAACATGCTTCAAATCTTGGAGGAATTATTGCCTTTGAGATTGCTTCAGGATTAAATATACCTTCGTTTATAGTTGACCCTGTAGTAGTAGATGAATTAGACGAGATAGCTAGAATTTCTGGCGTTGCTGAGATTGAGCGAAAAAGCATCTTTCACGCCTTAAATCAAAAGGCAGTTGCTCGTCGAGTTGCAAAAAGTATCGGTAAGCCATATGAAGAACTGAGTTTAATTGTGACTCATATGGGTGGAGGTATAACGGTTGGTGCTCATCAAAACGGGAGAGTAATTGATGTAAACAATGGTTTGCATGGTGACGGTCCGTTTAGTCCAGAGCGTGCCGGCACAGTTCCTGCGGGAGATCTGGTCTCAATGTGCTTCTCTGGTGAGTATTACCGCGATGAAGTAATGAAAAAACTTGTTGGTCAAGGTGGTCTTGTTGGCTATCTAGGTACAAATGACGCGGTAAAAGTTGAGGATATGATATCATCTGGTAACGAAAAAGCGAAGTTAGTTTATGATGCTATGGCCTATCAGGTTGCAAAAGAGATTGGTTCAGCAGCAGCAGTTCTTTATGGAAAGGTTGACCGAATCATACTAACTGGTGGTCTAGCGTACGGAAAAGAATTTGTTAACAGTATTACTGACCGCGTTAAGTGGATAGCTGATGTAATAGTTCAACCGGGAGAAAATGAATTACAGGCATTAGCGGAGGGGGCACTTCGAGTGTTAAAAGGAGAAGAATCTGCTAAAAGCTATCCCGGAACTAAGTCCGATAAAGTAGTAAATGTTAGAGGGTAACTAGGAAGGAGAGGAAGCAACGATGGCAACAGAATATGATCTGGTCATTCTTGGTGGTGGTACCGGGGGATATGTAGCAGCAATTAGGGCATCCCAACTTGGCCTTAAAGTGGCAATTGTTGAAAAAGGAAAGCTTGGTGGAACTTGCCTTCACAAGGGATGTATCCCTAGTAAAGCACTATTAAGGAGTGCAGAGGTATTTGCAACAGCCAAAAAGGGTGAAGAATTTGGGGTAATCGCTAAAGAGGTTGCCCTTGACTTTACAAAGGTGCAGGAAAGAAAGACAAAAATCATTGATACTCTTCATAAGGGGATTCAACACTTAATGAAGCAAGGGAAAATCGATGTGTACGAAGGTCTTGGTAGAATTCTAGGCCCTTCTATCTTCTCACCTATGCCAGGTACCATATCTGTTCAAATGAACAATGGTGAAGAGAATCCAATGCTTATTCCTAAAAATGTGATAATTGCTACTGGTTCTAGACCTAGGACCTTACCAGGTCTTGAACTTGATGGCGAGTATGTTCTTTCTTCTGATGAAGTACTTGAGTTAGAGAAACTTCCTAACTCAATTATCATTGTTGGGGGCGGAGTGATCGGAATTGAATGGGCTTCGATGATGGCAGACTTCGGTGTAGAAGTGACTGTCTTAGAATATGCTGATCGAATCATCCCAACAGAAGATGTAGAGATCTCAAAAGAGATGCAACGAATTATGAAGAAAAAAGGTGTCAAAATCGTTACTGGTGCAAAAGTACTTGCAGACACAGTAACAAAAGGTGAAGGTGTATCCATACAGGCTGAACATAAGGGAGAACAAAAGACGTTTTCATCAGACCTACTACTTGTTTCTGTTGGTCGACAAGCTAACGTTGAAGGTATTGGTATTGAGAATACCGAGATACAAGTTGAGAGCGGTTTCATTAAGGTAAACCATTCTTACCAAACAAAAGAGTCTCATATTTACGCGATTGGTGACGTTATTGGTGGTTTACAGCTGGCTCACGTTGCTTCACATGAGGGAATTCTAGCAGTTGAACATATTTCAGGAGAAGTGATAGAACCAATTGATCCTTCCCTTGTATCTAAATGTATTTATAGTAACCCAGAAGCAGCAAGTGTTGGATATACTGAGGCTGAGGCGAAAGAAAAGGGTTACAACGTAAAAACGGGTAAATTTTCATTCCGTGCTATTGGTAAGGCCTTGGTTTATGGTGAATCAGATGGTTTTGTAAAGCTTGTTGTGGATGAGGACACAGACGACCTATTAGGTGTTCATATGATTGGTCCACATGTCACAGACATGATTTCTGAGGCTGGACTCGCTCGTGTCCTTGATGCGACACCATGGGAAATTGGTAAAACGATTCATCCACATCCAACTCTATCAGAGGCAATCGGTGAAGCAGCACTAGCGGTCCAAGGAAAAGCAATTCACTCTTAATGTAGAAAGGTAGAATGTTCTTCCTTTCTTTACATAAGGACAAAACAGCAAATAATGTGAAAAGAGCCTGTAATTGAATAAAAACAACTATCATCCATTCCTTAATAGATGATTACATGATAAACATACTAAGGAATCAAAAATTTAGTCTTACAAAAATGTCCTTACATTCTAAAATTATGGGGGTACTAATATGGCTGAAAAGCGTCATCATGCATTAGGTTTAAGCGATGAAAAAGTACTAGAAATGTACGAAACCATGCTCTTAGCTCGTAGACTTGACGAGCGGATGTGGTTACTAAATCGTGCAGGAAAAATACCATTCGTAATATCCTGCCAGGGTCAAGAGGCTGCACAAGTAGGTGCTGCGTTTGCTCTTGATCGTGAAAAGGATTATGTACTTCCGTATTATCGAGATATGGGTGTTGTTTTAACATTTGGAATGACTTCAAAAGATTTAATGTTATCGGGTTTTGCAAAAGCAGAAGATCCTAATTCAGGTGGCAGACAAATGCCTGGGCATTTTGGTCAAAAGAAAAACCGAATTGTAACAGGGTCATCCCCCGTTACAACGCAGGTTCCACATGCGGTAGGAGTTGCACTTGGTGGTCGTTTAGAGGGTAAAGATCTGGTTACATTTGTAACGTTTGGGGAAGGTTCGTCCAACCAAGGTGATTTCCATGAAGGAGCAAACTATGCAGCCGTGCATAAGTTACCGGTTATTTTTATGTGTGAAAATAACAAGTATGCTATTTCGGTTCCTTATGAAAAGCAAGTAGCATGTGAAAAAATTTCAGACAGAGCAATTGGTTATGGAATGCCAGGAGTAACTGTAGATGGAAATGATATTTTAGCAGTTTATGAAGCTGTGAAAGAAGCTGCTGATCGTGGTAGACGTGGTGAAGGTCCTACATTGGTTGAAACCATTTCTTATCGTTTAACTGCTCACTCCAGTGATGATGATGACCGCACTTACCGTTCAAGAGAAGAAGTAGAAGAAGCAAAAAAGAAAGATGGCCTTTTTGCATTTGAATTATATCTTAAAGAAGCTGGCATCTTAACGGATGATCAACTAGAAGCGATAAATGAACGTGTGAAGCAAGAAGTAGATGAGGCAACTGATTATGCAGAAAATGCTCCATACGCAGATCCAACAGACGCATTAAAGTATGTCTATGCTGAGTAAGTGAGGGGGAAAAAAGATGCCAGTTATTTCTTATATTGATGCTGTAACCTTAGCGATACGAGAAGAAATGGAAAGAGATTCGAAGGTATTTGTTCTTGGAGAAGATGTTGGTAGAAAAGGTGGAGTTTTTAAAGCGACACATGGTTTGTATGATCAGTTTGGAGAAGAACGGGTAATTGATACTCCATTAGCTGAATCTGCCATTGCGGGTGTAGCAATTGGAGCCGCGATGTATGGAATGAGACCTATTGCAGAAATGCAATTTGCTGATTTTATCATGCCTGCTATTAACCAAATAATCTCAGAGGCTGCAAAAATTCGTTATCGATCTAACAACGATTGGACTTGTCCACTAGTAGTTCGCGCACCATATGGTGGTGGTATTCACGGTGCTCTTTATCACTCACAATCAGTTGAAGCAATTTTTGCAAACCAACCTGGTTTAAAAATAGTTATGCCTTCAACTCCGTATGATGTGAAAGGTCTGTTAAAAGCTGCTATACGTGACGAAGATCCAGTATTGTTTTTTGAGCATAAGCGTGCATATCGATTAATCAAAGGTGAAGTTCCTACAGACGATTATGTACTACCAATTGGCAAGGCAGATGTTAAGCGCGAAGGTGAAGATGTAACCGTTATTGCTTACGGATTATGTGTTCATTTTGCTCTTCAAGCTGCTGAAAGGCTAGCAAGTGATGGTATTTCTGTTCATGTATTGGACCTTCGTACTGTGTATCCACTTGACAAAGAAGCAATTATTGAAGCTGCTTCAAAGACGGGGAAAGTGCTTTTAATTACGGAAGATACACTAGAAGGAAGCATTATGAGCGAGGTTTCTGCAATTATTGCAGAGAACTGTTTATTTGATCTTGATGCTCCTATTAAAAGACTTGCAGGTCCTGATGTACCAGCAATGCCATACGCACCAACAATGGAAAAATACTTTATGATTAATCCAGATAAAGTTGAAAAAGCGATTCGAGAATTAGCGGAATTTTAAGGTTTGTATTGATCTATTTGATTAAGAGGAGGTTGTCACGTCTTGGCTATTGAAAAAATAACGATGCCACAGCTTGGCGAAAGTGTGACAGAAGGAACCATCAGTAAATGGCTCGTCTCACCAGGAGATAAAGTAAATAAATATGATCCTATAGCGGAAGTAATGACAGACAAAGTTAATGCAGAAGTTCCTTCCTCTTTCACAGGTGTCATTAAAGAATTAATTGCAACAGAAGATGAAGCATTAGCAGTTGGTGAAGTCATCTGCCTAATCGAAGTTGAAGGTGGAACTACTGGAACCACTAACGATAGCTCTAAAGTTTCGTCATCGAATAACGAAGCAAAAGCTGTAGAACCAGCTCGTACTGGTGAACCTGCTAAAGATGCAGAGCCTAATAAAGGCCGTTATTCTCCGGCAGTTCTTCGCTTAGCACAGGATCATAGCATTGATTTAGGGCAAGTTTCTGGAACTGGTATGGGTGGTCGCATCACACGTAAAGATGTTCAGCAGATTATAGACTCAGGGCAAATTCCTACAGCAGCTACAAAAACTGAAGAAAAGCGTCAACAAACGGAAGAAAAGCCTCAACAAACAGAAGTAGCGTATACTGCTCCTTCAGCACCAAAACAAGCTTCACCTGCAATCGAAACACAGCATGGTGATCTTGAGATTCCTATTACAGGTATTCGAAAAGCGATTGCAACCAACATGCTTCGTAGTAAGCATGAGGCTCCACATGCTTGGACAATGGTTGAAGTAGACGTTACTAACCTAGTGAATTATCGTAATTCCATCAAGGATGATTTCAAAAAAAGTGAAGGATTTAATCTAACTTTCTTTGCTTTCTTTGTAAAAGCAGTTGCACAAGCACTAAAGGAGTTCCCACAAATCAATTCAATGTGGGCAGGAGATAAAATCATCCAGAAAAAGGCGATTAACATCTCTATAGCGGTCGCTACAAAGGATGCTTTATTTGTACCGGTTATCAAAAATGCTGACGAACTAACTGTTAAAGGTATTGCGCGGGAAATTACTGAGTTAGCTAATAAAGTTCGTAATGGTAAATTAAAATCTGATGAAATGCAGGGTGGGACATTTACTGTAAACAATACTGGATCATTCGGTTCTGTTCAGTCGATGGGAATTATCAACTATCCGCAAGCTGCGATTCTACAGGTAGAATCAATCGTTAAACGTCCAGTTGTGATGGAAGGTAACATGATTGCTATTCGTGATATGGTTAACCTTTGTATGTCACTTGACCATCGAGTACTAGATGGACTAATCTGTGGTCAATTCCTAGCACGAGTAAAAGAAATCTTAGAAAACACTTCAAAAGAAAATACAAACGTATATTAATGAAAAGCAGTCCTTAATGGGACTGCTTTCTTTTTAAAAGGCTATGTTAAAGAACAATGTTGATTTTTAGCACTGTTGATTGAAGTGGAAGGATGCGAGACTCCTGCGGGAAAGCGGGTCGCGGGAGACCCCGCAGGCACGGTTTTCGCCGAGGAGGCTCACGGACTCGCCCGCGGAAAGCGAGTGTCCTGCAACGAAAATCAACAACATTGTTTAACAGCGCCTTTTAAAAAGATGTTTTGTAAAGAATATTGCCTCTAACAAGCGTTGTTAAGTATTGTAGATTGTCAGTTCAACATTGTACACAACTAGTATTTATACTAAAATTAGATAAGAGATCAGTTCATTTACATAGTCATTAATGTGACAGCTAGAAAAACTGAAAGCGTTTCCGGATAAAGGGGGAATTGAGATGGGAGAAAAGCGGTCAACTGATTGGGTATTTGATTTAAATGAGTTCTTAATTCCAAGTTATGAAGAATGGGAGAAAGTAGCTACTTCTTCATTAAAAGGTAAACCATTTGAAGAACTTTTTTCAGGAACTTACGAGGGAATTCAATTAAAACCTATATATATAAGTGATGAAGATACTCACCTTTTGGATCTACAGCTTAATAAGAAGGGTAATAATGACTGGGTTATTAACCAGGAGCTACGTGGGGATACGATTGAGGAGCTTCTATCATCCATTGAGAGTGCTCGTAAATTTGGTCAAACCACATTACATTTTCATTTAAAGTCGTGCTCATACTTGAAAGGCGTTGAAATCACAAATATTGAAGAACTAAATAGAGTGATAGAGTCTATACCTTCACAAGAGCTTTCTTTATTTGTGGACACTCATCTACAGCAGAGTGCTTTTTTAACAGGACTAATGACAACACTTAAAACTGCTAATAAAAAGGTTCATGGAGTCATTGGCACTGATCCGATTAGCGAATGGGTTAGAAATGGTACCCTTCCATCACCACTATCTTTTTATTATGAAGAAATGGCTGTTATGGTAAAAGAAACGAAAGAATTTCCTAGCTTAAAAACGATACTTGTATCTAGTCACGCTTTCCATAATGGTGGAGCCAATTCAGTTCAGGAACTTGCTTATAGTTTATCAGTGGGCATTGAATATGTTAGACAATGCTTAAACCAAGGTCTAACTATAGACGAAATTGCACCTAAAATTGCTTTCTCTTTCTCAATTGGCTCCAATCTGTTTATGGAGATAGCCAAACTAAGGGCAGCTAGTTATTTATGGTCATCAATTATTCATGAGTTTGGTGGTAATGAAGAATCGAAAAAAATGTGGATACATGCTAAAACTTCGATTACGACAAAAACTACTCATGATCCTTATGTAAATATGCTTAGATCAACAGTGGAATCCTTTGCGGCAGTTGTTGGTGGAGCAAACAGTATCCAGACGTCACCTTTTGATGAGGCTTTCCAAAAACCAACTGCTTTCTCAGATCGAATCGCGAGAAATGTACAGTCGATTTTACTCGAGGAGGCTAGCCTTGGTAGAGTGGTTGATCCATCAAAAGGTTCTTGGTATGTGGAAGGTTTAACAAAAGAATTCTCTGAAAAAACGTGGGAAATCATCCAACAACTTGATCTAGCAGGTGGAGTGGTAAACTCTCTACGAACTGGAGATATTCAAAGTGAGATAGAGAAAGTAAGGGAAGAACACTTTAAAAAAGTTGACAATCGCAGAGAAAAAATTGTTGGTGTGAACATGTATGCGAATGTGTTAGAGAAAGATCAGGTTTACTCTATAACAATGGATAAGGAGCAACCAGTTGAGAACCAACCTGAAGTAAACCTTTCATTAAGCAGTACGGATTTATTTAAGCAAATCGAGATGGAACTCCAGGCTGGTACAACATTTAGTAAACTACAATCTGCATTACAGAATGATGATAAAGAAGCTGACATTGAGAAGATTCCAGAAATTCGATGGTCCATGAAGTTTGAGAAGCTCAGACAAAATGCGTCGAACTATTTTAGCAAGACAGGTGAAAAGTTAGCTGTAAAGCTCGTAAATATAGGGGAGTTAATACAGCATAAGGCTAGAACTGACTTTATAAAAGGGTTCTTTGAAGTGGGCGGTTTTCATATAAAAGAAACAAATAGTCTTAAAAGTATAGAGGAACTTTCACAAGTACCAGCTTTACAAGAAAATCGAGTGGTTATTATATGTGGTGATGACTCAACTTACACACAGATAGGTAGGAAGGTTGTCGAACTGCTTAAGAAAATGAATCCTGACAGCTTAATATTCATAGCAGGAAACCTAGAACAACAAGCCCTTGCAGAGTATAAAGAGGCTGGTTTAAAAGAGTGTATTCATATGAAGACAAACTGTTACCAATTTTTAGATAGTCTGCAACAGGAACTGGGGGTAAATGATGAAAAAGCCTAATTTCGCTTCCATACCGTTTGATCAATTAACTTTTAGTCAACAAAAGACTGCAGAGCTTGAAACGAATTCCTATGAAACAAACGAAAAGATCTCAATTAAACCTAGTTATAATGAAGATGACGTAAGAAGTCTACCATTTTTAAATTATATGCCGGGTATTGCCCCTTACATGAGAGGTCCTTATCCGACCATGTATGTAACTCGACCTTGGACCGTAAGACAGTATGCTGGATTTTCAACTGCAGAAGAAAGTAATGCTTTTTATAGACGTAACTTAGCAGCAGGTCAAAAGGGTTTATCTGTAGCATTTGATCTAGCCACTCACAGAGGCTATGACTCAGATCATCCTCGAGTAGTTGGAGATGTGGGGAAGGCTGGAGTAGCAATTGACTCGATCCTTGACATGAAAATCTTATTTGATGAAATTCCACTTGATGAAATGTCCGTTTCGATGACGATGAATGGTGCTGTACTTCCAATCATGGCCTTTTATATTGTCACTGCAGAGGAGCAGGGCGTATCAAAGGAAAAGCTATCAGGAACCATTCAAAATGATATTTTAAAAGAATATATGGTGCGAAACACCTATATCTATCCTCCTGAGACCTCAATGAGAATTATCGCTGATATATTCGAATATACGTCAAAATATATGCCGAAGTTTAATTCCATTAGTATCTCAGGCTATCATTTACAAGAGGCAGGTGCCCCTGCTGATTTAGAACTTGCATATACACTAGCTGATGGATTAGAGTATGTCAGAACAGGTCTGAAGGCAGGTATTGATATTGATTCGTTTGCGCCTAGACTTTCTTTCTTCTGGGCGATTGGAATGAATTACTTTATGGAAGTGGCCAAAATGAGAGCAGCTAGACTTCTTTGGGCAAAGCTCATTAAGCCTTTTAATCCCAAGAATGAAAAGTCTTTAGCACTTCGTACTCACTCCCAAACATCGGGGTGGAGTTTAACTGAGCAAGATCCATTTAATAACGTTACAAGGACTTGTATGGAGGCACTAGCGGCCGCACTTGGACATACACAATCACTTCATACAAATGCATTAGATGAGGCAATTGCACTTCCCACTGACTTTTCTGCTCGAATAGCACGTAATACATAGCTATATTTGCAGGATGAGACGGGAATCACTAATGTTATTGATCCATGGGGTGGGTCTTACTATGTAGAGTCACTAACGGCTGCACTAGTTGAAAGAGCTTGGGAGCATATTTCAGAAATTGAAGAGCTTGGTGGAATGGCAAAAGCAATCGAAACGGGTCTTCCAAAGATGAAGATAGAAGAGGCTGCTGCTAGAAGACAGGCTCATATTGACTCTGGTAAGGAAGCAATAATTGGGGTAAACAAATACCGCTTGGATCAAGAAGAAGAAATAGAAACATTAGATATCGACAATACAGTAGTTAGACAAAAGCAAATTGAAAGACTTCAGTCACTAAGAGAAAATCGTGATGAACAAAAGGTGCATCAAGCATTGGAAGCCATTACACGTGCAACAGAAACAGGTGAAGGTAATCTCTTAGAACTTTCAGTTGAGGCAGCTAGAGTAAGAGCTTCCCTTGGTGAGATTTCGGATGCCATCGAGAAGGTAGCTAAACGTCATAAAGCAGTCATTCGATCTATAAGCGGAGTTTACGGCTCTGAATACTCCAATGAGGAGGAAATAGAAAAAGTGAAGCAACTTACTGATGACTTTGCTGAACTTGAAGGAAGACGACCACGAATCCTTATTGCAAAGATGGGTCAGGACGGTCATGATCGTGGAGCGAAAGTAATTTCAACAGCATTTGCAGATTTAGGATTTGACGTGGATATTGGACCATTGTTTCAAACTCCAGAAGAAACTGCCTTGCAGGCGATTGAAAATGATGTTCATGTGATTGGAATGAGTTCATTAGCAGCAGGACATAAAACCTTACTTCCCCAGCTTATGGAGGAATTAAGAAAGCATGACCGTGAAGATATTGTCGTTATTGTAGGGGGAGTTATACCTTACAAGGATTACGATTTCTTAATAAGCCAAGGTGCCTCTGCTGTGTTTGGACCTGGTACAGTTATTCCGGTTGCAGCTGAAAAAGTCCTTCAAGAGGTATGCGTGCGTCTTGGGTATGAGAATGTGGTGGGTACGAATGAATGACCCAAACGCAAAACGCCCGAGAAAAAGGGAGAGAACAGTAGAAGAGCTTGTTGGGGGAGTACGCCAAAATAATCGAGCCATGCTAGCTCAAGCCATTACATTAATTGAGAGCAATGCCCCTAGACACTTTGAGCGGGGGCAGGAACTCATTAACCAACTCTTACCTGAAACAGGAAAATCAATTAGAATTGGTATAACCGGTGTTCCTGGAGCAGGTAAAAGTACATTTATCGAGGCTTTTGGAATGTTTTTATGTGAACTTGGTCATCGTGTTGCAGTGTTAGCGGTTGATCCCTCTAGCAGTATAACAGGGGGAAGTATTTTAGGGGATAAAACTCGGATGGACCGTCTCTCTAAGGACCCTAGAGCTTATGTAAGACCTTCTCCAGCTGCAGGTACATTAGGTGGTGTAGCTCGAAAAACGCGTGAAACCATTCTTGTTTGTGAGGCTGCTGGCTATGATGTAATAATTGTAGAAACAGTCGGAGTTGGTCAAAGCGAGGTAACGGTGAGGAGTATGGTCGATTTATTTATGTTACTAGCGTTAACGGGTGCAGGAGATGAGCTTCAGGGAATGAAAAAAGGTGTGATGGAGCTAGTCGACCTACTTGTTATTAATAAAGCAGATGGAGATAACAAAGATAAGGCACTAAGAGCAAAAGTAGAATTCTCAAGGATTCTTCACTTTCTTAGACCAGCCACTAAGGGCTGGACGTCAAAAGCATTGACCTGCTCAGCTCTTTATGAAAAAGGAATCGGCGAGATATGGACAACAATCCTTGAATATGAACGTGATACAAAAGCTCAAGGAATATTTGAGGAAAGAAGAATGTCTCAAATGAAAGACTGGTTTTATACTCTAATTAAAAACCAGCTTGAAACGAGCTTTTTTTCACACCCAACCATAAAAGAGCAGTTGCCTTTCTTAGAAAAAAGCGTGCTATCGGGTCAACTTTCAGCTAGTCTTGGAGTGAGTCAGCTATTTGAACAATATAATCGGAACAAATGAACCAGCTAAAACTAGTTATTTGAATAAGTAGGTTTTGCTTGATAATATTAATACATAAAGAGTAAGGAGGAACGATAATGTCAATGAACTTTAACTTTTTTATAAATGACGTAGTAAAACAAGCAAGAGAGGATATGGTACAAGCTGGTTATACTGAATTAACCAACCCTGAAGAAGTAGATCAAGCACTTAATCAAAAGGGAACGACCCTCGTTATGATTAATTCAGTTTGCGGTTGTGCTGGTGGAATTGCACGTCCTGCTGCTACTCATGCGATCCATTATGATAAGCGCCCAGACCATTTAGTGACGGTTTTTGCAGGACAGGATAAAGAGGCAACAGGGCAAGCTCGTACTTACTTTGAAGGCTACCCACCATCCTCACCTTCGTTTGCTTTATTAAAGGATGGAAAAATTCAAATGATGGTAGAGCGTCATGAAATTGAAGGGCATGAACCAATGCAGGTGATTCAAAAGCTTCAGAATGCTTTTGAAGAATATTGTGAAGAAGTGTAATATAATAACCATATTATAAGGAGATGGTAATCTTAGATTACCGTCTTTTTTTTGAGGGAAAATAGCAGAAACGTTTGTCAGCAAAAATCTATGTTAGCTATGGCGCTCCATAAGGGGAAATGAGTATGAAGTTTAAAATAGGATACCGTACAATAAAAACGGCATTAGGAGTAACGATAGCTGTATGGATTGCTCAAATCCTAAAGCTTGACTATTACTTGTCAGCAGGAATTATTACCATTCTTTGTATCCAAGCTACAAAGAAAAAATCCCTACAGAGCTCTTGGTCTCGCTTGCTAGCTTGTACCATTGCTATGTTTTTTTCGATTTTGTTTTTTCAGATTCTAGGGTATCAACCTTGGGTCATTGGACTATTTATAATTTTCTTTATTCCAGTAACCGTCTTTTTTAGAATACAAGAAGGAATTGTAACCAGCAGTGTTATAGTATTTCACCTGTATAGTGAGGCCACCTACTCACAAGCAATTTTATTAAATGAATTTGCTCTTATTATTATTGGGATAGGGGTTGCTTTATTAATGAACCTTTATATGCCAAGTGTAGATCACCAGCTTAGAAAGTATCAAGGCGAGATTGAAGAATGTTTTAGTGGGATTTTTAAAGAAATTGTCAATTATATCAGGTTAAAGAATTCTGATTGGAGTGGTAAGGAAATAGCAGAGGCTCACGAAATCCTTCGCGAAGCTAAAAGCTTAGCCTTTAGGGATGTTCAAAATCACTTTCTAAGACATGAAAATATCTATTATTCCTATTTTAAAATTCGAGAGCAGCAACTTGAAATATTAGAAAGAATCCTGCCACTTGTCATTCCACTCAATCATTTTGGTAACGAAGGAGAATTGATAGCAGAATTTATAGAGGATATTGGAAAGTCAATTCACCCTGGAAATACTGCAAAACGGTTTTTAATTAGAATAGAAGAATTAAAAAAAGATTTCAGGGAGCTCGATCTTCCTAAGACGAGAGAGCAATTTGAAGCAAGTGCTTCCCTTTTTCAGCTACTAAAAGAAATGGAGCAATATTTAGTTATTAAAAGCTATTTCCGTCCAAATGAATGAGAACCAGATCCTTGTTAAAAACTATCCTTAAAGGATGGTGCTGAGGATGATTCAATTGATGCTAGCTATAATCCTAACCGTTTCACCGATATGGCCGATAGGACCTAATCCTCTAGTAGGAGACCCGTTCATCATTGTAAATAAAAAGACAAATGAGCTTGCATTTATAAATGAAGGTGAAGTACAGAAAGTATACCCTGTTGGAACAGGTATATTCGATGATTTTACTCCAGAGGGTAGCTTTTCCATTACCGTTAAGGCTAAGGACCCGTACTATAGAAGAAAGAACATTATGGGAGGAAGTCCCGAAAATCCTCTAGGAAGTCGATGGATTGGATTTAATGCTTTAGATACGGACGGTCGCACATATGGAGTTCATGGTACTAACAATCCTTCATCAATTGGAAAAGCTGTCTCACAGGGATGTATACGGATGCACAATGAGCATGTTAACGAACTATTTGATCAAGTTCCGATTGGCACGAAAATCTTTATAACAACCTCTCAAAAAAACTTTAATGAGCTTGCTCGTGAACAAGGTGCCCTACATTAAATAACACCCTCTTAATTCGATTAGGAGGGTGTTATCATGTCTGATCTATATTAAATTGTATGTCTGCTAGTGATTTTTTACATAAAAATTCTCAGTAAGCCCAACAAAAGAGCAACAGAACTAATTCCCGTTCCTACCACCCATTTGATCATTTGTAAATGAGCTTTGCTCATACTTTTCTCTAAGTCAGCTTGAGTGATCAGTTCTTTTTCCGCAATGAGCTCATCAACAAGTGCATGAACGTCATTCTCATCCAAAGAATGAGTTAAAGACTCTTGATAATTTTCTTGAAGGCTTTCGAGTTCATCTATCTTCATTTCTAATTCTTTCACCTTAAGTTCTAATTCTTCCAAAAAACATCCCCTCCTTCATTCCTTTTCTATATTCTATTCATGACAGAATCATATTGAGTAGGACAGTCATACAGAAGAAGTAGAATAAGTGTCTAGTTTTCACACTGTTTTTACATAAAATGGATGTACTGAGATAAATACCCATTCGTAAGTAAATCAGATACAGATAGTTCCAGATTGGAGGCTAACACATAAACTAAAAACAACTACATGAAAAAGGGGTGTCTATTTTGCCAAACGTAATTCTCGGCCCTGTCATATTTAATAGTAACGAAGGAATCATTACTGGTGCTGCATTAAATGCTTCTCCAACCAGTACTAGTAAAGTAGTTGCAGGCTCTGGTGGTTTCAACACTGGATATTGGGTAGTTACAAATAACTGGATAAGCTCATCTGGAAACATTGATCCAGATGTTAATGATTCTAATGTAAATGAAGTTGTTTAAGGTTTAGGGATTTATTTATCTGAGACGGAACTTTAGGAGCGGCGAATCATTCGCTATAAGAAAAATTTATTTTAGCGTGAATCTCAATAGGGATTCATGCTTTTTTTGTTCCTTTAGCATAAGGATGTAGTAACAATAAACTGAGGCTAAATGTAAACAAATACCCGAAATATTTCTTAACTAGGCAAGAGCCCTTCCGATACCCAGTAAGCTTACATATAGTATAACAAATGGTCAGGGAGGTGTAGTTATGAGTGGAGTAACAGGATATGGTGCAGGATTCGCGTTAATTGTAGTGTTATTCATCCTACTGATCATTGTGGGATCAGCGTACGTTGGATACTAATTTAAATTTAAATATAAAGGAGGAACTATAATGTTTGGAACAGGTTTCGGTTGCGGTGGTTACGGTTATACAGCTCCTGTAACTACAGGTTATGGAAGTTCATTTACGCTAATTGTAGTTCTATTTATCCTATTAATTATTGTTGGCGCTGCTTGGGCGTAATAGTTAATAGGTGAATAGCTCCTACTCCTCTTCGGAGTAGGAGCTATTTGGGTTTACTGAAAAGTATTTTTTATAAGTCTCTACCTGTTAATCCAGGTGACTTATCAGTTTCTTCGTTGTTATTATAGTTAGGGTCATTGGAAGTCTGTTCATGAGGGCGATCACTTCCTACATAAGTTGACTTATGCGCTTGTTGGTTCTTGTTAAATTTCTCAAAATCTTGATTAACCATGTACAACTACTCCTTTTAATAAAATATGGAAAAGCCCTACAGAAATGTAAGGCTCTCATTATGTTATTGCTGATAAGGTGATTGCATAAAGTGACCTTGTTGATATTGGTTATGTTGAGAAGTCATAGGTTGTTGTATAGCTGTTTGGGTTTGGTAGCCATATGCTGACGTTCCACTTGTAACAGAATGTTGCATCTGATCACAGATATTAACGATTTCTTGACAACGTTGGATGGCCATTTCGTGATTACGTAAGCTTAGCTCAAGGTTTTGCACAGCCTGTTTTTCGCGTTGTAAGATTTGCTCTAATGCTTGTACATTTTGTTGCTCCTGCTGAATCATTTGACGGTACTGTTGATTTCCTTGGTGAGTTTGTTGAATTAATTGCTGAGCAATTTGGCGACATTGTTGAGCCTGTTGAATACCATGCTGAACGGTATGCATACGATCTCTCCTCTAAAATAAAGTATGTTGTGGAATCGTAATTCCTTTGATAGTTTGTTACTTGCTCATTAAATAAAAACAGACAATACATACCAGAATTAATGGGGATAGGTGCCCTGCTAATCCAGTTAAATAAAGAAAAAAATAAATAGTGATTTCTACACTGTTCTGATAAATTATAAGTAGGATAAGTATTGGCAGAGGATGTGGGGAAATGCAACCTTCAATCGCAGTTCAACCGACCCATAAAATGATGGGAGTCACACTTGTATTAGTAGCCGCCATTTTATGGGGAGTATCGGGTACTGTTGCACAATTTATGTTTCAAGTAAAAGGATTTAATGCTGGTTGGCTTGTTGTAATTAGACTTCTCTTTGCAGGTTTACTAATGCTAATGGTTACGTATCCTAAACAAAAGCATAAAGTGTGGAAAATTTGGAGAAGCAAACAGGAACGAATTCACCTAGTACTATTTGGCTTATTGGGGATGTTGGGTGTTCAATATACATACTTTGCAGCAATTGAAGCTAGTAATGCTGCAACCGCTACGATTTTGCAATATTTGGGTCCAGTCGTTATTTTATTTTATCTGGTGATACGGGCAAGAAGATCACCTACATATAAAGAATTAATTGTCATCATACTAGCGTTAATTGGGACCTTTCTACTTGTGACGGATGGAACGGTTCATTCTCTTACCCTTTCAAAAGGTGGCCTTTTTTGGGGACTTGCATCAGCGATTGCCTTAGCATTCTACACTTTACATCCAGCTAGCTTAATTAAAAAATGGGGGACAATGGTAGTTGTAGGATGGGGGATGTTGATAGGAGGAATTGGATTTAGTTTTATCTTTCACCCATGGGACATCCAGGGAACATGGGATAGCTCATCAATATTTGCTCTTCTCTTTATTATTGTCTTTGGAACCTTGATTCCTTTTTATTGTTATTTGGAGAGTATGAACTATATCTCTCCGTCAGAGACAAGTACTCTCGCATGTGCAGAGCCATTATCTGCTGCGGTAGTGTCAATCATATGGTTACATGTTTCGTTTGGATGGGTACAGTGGATCGGTACAATTTTTATCTTGGCGACGATTATGTTAATTTCACGGTGGAGAAATCAGTAGCAAAGTAAGCTCAGATTATTTTATTGATAACTTATAAAGTATCATTTGTGCTTAGTACGAAGAAACTTTATCAGATTGAAGTCAATCATGATATAGAAACATAAACGAAAATCCTCCACATTTAGTGGGGGATTTTCACCTATTAAGAATGGCATACTTTGTATTAACTTGGGTCGTTCTCATCTAATGATAATGTTGTCACTTTTGTATATTCACCTTTATTCACTTCTTCATTAGTTGCATCTTCCATTAATTCATCCTCTGTATCGATCCCAACTGCAATTGTAGGTTCTTCATTCTTTCTATCAGTCATAGCTACTTCTCCTTTCGTATACCTATTTAATACTAAATCCACGTTTACTAATGATTTCAGCTATTTGTTTTAATTCTATTGCTTTTTCATCATATTCTACTTTAAGTTCATTATCGGTAGTATCCATCAATACTCGCTCAATTCCGGGAACTTTGGACAAGCTTTGCTCCAGATACTGAATATCCTGTTCGCCTTGAATACTATTTAAAAAGAAAGTGCTAATACTCAATGGGTATCCTCCTGTTTCTACTTTTTATAAGTATGTGACATTAATCTATATCTACTTTTTCACGAGTCCAAGTAGTGTCACTTCCACTTATGGGGCATACAGGAAAATCTTCCTTGCCATTTAATCTTAACCGCTGTCCAGATTGACATCTGTATTCTCCATCAACCGGTACACCTTGACCAGTGCGGTATATCTCTACATTTTTATTCATCCGATCTCACCCCCTAATCATGCATAACCATAGCTTTTCCTGAAAGAAGAAATTTACTATATAAGGTAATCGAGAAGTTAGTGCATGTTTTATTTTTCGTATACTTGGCTGTGCTTTTTGTTTTGGCTCTGTTAATGTACAAAGTTAATTTCTAGCAGAGTTGATTTTAGTGGAGGGATGCGAATGTAATAGAACCTCTGCTAAAAGCTGTCACGTCCTGTGGCAAACGCAGAGGTCAGCACATCCTGTGCAAGCGTGGGAGCAGCGTGACATAGGGACAAAGGAAGTTCACTTTGTCCTTGGTGAGACCCCGCAGGCTCATGCCGAGGAGGCTCACCGCACGCCCCGCGGAAAGCGAGTGTCCTGTAACGGAAATCAACACCAAGGTTAAATAGGGGCTTTGGTATAGAAGTAACTTTCTTTAGGAAAACAGCCTTTAATTAACTCGAAACAAAAACAAATATAAGGTATAATGATTAGGTTATAGTACAGTATTTAAAATCAAAATAGAGTTAAAGTGTTGAAAGCGAGTGTTCATAATGGGACGTAAGTGGAACAATATTAAGGAAAAGAAGGCATCTAAGGATGCAAATACAAGTCGTATTTATGCTAAATTTGGCCGTGTTATTTATGTAGCGGCAAAACAAGGGGAACCAGATCCTGAACTAAATCAATCTTTAAAGTTTGTACTTGAACGTGCGAAGACATATAATGTCCCAAAAGCTATTATCGATCGAGCGATTGATAAAGCAAAGGGTGCATCTGATGAAACATATGATGAACTTCGCTATGAAGGGTTTGGTCCTAATGGTTCGATGATCATTGTTGATGCTTTAACGAATAACGTGAATCGTACCGCTGCAGAAGTTCGTGCCGCCTTTAATAAAAATGGTGGAAACATGGGAGTAAGTGGCTCTGTTTCTTATATGTTTGATGCGACAGCTGTTGTTGGACTAGAAGGCAAAAATGTAGAAGAAGTTCTTGAGATTTTGATGGAAGCAGACGTAGATGTTCGTGATATTCTAGAAGAAGAAGAATCCGTAATTGTCTATGGGGAGCCTGATCAGTTTCATGCAATTCAGGAAGCATTTAAGAATGCAGGGGTTACAGAATTTTCTGTTGCCGAGTTAACGATGTTAGCTCAAAGTGATGTAAGCCTACCAGAAGACGGTCAAGCTAAGTTTGAAAAACTTATTGATACTTTAGAAGATTTAGAAGATGTTCAGCAAGTGTACCACAATGTTGAATTAGGATAATAACAAAGAAGCAGACTCAACTATTTCGTTGGTCTGCTTTTTTGCTTATAAATAATTTGTTGGATATCGATGCTAGTTCATAGTAATTCTAATCCAGCCCCATTAGCCTGGGCAATTCCACCATTTGTTCAAAGATAATAAGTATATAATTTTGTGTTGTACTTAAACGAATTTTTGTAGTAATCCAGCTCCAGCACCCAGCCCCTCGAGGTCAAATAACCCTTGAAGAGTAAAATGGAAAGATCGCCCTTTTTCTCTTCAAGGAACATTTGCTTGTCGGGGCTAAACGGGGCGCTTGCGCCTCTTATTCTTAAACGTTATTTTTAACAGTAGGATGGTTCGCAATAAATTCTTGGTATTCTTGAAACTGGCCTGGTTGAATAAAGATCTGAAATGCATTTTTTTCATTATTTTTATAATATATGTATGCTAGTTCATCCAATAGCCAATCAGAAGTTTCAGAACCCCTAAAAAGAATAAATTCAAACGTATCTGTATCGGTAAGTCCATGAACCACCAGTTCCGTTGAACCACCACCTAAGTTGGTTGATTTTGCCACTTTTAACTCTGAGAATTGTATCAATTGTTGCACCCCCTTATGTTGTTAAACAAGCTTATTGTATGGTAGAAATCCTCATAATGCAATTACATTAACTAAAATAGCAATTTTTAGAAGAGTAGAATGAGGAACTATATTCACCACTCATTGAGGGGAAAAAGGCTATAATATAGATATATTAGATAATAAGCAATAGATCATAGTATAGAAGAATGGAGTGACACAGTGGATACACAAATACAAGAAACCTTGGCAGATCTTTTCAAGAATTCATCTTATCAAATTGGCGGTCATGGCACTAGAAATATTGATGTATTAAAGATGGCATTTCAAGATGTTGAAGGCAAGCTGGAAAGTGATTTATACGGTACAGGTCAGGTAATCGAAGACTTCCAAAAGAAAATGGCAGCATTCCTAGGAAAAGAAAACGCTGTGTTTTTTCCTAGCGGTACAATGGCTCAGCAAATAGCGTTAAGAATTTGGTGTGATCAAAAAGGAGTGAAGAGGGTCGCCTATCATCCCCTTAGCCATTTAGAAATACATGAGGAGGACGGCTTAAAAGAACTCCATCAAATTGAGTCAGTTTTACTAGCAGACCAGGATCGTGTTGTTGAGCTAGAGGACATTGAGGCTTTAAAGAAAGATGTATCATGTATCTTACTTGAACTCCCACAGCGTGAGATAGGTGGACAGCTACCTTCATATGAAACTCTTGTTAACATCTCTAACTATTGTAAATCAAAGGATATAAAGCTCCATTTAGATGGTGCAAGACTTTTAGAGGTTCTTCCCTATTATAAGGTAAGTGCTAAAGAAATCTGCTCTTTATTTGATAGTGTTTATCTATCATTTTACAAAGGAATTGGCGGTATTGCCGGAGCAATTCTAGCTGGAAGTCACGAATTCACACAAGAGTCTAAAACCTGGAAACGTCGCTATGGTGGTGACTTAATTAGTCTTTATCCCTACATAATTAGTGCAAACTATAATTTTGACAAAAGAGCGACTGAAATGAATAGGTATTATACAGGTGCAATAGAATTAGCAGAGCTTTTTAATAGCTGTACAAGAATTACTACAAGACCTCTACAACCTGTTTCCAATATGTTTCACGTTCATTTTCAAGCATCTAAAGAAAAGATGGAAACCATTTTAAAAGAGCTTTATAAGGAAAGTGATATTGGGATGACCGGAAACCTTCGAGAAGTGAACAATAAAGAGGCATATTTTGAGGTAAGTATCGGAGATCAATACGAGGTTATTCCGAAAGAAAAATTAAAAAAGATGTTTGAACTGCTTGAACTTAAAATGCACCAGATATAAACAGAACAAAAGGCGCAAGCGCCTCGTCAGATGAAGGCAGGCTAAGTGCGCAACGTCCTGTTGCAACGCCTGCCTGACCTGCATCCTGCAGGCCTCCGACAAGCAAATGTTCCTTTGAGAAAAAAGGGTGGGTTTCCCCTTTATTCTCGAAGGGTTATTTGACCTAGGAAAAAGTGTGCTTCCTTTTTCCCTCGAGGTAGGATGAAATTGCAAAGATCATCGCAGTTTCATCTTGGCTGGGCGCTGGAGCTGGATTACTATACACTAGCCTTATTTATCCACTAATGATAAACTTTTATAATTTTCTAAACAACAAAAAGGAGAAAGCGAATGCTTTCTCCTTTTTGTCTGTCCATTTATTTGTCTTTTGTTAATTTCATAAGTTCAAGTGTTGCATCATCTGTATTTTGAATAAATGAGACTAACTCTCCGTTAGATTCACTGTGGTTTTCTATTGATGCTGCGATTTCCTCAAGTGATGCCGTGGTTTCCTCAATGATTGAGGCAAACTCTGTAACAGATGTTTCAATGGTTGAGGATGATTCTGAAATAGAAGCAGTAACCAATTCATACTCCTTAACAGTTGCATGTAACTCGTGAACGGAATTGTTTATATTCTCAAATACCTTTAGAGTTTCTTGAGTTAGAGTTACACTTTCAGTCATTTTAATAGCATTATTTTTCATTTGCTTCTGTGAGAAGCTTGTATTCTCATTCACTTTTGCTAAATTTTCAGAAATACGATTTGCTGCCTTTGTTGTTACTTCTGATAGTTTTCTAATTTCTCCTGCCACTACAGCGAATCCCTTTCCGCTTTCACCAGCTCGTGCAGCTTCAATGGAAGCATTCAGTGCAAGTAAATTAGTTTGAGCCGCAATATCACGAATACTATCAGAAAAAGTAGTAGTTTCCGTTATTTTATCAGCAAGATTTTCCATCGTTTCTGACATCGTATCAATAGATTGTTGAAATTCACTTATCTTAGATAGTAATGCTTCTATAGTTTGTGTACCTTCTTCTGATGCACTGTTTGTGACAGCAACCTGTTTGGAGAGGAAATTTGCATTCTTGACTAATTCATTCACCATTTGATTAAGTGTCTCCACAGACGTGGTAATCGTGCCTGCAGACTCACTTTGAGTTTGCATTCCAGAAGATATCTCTCCAACTGCGACCCCGACTTCTTGTAAGGAATGAAGTTGGTCCTCACTTTGTGCACGAACCTTTCCGATATTTTCACTAATGGTTTTGGTTCCAGAGCTTAAATAGCGGCTATGCTCCTTTTGCTTTTCTACAAGTGTTTGTGTTTGAGATTGCAACTCATTCATTTCCTTCTTCATTTGCTCGGAAACCCTTAATTGGAAAAATAATGTTAACGTAATAAGTCCAAAAATTAAATAGTAAGCAAAAATGCGAGTCGTTTCCAGTTGAAGAACGTCTTGTGAATTAATAAAGAATAAAATACTAATCAATAAAGCAGATAAAACACCCATAATTGTGGTAGATTTTTTATTATAAATTGCGATTGTAGTTAATAAGTAGAGTGGCATTAAGATCATAGTAATTGCCTGCGTACTGACCATTATTAGATAAATGACAACAGCAAGACCTGCAATTGTTAGGTATGGTATTTGCATGGTTAAATATTTTTTATACATAAGGAAGGCCAGAAAGGCGAGAACAACAAATCCACCAATCCCAATTGTCAAAATCAAAACAAGCGGCTGTTTCAGTCCAATCTCAACAACAATTGCTAAAATAACCGATAGTAACGATACCATGAAAACTAGCTTATTCTTTCTTTCAATATCTGCAACTAAAATTTGATCCAACTGACTTTGGTTGTCGTTCATAATTTGCAGCTCCCTTATTTGTAATCTCTTATCCTAATTTTGTCATAAATTTTACAAATTTCAACAAAAAAAATAAAAAATTCGCTGTTTTCTCATATTTTTCAAAATTGTTTTATTGTGGACTCTAACACTTACCAAAAGCCATCAAAAAAATAGACCCCTTTTAATAGGAGTCTATTATTACTTACTATAGAATTTTTGCGTATAATACGGTTGAAATTTAGAGTTGAAGGCAACTCCAACACCTAAGTATTTGAAATCCTTTTGAAGAATATTTTCTCGGTGACCCATGGAATTCATTAAACCTTCATGAGCAAAGATACTACTATACTGACCATATGCGAGGTTTTCTCCTGCAATGGTAAATTGTATGTCATCCTCAAGCATTCGGTCAAAAGGGGACTTCCCTTCTAAATTCTCATGACTAAAGTAGTTGTTAACTGCCATATCTTTACTATGCTTACGGGCTGTTTCTCTAACATAATCATCCCAAGTAAGTACAGATAGCCCAAACTTTACTCGTGTTGAATTTGTTAAGTCAAACAGTTGGTATTCAAAGCCTTCCTTAAGCGCCTCAGTCTCATTTGTATAATAATCATTGCGTCGATCCTCTAATGACTTACTAACGATTTGTATGGCGGTTACGGTGTTATTTTGGTGCTGATCATAAAAAACTGTGATATAGGAATCATCAATCTGGAACATTTCAAACTCTTGCTTTTTATCAAACTGATAAAAAACCATCCCTTTATTTATGCTTGAAAGAGATTCCCCTAATTGTTCACCAACCATTTGTTTATTGCTTCCCAGAACAATTCCATTTGAGGAAGAGATTAAATCTTGGTTCGTATATATGGCAGCCACTTTGTTCTGGTCGTTATAACCAACCATGATAAAGTTATGGTAATTTTCATGATAGACGTTCCAGTTGATCCCATATTCATTCTCTGAGGTTCGCTTTGGACTTCCTAATAGTTGTTCGACCTCTTCTTTTGATTGGTGAAGTTGAACATTATGGACCGAGAATATCTGCTGAGTTGGTGTAGCTAAGACAGGTTTTTCTATAGGTGTTGCTGAATTAGTTTCCTGTTCTTGATCTTCAACAAGGGTATCTGATAACTGTCTAGCCATTTGGTCAAATGTCACTAACAGTTTAGTAATTGAATCATTAACTTTCTCATTTTCTTTTAATGTGTTGTATTGACCTTGAATAACTTCAGTGAATTCATTAATCTGAAATGATTCAGGCTGTTTCTGCCATACTCCCCACAATACATATAAGAAAATGCTAAAGGATAAAAGAAGCAGTAGCCGTCTTATCATTTGTTCACTCTCCATTTCTACTATCATTCTAGCCAAAAAATACAGATTACACTCAGTTTTTTTGGAAGTTTGAGAGTATACTTTGTCTAGCTAGGCTTTATAGAGCGTGTTCAAAAAGGAGGAAAAAAATAGCCGAGAAGTTCGAAGCGGCGAAGAGTTGAGCACCGGAGTGTATGCATTTTATACATGAGGAGCGGAAAATCAAGCCAACGAAGAAATTCGACAGCTATTTTTCCCGGACTTTTTGAACATCCTCTTATAGGTAAAAGTAAAGGCCAAACCCTATTATAATAATAACTGCTAATAACAAGTAAATAAATGTTAGTCTAGTAACATTCTGTTTTGTGGACTTTCTGTATTCTTGATCCCCTTTTCCGGCCAGGGCAAGGGTTCCAAACAATCCTGCAAGTAATATGATAATACCCAAAATAGATAACGTTAAAACCATTATATCCACCTCATGATTCGAATAGTAAAGTAGGTTAAATCCTAATAAAAAGAGAACGACTAAGCAAAGTCGCTCTCTTCCATACTACTATATTCATTGTATTAAAAGAACATAGCAGCTCCTGTAAATAAAGTAGTTAATAACATTGAAAGAATCATCAAGTAAACAATAATTTTTTGTGTTTTACGGGTCATGAACGTTCTCCCCCTTTTATTCATCCTAGTATCTTATATTTTACCTGCAACCATAAACGAGGACAAGTCATAAATAGTGGCAGGAAATTTAATTTCTAACAAAGAACTACAATAGTTGGATGTCTTTCTAGTATACTAGTAAGTGTATGCGTTTTCTTTAATTGTATGAGGGGGTCTCAGAATTGATTAAAAAAATTGACCATATCGGCATTGCTGTTCGGTCTATCGAAGATTCGTTGAAGCTTTATATAGATGTTCTTCAGTTAGAGCTTATTGGGGTGGAGACGGTAGAGTCTGAACAAGTAAAAGTAGCTTTCATCAAGGCAGGAGAAACAAAGCTTGAGTTATTAGAGCCGATGTCAGATGATAGCCCAGTAGCAAAGTTTATCGAGAAGAAGGGCGAAGGTATTCACCATATTGCTCTAGGTGTAGAATCAATAGAAGAACGAATTCAATATATGAAGGAACATGGAATACAAATGATCCACGAGCAATCCAAACCTGGTGCTGGTGGAGCCCAAATTGCATTTATGCATCCAAAATCAACAGGAAATGTACTGTTAGAGCTTTGTGAAAAGAAATAGGAGGTAAGTAGCTTGGATATTTATAAAAAGATTGATGAACTATATGATAAAAGAAGAGAAGTTGAATTAGGAGGTGGAGATGAAAGAATCGGTAAACAGCATGAGAAGGGAAAGTTGACTGCCAGAGAGAGAATCGATTTACTCGTTGATCCTGGCACCTTTGTCGAACTAAATCCTTTCATTGAGCACCGCTCACAGGACTTTGGACTAGCTAATAAGAAGGGTCCTGGTGATGGAGTTGTAACAGGTTATGGAAAAGTAAATGGTCGTCCAATCTATCTTTTTTCACAGGATTTTACTGTTTTTGGTGGAGCATTAGGTGAAATGCATGCCAAAAAGATTTCTACCATCATGGATTTAGCTGCAAAGAACGGTGCACCAATTGTTGGTCTGAATGACTCCGGAGGGGCTCGTATTCAAGAAGGTGTGGTATCATTAGATGGTTATGGTCATATCTTCTATAGAAATTCTATCTACTCAGGTGTAATTCCCCAAATCTCAGTCATTATGGGACCATGTGCAGGTGGAGCAGTATACTCTCCAGCCATTACTGATTTTGTTTTCATGGTTGAGAAAACAAGTCAGATGTTTATAACGGGTCCGAAGGTTATTGAAACCGTGACAGGTGAAAAAATCTCATCTGAGGACTTAGGTGGGGCAGACGTACATAACTCGATTAGTGGAAACGCACATTTCTCAGGTTCAACAGAAGAGGAAGTCTTAGAGCAGGTTCGCCATTTACTTAGCTATTTACCTCAAAATAATGAGGAAAAGCCACCACTTTTAAACACTGGTGAAGATGATGATTACAGACCTGAATTAACAGAAACGATTCCATTTGATGCAGTTAGACCGTATGATGTTCGAAAGGTAATTGAGCAAGTAGTAGATCAAGGATCCTTTACGGAAGTACATAAAGATTTTGCAAGAAACATTGTAATTGGTCTCGCTCGGATAAAGGGAGAGGTTGTTGGTTTGGTGTGCAATCAGCCAAAGGTAATGGCTGGTGGGTTAGATATCGATTCTTCTGATAAGGCAGCAAGATTTATCCGTTTTTGTGACTCTTTCAATATCCCAATTATTACGTTTGAGGACGTTACCGGCTTTTTCCCTGGTGTAAAACAGGAGCATGGAGGAATTATTCGTCATGGAGCAAAAATCCTTTATGCCTACTCCGAAGCGACAGTCCCTAAGTTGACCGTCATCTTACGTAAAGCATATGGTGGGGCCTACGTTGCCTTAAATAGTAAAGCAATAGGAGCAGACCTTGTATATGCATGGCCAAATGCAGAAATTGCTGTAATGGGTCCTCAAGGAGCAGCTAACATTATTTTTGCTAGAGAAATTGCCGAAAGTGAAAATCCAGAGCAAACTAGAGCGGATAAGATTGAAGAGTATCGTGAGAAGTTTGCGAGTCCGTATATCGCTGCTAGCATGGGAATGGTAGATGATGTCATTGATCCAAGAGAGACAAGAATTAAACTCATTCAAGCATTAGAAATGCTTCGAAATAAGAAAGAAGAGCGACCAAGAAAGAAACACGGAAACATTCCGTTGTAATTGATAGGAGGAACAATCATTGATTAACCAAGAAAGATTATTACAAGAGTTTTTAGAGCTAGTTCAAGTTGATTCGGAAACAAAGTTTGAGGCTGAAATCTCTAAAGTATTAACAGAGAAATTCACAGCTCTTGGAGTAGACGTTTTTGATGATGAGACGACTGAAGTAACAGGACATGGTGCAGGGAATTTAATTTGTACACTTCAAGGTACAAAAGAAGGTGTAGATCCAATCTACTTTACATCTCATATGGATACTGTTGTTCCGGGTAAAGGAATAAAGCCTTCTGTAAAAGATGGATATGTGGTGACGGATGGAACAACGATTCTAGGTGCTGATGATAAAGCAGGAATAGCGGCAATGCTTGAAGCAATTAGAACGCTAAAAGAAAACAATATTGAACATGGTACAATCCAATTCATTATTACAGTTGGAGAAGAATCAGGACTTGTAGGTGCAAAAGCACTTGATCCTTCTAAGATTGTGGCAAAATACGGATATGCATTAGACAGTGATGGAAAAGTAGGGAACATCATTGTGGCCGCTCCCACTCAAGCAAAAGTGAAGGCGACGATTCTTGGAAAAACAGCTCATGCTGGTGTTGCTCCAGAAAAGGGTGTGTCGGCAATCACAATCGCTTCAAAAGCGATTGCAAAGATGCCACTTGGTCGAATCGATGAAGAAACAACTGCTAATATTGGCAGATTTGAGGGTGGTCAACAAACGAATATCGTTTGTGACCGTGTTGACATCTTGGCTGAAGCCCGTTCATTAGTAGGAGAGAAGATGGAAGCACAGGTTCAAAAGATGAAAGAAGCATTCGAATCAGCAGCCTCTGAAATGGGTGGACGTGCAGAAGTGGAAATTACCGTTATGTATCCTGGCTTTAAATATGGAGAAGGCGATCATGTAGTAGAAGTTGCGCGTCGTGCAGCTGCTTCCATTGGTCGTACTTCAGAGCTACAAAAAAGCGGTGGTGGAAGTGACGCAAACGTGATCGCAGGTCACGGCATCCCAACGGTTAACCTTTCTGTCGGATACGAGGAAATTCATACAACAAATGAAAGAATGCCAATAGAAGAATTAGTAAAGACTGCTGAGTTTGTAGTAGCAATTATTCAAGAGGTTGCACAATAAAAGAGGCGAAGGCCTCTTTTTTACTAGGCTTTAGGAGGAATTAATAATGGAAAAGGTTAATATACAGGAGAAATTCACCTTATTCAATGAACATTGGAGCCCTAAAATAGCAGGAGAAATAAATGATATGCAAGTCAAATTTGCAAAGCTTAAAGGTGAGTTTGTTTGGCATCATCATGAACATGAAGACGAAATGTTTCTTGTCATTAAAGGTAGTCTCTTACTAAAGTTCAGGGATCAGGATATCACCATAAATGAAGGTGAATTCATTATTGTGCCAAAGGGTGTTGAACATTTACCCGTTGCAGAAGAAGAGGTTCATGTCTTACTTTTTGAGCCTAAATCTACATTAAATACAGGTACTGAGGTTAATGAGAGAACAGTAGCTGACTTACAATCCATTTAATTCTATGAAATAAAACCCCAAAAGTTTTAGTATGAAACTAACTTTTGGGGTGTTTTTTTATTCTTGGAACAACGAACCCTTTCTCTTTTTTGCTGAATAGTTTTACATACTAGGCAGGATACTGTAAACGAATTCATAAAAAGGAAATAAATGGAGATGGTGGGATAAACCTTGCAACGAAACGGGTGCAGGATAGAGTCTTGAATTTACCATTAAGTGCAAGACCTTATATAACGGAGTAGCCTAGTAAAAATATAGGTCTAAAAAGAATGGGTCCTGCATTTACCTATTAATGGGGAGGTGGGGGAATGAAGTGGAAGCATTTCATTGGCAACCAAGAGGAACTAGAAGTCGTGATGGGGCGTCATTACACGAGAACAATGAAGATTGTGCTGGGTGGAATTTTAGCAGCACTAGCTTCTATATTTCAGTCGGCGGGGATCTTTGTAGGATTTGGTTATGTGATTAGCATTCTTACAACCTTACCAATCGTCATCGCAACAGTCATTTCAATAAGAATTGGTTTTATGACATATATCTCAACTATTCTTTTGCTAGCTATTCTCCAGCCTAGTGAGCTAATGGTATTTCCATTTACAACTGGATTAATTGGGTTGGCTCTTGGAGTAGGATTGCGATTATGGAAAAGTCCCGTTGCAATTATTCTACTGTCAGGACTATCACTAACTGTAGGCATCTCAATTTTGTTGTATGCCTTAAAATTCCCAATTCTTGGACCGTCTGTTATTTCAGCCTTTGATCCGACTGTTCTACTATTTATTATGCTTTTTTCGCTTGTATACAGCTGGATTTGGCTAAGGCTTAGTATTATTGGCTTACGCGGCCTCCAGCGGGCAGTCTTCACAAGACAAGAAACAGTGTACAAAGAAAATTGAAAAAGGGCGGCTATGACCTTACAAGAATTAAGAGTAACCACATAAATAGGAACGAACAGTGGCTAATGCTTTTGGTACATAGAGCATTAGCCTTTTGTATGTTATTAAGGTTATAGTTGAAAATACTCCAAGTGTAAAGTTACTAATTGACGAGATTAATATAGCTATTGCAAGTTAGGACTAAACAGTACACCTCTGCTTTCCTCATTTTAATCAGTAATGACCAATCCCAATAGAGTTGCAAATTGAATGGCTTGCAACGTAGATACTTTACAACCGTTAAGATCAGGAATGGATACAGTTAGTGATTCAAAAGTGGAATCACTTATATCAATCCCCTTAAGTGAAGTTTTTTCAAATGTTGCAGAGTTAATATTACACTTACTAAACTCTACTGTTTTAAATATACAATCATAAAAATCTGAACCTTCCAATGAAGTGTCCTGAAATGATACTCTTTCTAGCTTAGAATTTCCGAGTGTTGCTAGGTTCAGTAAAGAATGGTCAAATTGAACATGCCCTATTCGAGAATCAGTAAGGTTAATACCTAGTAGTTTACAGCCCTTAAACACAGATCTATGCATATATGAACTATTTAAATTTGAATTGGAGAAATCGCAATTCTCAAACAAAACATCTGTCATTTCTATATGACTGAAGTCGGTATTGTTGAACTTACAATTCTTTATAATCATTTTAGATAATCGGACTTTTTTTAGCACTTCATCAGAGAAAGTACAATCATTAACCATGCACATTTCTAATTCTGGATCTTCCTCATACAAAATATCATGGAAGTTTTTAATAGGTAAATCTTTAGGTACTTTTGGCGAATCCATTTTCATATAACTGCCTCTTTCAGGTTAGAATAGGTAAACGTTTTTTACGTTATATCTCAATCATTAGTTTAAGAAAATATTAAGATAATAAACAGACTATATTTTTATAGGAAATTGTGTGCAAAGTTAGCAAACTCATATTATTTGCTTAATACTACTCTAAAATTAATTCCTATAAAACCAGCTTTTCACGGGCCTCTAAATGGTATTATTATTGTGATGTTACTACTGGAGAAATTAACTTAAGTTGGAATTTACTCCAATTTAATAGATTCGGTAAAAGGAGTTTGATCAATCTGATGAAATATAAGGTAATTTTATTTGATTTAGATGGGACAATATCAGATCCAAAAGTAGGTATTACGAAATCGGTACAATTTGCTCTGAGTAAAATGGGTATTGAAGAAAATAATCTAGACATCTTGGAATGCTTTATTGGTCCACCACTACAGGTTTCATTTAAAGACTATTATTCCTTTAATCCAAATGAAACGTTGACTGCAATTGAATACTATAGAGACCGCTTTAAACTAACAGGAATGTATGAGAATACGTTGTACGAAGGAATTCCTACATTACTAGAGGATTTAAGAAAACAGGGATATAAGTTGGTAATAGCTACTTCCAAACCAACTGTCTTTTCAGAAGAAATAGTAAGATATTTTAACCTAGAACATTTCTTTGATCTTAATGTAGGAAGTAATCTAGATGGAACTAGGTCCTCAAAGGCTGAGATTATTCAGTACATAGTAGAGAGATTTAATAACTACTCATTGAAGGATTTTATTATGATTGGTGATCGAAAGTACGATATTATTGGTGCTAATACGATTGGGATAGATTCTATTGGAGTAACCTATGGATATGGAGCGGAAAAAGAGCTACAAGACGCTAAGCCGACACATATTTTAAAAAGTGTAAAGGATCTTGAGGTGTTTTTTCACAACTAGAGTTCCTGCGCCTTAATCGAACTATGGGTATCGTGGTGCTTCAGTTGTTCTATATTGTCTAGCTTCAGCACCCAGCCCTTCGAGTCAAATAACCCTCCCCAATTAAAAGGGAAAAGGCACCCTTTTAGTTGGGTAGGAACATTTGCTTGTCAGGGCTAAACGGGGTGCTTCAGCTTTTCTATAAGGAGATTCAAATGATCAACATAACCGAAAAAATGACAAAGCAATTACTTACTCCAGCTAGTGGCTTTTTAGAGGGCTATACCTTTTCCCTCAATCCATATATAGGCTGTAGTTTTGGCTGTAGCTATTGTTATGTTCGCAAAATGCCTGTTAATTTGTTTCGCAAGGAAGATTGGGGAACGTGGGTCGACATTAAAAAAAATGCTAAAGAGCAGTATATCCGTGATATGAAAAAAGCTAGGAAAAAGTATGAGTCTGTTTCAATTTTTATGTCGTCTAGCACAGACCCTTACCAACCTACTGAAAGTGATGCGGAAATTACAAGATCACTTTTAGAGGCAATGAATGAAGAGCCTCCGGATTTTTTGTTTGTCCAAACCCGGAGTCCGTTGGTTAAACGGGATCTTGGTCTTTTAAAAGGATTAGGAGAACGAGTGTTACTAAGCATGACCGTAGAAACAGATTTGGATGAGGTGAGAAGAATCTTTTCACCCACCGCCCCACCAATAGCTGCACGAATGAGTGTCTTAAAGAAGTTTGCTAGTGAAGGGATCCCCACGCAGGCTGCAGTTGCTCCACTTCTACCTTTCTCAGATAATTTTGCTTCTACCTTAGCATCAACTGTAAATCGTGTAACCATCGATGATTATTTTATGGGGGATGGAAGTAAAGGAAAGAGAACTACCAGTTTAGGGATTGAAAAGCTTTATAAGGAGCATAAGTTAGAGGAATGGTATCATCCGGAAGCATATAAAAAACTAGTAGAAGAGCTAACAAGATATATGCCAAAAGAGCAAATTTTTGTTAGTCAAGATGGCTTTTTACCACCAGTCAAAAAATAAAAGCAGAAAGGAATAATCCTTTCTGCTTACGTTCGTTATTTAATGACGCGCTTTGCAAATAGATAGTTTTTACCCCAGTATGGATTGTTGAGTACATTTTTAGTAATCGTGACACCCTTTGAGGAAGAAGCGTGAATCATGCTGCCATCTGCCATATAAATTCCAACATGTCCTACTCGTCCATCAGAATAAAGCTGATTGTCCGTGAAAAATAATAGATCACCTTGTTCTAATTTTTGAACATGTGTTCCTTGACTCGCCTGATCTCTAGATGTTCTTGGAATATTGATTCCATTTTGTTTAAAAACAAGCTGAGTGTATGATGAGCAGTCAAAAAGTCTAGGTGCTTCCGCAAGTGTTGCTCCGAATTTATAACCAGCGCCTAGGTACTTTTTAGCTTGGTTGATAATGTCTGTCCTAACCGTACTTGGTTTTGCTTGTGGTTTGGTAATTTTAACAGGAGCTTTCTCACGAATCGGTTCTGTTTCTTTCGTTTTACTTCTAGCAGGAATTTTTAATCGTTGTCCTACCATTATCATGTTTGACTTTAGGTTGTTAGCTGTCTTTAAATGATATTCTGTCGTATGGTGAGCACGAGCAATCTCATAAAGCGTATCACCATTTTGGACAATATATTGCTTTGCCGGTTTTTGAACTTGAATAGAGCCGTTCTCAGGCTTAAAGTACATATACACATTAAATAAAGCACTACCAGCAGTTACTGATATATAAGCTGTCTTATTGTACCAACGTACAGGGTCAATATGAATATATTCATTACTTTTTCTAGCTATTGATCCACCCACGGTTGCTCGAAGCATAGTGGAACCATCCGTTAGTTGAAAAGTAGCATTATTGCTATTATATTGGATGTCGTTGTACCCTAAGATTTTTGATAACTGAACAAATGGTAGATAGACTTTTCCATCCATTTTTATCGGCTGAATTCCATTTACAACCTTCCCGTTTATGGCAATACCAGCGGTTGGGATCCTTGTAACCTGAGCCTGTGTTGATAGAGGACCGTTCATACAAAACACAAGTACTAATAGAGCAATAATTACTTGTTGAAGTCGGATTTTAGCATGCTTGCTCACTACTATTTACCCCTTTCTATTTAGCGGAATTTATCAATTTTATCTTCTGCTCAATCCCATAAATTAATTCCTATTACCATTCATTAACAATTCCTTTAAAATAAAAGTAATAATCTTTATGAGAGGGGATGCACGTCATGATTATTTTAGAAACAGAAAGGTTGTACCTGAGACCATTCATTCAAGATGACATAAATACTCTGTATTCTATTTTTTCTGATGATGAGACGATGTTGTATTATCCAGCACCATTTAACTTAGAACAAACACAAAAATGGATTGAGAAAAATCAGCATAGATACGATATAGATGGCTACGGGTTATGGGGAGTATGTTTGAAGGAAACCGAAGAGTTAATAGGTGATTGTGGTCTTATTAAGCAGTATGTAGATGGAAAAACTGAAGTTGAAATTGGATACCATATCAACAAAAACTATTGGTCAAAGGGATTTGCAACCGAAGCAGCCAGAGCCTGTAAAACTTATGGCTACGATCAATTGGATTTAAACAGGTTAATTAGTATAATCAATCCCAAGAATACTCCTTCAATACGTGTAGCGGAGAAAATTGAGTTCAATCTAGAAAAGGAATCAGTAATTTTCGACAAGACTCATTTTATTTATGCTGGCAAGAAAACTTAGTTTCGCCAATATCTTTTAAGTGTAAATAACTTAAACTTAATACAATCTATAGAATAAGGTGAACGGTATCTACACTTTTATTTTTTGCAAATGTAAATGTACAGTGCATATGTTATAGTAGATACTTAAGAATTTTTGAATTTACTCATAATGAACGGATGCCAAGCAAGCCTCCGCCTAGAGATAAAATTTTGGAGGTATCGTGTAATGAATAAACAATGGTCAATCGGAAAAATCAGAGAATTTGTAGAGAAAAACTCAGAAAGTAAGTTGTTAACAACCGAATATCATGGTTTTTCACAAAAGTTACTATTTAAATGTGCTTGTGGTAGTAATTTTGAAAAGACTTTTACAAAGTTTAAAAATAATAACCAACGAAAATGTGAAGTATGCCAACCACCAAAGCCTTCACGTTAATATAAAAAAAAGATCGAGTCAATTTCACTAAGTAGAAATTGACTCGATCTTTTTTTTAGGTTGAGATTAATCGGTAAGAAGAAAACGAAGAAAGAATAGGAATTGTTTTATAGCAGTCATATTCATTGAAGTACTAATTTAAACAAAGATAGTGCTATGAAAGCAAAAGTACTATGTTTTGTTACATAACTCTTATCGTGCAGCCCAAGCTTCGACCTCTACCTTTATTTCTGGTCTTGCTAAAGAACTGACATAAGCTAAGGTTGTAGCTGGTGGTGATTGATTATGAAATGCATTCCATTTTTCTGTATAGAACTCTCTATCCATTTTTTCTGTTAACCAAATATTTATTTTAAAAATGCTACTAGTATCCAGTCCTTCACTTTTTAATATAGATTTAATATTTTCAAGTGCATTTGAGAACTGAGTTTCTATATCCATTGGTAAAAAACCGTCTTGCTCATTTCCGATCTGACCAGACAAAACAATCAGTTCTGCATTTCTTGGGATGACTGTTACATGGTGATATTGCGCGATAGGTGGGGCAACATTTTCAGGATTTATTTTCTTGATTTCCATATAAATACCTCTTTCTATTATTAGGGATAATATGATTATACAGTTAATGGGAATAAAAGGTAGGTCTCTATAAAAAAATATGCCCAGGTTGTAAAAACCTGAGTATTTTAACGTAGCTTCTATTAAGTAATTTGTGTTCTTCTTCAATAAAGACTCTAGATTGGAATTTATGAAATGGAAGTAAGGGGAACAAAGGGCATAACCATCTAAAAAGAATGCAAACTAAGGAGAAGGGTGTTTACGTAAATGCACTCAAACTATGAATGTGGTGGTGGAAAAGTGACTAAAACTAATAAAAATCAACCGAAACATGATAATGCTCTACCAAAAGCAGATGTAGAATTTGCTGAAGCGAGAGGAAATGGACTTGAAAAAGTCGCATTACGAGCGCAAAGAAATCAAAATAAGTAAATCCATCTACACTATCATTGCAATACTAAGCAGTAATGAACAGTCACAATCGATTCGAGACGAGTATGTAGAAAAGGGAATTGAAGTTATTAAAAGATAGTCCACAGATGAAATAAAAAAACTGATGCGATAGAGTGGGCTGCACTCCATGCATCAGTTTTTTTATTTCATTATTTTAGTGAGTTACGTTCTTCCACCGTGAACACTCTTGACCTAGTTAGAAACCTTACACCCTCCGGACCTTCTAAGGAAAACATTCCACCTCTACCGGGTACTACATCAATAATTAATTGAGTGTGTTTCCAGTATTGGTATTGAGCTTTGCTCATATAAAATGGTGTTTCTCCTATAGTCCCAAGCAACACATCTGCATCACCAATTAGAAAATCATCTTTTGCAAAACACATGGGTGAACTCCCGTCACAACAACCACCTGATTGATGAAACATAAGATCACCATGAATCTTTTTTAGATGCTGAATGAGCTGAATTGCCTTTTGAGTCGCGGTAACTTTTTCTACCATATATTAAAAGAATCCTAATTTCTGAGGGCTATAGCTAACTAAAAGATTCTTTGTTTGCTGATAATGACTTAGCATCATTTTGTGATTTTCACGACCAATACCAGAGGACTTATATCCTCCAAAGGCAGCATGAGCAGGGTAGGCATGGTAGCAATTTGTCCACACACGTCCAGCCTGAATTTCACGACCAAATCGATAAGCTGTGTTGACATCTCTAGTCCACACTCCAGCTCCTAATCCATATAACGTATCATTGGCAATAGCAAGAGCTTCAGCTGAATCTTTGAAAGTTGTAACAGATACAACAGGTCCGAAGATTTCCTCTTGGAAGATTCTCATATTATTGTTGCCCTTGAAAACAGTTGGCTTCACATAGTATCCACCTTCAAGGTCCTCAGCTAAATAGCTTCTTTCTCCTCCTGCCAGAACCTCTGCACCCTCTTGTTTACCAATCTCGAAGTAAGAGAGGATTTTTTCAAGCTGTTCTGTAGAAGCTTGTGCTCCAATCATCGTGTCAGTATCTAATGGATTTCCTTGCTTAATCTGAGCAACTCGAGCAAGAGCTTTTTCCATAAAACGATCATAAATGTTCTCATGAATTAATGCACGAGAAGGACAAGTACATACTTCGCCCTGGTTTAGAGCAAACATAACAAACCCTTCTACAGCTTTATCTAAGAAATCATCATCCTGAGCCATTACGTCTTCAAAGAAGATATTAGGTGATTTTCCACCCAGCTCTAATGTAACTGGAATTAGATTTTGAGAAGCATATTGCATAATGAGACGACCTGTTGTGGTTTCACCTGTAAATGCAACTTTAGCAACTCGGCTGCTTGATGCAAGTGGTTTACCTGCTTCAACACCAAAGCCATTTACAATGTTTATAACCCCAGGAGGAAGTAAATCTTCAATTAACTCCATTAATACTAAGATGGAAGCAGGAGTTTGTTCTGCTGGTTTTAAGACCACGCAATTACCAGCAGCAAGAGCAGGAGCAAGCTTCCAAACTGCCATTAAAATTGGGAAATTCCATGGAATAATTTGTCCGACTACTCCTAGTGGCTCATGGTAGTGATAGGCTACAGTATCGTGATCAATTTCTGACAATGCACCTTCCTGAGCACGTACTGTACCAGCAAAATAACGGAAATGATCAACCGCTAATGGTAGGTCAGCAGCAAGTGTTTCGCGGACTGGCTTTCCGTTGTCCCACGTTTCTGCAACTGCTAGTACTTCTAGATTCTGTTCCATTCTGTCAGCAATCTTATTGAGGATATTTGCTCGTTCAGTTACAGATGTTCGTCCCCAAGCAGCCTTTGCTTCGTGTGCTGCATCTAAAGCTAGTTCGATATCTTCTGCAGAAGAACGTGCTATTTCACAAAATGCTTTTCCTGTAACGGGTGTAACATTTTCAAAGTATTGTCCATTAACAGGTGGTGTCCACTTTCCACCAATGTAGTTTTCATAACGACTTTTAAAGTTTACCTTTGCTCCGTCTTGACCGGGTTGAGAATAAATCATGTAAATTCCTCCTCTATCTTATTGGATACATTGCTGATAAATAAATTATGTATAGTAAAGGAGTATGCGTTTTCATAGATTTGAGAACCATTTATGCAAAATTTTACATCTATCATTTGTGCGAAGAGTATCTGCAAAATTCGACATGACTATAGTATAATAAGAAATAAGAAAGTAGTTCTATTATAGTGGGGGTTAAAAACATGGCAGATCAGTCCTTAATAGATAAGGTAGTAGTATTTCAGACCCAGAATGAAGAGTACGGAATCCCTATTCAATTTGTTGTTTCTATAGAAAAGCTTCAACCACTCACAGCTGTTCCAAATATGCCGGATTATATGAATGGTGTTACGACAGTTCGAGGAGAAATTACGCCAATCCTAGATACCAATCAAATCTTGTATGATAAGAAAACCGAACAAACAGACCAAACTAGAATGATCATTTTACATTCAGCAGATATGACATATGGATTAATCGTCGATGACGCAAAAGAAATTATCAATGTTCCTGATAGCTCGATTCAACAATTAAATTCAATTGCTGCCCTGCAAAATTCATTCATAATGGGAGTAGCCAATTTAGAAGGTCGTTTATTAACACTGATCGATCCAACTAAACTGATTAACTCATTAGAAGGTATGACAGAAGTGAAATTGCAATTAAACTAGGTCCTTTTAAAGGGCCTTTTTTACTTTGGTAAAAGGATTTAAGGGGTTTTGTGCAATTAATCTAAGTTTTGTGCAATAAATTCAGAGTTGTGTGCAATTATTGAATAGGTTTGTGCAATAAACCCAAACTTTTGTGCATTAGCGTTACTATGTAGAGCTCACGGCTACGCTTTTCGTATTTGCTTTAACTATTAAAAAGGGATTATGATTAAGGTATTAAAATAAGTGGTTTAAAGGGTGTAATGATGAAGCAAATGTATCCGAAAAAAGGGCGGGTTATTCTTCATGTTGATATGAATAGCTTTTATGCATCAGTTGAAGTGGCATATGATCCTTCGCTTTCGGGTAAGCCTTTGGCTATTGCCGGAAATCCTGAGGAGAGAAGAGGCATTATTGTCACTTGTAGCTATGAAGCGCGAGCATTAGGAATCAGGACTACGATGCCTTTATGGGAGGCAAAGCGGCTTTGTCCTCAGCTGATTGTCAAAACACCCAATTTTGACCGTTACCGGAAGGCTTCTCTCGCCATGTTTGATTATCTTCGAAACTACACTCATATGGTGCAACCTGTTTCAATTGATGAGGGCTACATGGATATATCGGACTGCTATGAAATGGGCTCGCCCATTGAAATTGCAGAACGAATTCAGAAGGAACTCAATGAAAAGCTAAGGCTACCATGTAGTATTGGAATTGCTCCGAATAAATTTTTAGCTAAGATGGCTTCGAATATGAAAAAGCCATTGGGAATTACGGTTTTACGAAAAAGAGATATAAAAGAAAAGCTATGGATCCTACCAGTCGCGGAAATGCATGGAGTTGGTGCTAAAACAGCAGATAAATTGAAACCCATTCAAATCCTGACAATTGGTGATCTAGCAAAAGCAGATGTAAGACAGGTTAAAGCTATATTAGGAATAAATGGTGAGCGCATAGTCGCGCGCGCAAATGGAAATGATGATCGACCTGTAGATCCTGATGCTATATACGAGTTTAAGAGCATCGGAAATTCCACTACACTACGTGCGGATACAACCGATGAACATGAAATTTCAACCGTTTTACAGCGTCTGGCTGAATCTGTTTCAAGGCGTTTAAAGAGGAAAGAATCATTAGCTACGACCATACAATTAACCATACGCTACCATGATCGAAAAACAGTTACTCGTAGCAAAAAAATAGACAATCCCATTGTGGAAGCAAAAGACTTACTATTGGTTGTCCAACAGCTTTGGAAAAAGCATTGGAATGAGGAGCCGGTCCGCTTATTAGGAATTACAACTCAGGATCTTATTGAGAAAGGGTCAGCCTATAAGCAATTGGATTTATTTTCATATCAAGAGGATGCTAGGAAAGAGCCTCTTTATCAAACCATTGAAAAGCTTCAGTCGAAATTTGGTCAAAATGTTATTAAGAAGGGCCTCCCTTCTAAGTCGGAAGAGTCAAATAAAAAAGGCACTAGTTTTAATAAGGATTTTTTACAAGATGACCGTTAGGAGTGCTACAGGATGGAATTAGTTTTTTTAGGAACAGGAGCGGGAATCCCAGCAAAGGAGCGAAATGTATCATCCATTGCCCTTCAGCTATTGGAGGAACGTAGTGAAACTTGGTTGTTTGATTGCGGGGAAGCTACTCAACACCAAATTTTACATACTTCGATTCGACCAAGACGAATAGAAAAAATTTTTATTACTCATTTACATGGAGATCATATCTTTGGATTACCAGGATTGCTAGGTAGCCGTTCCTTTCAAGGAGGAGAAACTCCGTTAACGATATATGGTCCAACCGGGCTAAAGGAATTTGTTGAAGTCACAATGAGAGTTAGTCGTACCCACCTTCGTTATCCTGTCAATGTGGTTGAAGTGACAAATGGAACTATTTTCGAAGATGATCAATTTCGTGTTGAGGCTTCACTATTAGCGCATGGAATTCCTAGTTATGGATATCGAATAATAGAAAAAGACTTACCTGGAACGTTATTAGTAGATAAGCTTAAGCAGGAAGGAATCTCACCAGGACCACACTTTAAGAAGCTAAAGCTTGGAGAGATTGTGAACCTTTCTGATGGTCGAGTAATAGATGGAAAAGATTATATCGGGGTTCCCATTCCAGGACGTATTATTACCATCCTCGGTGACACTAGATTCACAGAACAGAGTGTTACCCTTGCAAATAATGCTGACGTTCTTGTTCATGAAGCAACTTTCAGTCATGAAGAAGCCCAGTTAGCTCATGAGTATTTCCACTCTTCTACCGTTCAAGCAGCAAATATCGCAAAACAAGCAAATGTGGAAAAACTTCTGTTAACACATATCAGCTCTCGTTACCAAAAAGAGGATACATTGCAATTATTGGAGGAAGCCAAACAAGTGTTTACAAATGTGGAGATCGCACATGACTTTTCTACATATCGTGTTCAACGAAGGGGGAAGAATAACTCTTGAAAACTCTCTATATTATTAGACATAGTAAAGCCACAGGTCAGGAAGTAGAGGCAGAGTTAACGGATGAAGGGAAAGTACAATCCCTTCATTTATCTGAATTTCTATCCACCTATAATATTCAGCGTATAATCTCTAGTCACTATAAGCGGGCTGTAGATACAATAAGACCTTATTCAGAAGCAAATGGAATCCGTCTGGAAGTGGATCGTAGACTAGGAGAGAGAATACTTAGTCCGACTGATTATCCTGGCTGGTTGGAGTTTTTAGAAGAATCCTTCCACGACTTTTCTCTTGCCCTTGAAGGAGGGGAGTCTTCTGAAGAGGCTAGCGATCGTGTTAAATCACTGATCGATGAGTTAATTATTTCCAACGAGGAGCATATTGTACTGGTGACTCATGGAAATCTAGCAACATTAATCTTAAGGTTGTTTGATAAACAATATGGTTTTGAGGAATGGAAAGAAATGACTAATCCGGATGTGTATGCTATTCAACTTACATCTTCAAAGGTCTCTCGTATTTGGCAAACTAGTTAGATATAAAAATAGAATTTCTATTTCTTTGAACAAGGGGAGGTGAGCAGATGCCAATTCAGAATGTAACGAAAAAAAGAGCTGGAAAAGCAACCAAGCGTCAGAAATATTCTGCATCAAAAACAATGGCAATTAGGGCCATGAGAGCAGCCTTTTTCCTAATTATTGGTCTGTTCATTGTATATGTTTATTTCCTCTACGAGAATGGTAGCCTCATAGAAAGTATCACCTCTTTGAATATATCAGGTCTGTTTAAAGCAGGGCTGACCTTCATAAAGGAGCATCCCATTATCATTCTGTTTCTGCTAATTTATGGAGGGGCTTTTTTATGGATTGGCTACCGCTTAGGTATAAAACGTTCCTAAAAAAGCAAGTAATTTATTACCTAAAACTCGTTGACAAGGCTAGTCCCAAAGTAGGATAATAATTGTAGAAATTTAGCGAAAATTATCACATTTTAGCAACATGACTACACAATCCAAACAACGGGGAGAGTTACTTGTATGAAAAGCTTGAAATGGAACATCTTGTTTTCTTTTGGTATTATTCTAGTAATATTAGTCATCGTTTCTATTGTCTCTAATGCTATGATCTTCAATTACAACCAGAAGGTTGAATTGGTAATTGAAAAAGAAGCACAGCAACTTGTAGGTGATGTGAAGCTGAGTGGCAATATTCAGGAAAGAATCGGATTAATACGAGGATATGTTTTATTTGAAGACAAGGAATACTTAGATTTATTTAATGAGGTTTCTGAAGAAAGTAGAGTTCTAGAAGAAGCCCTACTTAAAAATAATAACTCAGAGGAAGCAAAACTTCTTGTAGCAAAGAGTAAAGAATTTTCAACTCTCATTGATGAAAAACTAGTGAAACAGGTTGAATCTGGTAGTAAAAGCTTTGCATTATCTGTCTTAAGACAGCATGTTACACCGCTTGGAAGAGAGATTGATGAAGGCTTTAAAGTACTTGCTGAAGAAAGAGAACAGAAAATAGCTGTACTAACAAAAGAACTAGTATCAAGTGGAAATACAGTAATGCTGATAAACGTTGTATTAGCAGTTGTGGGAATTGTAGTAGGTATTCTAGTAGCGCTGTTTATGGCTAGAAGAATTACACTACCTATTTTACAAGTTTCTGAAAGGATGAAGGTGATGGCTGAGGGTGACCTAAGTCAATCGGCATTAAGAACCAAATCCTCAAGTGAACTTGGTATTTTAGTTACTTCGGTGAATCAACTTGTTCTAAAGTTTAGAGAATTATTAGGGCAGGTAGAGGAATCGACTCACCAGTTAACTGCTGCTAGTGAAGAGCTATCAGCAAGCTCTGAGCAAAGTACAAGAGCTGCTGAACAGGTTTCAGCAATGGCACAATCTGCTGCTGAGGGAGCTAGTAATCAATTAGCTAGCTCAGAGGATGTGTTAGCCTCTATGCAACAATTATCAGCAGGATTAAACCAGGTATCTCAAAACGGAAGAGAAATGAATGGTTTAACACATCAGGCTTTAGATGCAACTAGCAATGGTTCACAAAAGGTTTCAATGGTAGTAGAGCAAATGAATCAGATTCAAGGTTCTGTTACCGAAACGTCTACGAGAATCTTAAAGTTAGGTAATCTATCGAAAGAAATTAGTAGTATTTTAGAATTAATTACATCTATTTCTGATCAAACCAATCTTCTAGCATTAAATGCTGCGATTGAAGCTGCTCGTGCGGGAGAGCACGGTAAAGGATTTGCAGTTGTTGCCGATGAGGTTCGTAAATTAGCAGAAGAGTCACGTCGATCAGCGGAACAGATTACTAAAATGATCTCTGAAATACAGCAAGAAACTGGACAAGCTGTTACTTCCATGAAGGATGGACAGGAAAGAGTAGAAAAAGGAATTCAGTATACTCAGGATGTATCAGATGCATTCGTTTCCATACAGGAATTAAATGCAAGAGTATCAAGCACCGTTTCTGAAGTAGCAACAGCGATTGAACAAATGACGAATGTCAGTGACCAAGTGTTATCATCAGTGACAGAAGTTTCTGAAATCGCCAAGGAAAGTGCAAGATTTAGTGAGGAAAGTTCAGCTGCCAACGAAGAGCAACTTGCTACAATGGAGGAAGTTACAGCCTCTGCTGGTTCTCTAGCCCATTTGGCTGAAGAATTAAACCGTAACTTAAGCAAATTTAGAATAAAATAATATAAATAAGGGTCAATGACTACTGTCATTGACTCTTATTATTTATGAGTAACTATTTAAAGTGAGAACTTTTCCAATTGGAAGAGGGGAAACGTTCCATTCTATAGAATAGTTCAATATCGAATGAGTAGAGGTGATTTATGAAACGAAAAATTTTATGTTTTTTTATTTTGATTATAATGCTTTTAATAGGTTGTACAGGTCAGATCACTAAGGTGAATCCTGATCAATTTATTCAGGAACAAACAAGGGATGAGGTAATCGTAGATGATTTCATTTATCGCTTAGTAACAGAAAAAAGTACATATCAGAATGAAGAAATCGTTATGTATGCTGAGCTAGAATATATTGGTGAGCAAGATAACATAACGATCTATCATGCAGCTTCTCCATTTCATTTTCCAATGATTGAAAAAACACGAGAGTATACTATTGAATATGGCATGAATGAACCCTTAATTAGTACAACGTTAAAAAGAGGAGAAGCACTCCGTGAAAAGTATAGAGCAAGCGGCGGATTTGACCTAGAGGATACAAAAGAATATAGAGAATTTATGAAAGCTATAATGAATAAGAAGTTTCCAGTAGGCTACTATCTCGTTAACGGATATGCCGACTTCTTTATTGAAAAAATGGGTAGTAAGCCACAAGAGTATAAAATAGAAGGACAGGTTGATTTTATAGTGGAGAAGTAGGAGGGCTTTTTACCCGTCACTTCTAATAAAAAAAGGCCACATGGCCAAATGGAATTTTAACTAAGAACTATTATTTCTTGTTGGGCAGGACATAGAATGTAGCGGAAATAGTAGATAGAGGCAAACCTTCCTTTGTTTTTACCTCACAGTCAATAAAAATAATCGTCTTTCCTTTCTGTCTAAATCTTGCTTCAGCCACCACAGTTCCTTCTTGGACGGACTTAAGGTATTGCGTTTTAAGCTCAAGCGCAACAAAAGGAGAATCTAAGTATTTAAAACAAAGATGCCCCATGCAGGTGTCTGCCAAATATGTGATAAACCCTCCGTGAATAAAACGTAATGGGCCTAGCATGATTTCATGTAGAGGAACTTCCATTTTACAAGTTTCTTGATCATCATCATAAGAAAATTTGAAGTTAAAAAGTTTAAATAGAAATAACTCTTCAGGTTTCATTTGATGATTTTTAATTGCCTCTTCGGTGAGCTCTAATAGTGCCTTTTCTTCAGATAAGTTCAAAGAAGTACCCTCCTTTTGATTATGAAAATTCTGACATCTCCATTTCATTGTACTAATACTTCAATTTCCTATCAATGGATTTCCTACAAGATTTAAAAGAAAGAAAAAACACTCATTTCATAATAACTGAGTGTTCTTAAGGTCCATTTCTTACTCTCTTTATAGAGCTTTTATATAGTAGGTTCGTAGTCTAGGTCCATCAAACTCACAGAAATAAACCCCTTGCCAAGTACCGAGTAGTAATCTTCCATTTGTCACTATGATTTGTTGTGAAGTTCCGACGGTGCTTGCCTTCATATGTGCAGCCGTATTTCCTTCTGCATGACGATCAAGCTTATGATTCCATGGGTATACTTCGTCAAATCGGCGTAGCATATCCCGTTTTACGTCTGGATCTGCATTTTCGTTGATGGTGATCCCCGCTGTAGTGTGTGGGCAATACACAATCACTACACCCTCTTGGAGATGGTTCTCTCTAATAAAACCTTGTACTGTTTCTGTAACTTCAATCATTTCATCTCGCTTGTTAGTTTGCACCGTGAATTTCTTAAGCATCCCGTACCTCCAGCTCTAGTGATTCACCTTTCATCTAAGAAGATAAGTTCATTAAATAAAACCAAGCTCTCCCCAGTTCTCATTATCTAAAATCATTTTTTCGAGTAGCATGAATCCTTGTTCAAAAACACGCAGATTAGCTACCTCTACTGGAGAATGCGAGTAGCGCCTTGCGAAGGTGATTGCACCTGCAAGGACTCCTTCTCTTTCCAAATGAACAGCTGCTAGATCAGTTGTTGCTCCTGTCATAACAGCAAGCTGATAAGGCATGTCCAATTCATTAGCATAACGAATAAGTAATTTTTTAAATTGAGGTGACATGATATTACCTCTTACAGAACCACCGGCTAATGCAGGGAATACTGGGCCTCTACCAATTCCAACAGGATACCCACTATTTAAGCTGTCTGGCGTATCGGCACAAGGAATTGTATCTAGTACAATCGCAAACTCGGGATTCACTTTGTAAGTTGCAACCTTTGCACCACGTAAACCAACTTCTTCTTGAACGGCGATGACTCCAACTAATGTTCCAGCAAAGTTCTTTTCAGAATGAAGTGATTTGAATAATTGAAGCAATAACACGCAGCATGAGCGGTTATCTATTGCTTTTCCGCAAATTAAGTCTGGATTTGTAAACTGTTCAATTTCACTGACATATGTAATTTGATCTCCAATTTGGATTCCCATGTTATGTACTTCCTCTTTTGAAGCAGCTCCGACATCAACATACAGCTCGTAAATCGAAGGGATTCTTGATCGTTCTTCAGCTGTTTGAAGGTGTCCAGCCTTTACTCCCACTACTCCGAAGTGACCGTTTACATTTACCTTGCGCCCAATTAATAAGGACTCAATCATCCCACCAGTACGCTCTATTCTTATAAAGCCACGTTCATCAATATCACGAACTACACATCCAATTTCATCAGAGTGAGCAGAAACCATGACGGTTGGTCCAGGTTTATTCCCCTTCATGTATGCATATAGATTTCCCATATTATCAACCTCAACAGAATCAGCATAAGGTGAAAATTGCTCAACCAATGTCCTAACTACGTTCATTTCTTGACCAGGGGCACCTTGAATAGCTGCAAGTGTTTTAAGTTGTTCCAAAAATTCTGACTTCTCCATAGGTCATTCTCCCTTCTACTTTTCCATGTCCCATTTATCATATCATAATGAGGCAAAATAAAAGAAGAGACGTGCAACATTCAAATTCGCACCCTAAATCGAACTACTATTCACTTTGTTATTGGAATATAAAAAGGGAAGTAAATTAACAAGTTAAATACGTATTATTTAAAATAAAGGTTAGTGGTACAGGGGCTGTTTACAGTTTGTAGCAAAGTAGCTTTAAGAGGATATTATTTATCGGTGTAGAACTATTATTTTGAGAGGATTTTTAGGGAATTTTAAAAAAATATTTAAAACGATGAACCTTTCCCTTCACTCATTTGTATAAGAAGTGAACAAATGAAATAGGAAGCGAACCTTTGAAAAGGGAGAGAAAATATATGTTAAACGGTTTTATGGTTTCATTAATTGTAGCAGCCATTATTATGATCATCATTATTTCAATAGCAATTCCAATGGATAGAAAGTATGTTGTTAGAAAAGCAAACAGGAAAATTGATTTTACAAAGACAACCATTTTCTTTCGCTGGAATGTGTTTGATACTCTAGCTATTTCAGTTGCAGTTTATGCAGTAATTTGTGTGCAAGTATTAAATTTTCTAATTTCTTCAGGTCACACAGTTGAAAATAATTTTGTTCAGTTTTTTACAAATCAGGCTCAAGCCTTTACACTAGTAGGTTTTATTTACTTAATTACTAGAATCTCACTTGTGCTGAAGGGAATAAAAGAGCGTTGGGGAATTGATTATGAATGATGATATTAATGAGCTAATGCATTCTTATCAAAATGGAGAGGTTCATGCACTTGATCGACTGTATACATTGTTAAAACCAACATTATACTTGTTTATATACCGTTATACGAAGAACGAACAATTAAGCATGGATATCGTCCAGGATGCATTTCTTCAGTTACAACAGAAAAAAAATCAGTTCGATTCGAATAAGGCCAATGTAAAAACTTATCTTTTTCAGATTGGATATAACATTATGGTAAATAAATTAAACAGGAGAAAAAGGCTTCAAAAGCTACTTCCTTTTTTAACACCAACCTCCTTCGAAATTCCGAACAATGATGAAAAACTGGAGATTAAAGAAGCAATTATGGGACTACAAGAATCACAGCGAGCAGTTATCATATTAAAGTATTATCATGATATGACAAATGCAGAGATCGCAGACATTTTATCCATTCCTATTGGGACAGTTAAATCAAGGCTTCATATGGCCATTAAAAATCTAAAGCAGTTGTTAGGAGTCGATGATTTTGAAGACAAAAGATCCGTTTGAAGGTGAATTTTACTTAAAAAGTAAAATGGATGCTTACGATGAAGAGATTCCAGATTTTCCGATGAGGAAAAATAAGTTTTCAAGTATTATAGGATTTTTAGCATCTCCTACGAAAAATCCTATGGACCATTTTATAAGTGAATCACAAGGGATCATTATGCTGAAGGCTGTTCCAGCTCTTATTGGCATATGTCTGGCTTTTGTTCAGACATTAATTTATTTTTTGTAAAACATGAAATTAAATTAGAGGTTACAGCCATAATGAATACTTAAATTCGTTATGGTATTTTTATGTCAAAAAACAGGTGAATTCGTAACCCGAATTTAAACTCAACAAGATATATTACAGTGTCTCGGAAAGGTGCGCGAATTGATGCGAAAATTTATTAAAAATCATTTTGTACTCCAAAACTGAACTACTTACTTAGGTAGTCTCCTCCTATTATTCTTGTTTACCACTAGGATATAAAAATTCATAGTTCCGATTTATTCGATTTCCTGCTTTATTTATAACTGTTATTCGATAGGCACTATAAGCTGGGCTGGATGTGGTAAAGGAAATTTCCTCATGAAAGGAATTATTGATAACAGTATCAGGAAGATCTGATTTTGTAAATTTACCAAATCTTGCTTCTGTCCCATCTGTTTTCCCTTGAAATGTAACTGTATGTTCTCCTTCACCCAATCTATTAACAACTTCTACAGGACTTTCTACAGTCAATGATGGCAGAGTTGGGTCAGGTGGTTCACAGAACGTTAAACCTAAAACATTGAAATCATAAGTAACGATATTTGAATCACTTGAAGTCTCAGCTGGATTTGTTGTTATAACAAACATATAGTTTCCAGCAGGCAACAAATCACCATTATAATATACAGACTCCCAATTTTGAGTAGTGATTATAAAGTCTGATCCTATCGTGTTCTCTCCCCACTCTACTTGAATTTTTCCGTCCTTTGTGGTGGTAAAGAGATAATAATGTGTCTCAGCATCACGGTAGAGTTCACCCTTATAGTTAACCTGGTCCAATCGACCATTGTTTTCTTCAATTTTATCCTTGGTCTCTTCTTCGCTTTTTGAATCTTTAATTTCCACCACTGGAGCCTTTTTCTCTGAAAAAGCTTCTTTTGAATTATTAACTACATCTCTCTCAAAAAGAAAGGAAACAATAAGTGCTACAGATAAAAAAAGAAAAAAGATAAATAAATATTTATACCATCTCATCTAGTTCACCCTTTTTTAATGTTGTAATTCCCTCACTGCATAAGACGAAATTCCCTTGAAATCGTTACATTTGAAAAAGGAGATGAAAATTTCTTTATAATAGAAGAAGGGATAATGACCTAAGTAGCTAATATGAAAGATTGGAACTCTTAGGAGTATCATATAAATGATAGAGTGAGAACTAAGAAGAATGAGGTGTATTTGTTTGAATTTGACATTAAAAAATATAAATCGAGAGAACTGGGAAGATGCAATCGCGTTATCAGTAAGTGAAGAGCAAATGGGGTTTATGGCATCTAACTTATATTCAATCGCTGAAGTACAGTTTTTAGAAAGCTTCCTTGCAATGGGGGTCTACTTAGAGGAAGAGATGATAGGATTTACTATGTTTGGAATTGACCCTGATGACGGAAACTACTGGATTTACCGTTTGATGATTGATCAGCGGTACCAGGGTAACGGTTATGGAAAGCAGGCAGTTGAATTAGTAGTTACTAAAATAAAAGAAATCAACACCTCTAATGTTCCCCTCATTATGATCGGGTATCATCCGTCAAATAATGGTGCTAAAATAACATATAAAAAAGCTGGGTTTGTAGAAACGGAAATGGCACCATGGGGCGAACAGCTGGCAAACTATATATTTTAATTCATTTTTTCTCTCAAAAGGCCCTAAAGGGCTTTTTATTTTGACTTTGAATAGGACATGTTAATTTAGCTTACTTAGATATGTTAGAAGATTTATAAACTTAAGTTTAATAACTCAGAACATTCCAAAATAAACTATATATGTAAAATTTATGTAAATATAGTACAAATTTACCAGTTTTAGTCTATAATAATATCTTGTGTGAGATTTTAATTATGTAAGGATTATAGATTAGGTTTATGAAAAGAGGAGATAGAATGAGTTTATTAAAGTTTTTGGTTGAGCGAAAAATTCTTATTGGACTAATGGTAGTGTTTGTTTTACTTGTAGGCAGTTATTCACTAACTAAAGTAGATAAAGAATTAATGCCTCCCATCGATTTTGATGCTGCTTATGTTAATGTGAATGCTGGAGAAATGGCAGCTATCGAGGTTGAGAGAACCATAACAACCCCATTAGAACAGAAAATCCTAGGACTTGACGGGGTAGAAGGTGTTGATTCGACCACTAACATTGGTAGAAGCTCCCTTCAAGTAGTCATTGAAAGTGGTCGCGGTGATGATGTGACAAAGGAAATTCAATCGATCGTTAGTGCGACTACATCTACTATATCAGGTGTAAAGGAAGTTGTTACAGACCAAGTGGGAACAACTCAGAGCTACGATTTCTTTATGGATGTATCAGCTGGTGATATGAAGGAAATAACCACTTTTGCTAAGGATGTTCTTGAACCTAGACTAGAAGAGCTTCAAGAAGTTAACGATGTGTTACTTTCAGGATTTCAAGAAAATGAAGTAGCGATTCAATTTGATCGTGAAAAGGTTGCAGAAAAAGGCATTGATGTCATGCAGGTAGTTGGAGTGATCCAACAGAGTAATAGTGAGGCAACAATTGGGGAGTTTAGTAGTGAAGAAGATTCACCTTCATTACGTTGGGATACAAAGTTAACAAGTGTTGAGGATTTAGAAAACCTTAAAATTGTAAGCTCTACTGGTATGATTAATTTAGAGGAAATTGCAGAGGTTACTTTACAACCCTTAGATAATTCTAACCTTGTATGGAAGAATGGTACAAAGGACTTTGTTTTCGTTCAGGTAGGTCGTGTATCAGATGTAACTCAAATTGAAATGGCAGAAGCAGTCCGTGCGGAGATCAAAAATATCCGTGAAGAAGGACTTGTTGAAGGATTTGAACTAAATGAAATGGTTGCACAGGCGGACTATGTTAAAGATTCTATTGATGGTGTAACTAGCAATATTCTAATCGGCGGTATAATTGCCATTGTGATTTTAATGTTATTTTTAAGAAATATTAGAGCCACTATTATTGTTGGTCTTTCTATACCAACTTCGGTGTTATTAACGTTTACAGCAATGTGGTTGTTTGATTATAGCTTTAATATGTTAACGTTAATTGGGCTTGGGCTTGGAATTGGGATGATGGTTGACTCTTCCATCGTCATTTTAGAATCCATTTATCGAAAGAAAGAACAAGGTACTTCAAATTTTAAGGCAGTTATTGAAGGAACAAAGGAAGTAGCTACAGCTGTCATTGCATCCATGCTAACGACGATTGTAGTATTTCTACCAATTGGGTTACTGGGTGGAGAAATGGGTCAATTTATGATGATGCTTTCTGCTGTCGTTGCCATCACTTTAATTGCTTCGGTCATTGTTTCATTTACCCTTATTCCTTCTCTTTCAGAAAACTTCTTAAAGCTAAGTAAGAAAAAGAAGGTTAAAAAGGAAGGTCCTCTTTTACGTGGATATATAAAGACTGTTCAATGGTCAGTAAAGAAGAAACGATATAGCTTTGCGGTTATTGGAATCTTTATATTAATGTTCGTTAGTTCTTTAGCGTTTGTAACTAAAATTCCGATGACTATTATGCCAGATGTACTAAATCGTTATCAGGAGTTAATGGTGACGGTGGAAACAGGCTTATCTACAGAAGAAAAGGAAAAGGTTGTTTCCGAGATTAATAAAATCCTTTCTTCTATACAAGATGTGGAATCTAACTATTTAATGGATAATGGCAACATGTTTTATACGGTTATTAATATGACAAAAGGTGACGATATTACAAGGGAACAAAAAGAAGTGAATGAAGAAATATTTAGCTCTTTGAGGAAGTTACAGGATACACTCCCAATTCAAAATGTTGCGAGTCCGATGTCTGCAGGTGGAGGTTCACCAGTTCAAGTGAACATTAAAGGTGAAGACTTTAAAGAGCTGCAAACAATTGGTCAAGATTTTATTACAGAACTTGAGAAAATTGATGGAATTGTTGGTGTAGCTAACTCGATTGAGCGTACATCAGTCCAAGAAGTGATAGAAATAGATGAGGCAGCAATTGAGGATGCAGGGCTTTCCAAGATGCAAATTAAGCAATTTATTGAAACAAGCTTTTTACAGATGCCAGTTGGTGAAATATCGATTGATGAAGAGAGCTATGCAATCAACGTTAAATGGGATGAAAAGATTGAAAGTAAAGCAAGTCTTTTAGATTTAACCATTCCAACTGCAACTGGTGATCAAGAATTGTCTTCATTTATCTCTTTAGCAAGTGTGGATACACCAAATGAAATATCGCATGTCGATGGTGAACGTTTAATTACAATCTCAGCAGATATTGAGGAACGTGATTTAGGTGCAATAAATCGAGACGTTCAAAAGCTAATCACGAGCTTCGAGACCACACCAGGTTATACGGTGGAAGTAGCAGGAGATTTAGAACAGCAACAACAATTAATGCAGGAAATGCTGATGATCTTAGGGATTGCCATTTTCCTCGTGTATCTAGTTATGGCAGTACAGTTTAACAGCTTGTCGCACCCAATCGTTGTCATGTCAGTGATTCCAATGACTGCAGTCGGAGTGATTCTAGGGCTTCTACTAACACAACGTGAGCTAAGCATTATGTCTGGTATGGGTGTTGTGATGCTAATTGGTATTGTCTTAAATAATGCGATTTTATTAATTGATCGTACAAATCAATTACGTAAAGAGGGTTATGGTGTAGAGGCTGCGCTAGTTGAGGCAGGTAAAAACAGAGTGCGTCCGATTTTTATGACAACCTTAACTACAGTTGGAGGTATGCTTCCACTTGCATTAGCTTCAGGATCTTCTGGTAATTATCAGGCACCAATGGCCACTGTCATTATCTCAGGGTTAATGTTTGCGACATTAATTACATTACTATTAATTCCGACGGTTTACCGACTTTTTGATGCGTTCGGAATAGGCGTTTCTAGAATAGGTAAACGACGTAAAAAAATGACTAAACAGACAGATGAGGCTACAGAAGCGGCGAGTTAATTAATAAAAAAGCTACTCATTATTTAAATCCCACAGTTTTGATACTGTGGGATTTTTCAATAATCAATAATGTCTTCCATGGTATTGGAATTTGTGCAGATACTCAATTGTATCGGTGTTGCACGCAAATACCTCTTGAATTTACGCAATTATGTTATAAGTCACGCAATTAGTAGCTTGAGCCACCCAATTATATAGAGGTTCCACACAATAACCTTAAAAAGGTCTTTGAAAACCATCTATCAAACTTAAAAAAACGTTAAAAGGCTGCCACAAGGGCAGCCTTTTAACGTTCTTATCTAAAATAACAGTTCATAAACTAGTAAACCAGCAATCATCCAAATAATAATGGCAGATAGACGGTTAATATTACGTTGTAGATTTTGACTGGAGTCAAGCTTTCCAATAAGTTTACCAAGGTAAGCTAAAAGAAAAAACCATAGCCACGATACTACAATACATCCTACCGCAAATAAGTACGTGTCTCCTCCAGAATACGCTAATGAGCTAGTTCCAATTACACCTACTGTATCCAAAATAGCATGTGGATTTAAAAGAGATACTGATAAGGCAAAACTAATTTGTTGTTTAGGCGATAAGGGACGCTGTTTTTCTGCTAAGTGCTTCTTACTAGTTGCACGCCAAATTGTCCAACCCATATAAAGTAAAAAAATAATTCCAAAAAATATAAAGAAACTTTTTAGCCAAACTATTTTAAAAATAATGAGTGATACGCCTGAGATAGCTAAAATAATTAAGAATGTATCACATAAGGAAGCTGTCAACACGACAGGAAGCACTCTAAAATAAGTAGGCTGTGTTGCTCCCTGGTTAAAGATAAAAACATTTTGCACCCCTAAGGGAAGAATAAGCCCAATTGATAAAAGAACTCCATGAAATAGAGCAACCACATCATCACATCTCCACAGTTAATTAAGCCTAAAAGAACCGAAGCGCTATTTCACTTCGGTCCAAAAGGATTCCATTTTAAAACGAGCTTTTTTTACCAACCACGATCATATTGCTTTGGTGGTTCAATGGATACACCTAACTGATTTGCAGCGGTTCTTGGCCAATAAGGGTCTCTCAGTAACTCACGAGCAAGAAACACGAGGTCACCACGGTCATTTTGTAGTATTTCTTCCGCTTGATTTCCTGTTGTAATTAAGCCAACTACACCAGTTGGGATATCAGCACCGTGCTTGATTGTTTCTGAGAATCCGATTTGATATCCAGGGAAGACGTTTATTGGTGCAGGGACAACAGCGCCGGAGCTTACATCAATAAGATCGACTCCTTGTTCTTTCATCCACTTTGCATATGTAACATAATCCTCTGGTGTTAACCCCTCAGGATGATAGTCATTGGCAGATACTCTAACAAATAAAGGACCATCCCAGACTTGATTTACTCCATCTATAATTTCACGTAAAAATTGATAACGTTTCTCTGTACTTCCACCATATTGATCTTCTCGTTTATTGGTTAATGGTGATAAGAATTCATTTATTAAGTAACCATGAGCACCATGAAGTTCAATGATGTCAAATCCAGCTTCCTTAGCACGGTTTGCACCTGCTTTAAATGCCTGAACCGTTTCACGAATCTCTTCCACCGACATTTCCTTTGGTGTTTTCATTTTTTCATTAAACGCAATAGCAGAAGGGGCAATGATTTCGCCGTCTACCATTGCTTTTCTACCTGCATGAGCAATTTGAATAGAAGTAGCAGCACCTTGTTCTTTCATCATTCCTACTAGGTTAGCTAAACCAGGTATATGATCATCATCCCATATACCGAGATCTCCATTGGATATTCTTCCTTGTGGGGTGACAGCAGTTGCTTCCACCATAATTAAGCCAACACCACCAACAGCACGGCTTACATAATGAGTGAGATGCCAATTTTGAACCTGCCCATCTTGCTCATGTGAAGAATACATACACATTGGAGACATAACAATTCGATTTTTAAGGGTAACATTTTTTATTTGGTAAGGACTGAATAACTTTGCTTCCATATATGCTCTCCTTTACAATTAACTGTATTTCAACACCAATTATAGCATTCTGATTTTTAAACAGATAGTTAAGTGCTTACAAAGAGTGGTATACTAATTTTGAAAATTTGTCGAGAGAAAGGTGTAGGATATGTTAAAGTGGCAATCTAAAGACCAATTGGTAGCTTTACTATCTAAATTAGTGGGGTGTCCTAGTGTAACGGGTAAAGCTCAAGAGGTGGAGATGGCTAAATTAATCCATTCACAGCTACAGGAGCTTTCCTATTTTAAAGAAAATCAAGGTGATCTACGCTTACATGAGATAAACGATGGACGCCTCTTTGTGACGGCATTAGTTAAAAAACCTAATGTAAAGAAAACAATTGTATTATTAAGTCATTTCGATGTAGTTGAGGTAGAGGATTATGGTACCTTTAAAGATTTAGCCTTTAATCCTAAAGCCTTGACTGAGGAATATAAAAAAAATAAACATCTCTTCGCAAGTGAGGTACAAGCTGAAATTGAAAGTGGGGACTGGCTGTTTGGTAGAGGGGCAATGGACATGAAGGCAGGACTTGCTCTGCAAATGTCTATGATTGAACGAGCTGCCAATGGTCAATTTGACGGAAACCTTTTATTATTATCTGTCCCTGATGAAGAGGTGAATTCTGCAGGGATGATTGGAGCTGTCCCTGCATTAGTGGAGCTAGCAGATACACATGATCTTCAATATGTCGCTTGTCTTAACTCTGAACCGATGTTTTCAAAATATCCTGGTGATGAAAATTATTATATGTATACAGGATCTATTGGGAAGGTATTACCTGGCTTTTTATCCGTTGGCAAAGAAACACATGTGGGAGAACCGTTTTCGGGATTAAATGCTAATTTAATGGCATCTGAAGTAACGAGGGTACTTGAACTCAACACTGATTTTTGTGAGGTTGTTGATGGTGAAGTTACACCGCCACCAACAAGCTTAATGCAGAGGGATTTAAAACAAGAGTACTCCGTAAAAATACCCTACACGGCAGTTAGCTTATACAATGTATTATTTATGAAACGCTCCCTAACGGAGATGACCGACCTATTACTTCAACAGGTAAAAACAGCTGCCGAAAATATCGAAGGACATTATTCTAGGCATGTAGAGCAGTACAGTAAGCTTGAGGATTTTTCCGAGACAAAAATGAAGGTTAACATATTTACATATGAACAACTGTTACAAGTTGCTGTTGAAAAGCATGGAAAAGAGGAAATAAAAAAAAGGCAAATGGAGTTAGTGGCTAATCGTACTGATGAAGATGACCGAGAGTTTTCAACCAGAATGGTAGAAGATCTAGCCATCTTGTGTAAAGAGCTTTCTCCAATGATTGTTTTATTCTATAGTCCACCTTATTATCCATCAGTTTTATCAAGTGATGTAGAAGTCATTTCAACAACTAAAGAAGAACTCATTGCCTATGCGAAAGAAAAATACAACATAAAGATTAAATCACTTCATTATTTTTCCGGTCTATCTGATTTGAGCTTTGTTGGACTAAGAGAATCAGGAGAAGAGCTACAACCTCTTTTATTCAATATGCCATTATTTAAAAAGGGCTATCACCTTCCAATCAAGGAACTTGAGAAGCTCCAGGTTCCTGTATTAAATGTTGGTCCATTTGGAAAAGATCCTCATCAATGGACGGAGAGACTACATGTGCCGATTAGTTTTGGAATGTTTCCTGACTTGATTTCAAAGACAATCAACACTTTATTAAATAAGTAGAGAAATAACGACAAACGCAGAGAATCTGAACATAGATTCTCTGCGTTTTAAATTAGGGGAGGATGAGCTTTTTAAGTTGGGAAAGTGTTTTTTTCTCTACTCCACAGGCTGTAATTAAATAGTTTTCAATTGTACCATATTGAGTAAAAAGATGATGAAACACTTCATCCAAATATTCTCGTTCAACAATAAGTAGAGGCTTTATTTGTTCTGGTGTTACCCGGAAAAGACTCATAAGCTGAACAAACCTCTCAACCCTTCTCATTCTAGGTCCTATTAGGTCATTAGAATGTAAATAGTGTTCAATGACTGACTCATATTCAACTCCAACTAGTAATTGAAGTAGTGCCACAATAAAGCCTGTGCGGTCCTTTCCACCGGTGCAGTGGATTAAGGCAGGACTGTTATTAGATAATGATAATTGTGTAAAAACTTCCTTAATTTCACCTGTGCGTTGAGTTGCCATATTAGAATAAAAGTCCTTAATCAACTTATGAAAGTCTAAACTTTTTGAATCCTTTATTAACAGCTTCATAAATTGAAGGCGAGAATAATCCTGTGAGGGATCATGAAAAGGAACGTGGACTATCTTTTTGGCATAATTCTGTGGTAGGCGATCGGGCTTGGACTTTCGTTCATTATGTGTTCGAAGGTCACAGATGAACTGAAGGTTGAGCTGATCTAGCTGCACAAAATCCCGAGGTGAAAGCCTGGAAAGATCATCAGAACGAAATAATATCCCCTTCTTGATCCATCGTCCATCTTTAGTTTTTAGCCCGCCAATATCCCTAAAATTATAAACAGTTTCAAACTTTATATGATGTATGTCACTTTTGTTCATATCTGCCTCCGTTTTTAAGTGATAGAGTGATTCTCGTTCTTTATCTGAGGTAGCTTATGAATGCTTGGCAGCATATAGCTTAAACATGCTGCTGCAACGAGTAGAATAATAGAATAAACAAAGGCATCAGTATAGCTTCCACTTAGGTCAAATAGCAGGCCTGGTAAATAGGCACCAAGTGCTGAACCGAGCTGATGACTTAAATAAAGCCATCCTAAAATCACGCCAACAGAAAGTTCACGAAAGTACTCTGTTGCAAGTTTAATCGTAGGAGCAACTGTTGCAAAATCAACCATTCCAAAGCTAATTGCAAATATAAGTAGAAGATACGATTCATTTAAGATAAAACCGAATGCTGATGTATTGTAAATCATAACTAACAGTATGACCACCGTAAGTGCACGACTTCCATACAAAAAGGCAAGCATATTTTTACAGTTAAACCGATCAGATAAATAACCGGAAAATATTGTACCAAATATATTGAAACCAGCTAATAAACTTACTGCTACTCCTGCAACAACTGGTGTAATCCCACAATATTGTGCAAAAGGAATTAAGTGTGTATCAATTAACCCACTCGTAGTAACTCCACAAACAAAAAAGGGTAATAGAAGAAAGAGAAATTCTTTTCTTCTCAATAGCATAAAAATAGTGACCTTTTTTGCTGATGAAAGCTTTGGCTTTGCTGGGTTCTCTATTATAGACACTTCTCCACCTAAGGGAGAGACCTTCTTTTCAGATGGGTGTGTTCGTAGAAATATATATAATAATGGAAAAACGATTAGAGTTAAAAAAAGTCCTAGTATTAGAACTGTTAGTTTCCATCCAAACACAGTGATGAGAAATAAAGAGAGAGGAACAAGTACGAGCTGTCCACCTGCTGAGCCTGCAGTCATAAGTCCAATCGCAAACCCCTTCTTCTCCACAAACCAGTTGGAAATTGCTACAGAGCCGGCAACATTCGAGGCTCCACCAAAACCAATGGAAGCAATCACACCGTAAATAATCATCAACTGCCATGGGCTAGTTGCAAAAAAGGTAGCAATAGTTGAAAGCCCAATTAATAAAACGCTAAAAGAAAATATCACGCGAACACCATATTGATCGACCAAGCGCCCGATAAAAGGCTGTGATACACCATAAACAATATAGCTTATTAATGCAACCAGTGAAATGGTACCTCTGCTTGTTGAAAACTCATCCTCCCAAGGTTCAATGAACGCTCCAAATGATAAACGAACACCTTGTGCAGATAATAACGCTAGAAACGACAGCGCTAAAATAATCCAAGCGTAATGGAAATAACCAAGCTTGAGTTTACTCATACGGCACCTACTTTAGATTAATAGCAATAGTTAGACTAAGAAAAGATTGGAAGCAAGGGACCAATCTCTTTAAATTTTTAATGTAATATGTTGAAGTTTAGAAGAATGATAATCTCCTAACATCATACCAATAAATTAGCAAAAATTGTATAATGCATTTATATATAATTCGTATTTGAGGGAGTCATGATGAAGAGAATACTAATCTTGTTATTTGTGATAAGTTACGGATTTGCCTTTGTTTTCTCAGTAACCAAAGGAGGAGATGAGCCGACCTCGTCAACAATGTTCGAAGATGTCAGTGGCTTGATGCCAGTTAAGGTTCAAAAGATTTTGGAAGGCAAGGAAGAAGAGTCAATTAGGCAAGTAGTAAAGGATGCGAAAGAACAGGGACTTAAGGTTTCAATTGCTGGAAAGCGCCATAGTATGGGGGGGCACACGTACTACACAGATGCTATTGTTCTAGACATGACTTCCTATAACAAAATCCTAAATTTTGATGTAAATGAAAAAACAATCACAGTTCAAAGTGGAGCCACCTGGAATGATATTCAACAGTATATAAATCCATATGGATTGGCAGTTAAGGTCATGCAATCTCAGAATATCTTTACAGTAGGTGGTTCAATGAGTGTGAACGCTCATGGTAGAGATATCAGGTATGGGTCTTTAATTGATACCATTCGTTCTTTCCGCCTCTTACAAGCTAATGGTCAAATTATACATGTTAGTCGTGAGGAAAATGAAGAGTTATTTTATTTAGTTAACGGAGGCTACGGCTTATTTGGTGTAATCCTTGAAGTAGAAATTCAGCTAACTGAAGACGAGCTTTATACCACGAAAACAAAGGAAATGAATTACGATCAGTATACAGATTACTTTAAAAGAGAAGTGCTAGAGAATGAGCAGGTTAGGATGCATTTAGCTAGAATCTCAACGTCTCCTCAACATTTTTTGACGGATATGTATGTTACAGATTATATGTTAGCTGCTGATCAAACAAGTGTTGCGTTAGAGGAGCATAATGAATTAAAGAGCGATGAGATGACCTGGTTAACTAAGTTTTTATTAGGACTATCTAGGAGCTATGATTGGGGAAAGAATTTACTTTGGGAGATGCAAGAAAGCTATTTTTTAAAGACAAATGGAAATCTTGTTACTCGAAATAATGTGATGAGATCAGAATCAAAATTCCTAGAATATGAAGATGAATCAGATACAGATGTACTTCAAGAGTATTTTGTTCCCATTGAACAATTTGCAGATTATATGGATGATTTGCGTGAAGTTTTGACTGAAGAAGATCTGAACTTAATAAATATCACGATTCGATACGTACAAGAGGATGAAACAGCCGTTTTGTCATATGCCAAGAAGGATATGTTTGCCCTTGTTTTACTCATTAATCAAGGTCTATCTAAGGAAGAAAGTGCTGCCACGCAATCTGTCGTTCAAAAGATGATTGATGTTACCTTGGATCATGGTGGAAGCTATTATCTTCCTTATATGCCATATGCAACAAAGGACCAAATGAGAGAGGCATATCCCCGTTCAGAGGAGTTCTTTATACAAAAGAGAAAATATGACTCAGACGAACTATTTTATAACTTTTTTTACGAGGAGTATAAATGATGGATGAAAAAAGGTTAAGGCTGTTAGTATTCTCACAAAGCATGACGTTTTTTGCAAGTAGCCTTATTTTTCCTTTTTACATTCTCTTTTTGAAGAATGTGGGGTCATCTTTTTCAGCTTTTGGTCTTTCCTATGGAATATTTGGTTTATCTTCAGCGTTTATCTATCTTTTATTGGGAAAAATATCTGTATATATTGAAAATCGTTATTTGCTTCTAATAAACTGCTGGGGAATGGCTTTGATTTTGCTTACTTTTCCACATGTGACAACTATGATTCAGGTCTACAGTATTCAAGTTGTGTTAGGGATTTTTGGGGCATTTCAAAAACACGGAGAAAAAATACTACTAGCTAATTATACAGATCAATCAAACCGGGGTGGAAAGATTGGCAATTATCACTTTTGGACAACACTTTTTTCTTCCGTTGCCATTATTTCGGCAGGCTTTCTAGCAGACTTTTTTACGATTGATATCATTTTCTATAGTAGTTCGATTCTCTATCTGATTAGTGGATATTTTATCATTCCCAAGAAAACAAAAGCTGTAGTTTAAAGCCTGTATAATTAGCTTAATTGTAAGTAAGTATATTTCCTCGATAATTATTTGAAAATAATGACAAAAACCCGTAGAAGGGTTATCCTTGTATATATAGTCAGGTTCGAATTAAGTTTTAAAATCAGCTGGAGGGAATTATATATGCAAGAGGTTCTAGCAAGTCCCTGTGAGATACATTGTATTTCACTACCAACTCCGTTTCCTGTTGGAGATGTGAATGTACACTTAGTCAAATCAGAAAAGCTAACATTGGTTGATGCAGGAGTTAAAACAATAGAGGCTTGGAATCATTTTAAAAATGAACTGGCTAAGCTTGGTTATACGCCAGAAGATATAGATCAGGTTGTCATCACACACCATCATCCTGATCATGTAGGAATGCTTGATTACTTATCACCTGAGCTTCCCGTTTATGGACACCGTTTTAACCAACCTTGGATTACGAAGAATTCATCGTTTTTTGAACACCATGATCAGTTTTTTTATGATTTGTTTTCTAAGCTTGGAGTAGATGGAATAATTTTACAGAAGATGAATAAGTTAAGAAAGACTTTAGCATATAGCTGCGAAAGATCTCTTTCATATGAGGTTAAAGAAGGAGACACCATCCCAGGCCTTCCTGGTTGGACCGTATTAGAGACACCGGGACATGCTCAAAGTCATATTGCTCTTTATCATGAAGGTAGTCGGGTGCTACTTGGTGGCGACCTTTTACTTGGTCATATTTCTTCTAATCCATTACTAGAACCGCCAATGGATGGTGAAGAACGACCTAAAACATTATTACAATATAATGAATCATTAAGAATCATTCGTGATTTGCAAGTTAAAAAGGTTTACCCGGGTCACGGGAATGTTATTGAAAATGCAAGCGCTCTTATAACAGAACGTTTACATAAACAAGAGAAGCGAGCAGAAATAGTCGTAGACATGTTAAAGGAAGAACCACTAACGGCATTACAGGTATGTCAGAAGTTATTTCCATTAGTGTATAAAAAAGAACTTGTATTAACACTTTCTGAAACATTAGGTCAGCTTGACTATCTAATGGAGGATGATTACATTAAGATGGAGACGGTAGATGGACAATGGGTGTTTAAAACAAGATAAAGGTGTGTGGAGATTACATGAAATTAAATGGTAAGAATGTAGTGATAACTGGTGCTTCGAGTGGAGTGGGAGAAGCCCTAGCCTTTAAGGTAGCTGAAAGTGGTGGAACACCAATTCTTCTAGCTCGAAACGTGGAGAAACTACAGCAAATTTCACAAACCATTGAACAAAAGTATCTACTACATTGTCCGTTTTATCAGCTTGATGTCCAAGATCTTGAGAAAGTGAATCAAACCTTTCGTACGATTATTGAAGACACAGGTACTATTCATGTGTTAGCCAATAATGCAGGGTTTGGTGTATTTGATGAAGTCATTGACATTAATTTAACAGAAATGAAGGATATGTTTGAAGTGAACGTTTTTGGACTCATCGCCTGCACGAAAGCGGTACTACCATCGATGATTGAACAAAATGAGGGTCATATTATTAATGTAGCTTCTCAGGCGGGGAAAATTGCTACACCTAAATCTAGCGTTTATTCTGCATCTAAGCATGCGGTGTTAGGATTCACCAATAGCCTTCGTATGGAACTCAGGGATACGAACATTTTTGTTACGGCTGTGAATCCTGGCCCTATTGCAACAGGCTTTTTTGATATTGCGGATAAGTCTGGTAATTACAAGAAAAGTGTGGAACGCTTCATGCTAGAGCCAGACTTTGTAGCAGAAAAAATAATTGATGCAATGTTTACACCAAAACGTGAGATCAATTTACCTGGCTGGATGAACGCTGCTAGCAAATTTTCGCAAGTGTTTCCTGAGTTTGTAGAAAAGGTTGGCGGAAAAGCCTTTTATAAAAAATAACTATCCTAAGCATGAGTTTCTCATGCTTTTTTTTTCGTAAAAAAGGAGGTGTCTTGAGAGTATGTTCCGGTTAGTAGGAATCTTCATTTGCTGCTTTTTCTTGTTAACGAGCACTGTTTGGGGTGCAACTGATCCGGTTGAAGTAGAAGAAATAAAAAAGAATGCTCCTGTTCATTTAATTGGTAAGGTAATAGCGGATGAATTACATCGTGATTTTAGCGACTCATCTGGTCCTTCACAAATAAGAGTGATGACTCTTCAACAGGAGCAACTCCTAAGAGTTTCTCCTGAAGTAGCTCCATTAGGAGAATATGTACAAGTTTTCTATTCGTACATTCCTGTTTGGCAATCTGAGTTATATGAAGGTGGGAAACGTGTAGACGTTACCGTAGGAGATATAGTTGAAATCTATCTCGATAGGGGAGAGTTTGGTTTTGAACCAGCACTAGGTGGAGACACGATTGAGCATATTGTGTACATGGACAAAAGGGCTGAACCTATTCCTGAACCTTTCCTACATAAGTTAACTAGAGAAACGGCAAAGCTTCTAGATACTTACTTATCTGTTACAGTGTTTTTGGGATTTCTTCTTTTCATTCTCGTAGTGATTTTTCTACATAAAAAAATAAGCATATAAGTTAGTGCTAGTGTAACGTTTTTAGAAGTCACTACGACGTATATGATGAGGTGATAAGTATGATGAAAAGAACATGTATAGGGCTTATGATTGGGTTTTTTATGTTTTTGGCGAGCTGTGCTCAGGATAGCACTAGCGGTACAAATAATGATGTTAAAGATATAACAGGTTATGTGATGTCAGTAAATGAACAGATCATCCTAGTTACAGAAAAAACGGAGGGTTCACAGCCTAACGCGGCAGTTTACACGATCACGGAAGAGACAGATATTGTCTCCACAGAGGGTGAGAAACTTTCAAAGTCTGACCTTTCTGTTGGAACACAGGTTGAGGTTTGGCATACTGGAGTTGTCCAAGAATCGTTTCCAACCCAAGCAACTGCTACTAAGATTTTAGTTCATACAGATGAAGATGCCCAAAGAGTTGCCAAAGGAATTCACGCAGCAGTTCAGACGTTAGATCCAAATCTTACTTGGTGGGTAAAGTCAGTGGAGGAAGTGGACTCAGAATATCATGTGACCTTCTCAGAGTTGATGGGAGATACAGAGCCAGTGGTAATTAAGGTCGACCAGAATTTTCAGGTTATTGAGTAATGGTGTGAAAATCAATTTCACAGTTTAACTATTACCTACTTTAGGAAAATACAGACAGGAAAACCTCGGAGTTATAATCTCCGAGGTTTTTGCAACGATTTTGCAGCATTACTTCAAGTAGTCTTTCCAGATAGAGTCATCAAATTGTCCATCCGACACTTGGAAGAACTGTCCCATAAATCCTAGGTGTACTATGCCAAATTCATCAATTGCTTCCTTTGGTGTCGCCGCATAAACAGAAAAAATAAAGAAATCGGCTTCTGCTATTCGTACATTTTCAGGAAGTGGGTTTCCAAAATTCTTCTCTTCAAAGTGTATGTAGTCTTGTGTTGTTGGATTTGTTACTGTCGATATAAGTAAGAAGAGTAAAAGTGCCACCATTAAAACTACCTTTTTTGATTTCCATTGTTTATTTTTCATGATTTCACCATTTCTTTTTCGCTTCTCATCATATAATCACCTCGAAAGTGTACAAAAGCATTTCTACTCCATTATTCAAGAAGAAAATTCCAATTCCTTCCTTGGATTAGGTCATTTTAAGAAGGATTTAAACTATTTATAGTGAATATAAATGCTTATAGAGTGGAGGCAGTTTTTAGGTCCTGTTAAGGAATGACTTTATATAAGTCTGAATAAAGGAATGAAAAGAGGTGTTCTTCTGTTTTCAGAACTGCTATTTCAAGTGATTGTTTTCTCTATCATTTTCTGTGTAATTTCAATTGTAATCGACAGATGGATTCGTAGAAAATTAGGCATAAGTAAAGGATTTAAATATGAACCATATAGTTCTTCACAGCGATCGATTGAATACGGTATGCTTGCGGTTTTTATAATAGTACAGTTTGTCATGAATTTCGAATATGCTTTTTTTAGTTCTTTGGTTTTTAGTATTTTGCTACTACTTTTTCGTATTTTTATTGAAAGAAAATATGCAAAGAATGATAATTACCACCTTATTCTATCGATAGATTTAGTGTTCTTTCTATTATATATTTCTAGTATTTCTATCCTCTTTCCAGAATTCGCTCTTTCCTAAAAGTTAAAAGTAACTAATGGAATTGATATGTAATTGGAGGCTGTCTATGAACAAGTACAAACTATACCTAAATATGATTATTGGAACAATAGGAACATTACTTGTTGCTATTTCTGCACTCAGATATATTGTAGAAGAAGGTAACTCTGCAGGGTATTATATGATATCTTTGGGTTTCGTTTTAACTCTTAACTATATAAATTTCCTAGAAGAGAAAGCGGAAATTAGCAAGAAACTGACAAGGATTAGAGCAGTTGTTTCGATCGTGTTATATTTGTTGTTTTCATATTTCTTATTTCTTTAAAAATTTCAACTTAGCTAGGAGAAGTTTGATGCTAAATCGTATGATTAAACAATTTAGATTGCAAGTGCAATCAATCAATGAGGTTGAGGATTCCCATAGTTCCACAGTCTATAAATGTACGCTGCTTCGTGGTGAAAATGTTTACTTGAAAATACCTTATACACAATTAAAATGTCAGCGAGAGTTAGAAGCCTACGAAATCTTAAAAGGTAGTGTTTCTATTCCTGAAATGCTGGATTATTGGCCTGGTGATAAGGAATGTCCAGGTGCTTTTTTATTATCTGAGTTAAAGGGAAAGCCTTTATCAGCTAAGGACTCATCAATAGTAGCATTTCAAGTCGGAGTCCTTCATGCTAGCATGCATACTGTTCAGCCACCTGCTAAGCAGGTGTTAACCGGTATCCAAAATGAATACCCAACCTGGGCTACTTTTATTGAAAACCAGTTTTATAGTTTTGCAAGGGACGTAAAGGATGTTATAGATGAACGTTTATTCAATAAAGCTCTTGAACGATTTGAAGGTATGAAACAGCAGCTTCCTTCTCCAGATGGACCGAGCTTTGTACATATGGATTTTCGTCCAGGCAATATAATAGTGGATGGTACTCAGGTTTCAGGTGTGATCGATTTTGAGAGTGTCCGGTTTGGTTCAACAGAAGGGGACTTTACCAAACTGTATCGTGATTTTTTACAGCATGATGAAGCCTTGTACAAGGCTTTTCAAGAGGGCTATAAAAGTATCAGACCATTGGTTGATCTTGAAGTTGTTCTGCCATTTTACCAATATACAGATGCCTTCAATAGTATTGGTTGGTGTAAGCGTCGTGGAATAGAGAGAAATGCTCTGTTTTTAGAAGAGAATTTAGTAAGGTTAAAAACATGGTTAAAATAAAAGGTTTGTATTTTTATAGTTGATTTAGCACTTAGTGTAAACTAAAGGGATTTAAAATCGGGGGAACAGGTAATGTGGATTGGGATGATTATATCATTTGTAGCAGCGGGGTTAACTTTATGGTTAGAAGGATTTGGTGGCCTCCTAGTCACGAATACTTTATTGGGATTTTTAACAGGTACATTTCTAAATTTTTACCTACATTATGTGGATAAAGAGATACGCTAATAGACACAGCGACAGAGTCTGTGAGAATAAAGGTTAAACGGTTAAGTCAGAGGAGGTAGATTATATTTTTCAAAGATTACAGTTTATATTGCTTGTAGGTTATTCACTATTATTATGTTTTTGGATGCTGATTGGGTTTGGGAGAACTACTCACACTGAGTATATGTATAATCTAATACCATTTGAAACCATTAATATTTTTTTGCAAATGGACAGATTCAACCCTGATGTTTGGATCAATCTAGTCGGTAATATTGGTGTTTTTGTCCCTTTTGGAATATTGATTCCTTTAGTTATAAAAAAGAGACTCTTTAAGTCCTTTATTCTATTTTTTAGCGCTGTTCTTGTTTTAGAGACTTTACAGCTTGTGTTAAGAAGAGGAAGTTTTGATATTGACGATCTTATTTTAAACAGCTTAGGATTTTTTACTGGATATGGCCTTTATAGGATTTTTACATCATGGGGAAGTTCTAGGAGTGAAAGGAAATTAGGGGAATAAGTTTAGCCCATTACTAGGGAGCCTTTTAAAAATGATAGTCAACTACAAATTGTTGTAAGGTGGAAGATATGGAATTGAACGTTCAGCACGCCCAACCTATTAAAATAAGACCCTTAACCATAGAGGATTTTGGATATGTTTTAAACTGGAGTCAAGATGACAGCTTTTGCTCAGCAAATGAATGGGAGAAAAAAAGAAATAAGGAAGAACTATTCAGATGGTGGGAAGGTTGTGTAAAAAGAGAAACAGATGATTTTATTCGAATGGGCATTGAATTTGAAAAGAGGCTTATTGGCTACGTAGACTTAGCCTGTATTAAAGGGAAAACAGCTGAGTTAGGCATCGCGATTGGTGAGAGCGACTTATGGGGAAATGGGATTGGGGTTAAATCTTGTTTATGCATGATGGAGTTTGCTGTTAAAAATTTAGGGATCACCGTTTTCTACGCTGAAACCCACGAAACAAATAATCGTTCAAGAAAGATGCTTGATAAAATAGGATTTAAAGAGATTAGTAGAAATGGTAGTGAAACATATCTAGGAAAAGAGAGCCAATTAATACAATATAGTTGTTGTATAGGAGGGGAGTTATAAATTATTTAACTAGGAATGAACGGATAGATCGTGAAGAAATATAAGGAAAGGATGTGGAATTTTGGGTTCAAGAATCATGCATTTGATTATTGGTAATAAGATTGCTGAGTCGTTATCAATAAAAGACAAAACAACATTTCTGCTTGGAGGTATTGCTCCAGATGCAGTTTTTTCATATGAAGATAAAAATCGATCTCATTTCTTTATAGGTGAAGTACAAGATTATTCTAGAAGAGTGGATTATATTTTTTTGCGGAGGTCTCACACCCAATTTCTGACTTAACCAAAGTTTTCATAAATAAACAGTTCATCTACAGTAGTGTTAAGATGCTTTGCTAATTCAAATGCTAATGATAGTGTGGGGTCATACTTATTATTTTCAATAGCGTTGATAGTTTGTCTTGTAACATTACACAACCTGGCTAATTCTTCTTGAGAGAGTTTCTTAGATTTCCTAATAGAACGAATTTGATTTTCCATCAATTAGTCTCCAAACCTTCTTTTATTAAAGAGTAGAAAAAATAAAAACATAAAGGAAATTCCTGCTAAAGCACCGAGAGGATTTAGACCAGGATAATGGCCACCTTTAAAGAAGTCTATATAAATCATTTGACCAACCTGAATTATCAAAAGCACAACTGTTGTAATAAAGGTATCAGAAATAGTCTTGTTCCGTATAAATTTCTTCCGTTCATCTCCTCCTCTAATCAATGATACTAATAATAGGATAATCAGTATGAGTGAAAAACATAATACCCCAATCGCAAAGATCATCTCTTTATCCAATTTAAGTCCCTCCTATATTTTTAAAAAAGTAAAAAGTTTTTTACATTTTCAATGTTAGTATACATTCGTGAATTTTGTCAAAACTTTTGACTGTTTTCGTATAGATTGTTGCTGTTGGACTCATACTGTATAATAGAATAATTGATTATACAGGAGGCGTTCCTACAATGTGGTTAGATATTTACAGAGACTTTTCAGACCTTTCGCCAAAAGAACAATTAAAGCTCTTTAATGCAATAAGAGAAGACCTATTTCCAGAACCCAAAGCTGACATTTCCAAGTTTATTGGAGAAGTTCGTGAAACACGCTTTTCAGAAGGTTTAGCGTGTATTCATTGCGGTAGTATGTCTGTAAAGCGAAATGGTAAATATCGGTCACGTCAACGCTATCTCTGTAAGGACTGCGGAAAATCATTCAATGATATGACAGGCAGCCCTTTGGCGGGAACTAAATATCCTCACAAGTGGCTCAAATACTATGAGTTAATGGTCGAAGGATACACATTGCCCAAAATATCGGAAGCCCTTGATATACACATTTCAACTGCATTCTACTGGAGGCACAAAATTTTATATGCTATTCGTTCTCTTGGTCATCAAACTTTAAAAGGTATCATTGAAAGCGATGAAACCTTCTTTTTAGAAAGCGAGAAAGGCAAGAAAAACATTAATCATAGGAAGCCACGTAAAAGCGGCGGAGTGGCGAAAAAACGAGGTATCTCCAAAGAACAAATTTGTGTTGTAGTTGCACACGATAGAAATGGTCAAATTCTCTCACAGATGGCAGGTAAAGGGCGTGTTACAGCCGTGGAGTTGGACAAGGTGTTAGGGAGTCATATCGACACCTCTGCTTTGCTATGCACTGATACAGCTACAAATTATAAGAAATTTGCCCTTATGAAAGGGCTTCAGCACGAACCTATTAATGTCAGTAAAAAAGTCTATGTAAGAAAAGGCATTTATCATATACAGCACGTTAACGGCTACCATAAACGGTTAAAAAAGTGGATGGACCGTTTTCAAGGGGTCGCAACTAAGTACCTCGACAATTACCTTTTCTGGCACCAATTCCTTGAGTTAAATAAAAAGTTGCCGATACAAGAACGCATTAAGGATTTGCTTCTCGGCTCTTGTCAACGTGTTAACTTTACGACAGTAGAACAAATGCGATGTGCTTAATGCCTATCTTTCTGACCAATCTTCATTAAAAATGCCAAAGTCTTCTGCAAAACTGATACATTCTTCAATTGAGTCTAGAAGATAATCATTTTGCACTTCCCAATCCTGGTCACAAAGAAACAAATAGTATCTGTCGTCTTTATCGTATTGTGCAATTGCTAATGCGGTTATTGGCACTTCATTTGTTGAACCATCTTCCTCTTCAAAAACCATTAAACTTAGTTGTTTAGTAGTGTCGTTTTTCGTGTACTTTAATACCTTTGCACCGTCTAATTCAAGTGGAATACTCATAACAACCTCCTAACAATAACTGTTTAAAGGTATCATATCATAGAGCAACAATATTTACGAAAAGAGCCAAACTTTTTTACATTCTAGATTCGTAATAAAGGGAATTAAATACCTTTAATTAGTAGAGATTGGTTATGCTCAACCCACTTTGGTTAAACTGTGATGGGAATAACTAGTTACATGGAATATATATGTTAGGAGTTGCTGTAGGAATGGTGATGAAGTCAAACCTGTCGCGCAATTTGTGGTCGGGTTTTTTATTTGGAATGGGGCTAGCTGCATTTGTAGATGAAACGGTCTTTCATCAGCTTCTGCATTGGCATCATTTTTATGATAAATCCACAACTGATATGGGGTTAGTTTCAGATGGCTTTTTTCATGCCTTTAGTTGGTTTGCGACAATTGGTGGGCTGTTTATGGTTGCTGATCTTAGGCGTAGGAATGTCTTCTTAGTAAAGAGGTGGTGGGGGGGAGTTCTCACTGGTGCCGGTATTTTTCAACTGTATGATGGAATCATCCAGCATAAACTACTAAAGATTCATCAAATTCGCTACGTAGACAACATCCTAATTTACGATATAGTTTGGAATGCAGTTGCAGTAGTAATGATTGTAGCGGGTGCTATTTTATTGCTTCAAACAAGAGAGAGGAGGGTCGTGTATGGAAGGTAATCTACATCATGCTCATGGTATGTTTTCGAATTTGTGGGTATGGTTTTTTTTATTAGTAATGTTTACGTACCTTCTTATAACCTCTCGTTTAAAGGGTTGGCGTGTAGATCGCACTGTTTTTGGGATATTAGGGATCCTCCTTGTAGCTCTTTCTATAGTTGGTCCATTTGCACACCGTGCGCATTCTGAATTTACTTTTCATATGCTCACGCACCTATTACTTGGAATGTTAGCTCCTCTTTTCATTGTACTCTCTACTCCCATGACGCTAATTCTACGAACCATTCCTGTTAGATGGGCTAGACGGCTTTCCTTTTTCCTAAGAAGCAAACAATTACGCTTTATTCATGATCCCACACTAGCTGCTTTACTAAATATGGGGGGTCTATGGATCCTCTATACCACTAGCTTAGTTGAGAAGATGCATGAGAGTATGTTCCTTTATTTTTTTATTCATCTTCATGTTTTCTTAGCTGGACTTCTGTTTACCGCTTCGATGATTTCTATGGATCCCACACCTCACAGAACTAGCTTTACCTATCGTGCTGTTGTGTTAGTAGGTGCTCTTGCAAGTCATAGTATCTTAGCAAAGTATATGTATGCTTATCCTCCTATAGGTGTACCTGTATTACAGGCTAAAGCGGGGGGCATGCTCATGTATTATGGGGGAGGGCTTATTGATGGTGTACTGATTTTTATTTTTTGCTATCAATGGTTTCGTTCAGCTCGTCCCCGTGGTATGCAAAATCCCCTTTTACATAGCCAAGACGTTATATAGGAAGCTAGGAATATTTCCTTGCTTCTTATTCTTCGTTTTGTGTTAAATACTCATACACAACATCCTCGACAATTTCATGCAATTCACCTTTGCCATTATGATAAAGATGTAAAATACGTTCGGATAAGTAATCGTAATCAGCCTTTGTTAAAGGAATTGAATCAATCGTATGTTGATATTGATATAAAGAATTTCTAATCATCTTTGCAATTAATGGTTTTTCCATATGTCTACCTCCGACTATCATCATTCCATTTATACTATGCCATTTAAATCTTTTCAACGTTTTGAATCATGGTCCTAAAATTACCATTTGAAAACGAACGTATATTCGCTTAAAATAAGGAATATAATAAAAAAGCGAACATACATTCTTTTTGAAGGGGAGAGGAAAATGGATTACAGTCAATTTCCGTATGAACGAATTCTATGTGTTGATATGAAAAGCTTCTATGCCAGCTGTTCTGCGGTGATGTTAGGGCTGGATCCATTAACATGCTATTTAGCTGTTGTGGGTGACACCGAACGCTCCGGAAGCATTGTATTAGCGGCATCTCCTAAGATGAAGGAGGAGTTTGGAATTAAAACAGGCTCTCGGTTATTTGAGGTGCCCAAGGACCCGAGGATTCAGCTAGTTAATCCGAAGATGGCTACATATGTAAGGATTTCCACCGAAATTACAAAGGTATTTCACCGCTATGTCCCGAAGGAAGCGATTCATACCTACAGCATTGATGAAAGCTTTCTAAAGGTTGACGGAGTAGAGAATCTGTGGGGAGATGCAGTAACAATTGCCCAGAAAATTCGAAGTGATATACAAACAGAGTTCGGCCTTCCTTGTGCGATTGGAATTGGTCCTAATATGCTTTTATCAAAGCTTTGCTTAGACCTAGAGGCAAAGAAAAAAGGAATAGCGGAGTGGACCTTTGATGATGTAGAGACGAAGCTTTGGCCTCTTTCTCCACTAAGTAAAATGTGGGGAATTGGTAGCCGGGTAGAACGAACATTGAATCGAATGGGGATTTTTTCAGTGGGGCAGCTCGCTAACTATCCTCTTGAATTACTTGAGAAAAAATTTGGTGTGATGGGAAATCAGCTTTACTATCATGCACACGGAGTGGATTTATCCAATATTGGTGCCCCTATTATGGAGGGGCAGATTAGCTTTGGAAAAAGCCAAATTTTATTACGAGATTATCCTGACCCAACCGAAGTAAAACATGTGATTTTAGAGATTTGTGAAGAAGTGGGAAGGCGAGCACGTCAGCATGGAAAAGCAGGTAGAACGGTGAGTCTTGGAATAGGGTATAGCAAGGATGAGTTTGGAGGAGGATTCCATCGTTCTAGAACAGTTGATGATCCTACAAATATTACGATTGATCTTTACAATGTTTGTTTAAAGTTATTTGAAGAGCACTATCAAGGCAAAACAGTAAGGAAAATCTCAGTGACACTTTCTAATATCGTAGAGGATAACGAGCTTCAGTTGAACCTATTCTCTAGTAAAAAACCAAAGCAACGGGCGTTGGGGTACACGATGGATGCCATTCGTGCCAAATATGGATCGGCAGCGATTTTGCGAGCAGTATCTTATACAGATGCGGGAACCGCTCGACATAGAAGTAAGCTTGTAGGAGGGCATAAATCATAACGGAGAGAGGAAGAATGTGATGATACGAGATCGTGGAAACATCAAATGGACGGCTATGATGCTTCCAGAGCATGTCAAGCTATTACGAGATTGGGTGAAAGAGGATGAATTCGAAACAAAGCCTGATCTTGATGAACAGAAGTTAGACCAAATGAATGAAGTGATCTGTGAAGCTATGGCTCATGGTGCAGAGCTTTCGATTACCTATTTTGATCACACCCAGCACAAAACCATTAGGGGCAGCATACACTATGTAGATGAAATTCATCAAAAACTACGCATTGTTTTAAAGGAAGGACTTGTCGTTCAGATTCCTTTTCATTCGATTGTTGAAGTAACAGAGTAATTTGGAAGGAACACTCAATACTACTATTGGGTGTTTTTATTATAATATCAGAATTAACAATATAGAGTAAACCTCTTTACGGTGTTGTAGTAATCCAGCTCCAGCGCCCAGCCCCTCGAGGTCAAATAACCCTAGGAGAATAAAAGGAAAATGCACCCTTTTCTTCTCCTAGGAACATTTGCTTGTCGGGGTTAAACGGGGCGCTTGCGCCTTTTGATTTTTTACTAATATTAGTAGAAGTAAATTGCTTTACAATGGCAAAGATGATAATATATCGATAATTTAACTAAAAAGGAGGAAGCAGAATGAGAAAGGTGACAATAAAGGATATCTATCAGCATCAGATTGCCCAAAAGTATGTCAGACGGTCAGGAATGGCACATGCCATATCAGTAGCTTATCATTCATTCCGCCTTGCTTTACAACATAATGCAAATCCTGATTGGGCAGCGAAAGCCGGATTTCTACATGATATTGGACATTACGAATGGTACAAGGACGGAGAATGGGACTATCAGCAGTACCGTGAATTTGACATTCATCCTATAAAGGGAGCAGAGCGAGCACATAAGTTATTGGTCCGTTTAGGCGAGGATTTGCAGGCTGCAAAAGAAATTGCTCATGCCGTTTTATATCATACCGATTCAGCACTTCCGGAGGGACAGTTTAAATTCAATTCCTTACAAAAAATAGTTCATTTAGCTGACGAAAAAGATAAAAAGCCTGGAGATCAGCATCACTATTCTAAAATGGATGCACAGAAAGAGCTTGCATTAGTTGAGAAGCTCGATCAAGAAATAGATCGATCCTTGTTAAAACTAGGAATGTAGTAAAGAAATATAGCTGAAATTACACCTGCAAACAGAGATATGTTTTTGCACATTTCATACATATCTCCTCACTTTATGAAGAAATTAACATCAAGGAGGTGTAAAAGATGACAAATCCATTTGAAGCGGTGTTAACCACACTAAAAACAGTCATAGATAATACTAATGAACCTAAAACACCTTTGCATGTTATTGAAGTTGGAGACTGTTGGTTGTATGTAACAACTGTCGAGGAGTTTATTCGTTATGAGGAAGTCGGTCTGAACACGACAACCGATGATGAAGTGAGGGAAATGTTAATAGATGCAACTCGCTTATGCGAATCACAAGTAAAAAGGCTAAGTCAATTTATGCGAGACGAAGGAATTCCACTACCGGATGTTACCTCAGCAAAGCCAAAATCAGAATCTAAAGATGTTCCCTTAGGAGTGAAGCTAACGGATGATGAGATTGTTAATGGGATTATGGCTAAAATTGTAATGGGCTTATCCTTATGCGCAAAAGGACAAGCAGATGCAATTCGTATTGATATTGGGAACATGTGGTTAGAGTTTTATTTAGAATGGACAACGTATGGAGCAACGTTAAAAAATTTGGCGCGGAAACGTGGTTGGATCAAAGTTCCTCCCTATTACTATCCTCCGGGCTCACCAGTATAAAGGAAAAACACCGACTCAATGGCCAAGAGTCGGTGTTTATATATAGCAGAATTTAAAGGATTGTAGGTCTATGTTTATTCTTCATCATTTATTTCTCCATCTCCAATCTCATCTTCACCAGGTGCATCGTCACAAGCAACCAAAGAAGTAGCAAGAGAAATAGCTAACATAATCGTTAAAAACCTTCTCAACATACTGTTTCACTCCTTCCTATATATATTAACTAATGGCGTATTCCTATAAAGTAGGTTGCGTTACAGCAAGAAACTTATGCATCGCTTTAAAGCATTGGGCGCCATTCCCTCAATCCTTTTAATTGATAAAGTGTGACTGTGTTTCATCAAACTAAATCATAAGTGAATCGTGGTAATGAATGTATAAAGAGCAAGTTCTATAGAGTGAGTGAATATATATTGTAAGAAGGAAAAAGTGGAGGGCGATATGTATGCAGTTCCTGACCATTACTGGAAGGCTGAAAAAGTAAATGCCGAAAATTAGGGGCTCATACCTTTGGTTGCTCTGGACCTTCTTGTCAACCATGATTGCCTTTAAGTTCTTCTCGGTAACGATTGTAATTGGTAGCTTTATAACCGGAATCATCTGTTGCTGTAGGTCGATTGTAAAGGAAAATCTTAAATAGAGTCACGAGAGCCACGGCTAGGATTTAAAGTTGCCGAGGCTTTTTTAAATTTGAATTAGACATTATAATCTGTCTATTCTAAAATTTATATAAGATGAAGGTACTTTGGAAAGGAAAATCTCAATGAAAACAGTCTCCTATTATATAGTCGATGTCTTCGCAGAAAATAAATATGAAGGAAATCAGTTAGCTGTTTTTTTAGAAGCGAATGCGCTAACAGATAAAGAAATGCTAAACATTGCAAAAGAGGTAAATTATGCAGAAGTGTCATTTATCTTATCAAACGAAGAAAGAGATCATGGTTTTGATGTTAGGATATTCACACCAGTAGAAGAGGTCCCATTTGCGGGTCACCCATCTCTTGGAACGGCCTTTGTTATTAAAAACTATTTGTTAAATGAAAATGTTGAACAAGTAAACTTACATGTAAAAGCAGGTACGATACCAGTTACAATAAACAACCAGGATCACTCAAATGATTTGCTTTGGATGAAACAGCTTGAACCTGAGTTTCTACAAACGTTCCACTCACAGCAAATTACAGAAGTGTTAGGTATAGATGAAAGCGATCTAGATCTTCGCTATCCGATTCAAGAGGTTTCAACAGGTCTACCAACTATTATTGTTCCCCTGAAAAGCTTAAAGAGCTTAGAGAAATGTATTATTAATAGAGATAAATATTTTAAACTGGTCAACTCAACACAGGCTAAATTGATTCATGCATTTTGTCCTGAAACCTATAATGAAAGAAATCATATGAATGTAAGGAATTTCGGTGATTATTACGGTGTGTCAGAGGAACCAGCAACAGGTAGTGCCAATGGATGTCTAGCAGGATATTTGATTAAACATCATTATTTTAATTCAAATGAATTTTCGATTATCGTCGAACAAGGACGTGAAGTAGGACGGTTAGGACATTTGTATTTACATGCAAAACAGGCAGGGGAAACAATTGAGGTTAGGGTAGGGGGAAAAGTCGTACCTGTTGCAAAAGGGGAATTCTATGTGTAAGGGGTATGTAGAGGGAAAATGGAAGAATACAAGATTAAACAAATAAAAAATCTACCTGATATTGATTTAAATATTATGCTGAATAAATGACTATAAAAATGGTACAAATACCTTTAATAAAATAGGCGAAGCTTTACTTGGGGTATACAACGAAAATTTGAAATAAGGTGAAGTTAAACATGAAAGAACTACCCGTAGTCATATTAAGAGAATTAACTCTTAACGATGTAGAAGATCGTTACCAATGGTGTTTAGATAAGGAAGTGACCATGCACTTAAATATGCCAGACAAGTATCCCCCCTTCAGTCGTGAAGAAACAAGGAAATGGTTGGAACAGTGTATCAATCGAACAAATGGTTATGAACAGAAGGCAATACTTACAGGTGAGGGTGTACATATTGGTTGGGTCGATTTAAAGAATTTTGATAGATTAAATAAGCATGCTGAACTTGGTATAGCTATTGGCAATAAGAAGTACTGGGGAAAAGGTTACGGCGCATCAGCTATGAAAGAGATGCTAGGATATGGATTTGATAGTTTGCAGTTAAACAAAATTTGGTTAAGAGTCGAAGTAGATAACTTGAAAGCAATTAAGTCTTATAAGAGTCTTGGCTATGTCGAAGAAGGAATCTTGAGAGAAGATAGATGGAGAAACGGAGAATTTATCGACCGGTTAAGAATGAGTATATTAAAAGAAGAGTTCCTCCTAAAGCATACCTAATTTAGAAAAGGTATGCTTTTTTAGGTGTAATTTATTCAGCTTTTCCGGAAACGTGAAGATAAACTCACCCTAATAGGAAAAAAGTAGGGAATCTCTTAAATTAAATGGTTAATATTTGAAATTCAGTGACTTAATAGATTATCATCAAGATAGGAGGTGAGTGCATGAGAATAAGAGTAGGAAAACTATTAATTGGATTTGTAGCCATTGCTGTTTTTATTGGATTGGCAGAAACCAATACAGAATATGCTAATAAGCAGCTTGAAGAAGCAAAAGAAACAAAGGCTGAACAGAAATTATAATATAGTATAGCTATTCAATATAGAAAACCATGGACATTACCATGGTTTTATTTGATGTAAAAAGCCCCTATTTGCCCTCCTCTATTTGCTACTACCATCATATTATTGTAGATGGCAGGAGAGGCCTCTATATTAGTATCAAAGTTGTAGGTATGCAAGAGCTCCCCACTAACGCCATCTAGTAAATGGATATTACCAATTGAGTCACATTGTATGATAAAGGCTTCGCCATGACTGGTGTAGACTGGAACAGGAGAGGACCAGGCATAGTGAGGCATTTCCCATCTCCAAACCTCTTTACCGGTTTGTTTGTCGAGAGCAATCATGAGACCAGCAGCCATCGTCTTATAACGAGAAATGGTGAAGATGACGAGATTAGAAATTTCTTTAACGCCCAAAACAGGAGTAGCTAACAGTCCGCCGTTTACAGGATGATCTCCTAATTGACTTAACGCAGGAATATCCTTGTTCCAAACGACTTCACCAGTCAATCCATTGATCTTTCGTAATTGACTATTCCCACTCGTACCTTGTTTATCAACTTGGGTTCCCGTATAAAGATATGGAACATCGTCCATTGCCTCCACAACAATAGAGGCATCTGTATCATCGGTTGGTGAAAGTGCCCAAACAGGCTCCATGTTACGTAAATCTATGGCTTGAATACTCCCACCATTATCGGAAAAGTAAACCAAGTTTTTGTAGGCTGCGACAGAATTTTCTATTCCCTGATAGGAGTTGCCACTAATTTTGTATCTATATTTTGTCATCTCTGGTTGAACCGAGATTTCTTTATCTTCTTTATTAAAAGTGGTGTGAAGCTGCAGTCCATAGAAAAGACCGTTTTCCCCACCTAGAAACATAGAATCTGTTTCCTTGTTAATAAGTGGTGCACCATCAAAGGCTCCCCAAGCTCTATAAGAATACCCATCTGTACCTTTTATAAAGTGCAGAAGAGATCCATCAATTAAGCTATAAATACGGTATCCAATTTCCTGAGGTCCAGTTTGAGGAATCCCTTGACCTACATATAGTATTGGAAATCCCCTTGGGTCGATCGATACACTTCCTTTGATTGGATTGCCTAATTGAATGGGAGGTCGGCTTTGGGCACCAGTATCAAGTTCGAAAAAATACACATGCCCATCTAAGGATGCATAAATGACCTCTACAAAATCTTTCTTTAGCTTAAACTCATCTTTTATATTCATCATCAGCTTTATATCTTCTTCCCATTTCACAATAGCCGGTTGACCAGTCCAGCCTGCACCACCACCCCAATCGCGACTTGCACTAGTTTGGAATTCCCACGCTTTTTCTATCAAGGTCGGTTGTATACTCAGGCTTCCGAAAGAAGGGGATGTTCGGGTATGGTTTCCTCGGAACGTTAAAACACCATCTATGTCTGTATAATTTTGCTCAAAAGTCTGAAAGGGATTTGAAGGAAACTCTCCAGTTAAATCATATGTAATAAGAGATAGGTCTTGTTTTACAGAGTCAATTGTTTTTTGATAGGGTGTCCATTTTTCTTTGCTAATATTCTTAACAAACGGTGTAGCCTTAGAGAAAGAGTGATCCTCCCATTTTACAGAGTTTGAAACAATGATTGACTCACAACCATTTATTAGTAAGGAACCAGTTATTAATAAGGAAAGGCAAATTTGTCTACTCAATGAATGACGTCTCCTCTACGATGTAGTCATCTTCATCTATATTCACTGAGTATGTGATAGTTGTCCCTTTGTGGAAAAAAAACTAGGAAAAATCCCCCTTTTTGATTTGGTTGAATTGAGATATTTAATGTGATTAATCTTAGACCATAAAAAAGGACCAGCTTCAGGTCGGGAAGCTGGTCAATAAAAGGAGACAAACATCATGACGGTTACTACTACCAATCTAAAAACTAGTTAACGTAAGCAGCGCCAACGATAATTAAAAGAATAAACAATACTACGATTAACGCAAAACCTGAACCGTGACCGTACCCACCGTAGCCAGCTCCGGCAACACCTGGACCGTAACCATAACCACCGTAACCATATCCGTAACCCATTGTAACACTCTCCTTCTTGTTTTAATTTTTGATAATACTTAATGTTTTGTACTATCACTATTACTATATGAATCCATGTACTTTTCGTAATGGACAAATACACAGAAGGCGGAGAAATGGGTGCTAGTCTATGAGTCCTGTGCTCTTTGAAGAAATTCATTTACCATGTCTACATAAGATCCCCGATCGTAACGCTTAAACAAATTCCCTTGAAGCTTAACGGGATCACCAAAGAAGAAACGCTCATATAGAGTTTGACGAGACCCAAAGGCACTCATGCAATAATCCCAAGCTAAACGATACAGTTGGACTCGCTCTTTGGCGGGTAATGTGGCTGAGCGAAGATACAGTTCAAGATCTGGTTTAATTTCAGAGGTAAAGTCCTCTTCAGTTGGAAGGGAGGCTAAACCGCTAGCACCTAAAAGCTGGATAATTTCTGTCATTCGAGGGTAAATAGTTGGGAATGTTGTTGCTGCAACGTAAAGCGGGTTTAGAGCGGGTACCCACGTACCAAATCGGTCAGGTCCACTGTTCAACTCTGAAGATTCCAATAAAGCTTTTATTGTCTCTAGACTTATGATGATCTCGCTAATCTTCCCTTGTATATGCTCATACTCCTGTATCTGAATGGTATCAACGAGTAAATGAGCAAGACCTAACAGGAATTCTAATTTGGCCCAACGTCTTGTAATAACCTGATGAAGAACAAGAGGAAAGAAACTACTGTCACTATACAGTTTATTTGAAAGCTCCATATTGTTATGAAAAAACACACGATTCCATGGAACTAAAACATGATCAAACACAACTATGGTATCAATTTCATCAAATTTTGAAGCAAGTGGATGATCAAAGGTAGAATCTCGATAAGAATAAGGCTCTCGACAAATAAACTTTAATCCTTTTGTATTACTAGGTATTGAAAAAGCGTACGCTAAAGAATTACTCGTTACTCCTCCACCAGGAAATACCATCAATTCATCTGTCATGCCACCTTGAGTTGCAAGTAGTCTTGCCCCTTTTATAACAATTCCATCTTCATTTTGGTCGACAACTTGTGCTGCAATAATGTCATCCTCAAATTCCGTAAAATAAAACGAAGACCTGTTCACTTGTGGATTTACAAAGGTATGGGTAAAAGACAAATCTTGCTCACGAGCTAATTCATAAAAATTCCAAACATTTTGCTCCCATACAGAATCATATTCCCCAAACAATTCCTTTGCTGCAGCAAATGACATCAAGGCTGTATTCATATAATCCGGTGATCTTCCCATTAATCCCGCAGATTGTTTAGCCCATTCCTTAATCATGATCCTTCTAAACTCTAAGTCTTCCTTTGATTTAGGGATTAAGTAGGACGCACCAACAGAATGCCCTGTTAAAGGGGAGGGGTAGGTCATTTTTTTCTTATATTTTGGGTCCAATTGCAAATCATAGAGATTTGCTTGGCTACTTATTACCCCCTTAAAGGAAGGGTGAACCGAGATATTTCCATTTACCTTTTCACCATTTACCCACACATTTGACTTTAACCGATCAATTCGATTCATATATTCTTTTCCTGAGATTGCAGACATTCTCAAGTATCACCTCTTTAGAATTACTGCTGTTAAAATATGCAAATATCATGGTTCTGTTACATGAAGAAAGAGGGCGTTTAATTAAGAGCCCCTGTTCTAGCTGGAACAACGTAGATGGGAGTATTTTTGAGGGTGATTTTTGCATCTATTTCAAACAGGAATGCTAATGTTTAATAGAAGATCACTGGCTTTGCTTTGATATTAGATAAGTCAACGCGTGAAATTATGAAATAGCTCTAGCTTTGCTTTACTTTTTTTTCCTGTCTATGTGTCCTTTGATTTTTTCAATTTTTATAAAAGGTATCAGTTACGCTATAATCGGTGATTTTCACGCAATAATGTTTAAACTTACGCGATTGTTTAGGATGTCCATACAATAAGTGCGAAGACTGGCGTAATTATATCGAAATCACACGCAATGCCCTAAAAAGTTGATCTATAGCAGACAAACAAACTTAAAAAAGCTGCCCCAAAGGGCAACTTTTTTAAGTTATAACAAGTTCTAAGGAGTTTCTAAACAAGAAAACGGGTCTCGGACACAAACTATATCTCTTCTTTAACATCGCGTGAGTAACTTACGCCATTTCCTCTAGTACCTGCCACTAGATTAAAGAAGATTCTAGTTTATACCCATCCTCTAAATCTAGAGGCTTCCGCCATCTTTCGAACACCGACCATATAAGCTGCTAACCTCATGTTAACACCTCGGTGTTTAGATAGCTGATAGACCTGCTCAAATGAAGCAATTAATACATTGCTTAATTTTACTAGAACCTCATCTTCCGTCCAGTAATATCCTTGATTATTTTGAACCCATTCAAAATAGGAAACCGTAACACCACCAGCACTAGCTAATACGTCTGGTACAAGAAGTATCCCACGTTCTGTTAGGATTTTAGTGGCTTCCCAAGTAGTTGGACCGTTTGCTGCTTCTACAACAATAGATGCTTTAATGTTTTGTGCATTTTTTGCAGTGATTTGATTAGAAATCGCTGCTGGTACTAAAATATCACAATCTAGCTCAAGTAGTTCCTGGTTAGTGATGGTATCTTCAAACAAAGTAGTCACCGTACCAAAACTATCTCTTTTATCTAGTAAGTAATCAATATCAAGGCCATTCTCATTATGAAGTGCACCATGGGCATCTGAAATACCTATTACCTTTGCACCTGCATCATACATCATTTTGGCTAAGAAGCTTCCAGCATTTCCAAATCCCTGTACGACCACTCGTGCACCCTTTAATTGTATTCCCAGTTTTTTTGCTGCTTCCTCGATACAAATAGTCACTCCAAGCGCAGTGGCTTTTTCTCTGCCTTGAGACCCACCTAGGACAAGCGGTTTACCCGTGATAAAGCCAGGTGAATCGTATTCGCGTAAACGGCTATACTCATCCATCATCCACGCCATGATTTGTGAATTTGTATATACATCTGGAGCGGGGATATCCTTCGTAGGACCAACAATTTGGCTGATTGCTCTTACATAGCCTCTACTAAGTTTTTCAAGCTCAAACTGTGACATTTTGCGAGGGTCACAAATAATCCCGCCTTTTCCTCCACCATACGGAAGGTCTACAATTCCACACTTCAGACTCATCCACATGGATAATGCCTTGACTTCCTCTTCGTTGATCTCAGGGTGAAATCTTATTCCGCCCTTAGTAGGACCAACGGCATCATTATGCTGTGCTCGGTAGCCTGTAAACACCTTCGTGGTTCCATCATCCATCTTGATAGGGATTCGTACTGTCAGCATTCTGAGAGGTTCCTTAAGGAGTTCATACATTTCTGATGAATACCCTAATTTCACAAGTGCCTCTTCAATTACTACTTGGGTAGATGTTAATAAATTTGTTGTTTCTTCTTGTTTTTTAACTGCGGTTTCCATGGGTTCACCTCGGGAGGATAATTAAGATAATACAGTTTTAATACGTTCTATTGCCCAATCCAATTCCTCTTTTGTAATAATTAGAGGAGGTGCAAAGCGAATAACGGTGTCATGAGTTTCTTTACAAAGAAGTCCTTTTTCTTTTAAACTCTCACAATACTTTCGAGCGGGTTCAACTAATTCAACACCAATAAACAAACCTCTTCCACGCACTTCTTTTATCAGAGGATTCTTGATCTCTTTTAAACGATCCATAAAATAGTTTCCTAATTCTAAAGAGCGGTCAGCTAGTTTTTCATCTTCTAACACCTCAATAGCTGCAATAGATACCGCACAAGCCATAGGATTTCCTCCAAAGGTAGATCCGTGTGAACCAGGGTTAAATACACCTAAGACATCACTATTTGCGACAACGCAAGAAATAGGGAATACCCCACCTCCAAGTGCTTTTCCTAAAATGTACATATCTGGATTTACATCTTCCCATTCACAAGCAAACATCTTCCCGGAGCGTGCAAGTCCTGCTTGAATCTCATCAGCAACAAATAAAACATTATTTTCTTTACACAGTTCATAGGCTGCCTTCATGAATCCTTTTGGTGGAAGGATAATTCCAGCTTCTCCTTGAATCGGTTCTAATAAAAATGCAGCCGTATTTGGTGTGATAGCTTGCTTGAGGGCATCAAGATCACCGTAAGGAATTAATTTTATTCCTGGAAGCATTGGACCGAAGCCTCTTTTATATTCTGCCTCAGAGGATAACGAAACAGCTGACATTGTACGGCCATGGAAATTCCCTTCACATGCAATGATTTCTGCCTGATTATCGGCAATTCCCTTCACATCATATCCCCAACGTCTAATAGCTTTAATTGCTGTTTCAACAGCTTCAGCACCAGTATTCATCGGAAGCGCCATTTCTTTCTTTGTTAACTTAGCAACCTTTTCATACCATGGTCCAAGTTGATCATTATGAAATGCTCTTGAAGTTAAAGTCACACGGTCTGCTTGCTCTTTTAGTGCTGCAATAATTTTAGGGTGTCTGTGCCCTTGGTTTACGGCTGAATAGGCACTTAGCATATCCATATATTTATTTCCTTCTGGATCATTCACCCAAACACCTTCAGCTTTTGAGATAACGATCGGCAACGGATGATAGTTATTTGCACCATATTTTTGAGTTTGTGAGATTACTGATTGTGTAATAGTTGTCATTGTCTTTCTCCTTTCAATCTACACTATTTCAAGGGTTGTCTTCTTGAATTGTATATTTTTACTCATAAGTTATATAAGCAAGATACATGCCAACTATGGATAATTCCTTAAAAGGTGCTTCCAAATGTAGTGTTCATAAGGGTTGTGAAGTAATTGCCTTTCTGTATTCCAGTTATTTACTGCTGCAAAACTGCATTTTAGTTTTGCACTTTTATAACACTCGGTAAAGAATGATGCAAAATATGGTTGCTTCTTTTCTAACTATCCTCTACTCTTAATAACAGATTCTATAAAAGGGTGATTGAAGTGGATGAAGCAACAGTGAACCATATAGATGGACTAGAGGATATTTATCAAACATTACTTAAAGTAATTGATGTTGGTGTGCATGTGATTGATGAGAGCGGGAAAACCGTTATTTATAATCAAAAAATGGCCGAAATAGAAGGGATGGAAATAGAGGATGTCCTTTATAAAAACGTACTGGACGTTTTTGTTTTCCAGAATGAATTAGATAGCACGCTGATCCAGGCACTAAAACAAGAGACTATTAGTAAAAATGTGAAGCAAACGTATTTTAATAATAAAGGGAAAGAAATAACCACCATAAACGATACATTTCCCATTTATAACAAAAATAAATTGATGATCGGTGCAATTGAAGTAGCTAGAGATATTACTAGATTAGAACGCATTATACGAGATAATATCATCCATAAAGGAGATACACCCTATACATTTGATAGTATTATCGGGAGAAGTCCGAGCTTGATCGAGGAGATAGAAAATAGCAAACGAGCTACTCGTACTTCCTCATCTGTTCTTATTATAGGAGAGACTGGAACAGGGAAAGAGCTATTTGCTCAAAGTATTCATAATGGAAGTCAACGATCTTCAAAGCCTTTCGTTAGCCAAAATTGTGCGGCTCTCCCTGATAGTTTAATAGAAGGTCTTTTGTTTGGTACAAAAAAAGGTGCATTCACGGGTTCAATTGAGCGTCCTGGTTTATTTGAACAGGCTCAAGGAGGAACTATTTTGTTGGATGAAATCAATTCGTTAAATCCGGCGTTACAAGCAAAACTATTACGTGCCATTCAGGAAAAAACAATCCGTAGAGTAGGGGATATCAAGGATAAGAAAATTGATGTTAGGATTATTGCAACAATTAACGAAGACCCGATTGATGCTATTTCAGAAGGGAAGTTACGCAAAGACCTTTACTATCGGCTAGGGGTAGTGACGATCTTTGTTCCACCTCTTCGGGAGCGGAAAGAGGATATCCCTTTATTAGTTCATACATTTATTAATAAATATAATGAATTGTTTGATATGAAAGTTAAGGGATTATCTGAAGAAGTCCTACATCTATTTAACGAATATGACTGGCCAGGAAATGTGAGAGAACTTGAACACATTATCGAAGGAGCTATGAATCTAGTAGATGATGAGGAGACGATTATATTTAATCATCTGCCAGTTACATTCCGGAAGAAGCCTCAATTTAAGGAATCAAGCTTAAGTGGAAGAGGAGACCAAGAACAGATTGATTTTAAAAAGGCAGAGAATGCGTTAAGTTTAGAAGAATATATGGAAGAAGCAGAGAAAAAATACTTAGAAAAAGCACTTGAAAAGTACGACTCAAATATCTCTAAAGCAGCAAAAGCGATAGGTATGAGTCGTCAAAGTCTTCAATATCGATTACGTAAGTATGATTTATAGCCATAGAGAAATGCTACTATCGTAAAAGATTGTTGCTTTTTACATTTTGTTAAAACTAGAGTTGACTGTCCTGTGGGAGATAGATGGAAGCGTGAGACCCGGAGTCTCACGTCACTCCCCGGGAATGTGAGTGACTACAGCGGAGCAATAACAAGTAAAACCACAATATAATACTGAAAAAAGACAGGATTTTAACCCTGTCTTTTTATTGTCTTGTTAAACTTAAGTACTTTTAATTCAAGATGAAATTGGAGTCTTTAAGAACTTCTTACTATTTTATTAACAATTGGTCTTAAACATATAAACATTAGATAGCCTATAAATCCTCCGATTGTATTTGTAAATAAATCTGTTACATCAAAACTTCTTGAAGGTGCTCCACCCCACAGCGAACCTAGTAACTGAGAACATTCAATTATTATACTAAATAGTAAGGTTAAGATTAATGTATGCAGAACACCTCTTTTCTTAATAATTGGATATAAAAAACCAAAAGGCATCATCATTATGATATTTAAGATGATTTCTTTTATCGCTCCATTGTAACCTTCTTGAAAGTCTCTAAAAGGAATAAAATTAGCGGTAAACAAACTATTAGTACTTCCTAGCAGTATAGAGATAGTAAATGGCATAAGAGTAACAAATAAAACCATGACAATGTAAACGTACATAATTGTATTTATTATCAATTCCTTTATGGATCTTTTACGCCACTTTCTATAAAAATACAAATAGTAAATCAATCCTAGTATTAAAAAATCAATCAAATAGTCCAATTTTGTTTCTCCTTATGCCTTTTCATATGTATTTACTATATCTATTGTTAAACTCTACTTCCCGTTGCTTTAGGTATACTGATTCACATTTACTATTTTAACATAAATATCCATTTTATCTCTGTTTTTAAAAGAAAATTACCAGCATAATCGAAGAGCGTTTTTAACAAGTTGAAAATAGTTATTGGCAACATGCAAAAACATGCAAAAACATCTGCTAATCGTAAATTACTATGACTTTATTGTTTATAAACCTTGATAAAATAACAAAAATAAGCAGTCCAATTTATAAGTTAATTGGACTGCTAAAAAGGATTGATCTTTTATGTTTATGTTTTGATATACAAAGCCAAACCCGTTAGTAATAACAATTAGCGTTTTGAAAAGCAGAACTGTTATCCTTTATTTAGACTGAAAAATAAAATCATGTAAAAAGTCATCAATTACCTCTTCGTACAGCTCTGGATTGTCGCCATAAGAGTAAGCATGAGACCCCTTTGGTGCGATAACAATTTTTTTCGGTCCCACTTTTTTCTCATAAAGCTGTCTAGACATAGTAGGCAGGATATAGTCATCTTCCTTGCTATGAATAAATAAAACAGGACTTTTGATAGTGTGGATACAGGAAATAGGAGATACATCCTTAACCGTGTATTGATCTCTTATCTTCAAAAAGGTATTACCAAAAGGAAGGACAGCCTGCTTAGGTAACTTGAAATCCTTTTTTAAAAGGTACGTCAGCTGCTCTTCAAAGTCAGAAAAAGGACAATCTGCAATATAAAAGTCCGCTCCATCTTCTAACATACCGGCATAAAGTAAAGTCGTAACGGCTCCCATTGATTCTCCGTGAATACCTAAAGTAATATCCTCACCAAAAGTCTCCTTTGTCCAATGAACAACGCTTTGTAAATCATATTTCTCATAGTGTCCATAGCTTGTCGTCTTTCCTCCGGATTCACCGTGTCTACGGTGAACATACATGATGACATTAAAATTCCGGTTATGAAATAAATACATATACTTTATAGAATTCACACGGCTCATTGTCACACCATGACAAATGATTATATATTGATCAGTTTCCCTTTTGCTAGGGATGAATGTTCCTTTTATCTCATACCCAAATGAAGAAGGGATAATGATTTCTTCTTTCTCTAAAGTCTCATACTCTGTTTGTATGAACCGTTTTTCTCGTAGTTCTCGATCTAAAATAAAGTCGGCTTCTTTTTTCTTTATGTACATAATCCGATTACTAAAAAACAATCCTATAGAAACCATATAGGTTAGCAATAATATAAAGGTCATTACTAATTTTCTCATTTTTTCCCCCTGGACAAGTGATTCATTTATTCCGAATTTCTACTTTGTGGCTTCAAGTACGGATTGTACAACACTCTATAAATAGTAATGTTTGGACACCGTTAATTCGCTTCACCTTTTATAGTGTACCAAATTCTCATGAGAAAAAGCACACCGTTTGATGTGCTTAAAACATTCAGATTATTGAGGCGTATTTTGTCTTCCAGTAGGATGAATTGCCTTTTCCATTTCTTCTGCTGCCATTACGTTTTTAGTACCGATTGCCTCATTTGAAGGCTTGCCTTTTTGTCCATTTTGCTTTGACTTCGCCATGCTCTCACCACCCTTTATTCTAACTGTTAATTAAAATGACCAAATGATGGTGAAATATGTATAACGAGGAACCTTTTATTAAGTAACTGGCAGGATCAATTCTTAATTACACAATAAACCGTTCCGTTTTGAGGTGCATATCATAAAATTGGCAATGAAAATGGCTTGCAAACTGGCAACAGTTTTGACACGCAATTTTAAATTATGAATCTTGGAAATATAAAGCGTCTTGTTAGGCTAAAGCCCCCGTTGAACAAGCTAGCCTTTCTATTACCAAAATTCCTTTTGTTCTAAGTGCGTTTAAAGCAGTGTGGTTAGACCAAGTATGTCAAACTGCCAGACAGCTATTCCAAGTTCCTTGATATATAAACATTATAGATTATTAGAGGAGAGGAGGATTTTCACCTAAAATGAACATATTTATTCCCAGCAAAGATAGCATTATTCCAATGAAAAACGTCCAAGGATTATCTTCTTTCCTCTTATCAAAAGTAAAAAAAGTTATTATGCAAAAGATAAGTGTTATAAAAGAAATGCCGAATTGAGGAAACAAAAATGTAATTGCACTAAAAATCAATCCTGCAATACCGTATGGATTTTGAGTTGGAATTCTGTCTAGATATTTTCTTTCATCTTCAGATAAATCTTGGTTTCTATTCCCCCATAAGTCTTTATTCTTATTGAGGAAATCAATAATTTTTATAAATACTCTCATAATTACACCCTATTTACTAAATTTCTATTTGCTTTTTCCAGATTTTATAATTTTTAGTCTCTTCTTCTTCTTTCACTAAACTTCACCTTTAGTACAAGAAGCGATTGTCCATCATTCAGCACTTGCATCCCATTTGTTTGAGAAAAAAGCTTATTTAAAATAGTATTTATTGTGTTTACCCCGTCTTGGAACAATAAGTAAGCTATTTAACTTGTCTCGCTTCTTTAAAACTCTTAGTAAATGAGTTACTTAGAGCCATCCAAAAGTCAGGGTTATAGTCATCAGTCAACTTGTTCATGAACGTGTCATAGTAAAGCTCGCTACCTTCTACATCATTATCTTGAACATGTAAATAAAACAGAGTAAACAATACCAGCTCTTTGTTTTTGAAACTTTCATCAGACATTTTTCCATTAAGTAAATTATAAGCTTCTTCTTTTTTACCATTATTATAGGACTGAAACGCTTCTCCAATGAATGTTTGATTACTTTTACCTTTCAAAGAAACACCGTTTAATACATCTTCTAACATTAACATTTCTGGACTTTTAGATGTTTTGTTAATCATTGATACCAATGTACTCGCTTCGTTGAACTGATGTCGTTGCATTTCTAAGAAAGCTATGTTCAATATTTTTTGGCTATCTATATTTCCATCGTAATTTGTTAACTCTCGTTTAAAAAGTTCTATTCTAGCCGAATCAAAAAATTCCGTCGTAAGAGAAAAGGTACTATTAGGGTTATTACTCTTATCAGTTAGAAAAGCATCATAACCTTCTTTCCACTTCTTTATGGTTTCATTTGTATTTTCTTCAGCTGCTTCTAAAGATTTTTTTGCTAGCAATTGACTCTGAGTAATATCTCCTTGTAATAGGTACAATTCAGATAGGTACTTATACACATTTTCTGTAGGATCAGGGATTTTATTAAACCAATCAATTGCTGACGAAAAGTTACTAACATAATAGTTACATAAACCAAGGTACCAATACACCTCTTCATTATTAGGATATTGGTTGTTTAAAAGCTCCAATAGCTCTATAGCATCGTAAAAATTATTAAACCCTATATAGCTCTCAATTAAGGAAAGGGCTATAGATAAATCAACCGCTGTATGGTTCTGCTTGTCTTGGTCTATTATTAATTCTAAGTTTTCAAGTCTATAAATATTACTAAACTTTCCTACTAAAGATACTATTGTTTCATTTAACGAATCTACTGTTATACCTGTCAATTTGAGAAAGGAATCTTCGAACGAGCCTGTTTTTGTTTGGTCCAGAAGGATATCTGATAGTATCTTTTTATTACCTTGATTGTGTTCAACAATGTAATTTATGGCTTCTCTTGCTAAATAATAAACCTCTTCATTCGCAGCATACCATTCTTCCGATGTATGTAGGTTAGTAAATGCAAGATCAGGATTTATCTGTCCATGAAATTCTAGTGGTTTTGTTACATTCCATCTCATATACTCGGAAATACCTTCTTCATACCAAGTAGGTATGTCATCCCCTGTACCACTTAATCCAATTTCGCTTGAATATAAATCAAAAAGATAATGACTATATTCATGTACAAATGTACCCAACATAATCGATTCTCTATTTTCAAGACTTTCATTTTCTTTATAGATCATTACTCGTTTATTCTCTGAATTATAAGAACCACCAACGATTTCATCAAAGAATGGGTTCAACTTCAGAAAATCTTTTGAATTAATCAACACGATGACTTCTAGAGGTTCTGATTTTTTAACTTTTTCTCCAAAAACTTTTTGTTCAAGTGTAGTAATTTTATCTAGTGAACTAATAATCTCTTGTACTTGATGCTCAGTTTCAGGGTGATAGATAAATTTTATATGTTCATGTTCTATAACAGGATAGTCCTGAATAAAACTTAATTTCGTTTCTTCACTGATTTCGCCATTTTGAAGATAATAGATCTTTTCCCTTGCAGACAAGCTACCGAATTCCAGCTGTAAAGAAAAATTCAATGACCAAATTATTAATAGGAACAAGCTTGTTGCTATTAAATATAGAAAGACGAAAGATATATTAGTCCTATTATTCAGCTTTATTAGCCTTAATCTCCCTCTTACCAAACCAATAATTGCAATTATAAAAAATGCAAATAAGACTAGCAACGCTATGACAAGAAAGATTGTCCCTTTTAAGTTATCTAGATAGAGATAACTAAATACTATTAAAAAAGTTGTTCCCATAAGTCCTAATATAGTAAAAAAGACCTTTTTCAGCATTGGAAATGACCACCTTGATTTTTTATAAGGATTCAATTTCCATAATATCACAATAACATGAATATTCTGTTCTTTTTTCTGCTTCACTAAACTGCCTGTTAGTTCTATAAATTCAAATGTGGCTTTATTAACTATTAATTAAAATAACGGCTAAACTGTCATACAAAATGACAGGCTAACTGACAATCTTTTTATTGTGTATAACAACTATTGTCCTTTAAATTTATAATGTCATTTTCATATGTCATTATTGTATTAAATATATCGAAAACCTTTTATACAAAAGGAAATTGGCACAGGTCAATCCCATGCCAATTTATATGTCATTTAATTATAATGCACCTCAAAACTGAACGGTTTAGTTACACAAGGAAACCATAGGTTTTATTCACTTTCAGGAAGATGATAGTACTTACTTTCAACGGGTCTAGACAAATGAGGCTCAATTAGTTTAACAGCATCTTTTAATGCGTTGAGATCAATTCCTGTTGAAATTCCCATTTGATGAAGCATAAAGACTACGTCCTCGGTAGCGACATTCCCAGTTGCTCCTTTAGCAAAAGGACATCCACCAAGTCCACCTGCAGAGGTATCGAAACGATGAATTCCGGCCTGTAGTGCTGCAAACACGTTGGCTAAAGCCATTCCTCTTGTATCATGGAAGTGAGCAGTTAGTAGTGTTTGTGGAAAAAGTTCATTTAGGCGAGAAAACAACTCAAAGCTTTCCTTAGGGTTTGCCATACCTATTGTATCTGCAACACTCAACTCATCTACTCCACTATCAACAAAAGCCGAACATAGTGAGATGACATCATCAACCGCAATCTTACCTTCATATGGGCAGTAAAAGGAGGTGGAGATACATGCACGAACAAAAATGTTTTTTTCCTTTAGCTCTGCTATGATGGGCTTTAATTCATTAAGGCTATCTAAGGTAGTTTTATTAATATTTTTCATATTGAAGGTATTACTCACTCCCACAAAAACGGCAACTGCCTTGCAATCTTCTGAAAGAGCAAGATCGACTCCCTTTCGATTGGGTGTGAGGACGATATTTCGAGAAGAATCGTTAATGGCTCTCACGATTTCCGAAGCATCTTTCATCTGAGGAACCCATTTGGGGGATACGAATGAAGTGATTTCCATCTCCTTTATTCCAGCTCGCTTTAATGCAGTAATAAATTCAGTTTTAATAGGGGTTGGTACCATACTTGGATCGTTTTGAAGACCATCTCTTGGACCTACTTCAATAATCGCTACTTCTTTAGGTAAATTCATCCTAATAACCCTCCTAATCTTTAACCTGTCTATCTCTCATTCTATTCTAATTAAAAAAACAATAGCAAGAATTATAGAAAAATTGGTGAAATAAAGGAATTTAGTCTATTTTGGAGAAGTATTAATCTATAAGAAAGCGTTTATAAATAGTATTGTAAACGCTTCCTATTTAAATTAAAGTTAGAAAAGAGATATGTTTTCTATACATAGTAGGAGGAGAAAAAATGAATAACAAAGAGGTTGTCATTGTTAGTGCAGTAAGAACACCAATAGGAAACTTTAACGGAGCCCTTGCATCAGTAAAAGCAACAACTTTAGGTGCAATCGTAATAAAAGAAGCATTAAAGCAAGCGGGCATTGCTGAAAATCAGGTAGATGAAGTGATTATGGGGAATGTACTGCAGGCGGGATTAGGTCAAAATCCAGCAAGACAGGCAGCAATTGAAGCGGGTCTACCTATAGAAACTTCGTCATTAACCATTAACAAGGTATGCGGATCAGGCTTAAAGGCTGTTCACCTTGCAACACAGGCTATTTTAACGGGCGATGCAGACATTGTTGTTGCTGGTGGAATGGAGAACATGAGTCAAGCACCATATTTGCTTGAAGGTGCAAGAGATGGATATAAGATGGGAAATCAAACATTAAAGGATAGCATGATTGCGGATGGACTTTGGTGTGCCTTTAATGACTACCACATGGGTATAACGGCAGAAAACCTTTGTGACAAATATGAGCTAACTAGAGATGAACAGGACGAATTTGCTGCATATAGTCAGGAAAAGGCAGTAGCTGCTATTCAAGCAGGAAGATTCAAAGACGAGATTGTTCCAGTTGAAATTAAGTCTAGAAAAGGAAGTATCACAATTGATACGGACGAATATCCTAAGCCAAATACAACAAAAGAAAAACTAGGGGGCCTAAGACCAGCCTTTAAAAAGGACGGGTCCGTAACAGCAGGTAATGCTTCAGGCATTAATGATGGTGCTGCTGCTTTAGTTGTCATGAGTAAAGAAAAGGCGTTAGAGCTAGGATTAACACCTTTAGTTACCATTAAAGGGAATGCATCAGCAGGAGTAGATCCGTCCACAATGGGACTAGGTCCAGTTCCAGCTGTTAAAAAAGTGTTAGAAAAAGTGCAATTATCACTAGAGGATATTAGTTTAATTGAAGCGAATGAAGCATTTGCTGCACAATCTCTTGCTGTTCACAAAGAGCTGCAATTTAATACGGATATCTTAAATGTAAATGGTGGGGCTATTGCACTGGGTCACCCTATTGGGGCAAGTGGAGCAAGAGTTCTTGTTACCCTAATTCATGAAATGAAAAAGCGAAATGCTAAAACTGGTCTAGCTACATTATGTATTGGCGGAGGTCAAGGTGTAGCAACAGTGGTTGAAAATCTTTAGAAAATACAACTTATAAAAATAGAGGTGAATCATTTGAAGCAGGTTCATTCTTCTTTTGCGGAGGCCGTAAAGGATATTAAAGACGGATCCACTTTAATGGTAGGTGGATTTGGGTTAGTTGGAATACCAGAAAATCTGATTTTAGCTCTTGTTGAAACCGGTGTTAAGGATCTGACTGTAATCTCTAATAATTGTGGTGTTGATGATTGGGGTCTTGGGTTATTGCTCAGGAATAAGCAAATTAAAAAGATGATTGGCTCCTATGTAGGTGAAAACAAAGAGTTCGAACGACAGGTATTGTCAGGTGAAATTGAGGTTGAACTAGTACCACAAGGCACATTAGCTGAGAAAATTCGTGCAGGCGGAGCAGGAATTCCTGCATTTTATACGCCAGCAGGTGTAGGAACGCCAATTGCTGAGGGAAAAGAAGTCCGAGTGTTTAATGACAAGGAATACCTACTTGAGGAGTCCTTTACTGCTGACTTTAGTTTAGTTAGAGCTTGGAAAGCTGATAAAATGGGGAACTTAATCTACAATAAAACAGCTCAAAATTTCAATCCGATTATGGCAGCAGCTGGAAAAGTGACAATAGCTGAAGTAGAGGAACTTTATGATGCGGGTGAGCTTGCTCCTGAACAAATTCACACGCCTAGCATTTATGTTCAACGCCTAGTGGTAGGAAAACAACAGAAACGTATTGAACGTTTAACTGTAAGGAAATAAGAAGGGAGGTAACTAAATTGGTTCAAGATCTGTTAAACAGCCGTGAAAAGATTGCAAAACGTGCCGAACAAGAAATTAAAGATGGCTTTTATGTAAACCTGGGAATTGGTATGCCAACGTTAGTCGCGAACTTTATCTCTCAAGATAAACAGGTTGTTCTTCAATCAGAAAATGGGTTGCTGGGAATTGGTCCTTACCCGACAGAGGATAAGGTAGATCCAGATCTGATAAACGCTGGGAAAGAGACGGTCACTACCATTGATGGAGCAGCTTATTTTAATAGCGCGGAATCCTTTGCGATGATCAGAGGCGGGCATATAGATATCGCTATTCTTGGTGGGATGGAGGTCTCTGAGAATGGTGATCTAGCTAACTGGATGATTCCAGGTAAAATGATAAAAGGTATGGGTGGAGCCATGGATTTAGTGCATGGTGCCAGAAAAACAATTGTGATTATGGAGCATGTTAATCGCGATGGAGCTCCCAAAATCTTAAACAATTGCTCTCTTCCGCTTACCGGAAAAGAAGTGGTAAATCGTATCATTACAGACCGAGCGGTTATTGATGTGACAGATCAAGGCTTACAGCTAATTGAAGTTGCTAAGGGTTATAGCGTTGAAGACATACAAGCTGTGACAGAGCCAACTCTTCTTATTGATCAGTCAGTTAAGATGGATGCCTATTAAGGCAAACTTTGCTATAATATAATTCGTCTGAAAGGGTGAAAGATATGGCAAAGAAAAAACCAAAAGCAAAGCCAACCAAAAAAGAAGATGATACACTTCTATTAAAAGAGCGGTTGAACTTAGATTTATTTCAACAGCTGAAAGACAAACAAAAACAGCTTATCGAAAATGAACAACGTATAAAGGAAGCGGAGCTTGCTAGAAAAAAAGAAGAAGCTCGTCTTAAAGAAAAAAATAAGTCCTTTGAAGAGCTACTTAACGAAAGTAGCTTAGACTGGCAAAAATACAAATAAAACGAGACGATTATTCGTCTCGTTTTTTCATTTCTTATTATCCGGGATTTCGGTCTCATCAAAGTTTTCCGCTAATACAGTGAGGTTCTCCATGAGAGTGTTACCAGTCATTGGTAACCCATGGCCAGTGATGGCAGTTTTGGGCTTCAGTTTGGCTAGCGTCTTAACACTTGAAGAAGCGGCCTGCCAATCGGCTGTAAAATAAGCTGGTGGACCATGCATTTCTTGTTTTTGGGTAAGAACCTCGTATAAAGATTCCTGTTCTACAGTCACAAATGCATCACCAACAATTAATGCTTGATCGCGTTCACGATATAAAGAAATATGCCCAGGTGTATGCCCAGGTGTAGGAATCACCTTCCAGTCTGGCAAGAAAGGAATCGTATGATCATTCGGCAGGATCTGAAGATTTTTACTGATGTTAATGCTGTTTCTTGGGAACAGTGGGGATAGTTTTGCCACTAATCCCTCAGCCTCCGTATTAGGTGGTGGATAATTTTCTTGCCCTGTTAGATAGGGCTCTTCTAAATGATGAGCATATACGGGAACATCCCATGTTTTTAATAGTTCTTGGAGAGCACCAATATGATCAAAATGTCCATGAGTTAGAATAATGGCTGTGGGTTTTGCACCGGACCCAAATCTTTTCTCAGCTTCCTCAATGATCATATCTTGAGAATCCGGCATACCAGCATCCACTAATACAAATTCTTTGCTGTTTGGTTCTCCAATAAAGCAAATATTCACAATCTGGATTGGGAAGCAATAAAGGTCTGGCACTACCTCCATACCTATTCCACTGGTAATAGACGTTAACGGCATTTTCATTTTTGTACTCCTCCATTCGTTCTTCCTAGAAGTAGTATTGCTAATATGGAGGATGAATATGTTTGTAAAGGATATATGTAGAAAATTTCTAGGTAAGTAAGAAGCTCTGTTTATTAGGGTTAGTTCATACATAAAAAGCCCCTACAAAAAGTAGGGGCATTCCTTATCGATCTATTAAGCCCAGGCAGCGCCAACAATGATTAACAAGATGAATAGAACAACAATCAAAGTGAATGAACTACCTGCACCAAAACCTCCTGTTACAGGAGCGGTATATCCGTAACCTCCACAACCTAATCCAGTGTTAAACATGAAAACTCCTCCTTTTTTAGTGTTGTTGATTAGTATCCAACGTAAGCTGAACCTACGATGATTAATAAAATGAACAATACGACAATCAACGCGAATCCAGTACCAAATCCTGTTACTTCACTCATATCAACACCTCCAAAGTGATGCATTCGTTAACTATCCTATGTAGATGTATTGAATTCGGGTGGGCTAACGCCTAAAACTCACTAATTTGGGCTCCTACTGAATTTTTTGGAGTGAAATATTCATCAAAATCAATATGTAAATAATAAAGTGTGGGATAAAACTAAACGGTTCTGTTTTTGTAGAGAAACTTGGATTCGAATACTAGTCGAACTAAAATAACATAATGACAATAGCTTTTGGTCAACGTGCTAATTGGTATGTCATTTCGTACAGTGATTTTTAAACGACTCATCAGTTAATTGTAATTTTATGTTAAATTAAATATAGAGTGTGTGAAGGCTTTTTCTTAAACTAACGGAGCAGGATTTTTCAATAAGAGAACACAAAAGGAAGAGTATTTTCTATAAAATAAGATTTAACTTGTTAGTGTCTAATAAAAAAGTAATGCACAAAAGAGATGATGCTCATTGGTATTATTACACGACAAAAATAAAAAAATATGGAGGTTAGTAATGTTATTCATAATATTTGGGGTTATTGCAATAGTAGCAACTTTTATAAATATTTATATGTATAAAGCAGGAAAGGATTATAAGCTAGCTATGGCGATGGGATTATCATTTACAGCATTAACACTTTGTGCAGAATATAGTCTTGTATCGGTGTGGGTAGAAGTAGAGGATTGGGCAGCTTTAATGGATGTAGTACCTGGTATGGAAAGGGCATTATGGTTTTTGACAATTGTTTCTATCTTACTAAATATAGCACCTATACTTTTAGAACGAAAAGGTAAGAAATAATGACTTGTTGACACATCATTTATTTAATCTGCAATTATTGAGTAAGTCTAATGATAACTACCAGGTGCGATGATCCAAGAAGGATTATCGCTTATTTTTGTTGAAGCTATTAAACAAACGGGAAGGTTAATTCAATAATTAGAAAAGAAAATACATATAAAAAAGAGAATTATTTGATATACCAGATTAACGTAAGGAGAGGTAAATGTGAGTAAATCATTTATTGAACAAGTACATTATATTAGAATTCCGGTAAAAGATTTAGAACAGTCTGCACAATGGTACAGAGATGTATTAGGGTTTCAGTTATTAAACATTACTAATGATCCATTAGCGATTTTTAAAGTGAATGAGGGAGCTTTTTTACTTATCTTAGTTCCAACTGACGATGAAACATTTGTCCATTTTACAATTAATAATGAATCAGCTTTTAGTATTGGCTTTACAAGCCCAGAACTATCCAAATTTCATCAACACCTAATTAATAATCAAGTTAAGGTCGAAGATATACGAGAAGATAACGGTCATGCGTATTTCCACTTTTATGATCCAAATGGTAATAAACTTCAAGTACACTGGTAGGATTATAATAAAATACCTTATTCCATTAACGGGGGCGATTGTTCAACAAGGAATAAGGGGGTAATGATATGGATACTAAACTCTTGTTTTTCAAGAAATATGAGGGGAATGTAAAATTAATAGATTATGTTGATTGGGCTTTAAACTATGTTAGAGAATGAGGCAACTACAACATCTCTAAATATTCTTGCTTCTATAAGAGAACCACTTAACTTATTTGAGATAGAAGATTACTTTATATTTACAACTACTCTCAAAAACGTTAGCCCTTTACGAAAGGATTGATGTTTCAACCATTGACGTTGAGGTTGAAAGATTAACCAAGTAATCATTGCATATGAGCTTCATTGAAGTAAAGGAGAAGGATAGTGGAACAAACATATAAAGGAGTTGAAATGGATGGAAAAAGAATTAGATAGAGCTATTGATTTACGGAATAGTGGAGGTAATAAAGAATCTAACAAATTACTTATGAAACTGGTACAGAAGTACCCCGGAAATGCTTCAATTAACTACCAATGTGCTTGGAGTTATGATTTATTAGGAGAAGAATCGAAAGCAGTACCCTTTTACGAAAATGCAATTAAATTGGGGCTGCCTTCAAATGAACTGGAAGGAGCTTTTTTAGGATTAGGTAGTACATATAGAACCTTAGGGGAATATGAAAAGTCTAAAAGGACTTTTCAAAGGGGAATTGAAACTTTTCCAAACAATAGAGCAATTCAAACATTCTATTCGATGACCTTATATAATTTAAACGAGCATAGTAAAGCGATGGAGTTGTTACTAAAATGCTTAATAGATACAACAACAGACGATAAAATCTTAAGGTATAAAAAGGCAATTGATTTCTATTCGAACAAACTAGATGAAGTTTGGGAGTAGTTTGTGAAAAGATCTAGGGTTGATCCAAGAAGGATTATCCCTTATTTTAGTTGAAGTTATTAAGCTCTGTTTATAACAAAAGCGAAAATTAACCATCTACAGGAATTCTAAAGGAGCAGAAGAGTTGAGTAAGTTTAGGTTCTTGCTAGAGGTGTTGTAAAGGACCCTAACAACTTAGTGAATATTTACGCTACTAAATCAACCGTGAATTAATAGTGATATTTATCATATATAGAACCAATCATATGTCACTTTTCATTACCAATCGGTTTAGTATACTAAGGATAATCATAGTAAAAATAAAAAACTAAAGGAGAAACTAATGTTAAATTCTGATTTAGATATACGTTTAGAACCGCGCATTAAGGAATTATATCAATTACATAAGGAACGTTCTGCCAATATTGATTGGAGCTATCATGAATTTATTCCGTGGGACAAGGCCATGTCTTTTAAAAGAGTTCCTTGGGAGGAGAGTCAAGTCACACTTCCAGAGGGTGTAATTGTAGCAATCGAGACAGCCTTACTAACAGAGGTGAATTTACCTTGGTATACTTCGCATTTGGATTATACGTTTAAAAATTCCATGGAAGTAATAAATGATTTTGTCCGCACTTGGACAGCTGAAGAAGATCAGCATTCTAGCTTACTTGAAACATACCTTCTAGTAACACGAAACGTTAATCCGAAAAGACTGCATGAGTTAAGAAGACGAGTAGTTGAAAGTGGTTGGTTTCCAGACTTCACTAACCCTCTAGCAACTATGGCCTATACATCATTGCAAGAGTTAGCGACACTCGTTTTCTATAATAATGTAGCTAAAATAGCAAGCCCACATGACAAAGATTTATCCACATTACTTCGACGGTTAGCAAAAGATGAAGCACTTCACTATGCATTCTATCGAGACACAGTGAAAGCCCATCTTGAATTAGATCCGAATTTCATTGTTTATTTTGAAGACGTTATTATTAATTTTTCTATGCCAGGCGCAGTAATGCCTGACTTTAATGAGAGAATGAAATCAATCGCAATCAATGCAAATTATGGCCCACTACAATACTTTGACCAAGTATTAGATGTGATTGTGACATATTGGGATATTGCTAACTTACAACCTACTAGTGAAGAAGCCAAGCAATCACAAGAGAATATATTAAAATATCATGGTCGTTTAAAAAGAATTAGAGATCGCCAACTAGCCAAAAAATAGTATAGAAGTAGAAAGGAAATAATTATGATAAAAGAAGCTTGTGAATTATGTGACAAAGAAACGAAAAATAAAGTAAGTTACTTAGAGCTTGAAACGTGGGAATTTGATTTTGTAAAGAAAGAGAAAAAAACTTTTTATTCTATTTGTTTTAATTGCTTTGATCAACATACCAATCAATTCATTGACAAAGGAATGGATCTAGAATTAAGGAAAAAACGTGCAGGATCAGTAAATCCGGAAATCCAAGAAGAAATTCAGTATATTCTTGATATAGAATATAAATTAAATTGTCAATAAAACTAGAGAAGCTTCTCCCACTTAAGATAAGGTGGGAGCTTTTTCTTGGTTTTCTTTGTTGCAATTACAATATTTTCATAGGAAACTATTATTGAAGAGTTGCTTGTAAAAATGGTATGCTCAATAGACTAACTTATATTGAAAATGAGGGTGAAACATGCTCTATTATAAAACCTATGAATTAAGCGGTTTTCATGAATGGGTAGTTTTTATTCATGGTGCGGGCGGAAGCTCATCTGTTTGGTATAAACAATTAAAAGAGTTCAAGAAACACTTCAATGTTCTTCTAATAGATTTAAGAGGTCATGGTAAATCAAGAAACCCATTGGTATTGAATAAGAAATATTCATTTGATAATGTAAGTTCTGATATTATTGAAGTTCTAGATCATATAAATATTAGAGAAGCACATTTTGTTGGAATCTCCTTAGGAACCATACTAATTCGAAATATTGCTGAAATGGATGCTACTAGAGTTAAATCAATGGTATTAGGTGGAGCTGTAATTCGCTTAAATACACGTGTTAAAACATTGATATGGCTGGGTAATTTTTCAAAGAAGTTCATTCCATACATGTGGTTATATAAACTGTTTGCCTGGTGCTTAATGCCTAAAAAAAGGCACGAGGAATCACGTTTACTTTTTGTTAATCAAGCAAAAAAATTATGTCAAAAAGAATTTATTAAATGGTTCAAATTAACGAGTGACGTAGCACCTTTGTTAGTTCAATTTGAAGAAAATAAAGTGGATATACCAACTCTATATGTCATGGGACAAGAGGATTATATGTTTCTGTATCCTGTAGAAGAAGTTGTGAAAAAGTGCAAACAAGCTAAATTAGAGGTTATTCAGGATAGTGGACATGTATGTAATGTTGATCAACCTGAAATTTTTAATCAGATTTCAATTGATTTTTTAAAAGGGTTAAATAGACAAAAAATTGCATTGCCTTAAAGGAAAACTCTATATATACCTAATGTAATGAAACCTTACTTTATCGAAAAGTAAGGTTTTTTTTGAGTAAACTTAAAGTTTTTAAAATACTTGTTAAAAATTAGGTAAAAGTATATTACCATTATAATAGGTAAGGAGGGATATATTGATGGAAGTAGTTAAACCAAATTCAATTTTGATAGAAAATATAAGAGACAAAGATATACAAACCATTATGGAATGGTTCGATACAAAGCAAGATCTTTATTATAAATTCATTTCGTTCTTTCTTAATGAAAAGAGTGAGTATGAAGAAGTGATATATAGGGTAATTATGAAGGTCTACAATGAAATCCATCGAATGAAAAGTGATTCTAGTTTTGATATATGGGTGACCACGATCCTTTTAAATGAGTGCTTGGAAAGGTCTTCAAAAGCTAAGCAAGAGAATTTAAGTCATTCAAATGAAGAGATAATAAATAAGCTAAGAGCAATGGAAAACGACTATAAAACTCCAATTTTATTAAAATATTTGATGAAAATGACAAATGAAGAAGTTGTGGAGATTCTTAACATACCTATCTCAATGGTAAAGTCTCGTCTATTCTCAGGAATTCACCTACTCCAAAATGCATGGGAAGATGTAGGCTGTGAGGAATACAAAGATATATACCTAGATTATTTAGACATGACGCTAGGTAGAGAGAAAAGAGTAGAATTAGAGATACATATACGTAAGTGCAAAAGTTGTAATAACATGTTGTTTGATTTTCAAGAGGTCCTATTCAAACTTTATGCCGAGTTAGATGGCATGAAGATCCTTAACAGCTTGATGGATGATGTAACAGAAAGAGTAAATAAGGTAATTAAAGAAAAAGAGCAGCTTAAAAAGAAGAGAGTGAGAATAGGTTCAGTTATTATTGCATGTATGACGTTAGTTTTATTTATTGGTTTTTTTACGAATACCTTCAACAGAGTGCATTATACATGGCTGGAATGGAATGAGCAGGAAGATGCGGAAATGCTCACCTATTTAAAGAATGGATTAGGGGAGCCTTTAAACCTTGAGGCTCAACATAATGGCGTTACAATAAAGATTAAGACAGCAGTAGCAGATGATTACCAGACCGTATTATATTATGAAGTAGTGAATAATAACGATGATCATAATAAGTATACAATCAATATGTTTGAAGGTTTTCATGTTCAAAACGAGCAGGAAGTGTTTGATTTGCAGGCAGAACCCATATCTGCATTTCGATTTGGGGAACCAATCCTGGAGAAAAACGACAAGAATGTATTTAGTGGAAAAATTAGCTTATTACCAATAGCTGACGAGAGTGGGACAATAAAGCTAAATATATCTAAGCTTTTAAAGGTACACGAGGACCTAGACAATCCGGAACAAACGTTGCATAAAACTTATTACAACAACGAAATAGAAACTTTGGAGGGGAAATGGAGCTTTGAAGTACCGGTGACTAAGCATGCATCAATTGAACATGAAGTAGATAAGGAAATCGAAATCAAAGGAATTCCATTAACAATTGATAAATTGATTTTTGCTCCAACCGTTACGCTTCTTCAATACAAAGTCGATCATTCGAATCAAGATCAGAAACAGATAAATGACCTCTATATAGACCAAATTGTAAAAGGTAAACAGAAATCAAATACTCTTCATTTTCATTCTATGACCCATCAGGGGTATTTTCAGAAAAGTTTTGACTCTCTCTATTTTGAAGATTCAGAGGAGGTTAAGATTCATTTTAGTTCGTTTCATTATTTTAAAGATGATGATATATCACTTAACCTTAAGAGTAACGGGCCATTTCCACAAACCTTAGAATATATGGGGAATGAAATTTCTATTGAAAATATAATAACGGATGGAGCTCGAACCGTAGTTACTATCAAAGATGCACCACCAGAAGTTCGAAAATACGAATCCTTGCATTTTGATATTAAAACGGATGACGAAAATGAACAATTACTCATGAATTATAATAGTAACGATGGAGTATGGATGGACAGAGATGGAAAAATTTATGACCAAAGCGATAACTTTTATGATGGTAATGTTGAGCCGCCACGTTATTATGAAACGAACTATGAAATCGAGTTATTCAAAGAAACTTCTGATGAACAAGTAATTCCCCAGAAGTTTCATATATACGGTCATAGTGGTACAGAGTATATTGATGAAGTGGTTGAGTTACGATTAGATTAAGTAATTACATGTTAAAAAGCACCGAGGAGAATCACAATGCTCCTCGGTGCTTTTAAGAATTTTATATAGAGGGGTACTTGGTTAGTGAGTATGAACTATAAATTTATTGTGATTTCACAGGAAAACAAAGTAATGGTCACTTACGAAGCTGAGGAAATGAGGCTTCCGACCTTTCAGCCCAATATTACTCATGTAGCGGTAACGGATCATATAAATAATTATTTTAAAGTGAATTTTGGGTTAGAGACAAATGTTTTAAGATGTTATAAGCAGCTAGAAAATATCCGAATATATGAAATTGAGGTTATAGGAAAAGGTAAAGAAGGGGTCAAATCATCTTCTTGGAAAGACATATCCTTTATAGATAACATCAAGAGATTTAATCATGAGGATCAATTGATCCTAAGAGATTGGCATATTTCACCTAAGTCAAAAACCTTCCCGTGGTTTAAGACCGGCTGGAGGGAGAGTGTGGAAAACTGGGTGAAAGGAGAAGTGGTACATCCACCTGACTACTATCTTTCAATCTATCAGACATTTATTTTTCCAACATTTAAAGATAATTGGGATAAGCAGCATATTATAGATCATTACATAGACAAACTATTAGCAGTTATAATCAAATAGGGATATTAAGGAAAAAGTTTTGACTAGTTCTTGTTTCTATTCATTAAGAGAGTTAATGTGTATATCTTTAAGCGGGGTTTTATGGATCCTTGCATTTGAGGTGAAAGACGACGAAATTTACGAATGATCAGTTACAAAAGATAATATCAGCAGAGATAGTTGGAGATGTATACCCGTATATAACGAAGGATAAAGATCAAATAGAGAAGTACATAAGGGATTTGTTCTTTTCGTTCAATCGTTCGAGATTCTTCCAATGTGAAGCAATCTTTGATCATTATGGTAGTGGCTATGCTTCCTACGTAGATTTTTTTTGTTATAGAAAAGATGGCAGCAGTATAGTAGATACAAAATATATCGAAAAGGATTCACTTACCTCTATCCAAATAGAAGGTCTTGTTATTTACATAAGTCGATTAGCGCCTGTAGCAATTATTGGGAAAGATGAACGTCATAAGGCTATTATAGATTCTGAAGAAATCAGGGATGAATTCTTTAGTGGAATGGGTATGATTAGTAAACCACAAGAAGTAATCAGTACGTCCTCTGAATTCTTAATAAATGACTTCCATGAAATCAAGCAGAAACTGGAATCTGCGGGCTACAGCATTCTAGAAAAAGAATACTTATCTCAACCACTTCCGTTTAAAACCAAGATTCCTACTTTCACAGATCCGAGACAATATAAAGTGTTCGATGCCATTTTTTATTGGATGGACTAACTTTTTATCCACTAGCGAGGAGGGAAAAAGATGATAAAAAGAAAAGTGTTAACAACATTGTTGGCAACTCCTTTATCATTGTTAGTAATATGCGGAGTGTTATTTGGTGAATGGGAGCGGCCTTTTGAGTTAATTGTAATGACCGGAATGTTGGGGCTATGGATATCGCCTCTTATCCTATTGTATGGAGTACCAGTTACATTTTTATCAGACTACGTAACTAAAGGATTAGCTGGGACCGCTAGAATGTTAACTGCATGCATCGTCCACTTATCTTTTGGTATATTGTTTGGATTTGTGTTCAGATCAGATGAGCAATTTTTGATTTTTGGAATTGAAGTGAATGTAATTATTATTTCTGCTTCAATCACAGCATTATTCTTTTGGGTTATTGATGAACTATTCAGAAGTCAAAAGGGTCATAAGTATAAATTCTATTCTATGAGGTGACGCATGTACAAACGTAAAAAGAGCTTCTTTTTCATATTATTAGTCGCATTAGTAGTGAGTGGTGGTTATAGTTCGACAGCCGGTGATGAAACACACTATTTCGAATGGAAAAACACATATGTTGGTGATAACAGTTCAGTTGCGAGTATTTTACATACACTACCAAACGAAGATTATTTTATAGATTTTGAACTGAAGACGAAGGAAAAACCGTATGGTATGGTCCTCAATTATAATGAAATTCCGGGAATGACCGTTTCATCTCTGAAAGAAGATGTATTATACAGCGCTACAATTATTTTTGCCCTCGTACATAATGCAGATTGGGTTGATTTCAATTTTGGGGAACAAACAACTAGGGTTTCAAGAACAGAACTACAAGAGTGGTATGGCTTTGATTTAAACAGCAATACAAACAGAGAGGAACTAATAAAAATTATCAATGATTTTTCTGAAGACAGTAAAATTAGACGATTTCCTGAGTTAAAAGTATGGAATCATAGTATTAGGTGAGAACCATAGTATAAAAAACAATATATGTTAGCGTTTTATCCATAGGATAAACGCTATTTTTCTAGAATTATAATGAGGGTTTCCCTTGGTGTTTACTCTAAATGGGGAATTTAATCATGAGTATTTTACACACCGTATATTTTAAAATTGCAAGAATAGTTGAGTAAATATCTGTTAATATGAAACCTAATTAACTCTTGTACGTAGTAAATTTTAAAAGGCTACTAAGATAAAAAGGTGAGATATTATGAAAAACAATGAAGAGTAGAAACAATCAAAGAAAAATAAAGATAAGAGCAGAAGTGGATTTTTTGTTGATTTATTTCTAACAGGTGGTTGGTCATCGTTTGGGAAAGACTGGAGAAATTCAAAGGGTTCATTGCAAACACTCTTTATGTTTTTAGTGATTGTCTTAATTGCAGGAATCATTGTTCTAGTTGGAGTAATGGCCAGTAACATATTCAGTTGTGCTTAGGCATTTGTTTAACTACTGTTTTTCTATATATCTTATTGGAAGTAAAGTAGATAGGCACAAGAAGCCAAAAATTGGTATAGTTATGTTATTCGGCATTGTCATACTAAATTATTATTACTGCTTCTTACCTAGTATGATTGAATCATCATTGCTGGTATATACATAGTATTATAGATTTGCAGTAATACATCTAATTAAAGGGGCTTCATTCATTCATGCATGACTTATTTAATCTCTATCCTAGTGATAACTTTGATTGGAGTAATAGGATATACCACGGTGAAGAAAAGAAAGACACCTTGGAAGTTCATTTTACTCTTTTTGTTAATATTCACGGGCTTCATCTTATTAATAGGCTTTCGCTTTACAGCAGATAGTGCATTACCTAACGATACAAAGATCATCGAAAGTATTCCAACAGTATACGGGAAAGCAATCTTGTATGAAGATACTAACAACCATACTTTTGGCTTGGCTGAAATACACCGTAGTGGCGGATTTATGTATCATTACGCAGGTGGGACTTATGACTATTACATAGAAGGAAATGAACCATTCAAAGCTGCTGGTTTTGGTAGTGATGTAGAAGATGGTTTTATGGTAGGGATTAGAATAAAAGATCCGAACATAAAGCATATAGTGATTGGTAATCATCTAGAGAATTTGACACCGTCAGATGAGTACGAATTTAATATAGAAACTGTTAAGAAACATCCTACCCGTTATCATATCAAAGAGGTGGTCAACCAACATGTCTTGTTTGTACTGGATGAGTACTCAGAATTCACATGGACAATAAGAGCACTTGATCAGGATGGCAATCTAATTTCGGATAAATTGTTCGGAATGAGCGAAGCTAGATACGTTGATTGGTAATCATTATTACTATTGGTACAATGACCATTAGGTTATCCGTCACTTCATCTGTATAAATTGGTATTGTTAAATGTATAGGGAAACAAGATGATAGTTTCTAGCTAATTTTGGATTAGTAGATTTTAAATTACCTGAATGAGCAGAAATGCCTTTAACGCCAAAAACACTGGGATGGAAGCTTATGCATCACCTACACAAACTTCTGTATACAAGACATTGAATAGTAAAGTCCCGTTCTTACTACGTGAGATGTTCTTCTATATTGGGTATATTGTTAGTTATCCAATTTTGGAATTAAAGGAGAGTTAATTTTGGGTTTTATATTAATAGCTATTACTATCATTTTATTTTATATAATAGACAAAGTAATTCTTAGAAAGTTTAATACACCAAAAAGAGGATGGAAATGGTACAAGCATGATCATAGGGGTTTTGCTATCTTGTTTTATGTGATCATGATTCCTATTATTCTAATACCGTTTGTATTTCCTGAAAGTAATCTATTCTTAGTCTTTCCATTCGCTGGTGCGTTAATAAACATACTATTTAGTATAGAAAAATTCATTTTTAAAAGAGAAACCAAACTGTTTATAAATTACTTATTTGATGCCATCTTTTGGTTCGTTTTAGGTGTTATGGCTTATTTTTTCCTCATCTAGCTAGGTGTTAAATATCAAATAGAGTTTGGTTTATGTTTTTCTTTGATACTACTGATTTTATTTAAAGGGAGAAAAGTTGTGTACAAAATAATGCTTATTGAGGATGATCCGCAGCTTTGTGAATTGATTAAGGAAAATCTAGAAAGGTACGGGTATGAGGTTCATCTTCCCATACATTTTTCTAAAATTGAGGAAGAATTTGCTCAGTTACAACCTGATCTTGTCTTGCTAGATATTAACCTTCCATACTACGATGGGTATTATTTGTGTAGAAGTTTTCGAAAACAGTCCAATGTACCAATCCTGATGGTATCTGCGAGGAGTCATGAGGTTGATCAAATTATGGCGATCGAACTGGGAGCGGATGATTATATTACGAAGCCGTTTACATTTGAGATGCTACAATCCAAAGTGAAAGCTACTATAAGAAGAGTATACGGAGAGTATGCTGCAAAGGAAACGAGTACCCTTTGTGTAGGTTCCCTTTGCATTGATGCCAAGACCCTCACCTTAACCTGTGGTGATCATCAGGTTGAGCTATCAAAAAATGAATATAAACTCATGAAGAAATTAATGGAGCATCATGGTGAGTTTTTATCTAGAGAAGAACTAATTGAAGAAGTATGGGATTCAGTCACATTTGTAGACGATAATACTCTCACGGTTAATATGACCAGGATTAGGCATTTGCTGTCCGAACTGGGAACATGTTTTGTGATAAAAAGTAAAAGGGGAGTAGGCTACAGGCTGTTTGAACCTGTTTCCATGAGAGATTAATATGAAAACAGAGATATTTACTAGATTTATAAAAGACAGATTCCTAACGATTGTTCTTTATCTATTAAGTACCACCAGCATCATAACTTTTTTCCATCTAACAGAACCTGTGAATACAGAAATTGTTTATCCTATTTCAATTGGTGGTTTTATGTTAATCGTATGTCTAGTTATTGACTGGATTCGTTATTATCCTACCAATAAAGCACTTGCTGCTATACATATGAATAAGGATGAAGATCTACAGCCGCAAACAGAAGAACAGAAGGCATTTCAACAACTGATTAACAAAATTAGAGGTGAATATAATCGGCGAAACAATCAATACAAGGAACAAAATAAAGAGAGACTATATTTTCTATCTCACTGGATGCACCATTTAAAGACACCCGTCTCTGTAATTGAGCTCATCATCAATAAAGAGAACAAGTCACACGAAGTGAATGAAGTACTTGAGAAAATACAGCTTGAAAATAATCGCCTTCATACATATATCCAGCAAGGTCTAACCATGATCAGAATGGAAAGCTTTGAAAATGACCTTGAGGTAAAGTCAGTAGACTTGCTACCAGCATTGCGAAAACTGATAAACGAGAGAAAGAAAGAATGCATCTATCAGTCCATCTATCCTTCTATTGAGTTCGAAGAAGAAAGTGCCTATATTATCACTGATCCAAAGTGGAACGATATTTTATTAGAACAGATTATTTCAAATGCAATAAAATATTCCGCTCCCCAAACTGGCAGTAAAAAACTTATCTTTCAACTCAAGAGAAAAGGCAATCATATCTTCTTAACAATCATAGATGAAGGTGTGGGCATACCTTCCTATGATCTGGAACGGGTCTTTCATCCCTTTTTCACGGGAGAAAACGGAAGGAAGTTTTCAAACTCCACAGGAATTGGTTTGTACCTGAGTAAAAAAATTGCCGACAAAGTGGGAGCAACCATTACCATTAAATCAGAGATTTCAAAAGGAACTGAGGTCACCATACAATGGTTAATGGGAAAGACTCTGAGTTAACTCCTTGTCTTTTTTAAGTATCGTACCTTACAAAAATGTAAGGTATTTTTTAGCTTTACCGATGGTTGTGCCCCGTGATGTCAACTAAAATGAACCTATTAGAAAACAGGAGGTACTACCTATGGATATGTTAGATGTGAAAAATATTACAAAAATTTATGGAGTATCGAGTGGGGAGGGTTCCACAACTGCATTAGGTGGAGTTAGCCTAACGGTTAAAGAAGGAGAGTTCATTGCAGTAATGGGACCTTCCGGAAGCGGCAAAACGACACTTCTCAATGTATTGAGCGGAATTGATCAGCCAACATCAGGGAAAGTGATCATTGCAAATCAAGAAATAAGCAAGATGAAAGGTGATGATTTAGCTCTATTTCGCCGTAAGCAGCTTGGATTTGTATTTCAGGACTTCAATTTACTAGACAGCTTAACAGTAAAGGAAAATATACTACTTCCAATGGTACTAGAGAGGAAAACAGTCGCCGAGATGGAGGAGAAGCTACAATCCCTGGCGAGGCTTTTTGAAATTGAGTCCATTCTGGATAAATATCCGCATAGTATCTCTGGTGGGCAGCAGCAGCGAACCGCTGTGAGCAGAGCACTTGTGAATGAGCCAAGTATCATTTTTGCAGATGAACCTACTGGGAATTTAGATTCTAAGTCATCTGCTGTAATCTTGGAATGTTTCGAAAAAATTGTAAATGAGCTTTCTACAACAGTTCTTCTTGTTACACACGATGTTTTCGCGGCCAGCTATTGTCAGAAGGTAATTTTTATCAAGGACGGTCTCATCCACTCTTATATTGTAAAAAAAGGAAGCAGGAAGGAGTTCCTGAATCAAATCATGGATAACCTGGCCGTCTTAGGGGGAAAATCTCATGACATTTAATCAGCTGATTTGGAAGATGGCCAAGGTTCAATATAAAAAGTATATTTTTTATTTCCTCTGCAATAGTTTTGCTGTCATGTTTTTCTTTATGTTTTCAACCGTGTATTTTAATAAACAGATAGAGCAAGCAAAGAAACTGGATGGGATTCAGGATGCTTTATCCATTCCGGGAGTTGCGTTGATTATATTCACAATCTTCTTCATAAGCTATGCCCACAATGTTTTTATGAAAAGGAGAAGAAGTGAGTTTGGACTATTTATGACGTTAGGGATGTCCGGTCGTGATATTACCAGATTGTTACTCTTAGAGAATGGAGCGATTGCTGTTGCTTCCATACTGTCTGGTTTACTAGCTGGGAGTATATTTTCTAGGCTGTTTTTCATGCTGTTAATGAGTAGAGTGGAGCTTCAGGTTGAATTTCATTTAAGCGGAAAAATGTTTTTATACTCAATTGGAGCATTTTTGTTAGTCTTTCTGATAGCGGTTGGCAAATCTCTATTCCTCACGCTTAGAAGTTCTGTGATTCAAACCATGAAGAGCAATAGGGTTTCTGAAACAATTAAGATGAGAAGCCCTTGGATTGGTTTCCTAGGCTTCATGATCATGGGTGGATCTTTGCTTACCCTTTATTTCACCTTTGAAGAATCATCAGGAGCATACTTACCTCTATGGACGATGGGTGTTCTCATCGGATTATATATATTTCTAAGGCAGTTTATTAGTTTCTTGATTGAGGTCACCAAAAAGATTCCAGTATTTTATTTTCGCAGGATGCTATTTTTAACAAGTCTCGATTATAAGTTTAAACAGCTCACGTCAATCATTATGCTCGTTTCTGTGATGGCAATGATCACAATTTTTTATAGCACGTTACTGCTTACTTTCTATAAGTCTTCTGAAACGAATGCCATTAACAATAATCCTTATGATGTGGCCTTTTATCAGACTGACACAAAGAATAACCTGAATGAAGACGAATTATATAACATACTCGATCAACCCCAACATCGGATTGAAGAACATCTTGTCATTCCAACTATTACGCATTATGAAATGCTTCCATATGTAGATGGGGTCCAACCCTATCGTTTCATGTCACTAAATGATTATAACAAGCTCACAGGTGACCAAGCGAAATTGCTGGATCATGAGTATCTTTTTTATTTAAACACTGAAGCAGAATATGCACATGTTGATCCGATTCCATCTCTTCGGCTTACAATTGAACATGAAAAGGTAACTTATAAGTATAAGGGGGAGATGATTAAAAGAACTATTAACTTATTGCCAGATACTCATGAGTTTATCATTATTAACGAGAGACAGTTCGAGCACCTTGAAGCTAACGGTAATGGTTATATATCTAACCTTCAATTACTGAATGTTTCAGACTGGAAGGCAACAGGAGATGCTCTGGAAAACTTACAAGAAAAATTCGTACACTATAATGAGAGTACAGTCACAACGGAAAAACAGTACAATGAGTACATATCTGAGGCAGAGTTGTTTCGTGTAGCTTCCAAAATTGACGATTATCATAACAACAGGAGTACGACCGGCATCATGTTTTTTGTGACTACATTTCTAAGTGTCATGTTTTTCTTTGGTACGTTTATACTCCTTTACCTTAATCTCTTCTCTGAGATTGAGGAGGAACGAGCTAAATACCATAAACTAAGCAAAATAGGGATGACCACAAAGGAGATAAAAGGTAGGATTTCAAGCGAATTGAGAACGATTTTCTCAATACCACTTTTAATTGGAACTATATTGGCCTTCCTTTACCTAGTGATTCTGTCGAGGGATGTTGGTGGTCTCATGAATAATCTTGAAATACTGAATCATTTCTTGTTCATAGCTGGTATTTATCTAAGCTTTCAACTTATTTACTATTTCTATTTAAGGAATAAAACATTTAACCACATAACGCGGTAGATGTAGGCAAGAGGGTTATTGGACATTTGGGTTTAGTTTGTTCGGTTAAACGAATATTGAAAGAAAGCACATAAAGAGGATTTATTGTTTTGTGAAAAACAAGAATCCTCTTTATTTTGCATTTTTTAAAATAAAATCAACAAAAATATATTGAAAAACAATAAACTGTGTAATATTATGTAAAATATAAAAGGAGGTAAGTATGATGAAAATGGGAACCATAGCCTTTTTGAAAATGTCAGTTTTTCTTGTTGGAATTGTCATTCTTTGCTTGTGTCTCTTCTGCCTACCATCACTAGCGGGGTATTCAGCAGCAATGAATCCTGAATATGCCTATTTGAAATACCCTGTCTTAATAGGCATATATATTACAGCAATCTTCTTCTTCTTTTCATTGTTACAAGCTACAAAACTTTTAAATTATATTCACAATAAGAATGCCTTTTCAGAGCTAGCGGCAAATGCATTAAGACAAATAAAAAACAGTGCAATCAACATAATGGTTTTGTATGTTATTGGAATGTTTGGGTTGGCATTTGTAAATGCTTTACACCCGGGAGTAGCAATAATCGGTATGGTGATCGTCTTTACAACACTTGTTATTGCAGTATTTGCTGCAGTTCTTATAGAACTTTTAAGAAACGTAATTGATCTAAAATCAGACAATGATTTAACTGTTTGAGATGATCAATATAGGATGGAACGATTGTTGGTATTGTTCCTATCTTATTAAAGTGAGGATGAGTGGATTTTAAGGGAGGATATCTTATGGGAAATCAAGAAAAATTAAAGATTTTTGATGATAATAAAAACCAAATAGGGGTTGCTTCCAGGGGTGATGTACATAAACATGGCTATTGGCATGAAGCATTTCATTGTTGGTTTATTGGAAAAGAACGAGGTAAAGATTATATCTATTTACAACTTCGTAGCAAAGGTAAACAAGACTATCCTAACCTATTAGATATAACGTCAGCTGGGCATTTATTGTCCGATGAAACTGTAAGGGATGGAGTAAGGGAAATTAAAGAAGAAATAGGAATAGATGTGGCTTTTGAGGAATTAGTAATGTTAGGCGTACTAGATTATTGCGTGACTAAAGAGAACTTTATAGATAAAGAAATGGCACACGTTTTTTTATATAGAAGCAATTTAAGCTTTAATGATTTTACACTTCAAGCAGAGGAAGTATCAGGAATTGTAAGAGCTAATTTTGATGATTTTGCTGACCTTTGGTTTGGTGTAAAAGAAGAAATTGAAATCGGTGGTTTTGAGATCAATCACGATGGAAAAAAGGTTGAATTAGAAGAGACGGTTAGTAAAGATAGATTCGTGCCACATCAAATCTCTTTTTATCAAGAAGTTGTTCAGAGAATACGGGAACAGATTAAATAAGTTCTCAACTTTTTAAATAAAATTGATCTCCTATAGTAACTAAAATAAGATTGAAATCTTGGTCTATCCATATGTAGTTGGAGATGTGCAACGAGATGTAACGTTAGTTGTTCTCAAAGTAATTTTAGTAGTTTGTTATAAAAAAGAGGAGAGAACATATGAAGAGTTTTGCGTGGGTACTAGCAGTTTTTTATTCATTTATCACCATACTTTGGATTGCCAATTCTCCGTATCTTTTTTCACTATGGGGATTAATTATTTGGTTAGTTTCAATTGTGTTAGGGGTTTTTGTTTATAAGAAATTAAAAGAAGGTTACATTTTAAGAAAATTTATACTGTATTCAAGTTTTTTTATGGTGTTTTTGATAGTACTAACAGCATTTATACATCTAGCAACAAGTTCTATGCCATGATTTATATTGAATCAATTATAATTAACAAGTTTGGATTTGTTATCTAGTAAATCATCACTTGATGCTTTTGAAAAAAACTATGGTTGGATCTTGAAGGTAAGGTTTTCTTAATAGAGCTTAAAGAGGTGTTAGATGAAGATACTCTTAGTGATTACGGTTTTGCAATTGTTGACCTTTCCGCTATACTTTATAAATTTCTTTACTTGGTTCTCACTTCAAACAGTATCGTTGGTATGGGTATTATTAGTTCTAATAGGATTGTTCTTTGGGTTTAGAGGAGTAATTATACATAAGGAAGATTTTAAGATGTTTATGTTATCTACTTTTACTGTCATAACTAGTTTGTGTTTATTTTTTTTTTATGTATTTAGTTAATTTGGCATCAATGTAATTAAAAGGTGGGGGTATATGATGATAGGCATAGTTTTAATTCTATTTTTGGGACTTATATTATTCCCCCTAATTTTGGGCATATATTTATTTAAACGTTCAAGGAAACTTGCATTAACCTTCCTATGTATTCCACTAAGTTTGGTGTTAGTAGCCGGTAGTTGGTATGTTTATGAAAGCAACTATCAATTTGTAAAAAGTACCAATCTTTCAGAAGTCCAATACGATGATATTAGAGTAGGAGATTCATTACAAGAAGCCATACAATTATACGGCAGTAACTACTACACCAGAGTAGAGCAAGGAATGTCTATCATAGGTTATGTAGATAGAGCGAATAAAACGTTCATAGAATTTTGGCATTATAATGACGAAATATATGAAATTCGCTCAAATCTTTAGTGGGTTGATTTATACATTAAATATGGTTAGAAAATATAGTTATTTAAGACTAAAATGGTGCGGTTGATCTCGATATAGTAATTGTTTTTATTTCTTTAATCCTCATAACTAACATTTGGAATAAATCTGTGGTTTAGTATTAAATATTACGTTTCTAGGGCAAAGAAAGGGGGAAGGCAAATGCCTATTCACAAAAACGAAGAATTACTAACAGGAGGTAATGTCTCTAAAGTATATCGTTTGGGAGATACTGTTCGACGAGAAGTAAAGCCAGACAGTACCAAAGTTCACAAACTATTACAACACTTGGAAAACAAAGGATTTACTTATGCACCAAGGTTTTTAGGTTTTGATGAAAAAGGAAGAGAGATTTTATCATTTATTAAAGGGGAAGCTGGTAATTATCCCATAAAGGCATACATGTGGTCTAATGAAGTTATAAAAGAAATAGCGAAGATACTCCGTCATTACCACGATGCTGTGAGTGACTTTCCAGTATCAACTGATTGGAAACCAATGGACGGGACTCCGGATAACATAGAGGTTATTTGTCACAACGATTTTGCTATTTATAACATTATTTTTAATCATGAAAAACCAGTAGGTATTATTGATTTTGATGTTGCTGCTCCTGGCCCAAGAATCTGGGATATAGCTTATACTTTATACACTTGTGTTCCTTTAAGTAGGCTTTATCATACCGAATCAGGTGAGGCAGTTTATTATAATCCTTCATACGATGCAATTCATAAAAAACAAAGAGTTAGCTTATTTTTTGAATCCTATGGTATTGACGGACTCCGAGAGAATTACTTGGAAATCGTATTGCAACGATTAGAAGGACTATGTAATTACATAAATAGAAAAGCGAGTGAAGGTGAAATCGCTTTTCAACAAATGATAGATGAAGGACATCTTGAACATTATCAAAACGACATTAAATTTATTCGTGAACATGGAAATGCGTGGGTATAGAGGTAAGGATTTGTTGATCTAAAGGAACTTTAGAAGAAGTGTTATTATATTTTTTATTAATAAGCTTCTGTGTATGGTGAGATAGACGAGGGAAAAATACTAACAGAAAAAAATAGAACGTCCAACTGTATAGTAATACATTCAAAGATTAACTGTTCCTAGGATAATTCGAATTCTACCTCCTCCTGATGACTGTAATTTAAAAAGACAAATAAAATGTTTGGATGTCTCCCACACTTTATTTGTCTAAAAGTAGTTCACACTTAGATTTTAAATCTAGCAATCATCCCCTGTAATTCATCCGCTAATGAGGTTAAGGCTTGAGCAGAAGATGCCACTTCTTCCATTGTGGCAAGCTGTTCTTCAGTAGCAGCCGATGTTTCTTGACTTGCGGATGCGCTGGTTTCAGCAATTTCTTTTACCTGATCGGTTTGATTGACGATATGTTCACTTACGGTTGAAATCTCATCCATAGAGGATGAAACTTCTTTTACCTTTGAGGAAACCGCTGTGATTAATTGGTGAATTTCATTAAATGAAGCATTGACTTCTTCCGAAAGGGTTAATCCTTCGTTTACCTTTTCTGTACCACTATTCATATAAGAAACAGCATGACTTGTCTCTGATTGAATATCCGTTAACATGACTGTAATTTGAGTAGCAGACTTTTTAGATTCCTCTGCTAGCTTCCTTACTTCATCCGCAACTACGGCAAATCCCTTTCCCTGCTCTCCCGCTCTAGCCGCTTCAATCGCAGCGTTTAATGCAAGTAAATTAGTTTGCTCCGATATATTCGTAATTAAGCTAGTTATATTACCAATTTCCTTTGATTTTTGATCGAGGTTTACTAGTAAGCTTGATAAATTATGGACAATGGTTGAGATCACTTGCATTTGATTAACGATTTCTTCCACCTTTTTCGATCCACTAATAGTGGAACCACTAGCCTGATCAGATAATTGAGTCATCTCATTTGTACTAGCTACAATTTCTTGAAGTGAAGCTGATAATTGTTGAATGGAACTAGACATCTCACTTACACTTTGAAGTTGTTTGTCAGCCCCCTCAGCTGAATCCTGAGATAGTGAAGCTACCTGTTCAGTAGCATGGGTGCTTTGTTCTGCACTGGCACTTAGCTCTTCTGCTGAAGCAGATACTTGCTCACTCGTTTGGGCTGTATTCACAACTAAACTCTTTAAATTAGCTTGCATGTCATTAATACCACACGCTAATTCAGCAATTTCATCCTTTGATTTAACCCTTAGGTTCTCCCCTGTTAAATCACCATTAGCAATAGCTGACACTCTATCTACCACTAACTTAATTGGTTTTGAGATACTATTTCCAATTGTGGTACCAACAATGAGTGCAATAATAATCGCTACGATAATTGCACTCAATAAAGAAATTTGGATGGTTGAAAAGATTTGACTATTACTATTTAATAGTTTCTCAGATTCTTTCTCGTTAATTTCAATTAACTGAACAAGGTTATCGTAAGCTGCTTTGTATTCTGGTCCTCCAGCTTTTATGCCAGCGTCAGCACTTTCAAAGTCACCGCTCTTCATAAAGGCAGCATTATTTTCAACTCTCTGTTTAAAAATAGCCCAATTACTTTTAAATTGTTCAAACTCTCTTACTTCGCCCTCTACTAAGGTACTTTTACCGTAAGCTTCAATAAGATTATCAATTTCCTTTAAGTCTGCTATTGCTTGATCTGTTAGTGATGCATCCTTTCGAAGAAGAGCCGAAACCATTTTAAGTCTTACACTACCGGCATTATCAACAATATAAGTTAAATCAACTACTGGTATAAAACGGTCTTTATATAATTTTTCCCCATTATCATTTACATTCATGATCGCTAGGTTTGAAAATACTCCTAAAAAGACAATCATGATCACAAAAACTAAATACGATAACAACAGCTTGCTTTTGATTTGCTTGAATTTCATTTTTCCTTACTCCCTTTATGATTATGTCTAGGTTGAATCATTGAGAAACCAATCGATTGACCGTTACTCTTGAAGCACGAATTTAAGTTTCCAACTAGTGATTCATCATTTATATCACCCGTTTTATTAAGTTCTTATGCTTATTATAAAATCAACTATCTTTCTTTTTAATCAGGGAATCTCCCCAAAAGGAACGGAAAAAAACCCTATTATTGATAAGAATAATAGGTCTCTGTGAATGAAAGTGAAACAAGAAATAGTTTGAAAGAGCATCTCAATTCGTTAATTTTAGACTCTTTTTCTTAGCTAGTGGAAGAATGATTGGATAGGAAGGAGCTCTGATGTCCTTTTACCATTAGTGCTTTTAATAGATACTAATTTTACCAGACCTTTCACCTCCTTGATTCTGTTACAATCAAAGGCAAGAATTAAGGAGGAATCGTCTATGAGAATCAAATACCTTCTCCTTGTGTTGGTAATGGTTGTTACCTTTACAGGAGGCTTTCTATCAGGAGTTCTCTATTCTACTTTTACAAGTCATCAGGCAGAAACAGAGGAAAATTACTTCTTATCAATAGATGATGCACCTTTAGCAGAGAGAATGCTTATCTTAAAGCAGAAACCCAAAGTGGAAGATAAGAAATCAAAAGTATTAATGGGATATGTCCAGGACTTTAGGGATCCTGACTCCGTTAACTATTCAGATTTAACACATGTTATTTTTTCCTTTGCTCATCCAACGAAGGATGGAAAGCTATTGCTTAATGGAGATACCGCTATGGAAAATCTACGTAAAATGGTATCAAATGCAGCAAAACACGATACCAAAACGATGTTAGCTGTGGGAGGATGGTTTCATATTAACGGTGGAGAATCCTATGAATATTTCAAAGAAGCCATCACAAATCCAGTAGCAAGGACAACCCTTGTGAATGAATTGGTTGGTGTAGTAGATCGTGAAAGCCTTGATGGAATTGATGTCGATTTTGAACACCCACGAAATAAGGAAGATGCACATAATCTATTAATTTTTGTAGAGGAACTAAATAAACAACTTCAATCTCGTGATAAAGAATTATCGATTGCTGTTAATGCAAAGGTTCATAGTGTTGCAGGAACTGAGCTTCATAATGTAGTATTCGAACCTTCGATGTTTGCACATGTTGATTTTGTAAACATAATGGCCTATGACGGTCAATGGGACGGAGAATATAACGCAGCAAATCTTTCTCCATTTACCCACAATGTAAACATTATCAACTATTGGACAAACCTGTTTGAGCAACACAAGATTTCTAAAGAAAAGCTTGTCCTCGGTGTTCCTTTATACGGTCAGCCCGAGGACCCTAGTATAAAGCAAGTATCGTATGAGGCGATCATTAATCAAAATCCAAAGAACGCTGATTCTGACAAGACTATTATGAATGGCACAACCTATCATTACAATGGAACAGCTACAGTAAAACAGAAAATTGAGCTTGCTTTAGACAACGGCTTGGGTGGTATGATGGTTTGGGAAACAGGACTCGATGCTAAAGGTGAGCACAGTTTAACCAGTGTGATTTTAGAGGCATTAGAGTCAAATGGATTATTTGCAGTTAAATGACTACTAACGATTTGACTCCAATATTAACGGACCCAGTTATTGAGAGTTTTCCTGGAAATAATTAACAATGGAGCTACTAGTATTCAATCTCCCTACTATAAGCCGATAAGTATCATATCAGGCAAAATAAAAATATGGGGTTTTTTACATGAATTACTTTTTCCATTGGAACTTTGATTTTCACCATTTCGTCTATTATATGGTTTGTTTATTTTTAATAGTGTTTTCACCCATACTCATAAGGGGGATAGCTAGGAAGAAGCTATCAGATATTCCTAAAAGTTTTAGCTTCATTTCCACTATTATATTCTTTGTCGTGACATTCGCTACATTGATCCTAGGACAAATTGGTCATGTCGTTTTTGTAGAAAAGGAGCATGAAATAATTGAAAGTTATGCAAAAGATACTGGGAGTCTAATTGGAACGGAATTACTAGACATTGGACATGCTGGGCTTCATTTCAAGACTACTAATGATGACGAGCTCTATCAAACAATCCTAAATAAAATGACGACATGGCAAGGGAAATTAGAGATTCAAAGCATATATACTCTAAAAAAGAATAGTAACGATGACATCTATTTTGTTGTTGCTCCTGCAACAGATTATAATAATGATGGCGTAATTAGTGGTGACATTGAACAGGTGATTCCGATTGGAAATATATATGGTGAAAACACTCCCGAACTAAAAGGTGCATTTTTGGGTAACTTCATGATGCAGACTGTTCCAAAAGTACATTATGGGAGAAGTACTATTAGTGCTTTTTATCCAATCATCAATCAATATTATCAAGTAGAAGCTGTGCTTGTATTAGATTTTGATGGAAATGAATATGCCAAACGTGTTGAAGAAGAGCATTTGAAAATTAATATATTAACAGTAGCGCTATTAATTATTGAGGTGCTTCTTTATTCCATGTTTTACCTTTCTTCAGTGGAGAAGTTGAAGCTAAAACAACACCATAAAGAGCTTAATCAACTGGCTTATTTTGACTTATTAACGGGGTTACCAAATCGAAGATATGTAAATGATTTGATAAACATAAAAGATTATGATGAGGTAGCTCTACTATTTATTAGTCTAGACGGCTATTTTAAGGTGATAGACTTATTGGGATATGGAAAGGGAGAAGAATATATCTCGAAAGTTATTCATGCAATAAAACCCCAAATCGATCACTACGGAATACTAATTAGGTGGGGTGAGAAGGATTTTGTTATCCTTGTTCCCCAATTTAGTAATGCTGAGAATCTACTAGCAACATCACAATCAATTCTTAACCATTCACCTAAATCAATTAGAATCGGTGAGAGACTGTTTGAAGTAGCACCAGCAATAGGGATAAGTATTTATCCTAAGGATGGACAAGACTGGTCAACACTTATAAAAAATGCTGATATAGCCAGATCCTATTCCAAGCAGCTGTCTACAGGAAACATTAAATTTTTTGAAGAAAAATTATTAAGTAGTATTGATGAAAAACTGTCCTTTGAAATGGATTTTCGTAAAGCAATAGAAGAAGAACAATTTGTCGTTCATTTTCAACCTCAGATTGACTTGTTGTCAGGTAAACTGATTGGGGTAGAAGCCTTAGTACGCTGGAATCATCCTCAAAAAGGACTTCTATCACCTTATTATTTTATTCAGCTTTCCGAAGAGCTGAATCTAATAGATCGACTTAGTGTGTGGATTTTTGAACATGCATTCATGCAAATAAAGAGACTTAATGATGAGTTAGATATAGAACTAAAGATTTCCGTTAATCTATCACCTACCCATTTTACAAGTAACTCTTTATTAAGTGACATTCAATCTGTCGTTCAAAAATCAGGACTAAATCCTTCTTTAATTGATTTTGAGATCACAGAGGGAGCACTTTTGGATTTTAATCATTCCATTACAATCCTAAACCAAATGAAAGATCTTGGTATGAAAATCAGCTTGGATGATTTTGGTGCAGGCTATAGTTCGCTTAGTTATTTAAGTAAACTACCGATAGACCGTTTGAAGATTGATAGACAATTTTTAAAGAATAATGATCTTACAAATAAAACATTATTAACTTCTATCGTGAATCTTGGACATAATCTAAATCTTGTTGTTCTGGCTGAAGGTGCTGAAACAAAGGAAAACGTGCAATTCTTAAAAGAAATTGGATGTGATGAAGTCCAGGGTTACTTTTATTCAAAACCAATTCCAATCGATGAATTAAGAGGATACCTCTTATCATATGGAAAAAATTTATAGTGTAAGTGAGAAAGCATAATCCAAAAAAGGATTATGCTTTTTCGTTGTTGAATAGCACATGTAGATGAAAATGTTAAGGAGGACTAAAAGTGGATCTTACCAAACTGAAAAAACAATTATATATGGGTTGTACTCTACTAGGAATATTGACGGTTTTAGGAAGTATTCAAACTATTTTCAGTCCTTATCCGTTTGTAAGAGGGGTTTCTTCAATGGTAGTGATAGGGTGTTCAATATGTATTGGGGCATTCATTAGAGAACTTTTTATTATTAACAGGAACATTTAAATAATATTTTGAGAAGGGGGAAACGACAAATGACTTTTATATTTTTGGTATTTCTACTTGCCATCATTGCTTTGATTACAATAAAAACAATGAAGAACAAGAGGTTTCCTTCCAATAACTATACACCTTTTGATAATATTGTGAGCGGTAAGAACGAAGAGAGTTTAAGTCACCATACTCACTATCAAGAGGAGAAGAAAGAGTTGTAGGGCTGCTTATGAGTAGTTCAGTTTTTGGGTGCAAAATAGAAAAAGTAGTCCGAAAACGGACTGCTTTTTTATAGTCGTAAATACATTCACTTTATGAAATGTACGCTTTTCAAGATTGTTTTTTATTTTATAAGATTATTCTGTAAGTATACTATTCTATATAAATTGAGCTTTATCGACTAACGGGTAAGTTTACTTGAAGAATAACTTAACGTAATTACTATAATGGGGTGATAAGGATAGCTTTTAATATTATCTTCTTCCTTATGATAGTTATTGAGATCTTTGTTTTATATTGGGTTAACATAAAATATAAATCAATGTTTCCTGAAGACAAGTTCCAAAAGTTGATTTTCAATGTTTTCTTTTTCTTTTTTGGGATTGCTGTGATTATAGTCTTTCTTAGTTCAATAGTTGATACTTTAAGGCTATATTAAGCTAACTGAGAAGTTTAGTGGAAGAAGGGTTTGGAGTTTTTATTGTATAGGAATTAAGAAAGGTGAGGTTTTTTAGTGGGAAAGAACTTGTTATTAAAAATTTCATTGAGTATATTAATTGTAATTTTAATTACCATATCTCTAATCTGGTTTATAGCAGAAAAATCAAATTCCTACTCAGAACCGAACGAAGCTCTATTAGCTATTGATAAAGATTTATTGTTATACCCAGCATATAAAAGAAACGGTAATGCTCTATTCTTTTTCATAAAGGATAAAAACCATTTGGGAGCTACTTATGTAAAAAAAGGACTTTTTGGATGGAAGTCAGGAATGCTTACATATAGCCCTATGGATCATAAAAGAAATTATGAAAAGTTGAACGGGTATCAAGGGCACAGTGACAATCTAATATATGGATTAATTAAAATTAAAGATGGCGATGAAAAATATATTAAAATTGATGAAAATAATGCTAATTTACTAAGCTTAGAGATGCTGCCTTCCTATATTGTAGAAGAATATCAATTAGAGGACATATACATTTGGTATTTTGAAAGCGATACTGCTCTTGAAGTAGGGGAAATTAAATTAATGAATAAAAATACTGATGAAGTGATCGATACAATTGATTTATAAATTGCCCTTCAGATAAAGAGGGCATTTCTTCAAGACGGAGATCGCACCATTTTTATTGAAGTAAAGAGAAGATTAGTTGAAAAGGTATTACTAAATAAATGTTGAATGCTTTAGGTGAGTTATATCATATTATCAATCAAGGAGGGTTATGATGAGTGAGAAGAAACCCATTAATGATGCAATGGAACATATGAATAGTATTGAAGGTTTTCCTACAGATGTTAATCTCAAAAATCACCTAAACCGTTAAGGTACTTTGGCTATTTTTTTATTGGTTTTTTCTCGTTGTCTATACTTTTCATTATGATCGCAAGCTTTTTTTACCTAATAGTGTATTGCATAGGCTGCCAAGATGTTGGCAGTTTTCTTATTTAAGTAAGAGTAAGATTAGTTGACAACACAAATGAAGTTCAAAGCAGGGATGTGATTGTATTTTTCACGATGGATTTCCAAACAATTTGAGAGATGATGTGTCTAAAGTAGTTAAACTCATTTCGCAAAAGACCAACAATAATGTCACTATTGGAGTATCAGAGGATATTGTTGATTATTTTCAAAACAATTACGTGATTAATTTCCCTTATCGTATTTATTACATTGATAATTCAGATGAATTTATGCACAGTTTAAATGAACAACAAAAAATGATTGTGCATTGCATCTATTCAAGAAGTTGTGACGGTCTTGTAAGACAAAAACATTTGAATTCATTACTTTTGATGGATTATGATGATTGGTCCATTCCATACATCGTAAAAATATGTGATGAATATGTTTTAGATATATTAGAAATGACTTATGAAATCTTAAAAGACCAGGACACAGAACGGATCAAAAATTTTTGTCTTCAAAATAATGTTTCGTTTTGCAAAAGCTATCACAGAATGATTAGCTATTGGAACGAATATTACAGATTTAAATACGATAATTTTCAGCAATATGTCGGTAGAAAGCTATTTAGAGATTGTTTTGGATTCTCTAAATCAATGGAACGCAGGAAAAACGGGAGTTTGTAAACGGTATACTTAAACTATAGGGAGCATTTCTTCAAGAAGGAGAAGTGCTTTTTTTTGGAAGTTATCAAGCTAACGAGGAATTAGTGTTAGAAGTTCATAGTTTAGGCGGGTACCGAATGGTTTAGGACGTCTAATTTGCAGAATGTCCTATTAATAAAAAGAAAGAGTGAGAAAGAGTGAATGAGATTTGGGAGAGGTTTATGTTAATTAAAGATTGCTTATTAGAAGGAATTCTTGCTAATAAGCTTGATACATATCGAACAAATAAGGATCTTATTCTGTATTCTGTTGAACCCTTATTATTTATTAGGAATGAAGATACAGCCGACATAAGTTATTGGAAGTTAGACTGGATAGAAGACAATCAAGAAGATATTTTGCTACTAAAAGAACAAAATACGCCTGACCCAATTGAGTTTAGTCTAATAGATGATCCACATTACAAGCATGTGATAAAGGGTTCAAGATTTTCGGTGGATCATAAATTCATAAAAAAAGTAAGTGGATATGGTTATAAGAGTAGTAAAACAGAAACTCTAACTTCAATCATTCTAGAGCTTGAGGACTTGTACATTTATGCTAAAACCGGAGCAGTTATAGAAATTAGGATTACAAGTGAAAAGCCTAGTGAGCTAGGAGAGATAATATTTACGACATAATCTTATTTGAATGGTCGTTATTAAAGGACGTTTAAAGAATGAGTATATAGAACTTATGAAGCCTTCGGAGCTAAGGGGATTAAAATCACATATCACCTCATTATTCTCATATAAAAAGCCATACTACATAATGGACAACATAGTATATACAGTATATATTGGGGGCCATGAAGAATGAGGTGGATTGAGGGTTTCTTAGAGGAACCATTGTTATTATTATTTTTGATTCTGTTCTTAGGATCATGGCTCGGTCAAATAAAAGTCAAAGGACTTAGTCTAGGTTCTGCGGGTGTACTACTAATTGCCATGATTTTCGGGCATTTTGGACTCCAGGTTTCCCCTATTGTCCAAAATCTTGGGCTAAGTTTGTTTATTGTTGCAGTTGGACTTCAGGCTGGCCCACGATTTTTTAGGATGATTCGTACGAGTGGAATGATATTTGGACTTATAAGCATTTTAACTGTTCTATTAGCAGCAGTAACAACGGTGATTGTTTCAAAAGTCTTTAACCTATCGAAAGCATTGAGTATTGGAATTATGACGGGCGCGTTAACGAGTACACCCGGCCTCGCAGCAGCCCTTCAAGCAACGAATGATCCCGTGGCATCGGTTGGATATGGAATTGCATACCCTTTTGGCGTAATCGCAGTGGTCCTGTTTGTCCAACTATTACCAAGAGTGTTAAAGGTAGACTTATACAAAGATTTACAACAGAAAATAAACCCAATCAGCAATGAAGAATCACCAGAAATGATAACAATCGAAGTGACAAATCCTTCTATTAACAAGAAAACCTTACAGGAATTAAACCTTCATAAAAACTACTCTGTAGTGATTAGTCGTGTCATCCGAGGACGGCGGAGTATCATTGCACTAAGCGACACGGTTCTTTTAAATGGGGACCGGCTTGTCACTGTTGGTACCAAATCAGAACTGGATAAATTTTGTGAATATGCAGGGAGAAGAGTAAAGGTTGATTTGCAAAATGTTGATCATATTAAGCTGCGTAAAGTAGTAGTAGATGCGTATGATATTATTGGCAAAAACATCAAAGAACTGAATCTTAGAAGAGACTACGGAGTAACCGTAACGCGAATTGAACGTGGTGGAATTGAATATAGCCAAAACTCTAGGATGCGTCTCGAACGCGGGGATGTCTTAACGATTGTTAGTAGTGAAGATCGTTTAGATGATGTTGAGAAACTATTTACACGAGATAAGTTGACGGTTACTAATGTCCATATCTTTTCATTAAGTATCATTTTATTATTAGGAATCCTGCTCGGGATGTTACCGATCACTTTACCTGGCTTAGGAACAATAACGTTGGGTGTTGCTGGAGGTCCTTTGTTTGTTGCCTTAATCATCGGTCATTTTGGGAAACTAGGACCGATAAAAGCAAGATACTATCAACCTTCAAATCAAGTTATTGGAGATATTGGTCTCGCCCTCTTCTTAGCAGGAGCAGGTACCACAGCGGGACAAGGCATCGTTACTGTTATTCAGGATGAGGGAATCCGTTTAGTTCTGGCTGGAGCAATTATTACAGTTGTGCCCATATTTGGAGGATTTCTTATTGCAAGAAAGATTTTTCATTTAAGTATGATTCATTCACTCGGTGCCCTTTGTGGTGGAATGACTAGTACGCCTGGATTAGGGGCTGTTAATCAACTGATGGAGTCAGAGGATCCAGCGATTGCTTATGCAGCTGCTTATCCATTTGCTCTAATTTTAGTAGCGGTTATTTCACAATTATTAATCTTCATTATATAGTTGGAACTAACTTTACTGGTAGTTTATTACAGGGTGAAGGATTGTCCATAAGCTTTTGAAATTAGAAGAAGAAGGAAAACATAAGCATTAGTCCAAGCAGGATTAATGCTCTTTTATATGGAAGTAAAGAGAAAGAGTTTAATAATGGACGGGGGAATAACGATGGAGATCAAATTACTTACACCTAAGGACGCCGATATCTATAGGGACATACGGTTAGAGGCATTAAAAGCAAATCCAGAAGCGTTCAGTTCCAGTTATGAAGAGGAAAAAGAATATCCTCTTGAAAGCTTCGAAAACAGATTGAAATTTAACCATTTTTATACATTTGGTGCTTTTGATGAAAGCCAACTTGTTGGGGTTGTTACCTTAATTTTAGAAACCAAAAATAAAACGAAGCATAGAGCTAACATTGTTGCTATGTATGTTTATCCTGATAGGCGAAAATCAGGGATTGGAAGAATGCTAATGAATGAAGCAATTAACAAGGCTAAAGAAATAAAAGAGGTTGAACAAGTATATCTATCTGTAACTTCAGGTAATGAACCAGCAAAGAAACTATATAATTCATTGGGGTTTAAAGTTTATGGGGTTGATAAAAACGGATTAAAAATAGGAGATCTTTACTTCGATGATGATTTAATGGTGTTAGTTTTATAAATTTTATATTTAAATAAAGCTGGCCTGTTAAAGGAGAGTATTACTGATTATATTTTAGGAGAGCTTCACGAAGATATTCTTGCTACTACCTAATGATTCTAAGGAGGATGTAAATGAAAATTAACCCAATACATTACTTGATTCTTATGATCTTTGTATCAGTTTTTTTGTTTTTAGGTCTCGGCAACTTGTTTACTACGGCTACACCCATGACTGACTTTTTATTAACTGTTTTGGTAACACATCTTGTGATGACAAAATTGATAGAACTAGCTAAATAGATTACATGACAAATACCAAAACGAAAAAGTGTAATTGAATTATAGAAAGAATAATAACCCAATCTGGTAGTAGTGGCAAGCAAATTGGCTTTGCAAGAGTGGTTACTGATAAGGCGGGATGGCATGAATTATAGTTGATTTAGGAGTGATGTTAGATGAATACTATTAATCGTTGGTTGATATTATTTTTCATAGTTTTCCTTACTATCTCATTGGTCTATAAAGGAGTAGAATTATGGTCTCTAGGAACGAATTTGGATGGTGATGGTATAGGTATACACTTTTTAGGAGTAGAGATAAATGATCGAGTGCCTGAAGCAAATATTCCTATATATGCCATTGGGTTCTTTAGTGCTAGTATAATTACTTCTTTGATTGCCATAGCACTATTTTTAAAATCCTTTTTAAAGATAAAAAGTAAAACGATAGCAAGTTAATTATGATACTATTACATAGCGGGCTGGCATAATCCCTAAGGGGATTAGCACTGTTCTACGATTTAGTAGCAGAAGAAAAAGGACAGATCGATATCTAATGTCGCAGGGAAAACTAAAAATTTAAATAACAAATAAGAGAGTGGAAACCAAAATGGTTTCTGCTTATTTTTTGGACATATGATGCTAGACTTTATAAAGATTTTATTTTCTTGAAACTTTTTTTGTTCATCAATTCCACTAATATGTGAAGGGAGAGAAAAAGATGGAAACCGAAACACACATATTAGTTAAAAAGGCAATTAAAGGTAACAAAAATGCCTTTGAAAAATTGGTTCAACATCACTATGAAAGAATTTACCGGACTGCTTACCTATATGTACATAACGAAGAAGACGCGTTGGATGTGGTTCAGGAAGCAACCTATCAGGCCTATACTTCTATCCGTTCGTTGAAAAACCCAAAATACTTTACGACCTGGCTCACTAGAATTGTAATTCGATGTTCGGGAAAAGTGATAAAGAAAAGAGATAAGGTTGTTCCACTGACGGATGAACTTTTGTCTAACTTGCCGGATGAGACACATTCATACACTGAAGAATCTTCACAACTTCTAAATGCAATTCAGCAACTTAGACTAAACTATCGTACTGCCATTATTTTATTCTACTATTACGATTACTCGATTAAAACGATTAGCAGCGTAATGGAAATCCCGGAGAATACCGTGAAAACGTATTTAAGCAGAGGGAAAGCGGAATTGAAAAAGGTTTATAAAAGTGAGGAGGACACATGCCATGGATCATAAGGAACTCAATAAAGCGATTGAACAAATTCCTGTACCAAAAGAAAAAGTATTTAGTGCTATTTCTAAAGGGTTAAACAAAGAGGTAAGTCGAGGATATAGAAAGAAAAAGAAGATTCTTTTTGGGGTATCAAGTACAGCTGCTATTCTTTCGATAACTGTTGCCTCCGGCTTTTTTATTCCTACAATGAATAATGTATTGGCTAATGCTCCTTTAATAGGTTCAATCTTCCAAGAATTTAACGATGAAACCGGTATGGAATTATCCTCTCAAAATGCTGTTAAAGAATTAAATCAAGCCATTACTAAAAATGGAGTGACCGTCAAACTGACCAGCGCTTACTTTGATGGAACTAAAGTGTCAATTACAGGATATGTAGACGATGAAGTTGAAACAGGGGGTAACGAAAAAGGCGAAGTAAGCTTTGATGTTAACTTTGAAAATAACAAAGGAGACCATGATCCTTGGTTAAATGGAAAGTCAACGGACATAAGGAAAGTAGCTAATGGTTATAACTTTCAATGGAAAATGGACTATCCTTATAAAACATTTAAGGATGACTTTACTCTCCCTATAACGATTCATAATATAAACGGAATCAAAGGGGAATGGAATTTCGATATTCCTATTCAACAAGATCAGAACCATACACTTGCTATTAAACAAGAGCAAAGTTACCCGGACCAGGAGATCCAAATTACTATTAAAGAGATTCTTACCGCAAAAGCATCGTCTTCTCTTGTGTATGAGACCGTGAAGAAATACAAGGGAGATAACATTCAGATTTCAAAAGCTGTTGATAATAAAGGGAATGTGTATAGATTTGGAAACCAAACGGTTTTAGAGGATTCAGAGCTAGATGAAAGAAATCATAGTACTATTCGGACAGAAATGACTAAGCTTGATTCAAACATTACTTCCCTTACATTTTATCCTCAACTAAATGTAGCAGACCCTAAAGTAGAGCAGCTCATGGATAAGAAGTCATTTACTTTAAAAAGTGAGCGCCTTAATTTAGAGCTGCGGATAAATGATCTTATACAAAATGGCAATAAATTGATAATAGATTATCAGCTTATAGGGCTCCCGAAAAACTTGAGTAAACATAGACTAGATATTATTAATAACAACTTAGAATACGCTTTTTGGTTGGTAGATAAGGAATATATAACAAAAATTGATCCGGAAAATCCTTGGCCTCCTAAAAATCACGGTGTTCCATTTAATAAAGTAAAGATGATTGATCATGCAGCAGCACATTTCCAATCTACTTTCGAACTGAATGGAGAAGAAAAAATAAAGAATTTTAAGTTGGAAAATACAATGTTACAGTTCGATTTTTCATCTCTTGTCCCATCGGAAGATCTAAAACCATTTACTGTTATACTTCCATCGGTGGAAGAATGAATTTAAGGAAACAAACGGTTAAAGTGGAGTTCAAACCTATTTAGTATGAATGAGGATAACTGTATTAGTCACAGTAAAATAACACAGTTAAGAGGATGGTACTGAATTAGCCTGGATCGTACCACTCATCACAAAGTATGAAGAAAACAAATAAGGTATTTACAATATTTTGGAAAATAGTTACAATTAGGAAAATATAAATTCAATGATGAGGAAAGTAGTTCTAAGTAGGATTTCGTAGCGATTTAGGGTTGGTGAAAGCCTAAAATATCCTTTAGAATGAAACGCACCTCTAAGAAATGCACCTGAACTAACAGTAGGGTTCGTCGGGAATTCTCCCGTTATCAAAAGGAGCAGACCGAATATTGGTCTAGTAGAGTGGTACCGCGGGTTAATCTCGTCTCTTAATATGAGACGAGATTTTTTATTTGTAAAAAAAGGGAGAGGGGTTTATGAATAATGTATCACCAACGATTAAAGGTAAGAAGGTCTCATTAACTTAAAATCAAAAATTCCAGGAGGTTGTAATATGGTTTTTACAATTCGCAAGATGAAGCTAGAAGATATAAAACAAGTACAAGATGTAGCAAAAACTTCATGGAACTCAACTTACGCAGGAATAATCCCCAGTGAAATACAAGAACAGTTTTTGAGATTTGCATACAATGAAGAACAGATGAAACAACGTTTAGAAAGATCTTTTTTATTCGTCGCAGAAGTCGAAAGTGAAGTTGTTGGCTTTGCAAACTTTTCTAAAGTAAAAGAAAATGGAACAGCTGAGCTAGGTGCTATTTACCTCTACCCTGAATATCAAAATAAAGGGATTGGTTCAGCATTGTTACAGGAAGGGATTAAAGAATTAAAAGGTGTAAAAGAGATTTATATAAACGTAGAAAGAGATAATAATATAGGTAAAACCTTTTACGAGGCTAAAGGTTTTATGGTTGTGAAAGAGTTTGATGATGATTTTGAAGGACATATATTAAAAACAGTTCGAATGGTTCTCCAACTACAAAATTAGTACATCGATGTTTATGAAGTGAGAGAATAGTGGGTCCGCTATACAAATAAATAATGTTTATTAAAGTATTTCTTTTGAAAAGAAATACTTTTTTTAGTTGATAAATATATAAACAACAATAATGTAGTAAATTTCATTAACTATTTATTGTAAAACAATAAAAAATATATTAAAATCAATTTATCAATAATCTATGTGAGGTGCTTTATGATGAAACGAGGTTCAACATTGTTTTTAAAAATAGCTGTGTTTCTAATTGGAACTCCAGTTCTTGCTTTGGGCATATTTGGATTGACCTTGCTACTAAGAAATCCAGCTAACCCTGATTATGACCAAATCCTTTATCCCATTGTTATTGGTATGTATGTATCAGTGATTCCCTTTTTTACTGCACTGTACCAAGCTTTTAAACTTTTGAGCTATATTGACAGTAACGAAGCTTTCTCTGAACGATCTGTTAGATCACTCAAAGTTATCAAGTTATGTGCAATAACAATCAGTGGAGTGTACGTAGTGATTATACCGTTTGTTTTTCTAGTAGCTGAATTAGATGATGCACCAGGTCTAGTTTTAGTTGGTGGGATCCCTATATTTGGGTCATTGGTAATTGCAGTGTTTGCAGCTGTTCTACAAAAACTTTTACAAGACGCAATTAACATAAAATCTGAAAATGATTTAACAGTCTGAGGTGAAATACAATGGCAATTATCATTAATATTGATGTCATGTTGGCAAAGCGGAAAATGAGTGTGACCGAGCTTTCGGAAAGGGTTGGAATCACAATGGCAAACCTTTCTATATTAAAAAATGGAAAGGCAAAAGCCATTCGATTATCAACGTTAGAGGCAATTTGTAAGGCTTTAGATTGTCAGCCTGGCGATCTTCTAGAATACAGAAGTGATGAAGAGATATAAGGCATTCATCATAAGGTCCATATGTTCATTTCAATTACTTCTCTCTTTAATTCTTCTGTGTATCTATTTTTGCCCATTAGAAAAACACCTCCGAATTTCGTTAATGTTAATTACGACTTTTGGGGTGCTTTTTCCTATGTCTCACTTATCTGGGTCTCTTCAAAAACTCTTTGTGTTTTTTTGTGATTAACTTACAATTTGCCATGTTATTATTTAGCTTTTTATTCGCAATATTATCAAAGTTATCTGAGCGATCCACAAACATTTTATTTATAGAAAATTACTTTTTGCTGTTTGGAAGACTGATAAGCACATTCAATCAAACGGGTTAGTTGGATCGCACACTCTAAGTTGTAAAAGGGTAGGGACGTTTCGGATTCAGATGTTTGGTTATTTTTGTGAGTAATAAAAGGTCATCATGCTGTTTCATTTTGCTATCAAAGAGTTTGATTGGATAAATGGAAGAGCTTTGTTTTATTTAATAAAAGGAAAATCACAAGTAATAATAGAATAATTATTTTAGAATTACTTTTATGAATCAGGTGGTTATTTGAAAGAGACAATTCCTAGAAGAATACATATTATTGGCTCAGTTGGAAGTGGTAAAACAACTCTAGCTAAAGAAATATCTTTAAGGTTAAATATACCTTATTACGAATTAGACAATGTAGTCTGGATTAGAAGCAAGTCTGGAGATGTAAGAAGAACTGAACTAGAAAGAGAAGATTATTTAAAAAGTATAATTCAATCTGAAAGCTGGATCATTGAAGGGGTACATAATGAGGATTGGGTAAGCAATAGTTTTCATAATGCAGATCTCATTATCTTTTTAGATACAAAGTATTCTATAAGAACATATCGAATAATAAAGAGGTTTCTAAAACAAAAACTTGGAATAGAGAATTCTAACTACACACCAACATTAGAAATTTTTCTGAAAATGTTTAAATGGAACCGATATTTTGAAGAGGTAGGTAAGGTTAACTTTTTTAAAAAATATGGAAAATATAAAGATAAAATAGAGGTTGTTTACGACACAAAGAATTTTGAGAACCGATTTTATTAGAGAGTGCGATGGTCCAACTGGATTTACGCACTTTCTTATTGGAATACTGGTGGGGGAACAATGAATCCTATAGTAAATCAACTTGTAAATGATTCCTTTTTAGAATATAGAGTAAGACATTTAATCTACTATAGTGTGCTTGAGGTAAAAGGAATTTCAAATTCAATGAGGCATTATAGTTTTAACTCCGCTAATTTCTTTTGTTTCGTCAATTTTGGTAAATATAGAAAAACAGCATCTTAGTTTTATGATTTTCGAAAAAGAAGCTACAAAAAGTTGATGAGCATTTACAGCTCTTTTGTTGAGATATAGATTGGTTACTAGCCTAAAAGACAGGAGTATAGTTAAAGTGAATACAGTTAATCAAGCAAACTTTGATGAATTAGACTCAATAGTAAACATAGACAACGAGGTTAATGGTAACACAAGTAGACGAGGCTTAATTAGTAAATCTATTGAGCTAGGACAATGTTTAGTAGTGAAAGAGAACGATGTAATCGTAGGTTTTTTAATTTACGACACTTGTTTTTTTAACTGTACGTTTATCTCGCTAATTATTGTGTCACCTTCCAAAAGGAGAAAAGGATATGCATCTTTATTATTAGATTATCTTATGAGCATTGCTCCAACAAATAAGGTCTTCTCCTCTACTAATCTTTCTAATTTTAGTATGCAAGTAGTATTTGATAGGAACTGATTTATAGAAAGTGGAATAGTTAACAACTTAGATGAAGGAGATCCTGAGCTAATCTACTTCAAACTTAAATCTTAGTTCTGTTACAAAGATTAAGCATAATCATTTTCTTTCACTAAAATAAAATGTAGTTTGATATTATATCGAAGGGAATGAGTTAGTGAGTAGGGACAATGAAGAAAAAATGCGCAGAAAAGAGTTGGAGAACAATCCTATGGGTGCATTTTCTGATGCTGTTAATCGTTCTATGGTTGGAGAACCTTTAGCATTAGTAAAAGGTAGCTGTCTCACGAAAATCTTTACGATCGTACTAATTATCTTAGGATTTATCATTCTATCACAATGTTCTTTTTAAAATAACGAGGTTAGTACACCTCAAATTATAAAAGTTTGAAACTTCGCACGCTCCTTAAATCAAAGGGCAGGTTTATTAAGATGTTTTTGGGTAAGAAGAGTAAAAGGAGTGGTAAAGGTGTATTTGTTATTATCAATGTTCTTAACTGGTATTCTGGGGTTTATACTACTAATGATGGGGCCACTCGTAGGTGGTTTAATAGCCTTCGCTCTTATAGGAGGTTGCATCTTCCGGGGTCTATACTTACTTCAAGATTTGCATAAAAGATTAGAAGAAATCGCTCCAAAACGAGATAAAGTTCAAAAGGCGATCGATAATTATCTGATGGAAAAAGAGAATAAATAACATGATTGTATAGTAGTGATATTTCGCTTATAGGTACTAATCTAGGAAGGATTAGTGCCTATTTTATTGAATACTTAGAAGTATTAGATACTAAGGGACTAGTAGGCTATGAAGTTCATTTTCTTAATATGAAGGAATAAATTTGTAATAAAATGGAGTCTATTCAATCTTTTATAAAGGGTGTGATTCGATGCATATTCGAAGAGCCGAAATCGAGGATGCTAAAGGAATAGCAAGAGTACACGTTGATAGTTGGAGAACTACGTATAAAAATATTATTCCCGATGAATTCTTAAGCAGTCTATCATATGAACAAAGAACAGACTTATGGCAACGGAACATTTCTAAGGGGAATAACTTTGTTTTCGTAGCTGAAAATACTAATGGAGAAATTGTTGGGTTTGCCGATTGTGGAAGAAGAGAGAATAATGACGTTTACAACTCTGGTGACTTAACATCTATATATCTATTGGAAGAATTTCAAGGTCAAGGGATTGGGAAAAGGCTAATGAAACAGCTGTTTCTCCAATTTCAAGAATTGGACTATGAAAAGGTTTTTGTTGAAGTAATAGAAGATAACAAAACTCGCTCCTTCTATGAGTATTACGGTGCAAAGTTGCTTAGATCAGAGAGGATTAAAATTGCAGGTACTGAATTAGAACTTCTAATATATCAATGGGATAACGCTAAAGAGGTAGTTATCTAAATCTGTGTATCTATATAATAAAATGAATTAACGAGTGTTTAATACATTGAAGTGCGCACCATTTATGAAATGGTTAATGTCATCCATAGAACGTTCAAAGGGGAAGTGGATCTGGTGATAATACTGGGTATAACCTTAATAACTATAGGTCTAACTATGATTGTTAACCCTTCACTGATATGGTTAATTACTGAAAGTTGGAAAAGTGATGGGACTGAACCGTCTACTCTTTATAAATGGTCAACTCGTTTTGGAGGAGTAATGGTCACTCTTGCAGGAATTGGAGGAGTCATTGTTTACTTCCTATCATGAGATTAACAAAGGCGCTAGAAAGAAGAGTGGATGAATTAGAGAAAAAAATTTAGGTGTATCTTCTTCAACTCGAGATTTCACTTCTCTCCCTCATGGTACTTTAACGTTTGAAAATAATAAAAAGAACATAGTGTTAGGTGTTGTATTTCCAATAGGAAATGTTGTGACTAGATATTGGGATATTAAAACGGAAATTAATTGGGAATCTGAATCCACGAAATAACGAACTCTCTATTTAGCTAAAGGCTTTGGTTCTAAAACTTTTAATTGTGTTAATAGTCATCGCTTAAAATTAATATTAGGAGGTATTAGATGGATTTCACTTTGTGTATTAAAAGAAGCTTAATCCTACTACTCTTAAGTGCCTTCTTAGTTGGTTGCTCATCTAACCAATCAAAGCAAATACCTCCTAATCTAACAGGCTATATTCTAGAGGTGGAAGACAATAAGCTATTGGTGGCAGAACATATTTCGTTTGAAGAATATAATCAAATTAAAAACATTCCTAATGTTAAGCTGATAGAAGAAGGGAAACTAAATTTATTATATATAACTTATACTGATGTCAAAAATCTTAAAAAAGGAAATGAAATAGAAATTTGGGTAGAGTACGGTGAGGTTGGAACTAGTTATCCAGGAAGTGCCATAGCGAATAGGGTTGAAATAATAGAATAAGATCTTTAGCTAAGAGGAAGGTAAATATTAGTCTACATTCGAAAATCTACCCAGTCTACTAGTCTTACAAATTTAATAGTAAGGCTATTTTATTAGTTTATTGGAAACCCCAATATTCTAAGGAGGTTGCTATGACTACAAACATTTGCGACATGCTCATTCTACATATACATCAGAGGAACTGAAGAGACCATTATCAGTAAAGGGATCAAAAGATGCTATCAAGGTTAAAGAGCTATTACTAAAGGAGAACATTGAACACGTTATTTCAAGTCCATATTTAAGAGCTATTCAGACAGTTGAAGGTTTAGCAAATACTCTAGGAGAAGAGATTCATATTATGAATGATTTTAGAGAAAGGAAACTAACGGAAGGGTTTGCAATTAATTTTGAAGAAGCGATTAGAACAGTTTGGGACAACCCTCTTTTCTCTTGGGAAGGTGGTGAATCAAACAAGGTTGCACAACATCGAGGGATAAGGGGAATGGAAATAGTCTTGGAACAATACAAAAACAAAAATGTCGCAATAGGGACACACGGAAATATTATGGTTCTCACCATGAATTACTTTGATCAACAATATGATTTTGAATTTTGGGAAAAGCTCGCAATGCCTGATATCTATAAACTATCTTTTAGAGACAAAAAACTGGTTGACTGTAACAGACTTTGGAAAGATTATGAGTGAATTAACGGGTGAGGATATTTATAGATATGAGTCTGGTTATGATCTTTTTACTAACCAGTAAAATAAAAAGGCACAACTAGTTCATTCACTAGTTGTGCCTTGAGGGAATGCACCTATGAAGCGTCCCCGTTCTGCTATCTTCTTAATTAATGTCTTGAATAACTTTTTCTAGGAATTCACCCATTCGCTTTACAGCCTGTTCTGAAAAATCAAAATCGACCCCAGTTTCTTCGTAAATAGCTGCGATAGATTGATTGTAGTCAGCACTTGCACCTCTTTTAAAGGATTCGACAGCTTGCTCAGGGTTTTTCTGATAATTCTCAAGTAATTGAAGAGAACCAAGCATTGAGATGGAATATTCAATATTATAGAAAGGCACCTGGAAATAATGAAGGGTACCTGCCCAGCTCATCCCAACTTCGGCCTCAAGCCCAGAAGTATCGACAGGACTTAAGCCATAACGTTTTGCGATTTCAAAGTATTTTTCATCACGCTCCTTGGCAGTGTGTGTAGGATTCGTATACATCCAGTGCTGGAAGAGATCACCTGACAGTGGACCGTATAACATGGTAAATGCTCGTCTTAGCTCTTCACGCTGTGCGCTCTTAAAATCCTCTTCTTCTGGATAAAAACGATCCAGCTTATCTAATAAGAGTAATTCCATTCCATGAGAATACAGTTCAGCAACTTCCATTCGTTGTTGGTAATCTTCAGTAGGACCGTTCTCGGAAAACTGAAGGTATCCATTCACCGCATGGCCCATTTCATGTATTAATGCAATCAGTGAGAAAAAGGATGGACTAAAGTTTGCAAAAACAAACGTATCTCCTGAAACAGGTAAAGAGGTACAGAAACCACCTGGACTTTTCCCTTTTCTATCTCCAAGATCTAGTAACCCATTCTCTCTCATATAATCGAAGCGGTCTGCAAAATATGGATCAGTCTTCCCTAACATCTCAGAAACGCCATCCATAAGAGTAGACACCTCAGAATACGGTGGGTTTTTCATCAATTTAGCAGTGTTATCCCAAGGGCGATACGTATCGACACCAAGCTTGGACTTAAATACTTCTGCAAGTCGATTCCAGGCAGGGATAATATGTTTCTCCACATTTTCATGAAAATCATAACAATCTTGAACACTATACTCACGATTTTTTTCCACGAACATATAATCTCGATAGTTTTCAAAGCCTGCATTCAAAGCGATTTGATGACGAAGTTGAACGAGTTCGTCCATGATTGCATCCATATCGGACTTAATTTGACGATGGGCTGACATCATCGCGTGATAAGCTTTTTCGCGGATAGCTCTATCTAGATGGTCTAGTTGGGATTGAATATACGGAAAAGGCTTTTCCTCCCCATCCCATTCAACTGTTAACCCTCCCATAATTTCACTGTATTTAGTACAAAGCTCTTGTTCTCTTACCATTAATGGAATGTTTTCTTCTCTGAACAATTTAACCTTGGATTCGCGAACACGTCGCATTAAGCCATAGCGTTTTTCATCTAATTGATTTAAGTAAGGAGATTCACAGACTTTCTCGTTAAGTTTCGCTTCATATTTCATTAAGAGTGGTTGGATGACTTGCTGATCATGAAGATAAGTTGACTTGATTTCAGGATCCTCTGTGTTTCGGTAGAAGTCGACTAGGTGACCTGTTGTCGCCTCTTTAATTTGAATCATTAAATTATGTTCGTCTTTTAACCATTTTTCAAGGTCAGAAACGGATTCTATCGCAACATCAAGTAAACTTTGAATTTGAGTTTCTATTCCTTTTACATCTTTTAAATCAATTAATTCTTTATAATAATTTTGGCCTAAATCTTGTGTCATGGATAACTCTCCCTCATTTTTAAAATTATCTCAATATTATATTATCGAATTCTAGTAGTTAAATCTAGCAATATCATAAAAGGTGGAGCAATAGAGGTGTTGGTGAACAAGCACATTTATTGTAAAGTAGGAGAAAATAGAGATTAGTAGAGTGATTGAAACTGTAAAGGAAGACGGTGAGATTATTCTAGTAAAATATGAATCAGATGAGTATCAAGTCCTTAAACCCTAAGCATTATAAGGAATTAATATAACTGGCTTGGTCCTTAAACTTGTTTCTGAAGTTTCCACGGAAATTTCAGCCAAACGTAAAAGGGAAGAGTATCGGGCAATTAAACTTGTGCCCTTTATCAACTAAATCAGCTTTATAAATAATTGTAAAGAAGTGTACTTGATATAGCGGGTGCAATGTTAAAATATTTATGGGTACTAATCATGCAGGAAGTACCCATTTTATCTAAAGTAAAAGGAGCGTAAAGGTAATTAAATGATACGGACATATAGATTAGATGATAAAGATTACATAATTAATGCTCACTATGATTTATACAATATAGAATTTGGTTACGATTTATCTTTTCGAGATTTTATTGAAGAAAGTGTTAGTGGATTTATTCAGAGGAAAAATACTGAAGAAACCATTTTTATTTTAGAAATTAACGATAGAAAATGTGGCTCTATAAGTATTAAAAAGTTCAATGATGATACTGCTCAACTAGGGTTATTTCTGGTTGAACCCAATATGCGAGGAACTGGATATGGACAAATGTTAGTCACAGAGGCCATTACCTTTTGCAAAGAAAAAGGATTTAAAAGGATTATTTTATGGACTAATAGTGAATTAAAATCTGCAAGGCGGATTTATGAGAGAGTAGGGTTTGTATTGAAGGAAACTAAAACTCAGTTTCTTTCGAATAAAGAATTACTTGAAGAGAAATGGGAGTTATTGTTAGTGCATAATTGATATGTCTACAATGTTCTTATTTTAGTAACGAAAAAGTATAGTTTGATAAGAGGATTGTAGTAACGTAAGATGCATGAATTCAGAAGGATTCATGCATCTTTTTGTTGAAATAAGATTCAAAGATTGAAAGGTGGTTAATATGTGATAAAAGCTAAAGCATTGAAGCAAGGAGATCATATTGGCATTATAACTCCTTCAGCTGCTGCACCAGTTAGATTTAATGAAAGATATAATAGAGGGTTAGATCAATTAAGAATAATGGGGTTTCATATTATTGAAGGGAAATGTTCAAATAAAATCCAGGCATATAGATCTTCTACAATAAAAGACCGCTCAGAAGAAATAAATGAATTCATCTATAACAAAGACGTAAAGGCCGTTATTAGTACGATTGGTGGTACTAACTCGAACTCATTATTACCTTACATAGATTATGAGTATTTGAAGAAAAATCCTAAAATCTTTATGGGTTATAGCGATGTAACAGCTTTACTTTTAGGTATTTATGCGAAAACAAACGTAACAACCTTTTATGGACCTGCCATTGTACCATCCTTTGGAGAATTCCCAAGGATGCTTCCAACAGGAAAAGAATACTTTGAGAACGTTGTCCAACGAAAGAAAAAGGCACCTTATACATTAGAGATACCAGACGTTTGGACAGAAGAGATGATTGATTGGAATACACAATCTAGAGAGAAACAGATGGTTAAAAATGAGGGGTGGAAGTCTTTAAGACCTGGTTGTGTGAAAGGTAGACTAATAGGTGGAAACTTAAATACCATGTCAGGATTCTTGGCATCTGATTATTTTCCAGATTTAAAAGGATCCATATTGTTTATTGAAGACTCATTTAAGGATATGGCTATTCAAGAGCGTTCGTTAAGCATGTTAAAAGTAGCTGGTATTTTTGATGAAATAGAAGGATTAATTGTAGGAAAACACGAACATTTTAATGACTTAGATTCACCGTTTTCTATTGATGAACTGTTACTGGAGATCATCGGAGATACAGACATTCCAATTATCACTAACGTAGATATTGGTCACACATTCCCATCACATGTTTTTCCAATAGGTATAGAAATAGAATTAAATGCAACAACTGGTACTATTACTTTTCTAGAAGATGGGGTAGAAGAATAAACTAAGTTAAAACGTCAAATATAAGTCGATTAATCCATGAAGGATTGTTTTTTATTATTGATGTAAGGAGAAGGGGTGTTATATGAACAAAGGCAATATAAAAGGGAAAAATAAGAGCATTGCAATTAAGTCAGTACTTTTATGTTTCATCTTACTCATTTTACTAATAACGATTATGATATTTACGGTTCCACCGGACGAGCAGATTGAAAGCTGGATTATGCAAAAGTACAGCATTGTCAATTGTGATTATAAAGGCGAATGCATGAAAGACAACGAGAAAATAAGTTTTAGTTCTTCTCATATTCGAGATACAGGTATATTTACTTCATATGAAATAATCTATGAGCGTGATAATGGTCAAATGATCATAATCAGAACTCTTGGTATTTTAGGTACAATCTATGAATTGAATGATGATTTTATATGGGAGATCGTAAACTAAGTTCCTCCTTTTAGAAGGGTGTTTGTCATAAAGGATAAGTGAATGAAATAATTGGGGGATAAGCAATTGACACATAAGCTCGCAGCTGGGGTAGTCGTAATAAAAGACAATAAGGTGCTATTAGTTAAACAAAAAAGTGGCTGGGGTTTACCCAAAGGTTCAACTGAAGCAGGAGAATTTTTTTATGAAGCGGCATCTAGAGAGTGTCTTGAAGAAACGGGATTAGAGATAGTAATTGGGGATGTTGCATTTATCATTGAATTTCGATCCAAACAGTATGGTCAATATTTACAAGTTTATTATTCTGCTAAGGTTTCCGAGTCTCCCCAATTTCAGATAAATGATCCTGATGATGACATAATTGAGGTGAAATTTGTTTCTATAACTGAGCTTCGTGAGTATATAAGATTCTTACCCTGGATCGTCTCTTTGGAAAAATGGGTAGAAAACCAGACAATGAGTTATTTTAATTATGACTTAGATAAAGAAGGTTATGAGTTAATTGATAAAGATAGAACAAGCTTACATAAATGAGGATAAACTCGAGTAATTCTATTTTATTAACTAAAGGAGGAATTTTATATGTCAAGAAAGGCTTATAGTGCCGATGGAGCTGTTTCTGTTGGTCCTTACTCACATGCAGTTCAAGCAGGGGATTTACTATTTCTATCTGGACAAACTCCAATTGATACAGAGACTGGTAGGCTTATAGAAGGTGATATTGTTGAACAAGCAAATCAATGTTTTAAAAACCTTTTCAATGTACTGGAAGCAGCAGGTTTAACTTCTGATCATGTTGAAAAAGTGAATGTATTCTTAACAGATATGAATAATTTCACCGCTATGAATGAAGTATATGCTAAGCAATTTTCCGAGCCATATCCTGCTCGTACAACTATAGGTGTGGCATCCCTACCTCTTGGTGCACAGATTGAAATCGAATTGATAGCTAGGAGGAGATAAATACAAAAATATAAGATAACCATTGACCCTGTGGTGTGCCACAGGGTTTATTATCATTATTATAGGGTGAGGGTTATGTACAAGATAAGTGAGTTTGCCGAAATGACGGGACTAAGTAAAGAAACATTACGATATTATGCAGAAGTGAAATTACTAGAACCAGCCTTCATAGATCCGAATAACAACTACCGATACTATGATGATGGGAGTTACTTTCTTGCGATCCTTTTGGTTCAATTGAGAAAATTCAGATTTACTATTCAAGAGATGATTTCAGTAATGGAGGACAAGTCATTTACGCATTTAGAAGACTTGTTAAAGCAAAAAAAGAAAATAATACAGATGCAAATTAAGGAACTTCGACTTCAAGTTAAAGAGATTGATGAGTTTCTAGCATCAGGTAAGGAGGAGAGTTAGTGATGCAATGGAAAGAAGAGATTACTATAGACGCTAATATTGAAAAAGTTTGGGAACTTTTCGCGGATCAAAATATTAAAAAAATCATGCCTAAAATAGAAGAGCATCATTTAATTGAAAAGCGAGAAGGGGAAGTAGGAGCAAAGCATCAGCAAAAGTATCGTGAAGGTAAACGTGTTGAAACCTATATTGTCGAAACATTAGCGTACGAAGATAGTGAAATCCAAAAGAACAAGAAAATTAAGTTTGTGTTAGGAAAAGCATTTGAAATTACCCTTACCTTTACTTTGTTTAAAATTGATGAGTCTCAAACAAAATTTATTTATGAAGGTCAAAATAGAGGAGTAAACTTTGTTGGCAGAGCGATGTTGAAACTAGGAAGTGAAAGAAGCAATAATTTGGTGATCCAAGAATTTATGCAAAAGGTTAGACAAGAAGCCATTAAATCTTAGTAAGAAGCAAGTGGTTATTCATTAAGCTGCTGTGGTTCTTTGGGTTAAGGGCTACATAAGTATCGTAACCACGGTTGAGCATTAGTCCAAGGAGGATTAATGCTTTTATTTGTTGAATTAATTATCTATGTACGATTGAAGAGGTGATTATATGATTTTTGTAATATTAAGTTGTTTATCAGCTATAGTTATTTTATATGCAATTATCTCCTATGGTGTTAGTAATGGTATCGATTCATCGAAAAAAATGAAACAACTAGAATCAGATCTAACTGTTATAAAAAATAAATTATCTGAACTCGAAAAATAGACTGAAAATATAAGCTAACAGGAAAGTGTAAGGGACAAACATTGAGAGGGGTCTTTTTATGTATTTTACTGAAAAAGTGCTCGCTTCTGTTATAAGCGCTATTGCTTTTGCCTTTTTTGTAACCAACGCAAATGAATCCGGATATCTAAATGTAGTATTCCTGGTTTCTCTACCTATATTTTTAATAGTTGGGGGTTTTTGTTCTTATGTAATCGAATTTTCTATTTTAGACAAATTAAACACGAAAAGGACATTTTCAAGATACATGCTCTCGGTTATCCTATATGCTTTATTCGGTATAGTAGCACTTGCTGGATTTACATTGGTTCAAGGCAATTTCTTAGATGTTACAATTCAACCGCTTCTATTATTAGGTGTATTACCAGCGTTAATCTATTTTCATTTAAGCTATTTATTGAGATTAACTTTGACTAAATTTGTAATGAGCTGGATTTACAAATGATCATTGTGGAGGTTTGAATGAAGAAAAGAATATCAATCCTTATTCTATTAATGGTAGCATCCTTAATTGAACTGTCTTTAATATATTTTGTTTCAAAAGAATATCACCATTTAAATAATTCCACATTTTTTATCCCATTCCTAGTACTGGTAATAATTTCTTCATTTATGGGCTTTTCTGTCATTGATCATAAAGAAAAATACCATAACTTTAATTTAACTTTGGGACTAGTTATTTTAGTAGTCATTCCCGTCATATTCTTTATTTCTAAACCAGAGTATACATACAAACATGCCCAAGAAATGATTAAGTCTCATTACCAAGTAACAATATCAGAGAGCAATTTTAAAACTATTACAGTGGATGGTAATGAATTTTATTATATAAAAGGTAAAAAGCAGAATTCAGAAGTTTTGTTCTCATTTAATCCTCATACAGGTGAATACACCGAGTTGAAAAAATAATTTGGGGGTGTACTCCAATAAACATTAAGAAGTTGTTAATAGTCTTCATAAGTTTTATAAGTTTAGTTAGCTTCGTTGTATGGTCTTCTTTTCCAAAAGAAATTAATCAAGAAATTGATGGATTCGTATACGGAGTTGGTGAGAAGAGGAATGAAATAAATGAAAGAGTTAGAATAACAATTAAAGGTGGTTTTTATAATAATATATTTAATCAAGATCGTTTTAAAGGAACTATAGATATAAAAGGAGATGTGCCAACAGATATTCTCATCGATAAGGAGAACGTTGAAGTTGTTTTTCTTGAAAGGAACGGTACATTGTTTTTCAGTGATTATTCCAAACCAGCTGATCACAATATCTATGGTAATCTTTATATAAATAAGGATTTGAGTAAACTAAGTATTACTATTTATGAATTAGTTGAGTCAAAAAGAAGTAATCCTTATCATGAATGGGGGCCAGAAGACGGGCTATTAATTTCTGCCCCAGCAACAAACAGAAAAGAAGCATTAAGTATATCAAATGAATTAATTGGGCATTTATTAAAACCGCTAGAATAGTAGGTTAATAGTAAAAATTTATATTTTAGTAATCATTGTAGTTGTTCTAAGTAAAGTAACAGAAGGATGGAACACATCAAAAATATGTTGATCAGGGAGAATTAACCATGAAATGGAAATTAAGAATACCAATGATGCTTTTCATATTTGGGTTAGTTTCAGGAATTTATCAATATAACCCCAATATCATTATCTTTAAAGAAAGCTACATTCTTAACAGCCTACAATATTTAGCGTCAATTGGGATTCCGATATACCTATGTGAGAAAACTGGATTAAATGAAAAAAGAGTACATTTCTCAATAGGCATTATATTAATAATTTTAGGACTTTTAATAGATTATTCTACTATGTAAATTTAAATTTTAATTAAATGCTCTATTTTATTACCAGGTGCGAGCCTTACTCATCGCTACAGGGACAGTAAACATTGTTGATGAAGTAGGCATAAGGTTTGTTTTAATAATAACTAAAATTGACATAGCTATAGGTTATTTATAAAAAAGGGGTAAAGATATGGCATTTCTTATGGTAATTTTTATATTTCCTTTTATTGTACTTCTCGCATCAATTATCGGTTTTCTTTTAGTTAAAAGTTGGTTTGTGATACCCGTATTGACTTTCATTATATTCACCATCTTAACTTTCACAGCTTTTAATGAATCGTTCTTTGGTTGGGCTGTGGCTTATACAATCTTTTCAGTCATAGTCAGTTTAATTATGAAATTAATTAAGCAGTAAATATGCTCATGATCATAGAGAGGTCCTGCTGCCGCTTTATATATTTGGAGTATAACTTGCGGAACATTTTAGAAAAAGTTTTATAATAATAAAAAGGTTTGTACATACTAACCCCAAACATTTTTTTTTGAGGGTGTGATAATGTATGAGAAAATTGATATTCCTAGTAATGTTTACATTAGTATCTATTCCGCAATCGACTGAAGCCAAATCAAGTGGAGAGCCCATTGTGTTTGAGTCTGATGAATGGACACTAACACTAGAAGAAGCTGAAATCAAGAATGAAGAAATGTCTAAAGGTAATGAGAATGCAGATGTTTTTTCTTTGCGAATTGTTAACAATGAGGGTAAAAAACATAATGTGACAGTACATACATTTAGGAAAGAAGAAGGAAAAACCTTTGATTATGGAATGTCTTTGAACCAAACTAAAGGAACAGATGTAAAGCTTGCAAATGAAGAAATTATAAATGTGCAACACTTTCCTGTTGCCAAAAATACAAAGGAATTTACTGTTTCTATTATGTGGCAGAATGAGGCTTCTGACCAGTTCTATAAACAGGACTTTAATGTCCCAGTTAGATTTTATAAAAAAGACTTCAATGTTCCGGTAAGGTAATATAAGAATTTTGTATATACATGCATAAAAAGTGTTGATCCTAATAATCAGGATTAACGCTTTTTTATATGGATAATTGTACTTAGTCAAAGGATAAGGGGAGGAAATTAGAAAAGTACATACTGTGTCTTTTTATAACTTTCAAAATAGTCAATCTTATAATAAAATGTTTTTATATAGAAAGTGGGTGTTAAACCAATTGAAATCTAAACTTCTTCTTATTTTATTAATATTAATCTCAATGTTAATTGCATGTTCTACTGATACTACAGTGGAACAACAGGTTAATCCTTTTGATTCTTCTGGATTATTAGCCCAAAAAAATAATACATTTGCAGTACATACCATAGGTAGCACTGTCATTCATCCCAATGATCTTACCAAGGCCAAAATAAAGAAAGTGATTGATAGTGTAAGCAATCAGTCTTCCTTAGAAAACTTCAAAGAACAACATCCTTCTATTGAAATTACTCAGGAACCTGCATTCTTAGTCTTTGATACTAACAAGTTAGTCCACACATCCTATTCATACGAAGATCTCTTAGCATTTTTACAAAAATAAACTATGGTTTTAATTAGAAAGGAAGGCTTTATCCATATGGGTAAAGTCTTTTTAGAAGCAGTTCTAAACTTTTTGGGACATAGGATTGGGGTGCTCTTACGGGTACAGTGAGTATAATCGCCTAAGTTCCAGTCCTATTTCATTTAAGTGCATTAAAATTGGTCTTTACTTAAATTGTTAACATCTGTAAAATTAAAACAACTTAAACCAATGCTATGAAGAGAAGAGTAAATAAACCAGTTTCTTCCCAGAGAGCTCCGTTTGCTGAAAAGGAGTAAGAATAGGTTATTGAACCAAGACTCTGAGCACTACATCGGAACCAATTGGGGATGCTGTGGCGGGAGCTCCCGTTAAAGAGATAAGGTATGGATTTGTACCTGATAAGATTAATATGGCGACATATTAATAAACTGAGGTGGCAACACGAAGATATGATCTCGTCCTCAAGGCTTAAAAGTCTTGGGGGTGGGATTTTTTTGTTTTAAAGCATTAATGACTAATGAATAAAGACATTGGGGGGATCATGTTGAATCTGAAGAGTAGGCTAGCATTATGGAAATACCCATCAATCTTATTAGTAGGAATCGGATTCTCCAATATCGGTGAGTGGATCTATTTTATTGCCCTGAATTTAATTATATTTGATATGACTGGCTCAGCACTAGCTGTTTCTGGTTTATATATCATTAGGCCATTAGCTACTTTATGTACCAACTTTTGGGCGGGAAGTCTTATAGATCGTTACAACAAACGAAAGCTTATGGTTACACTCGATATAATCAGGGCTTTATTTATAGCTTTATTACCATTCTTTTCAACAATATCTATAATCTATTTACTAGTATTTTTTATCAATATGGGAAGTTCAATGTTTGGTCCAACATCTATGACTTATATAACAAAACTTATTCCACAAGAACAACGGAAACAATTTAACTCTCTTCATAGCTTAATTACATCTGGTGCATTTTTAATGGGCCCAGCAGTAGCAGGGATGTTATTTTTAATTGGAAGTCCACTATTTGCAATCTATATTAATGCAATAGCCTTACTCTTATCAGGTTTAATAACATTAGTTTTGCTGCCTGATATAGAGAAACAATCAAGTGTCTGTTCTTCTAATAATGGAGTATCGTTGAATGTAATTAGAAAGGATGTATTAGAAGTATTTGAGTATACCAGAAGGAACCAATATGTTATATTAATTTACTTATTGTTTAGTGGTGTTATGATCATAATGGCAAGTGCTGTCGATTCTCTTGAAGCAGCTTTTGCTAAGGAAGTCCTTTCTTTATCTGATAGTGAATATGGTTTCTTAGTAACGATTGCTGGAGCAGGTATTGTATTTGGTGCTTTAATCAACTCTTTATTTGTAGAGAAAATTCACACCTCTGTTTTAATAGGTGTTGGAACTCTCGTAGTTTCAATTGGTTATATCATATATGCATTTTCAAGCACATTTATTGTTGCTGCAGTAGGCTTTTTTATTCTTGCCTTTTTTATTGCCTTTTCTAATACTGGTTTTCTAACCTTTTATCAAAACAATATTCCAGTTGACGTAATGGGGAGGATTGGAAGTGTCTATAGTATATTTCAAGCCATTTTAATTATAATAGCAACCAGTATTATTGGGATTTTTGCTCATATGGTTTCCATTCAGATAGCTGTTATTATAGGTGTTTTAGTCATGGTGATATTATCCATCATTTTATGTATGGTTTCACTATTACCTTCAAGAAGTCATATATTCCAATTTGAACCTATAGGAACTAATGGAGCATAGATGCTAGAGATAAAGGGAAAGTGATAATTCAATAAGAATTATAATAAAATTATAAATGGAAATAAAAGTGATATAAATAGTTCTTTGAGAGGGGTCCTGATTTGAAGTTAAAAGACATAGCTGATCTTTTTATGATCAAAGAAACTCAAGGGGATATGGATATTGAAATTACAGGTTTACAAATGGATTCAAGAAAAGTGGAAAAGGGGAATTTGTTTATCTGCGTACCAGCCATAAAAGGATATCTAGAAGATAGACACTTCTTTGCACAGGATGCCGTTGTAAATGGTGCAGTAGCCCTTGTAGTAGAACGTGAAGTTGATATTGATGTGCCAAAGATATTTGTTAAAGACGCAAGGCAAGCGATGGCAGTTATTTCATCTCATTTTTATAATGATCCTTCAAATGAGATGAAACTTATTGGTATCACAGGAACTAACGGCAAAACAACTACTTCTCATATTATAGAAAAAATCTTTGATGACTACGGACTTAATACTGGTCTAATGGGTAATAACGGTATAAAGATTGGTGGTAAGATGTATCCAACTGATTTAAATACACAGGAGCCTCCAATTTTACAACGAAACCTTCGAAATATGAGGGAGAATAACACAGAATATTGTGTGATGGAAGTTTCGTCCCAAGGGTTAGACATGAAGCGTGTAATGGGATGTAACTTTAGTACGGCTGTATTTACCAACCTAACTCAAGACCATTTGGATTATCATGGTTCATTTGAAGAATATAGGAACACAAAAGGTCTCTTATTCTCAAGGCTAGGTAATTCATTCAATTCTAAAGATAGAAAATACACTGTTCTTAATGCAGATGACCCAAGTTTTGAGTATTTTCGTAAAGTTACTTCAGCAGAAGTTATTACTTATGGAATCAACAATAAATGTGATGTTTCCGCACAAAATATCACTATGACTTCAAAAGGAATCCGATTTTTACTTAGTTCCTTTAAAGGAGAAATCGAAATAGACCTAAAACTACTAGGGTGGTTTAATGTATACAATGCGTTAGCTAGTATCTCAGTAGCGTTAATTGAAGGAATACCTCTTCAAAGAATAAAAAGTAGTCTATCCCAGTTAACAAGTATCAATGGCAGAATGGAAATAGTGGATGAAGGCCAAGATTTTCTTGTTGTAGTTGATTATGCTCATACACCAGATGCATTAGAAAACGTATTGAAAACTATAAAAGAGTTTACTAAAGGTAAAGTTATTACAGTTTTTGGTTGCGGCGGTGATAGAGATAAAGGAAAACGACCAATTATGGGGGAGATTGCTAGTAGACACAGTAATGTTGTTTTCGTTACCTCGGATAATCCACGATCAGAGGATCCTATTAAAATTATGAATGATATTGAAAAAGGAATGATAAAGTCTAATTCAGTACCATATGAATTAGTGGTTAATAGAGATGAAGCGATTTATAAAGCAATCAACTTGGCTACTTCAAATGATGTTGTAATAATAGCTGGTAAAGGTCATGAGACTTATCAGAGTTTTAAAGACAAAACAATACATTTTGATGATAAAGAAATAGCGAGAACGGCAATATCTAAGAAGGAATATTAATTATTTAACATTAATCATAACTACTCTGCACGGTGCATTCTCTAGTATCTACTTTTAAAGTTTATGAACCCTCACTTTTAAAAAGGGGCTACAAGAGTTTGAGAGCAACACTACAAAGTGCTGCTCTTTTTACTTAGTAGAAGTGCTTTTACAAAATTCTCTTACTAAATCTTACATTTAATTGCATCTATTAGTAACTTCGATTTTCTTTATAGCCTAAAAGGCTTTAAAACTAACAACAAGAGGAGCGTTGTTAAACATATGGTGGCGAAAAGCTAGGTTGAGATGTTTGAAGGTTGATGGAGGAATTATTGCGAGATTTATTGAATAAAAGACTATTAAGTTTTTATCAGCTATTATATTGAAAACGAGTTGGAAGGTTGTTTTATAATAGTCAATGCCTTAATTATAAGAAAAGGTACAGAGAAACAATCATAAATGGGGGGATATTCATGGCGGATTATGTAAAAGGCTTAAGGAAGCTAGTTGGTAATACACCTTTACTTTTACCTGGATCTGTAGTTCTGATAGTAAATGAAGATAATGAGTTGTTATTACAACATAGAACTGATGGCGATTGGGGATTACCTGGTGGAAATACCGAAGTTGGCGAAAGATTAGAGGAAACCGCACGTAGAGAAGTAAAAGAAGAGACAGGTCTTGATATAGGAGAATTAGATCTTTTAGGAGTTTTTTCTGGTAAAGATTATTATTTAAAATTAAATAATGGTGATGAATTGTATTCTGTAACTGCTGTATATGTTACGAAGGAGTATAAAAGAACTTTAAAAGTAGATAAAGAGGAATCTATTGATGTGAAATTCTTTAAACTTAATGAATTACCCATGAATTTATCTGATGGTACTCGCAGTTTTATCACTCCGTACATAAAACAAATGGGTAAATATAAATCTTGAAAATGCTTATGTTGTTAAAGGGAAGGATAGTAAATGGTAAAACTACTAACAAAAGTATCTGATTAATCAGAATTACTTAAGGGGGAATAGTTATATTAAAAAAAGGCCATCTATTTCTGATATTCTTGCAAGCCTTCATTTTACTTGCAGGGTGTAGTATAAGTTCTTCTTCAGAAGGCTCTTATGCAGGTATATTAGTTGTCAATGAAACTGAATATTATTGGCAAGGGGACATAGGTAATGAATTTACCGTTGGTGATAAGATTGGTGAAGTTCAAAAAAAAGTGGAAATAAATGATATGCCTCAAGAAAACCTTTCGTCTAACTTTCTAGATTTAGGTGAAGAGATTTACATGTCTAATGAAGATGATAGGGTTATTATAGTTAAGAGAAGAACTGGAATTTTAGAAAAAATGACTAGAGAAGATTACTATACTGATAAATAAGGTAAGTCATGTTTATTATAGGTACGTAAGTCTATTAAGGGATGACCCTAATTATGAGATTTTATACAGTATTAAGGGAGTTAGTTTAATTACGGATACTAGTATATTCACTATTCTAGGAGGTAAATAAAATGGATTTTTTTCTTCTAATTCTTTCAATCTTACTATTGTTATTAGCACTTACAAAAGTGTCTAAAGTTAAATATTCTAATAGCGATTCCATTTTCAAGGATGCTAAACTTAATGTTATTTCTCTATTATGGGGAGTTTTAATAATTGCAACAATTATATTTATTCCATATCAAGTTTGGGTTTTAACAGGAAGCTCTACATACTGGGATGGCGCGTACATAGTCCTTGGAACAGCTCTAATAACTGCAATAATTTCTTTTGTTTTTTATTTTAAGATTGCTCTTATTTCAACTAAAAGGGTTTGATTATAGAATAGGGCTGGCCATTCGTCTTAGGAGGTTTAGTGACCATAACATGTAAGGTTATTGAAAAAAGAATGGTGGAATCTACTTGTTTATAATACTAACATTAGCATTGCTAATAATTACTATTGGACTATTGAAGTTCTTTTCTGTGAAGCGTCCCTTAGCTATTACTCTATTCGTCGGTTTAGTCATATCAACCATATCTACAATTAGTTTATGGTTGAATTACAAAGCAAGTTTCGGTGAACAAGATGGAATTAGCATTTCAAATATAATAAGTTATTGGATAATAACCGATGGAACTCAATGGACCCAGGAACTGTTTATGGATTACTTCATTTATGCATTGATTGTTAATATCCTTTTCACTCTTTTAGTAATCATCACTTTTTTTGCCAATAAGAGAACAATAGCTGCATGATTTATTTAACCATACAGGTGCGTTGATCAGAGAAGGACCTACGCACCTTCTCGAGATTGTATTGAATTATTCGTTGAATCAATTTAAACTATTGATTTTATTAATTGTCTTATTTTTTTAGGAGGGTGAGATGAGAAAGTTACTAATTGGTATTCCGATAATGACGATCATTTTTTGCTTATTTCTAGTTTATAATCACAAACAACTCCCCACTAAGGATGATGTCTTTAAAATTACGGCTAATTGGTCTCCAAAAACTGAAGAAGTCTATATGGTTAGGGAAATAGACGGGGACTGGTTAACTATATTCAAAAATAGTAGCACCACTATAGTAAGTCGTTTAGAACAAAACTGGTTGGGGTTTTGGGAGTTTAAAGATGACTTAGGTAGTGAATCCTCATTAGTTTCTACTCATTATCCTCGCGAAACAGACTTAGATTTTACATGGAATGCCTCAGGTAGAGATCATATACCAATATCATATTACTTTGGACAAATTAACAATCCTAAAATACAAGAAATAAAAATTGAAATTGAGAAAGACATATTTGAAAATGCCTTAGTAATTGACACAGGAGGAGCTCGTTTTTTCTTTTTAAAGTCTGAAAGACAAACGTTATTACCTATTAACATTAGGGGGCACTCTGAATCTGGCATTTTAATATATTCTACAGTGAAAAAATGGATGTTGAAGTAAATGTTGCAAATCTTGAATTAGGAGAGTTTAATTCCTCTCTAACGATCCTCTTTAGAACCTGTTGATAACACAGAATAAAACACATCCATACAGATTCAATCACCCGTTAGTAGTAACTGAATTAGCAGAGAGATTCTTGCTCTTTTTTTATTAGACGCGATATGATAACCACATTGGTAAGAGATAAATTACAAAAGATTTCCATTCACAGAAGGAGAATTTTGGTAAAATAGTAATAAAGATGAGAGGGGGATGGATATGGGGCTATTTAAGTCTAAAGAGACGAAAACAAAAGTGATTTCTGAGAATGAATTTAGCTGGAGTGAAAATAAAGTGAGCATAACAGAAGACGGATACCTCTTATCAGAAGGGGTTATGAATATCAATAGGATTCCTATTCGACATATAGAAACGGTTACTTATCACATTAATATGACGAAGGATGTCGCAGCCACTGAAATTCAGTTAGTGGGAAAGGGAGTCGTGTTAGGGGTTCTAAAGGTTGGAAATGAATTAAAAGATGAACTGCAAGATTGGTTACTAGCAAAATTAAAATTATAGTCTTTCATTATATCAATTTTTATTGCAATTAAAGGAAAGAATTGTTGGAGGGAGGGGAAAAAAGTGAATAGGTTATTTGGTATTTTAATAATAAGTTTATCGTTACTGACAAGTGCAGTTATTTTTCAAAATGCGTTTACGAATGGCGGAGGCCCCCCTCTTATAACAATTGTTTTTGTTTTAATTGTCTTTATGATAGGGGTTTGGCTAATTTTGTCTGGTGGTAGAAAGGAAATACAGGAAGAGCAGTATATTTCTAATGAAGAAATAGAAAAACAATTGGAAGATGAATTTAATAAATAACATGTTAGGCAATGGGTGCGATAATCCAAGAAGGACTATCGCATATTTTAGTTGAAGTTATTAAGCTTACGGGATTTTTACTACATTAATTCTATTGCTGATTTGAAAATTCTTATAGTGTTTTTGACTAAATGGAGTAGAGTTGAAGGAAAACAATGATTAATTACGGCATGGAATAATTGGGAAGAACAGTAAATGATGGAAAGGATGATAGTGAGTGGCTAAAAGTAAAATGGAGATTTTGGAATGGATTAAGGCACTTCTAATCGCAGTATTATTAGCATTTGTTATCCGTACCTTCTTACTTTCACCAATTGTAGTGGACGGGGCTTCAATGGAACCTACGTTACATAACGAAGAACAAATGGTTGTTACAAAATTAGATGAACCGAAAAGATTTGATATTGTAGTATTTCATGCATCAGAAGATAAGGATTATATAAAGCGAGTCATTGGATTACCAGGTGATCGTATAGAATACAAGGATGACGTATTGTACATAAATGGGAAAGCCTACGATGAGCCCTATCTAAACAATTTTAAACAAGGATTTGTGGAAGGTCCTCTTACATATTCATTTACATTGCAAGATACTCCCATAAAAAGTGAGGTCGTTCCAGAAGGACATCTATTCGTAATGGGAGATAATAGGCGATTTAGCCAGGATAGTCGTCATATTGGAGCTGTTCCAATGGAAGAGGTGGTAGGTACCACAAAGTTAGTTTATTTTCCTTTTAAGGAAATAAGAATAGTAGGTAGGTAGATACTTAATATTGTATTAATAACGTTGATCCATTAGGGTTAACGTTTCTGTATATAGGGCTTATTTTACTAATGAGCAGGATTGTTTAATACGGGGAAACAATTAGGATGGGGCATTTATAGCACCGTTGTTAATCGAATTTTTTTTTTTGTATATTACTATCTCAAATTGAAGTAATGAAAAAGTAGGGGGAAGAAAATGCATAATAGAATGTCTTATTTGGGATTAAAAATTCTTGGACTAACTATTTTCATTGTTCCATTGCTTCTGAAGGCTCTAGGTATCCTATTTGAACTTAGTAAGCCAACTGTCATGATCCTGATAATCTTAGGAGTAGTTTTTTTATTATTAGGAGATGTTCTTAAAAGGAAATATAAAAGGAAGGCACAAAAGAGTGGTCTCAAAGTAAATTAAATAGGTTTTATAACAGCAATTTTCCCAATACAATAGTCGGAATATTGTTGATATAATTTATTATAGACTTGAAGTAGATTTATATAATTATAACCACTTAACTAATAGATAAAAGGAGGGCAACTTGAGCTTCCTTGAATGTCAGATTAATCAGGATAGGAGGAATTGGTTAGATGGAGGCACTTGGTAGTTTGGGTTGGTTTTTATTACAGTTTATTTTAATTATTGGTTTAATTTCTTTTATCTTTTTTGGTGTTGGATCATTCTTTTCAAAACCCAAATTTAATAAGCAGAATGAAAACATTGAACAAAAATTAGATAGGATTATAGAATTACTTGAGAAGGAAAGAAAAGATTAAATTCATTTAACGATACCTCTCTCTTCAAATAAGGGGAAGTTAGTTTATCAAAAAAAATTGAAACTGTTTTATAAATACAACGTATACCTTTTATATACAAAAGATGAATAGAGGGGTGTAGGGGATGTCAAGACAAGGTTGCATTAAATGTGGAAGTACAGATGCTGCAAAAAAGGAAGTTGCTATGACTGGAACGGGTTTATCAAAGATGTTTGACATTCAAAACAATCAATTTATAGTTGTTTATTGTAAGAGTTGTGGTTATTCAGAGTTTTATAATAAGCAATCATCTACAGGGGCAAATATTCTAGACTTATTCTTTGGTGGATAAAAACAAAAAACGTAGCGATTATTCAATTAGAATAATCGCTTCTTGTTTGAGCTTATAGGAAATTTTAGTTTGATAAGAATAATGGGTTTTTATGGTGGAATTTAAGAGACGAGAGGAGGAAGAAAATGTGGAAACTTTACTTATCATTCTTTTTACTATTTATAATCACTTCTTGTTCCTCTAATGATATTAAGAGCGTAGAACAAATTGAGCTAATTTATTGGGAAAATGAGAATTCAAAGACTAGAAATGAATATGTGGATGATCAAGAAGCAATCGAAATTTTTGTTGATACAGTTAATAATGCAGAAGAATTAGGTAAACAAAAAATAATTACAACAAAGCCTTTATTGTCTTTTTCATTAGGCTTAGGAAAAGAAGAAAATAAAAATTATCACCTTTGGGTCACTGAGAGTGGTGAAGGATATATTCAACGGCTTTTACCAGATGCAAATGGAACTTTCAAAATAGATGATAAATCAGTTGAAAAACTTAAAAGCTTCTTTGAAGAAAAAGAAGATGTAAGTTTAATTTCAAGTGCAATTGAATTTGAAAAAATTGATTAACAAAACAGTTTTCTTATTAAAGTAACGTGTGAGATTGCTTAACATTGCTTTTTTACTACGTTGTAGAATACATCAATATCGGAACCTTTTGAGTGGTTACCGTAAAAATATAAGATTGTAAAGTGGAGTGGGTGTATTGGGATTCTTAATTAGTTTTATTATAGGGTTTTTATTTTTAGCGGTTGGCATTATAGCATTTTTCCCTCCTCCTAAATTGCCTTGGATTATTAGGTTTATCATCATTTTCATCGGTGTCGGTTTTACTATGTATTCTATTTTAGGGTTAATGGGTTTAGTTTCTTCTTGAACAAGCGGGAGCAAGTTACTGAGTAGCAGTCGCTTCTTGTGATAACGGAGAAGTTAAATCTGAAAGAGTTTTGAATAAGGATCCAGTTTTTAAGGAGGTCAAATATGGAATTGCTTTATGGTTTAATTTTTTTATTTATTTTTTATTTAATTATAAAAACAGCTGTTACAAAAGGAATAGATGATTCAAGAGTTATCAAAGAATTGAAAAAAGAAATAAAAGAATTAAAAAAGCAGATGTCAGTAGAACAAAATAGGGAAGAATCTAAGCACATCATAAATAGGAATGTGTGAACAGTATAAAAAGATTTTTGAACAACCGGAAAAGGTTAATTGAAGAGCGGAATTTAACTTGGTCGAAATCGGGCCGTATTTAGAATGTTTTGTAGTGATAAAAAAACAGAATGAGTGACGCGAGGAATATATCTTCTACACTTTTGCTGCGGGGGAACTTATGAAAATTCACTATTATTTAGGTTGGTTTAACAATTTCTTACCAGAGTCGCTGGGCATGCTTTTACAGGAGGATATGACAGATAGAAAATCGCTTGCTATGATAAGCTCGAATCCATCTATTTATGAAGATAATGGTACTACTGAACGCTCGTGGCTTGACCAGGTTGGCATTATGTTTGATGAATATCATTTAATTAATTATCAGGTACAGAAGGAAGATGCCCAATCTAAAATTCAAAATGCTTCAGTCATCTTCTTGTTGGGAGGAGATACTATAAATCAAAATAGTTTTTTGAAGGAATATGAATTAGTGGACTTCATTAAAAAAAGTAACGCCATAGTGATGGGAGCAAGCGCTGGTGCAATCAATATGTCCGCTAAATGGTTATGCTCGAAAAACCTTGGGTATGAAGTTGAAATGAATTCTGTTTATGATGGAATCGGTCTTGACAATTTTTCAGTCCTGTCTCATTTTGACCTTGAGAATAATATTGCACGGGTCCAAAACGAACTTTCTCTCCTATCTGAAGAAATTAATATATATGCGTCGAACAAAGATTGTGCTTTACGCGTAAAGGGGGACAAAATCGACGTTTTTGGCAATGTGTTTTTAATTTCCCACTCAAAGATTCAGAAATTGAATGAGACATTCTAATTGTAGTTGCAGGGAATGGGTATGGCTTATTAAATTTAAGGTAATATATTAATCTCGGTTTTTCTTAAATTGTTTTACAAGGATTCGAAAACAGGTAGGTATGTAGAGAGGATCTTTGTTTATGAGTATGAGGAATAAAATCATTTGTTCACTTCTAGTAATGATAGGTATTATCTTTAGTTATTTGGCACTGCAAAGTAATTTAATGGACACGAAATTAGGTTATTCTTTTGTTGCTATCATAGGATTTATGGAGGCTTATATAGTTACCAAAAGGAAGGAGTAAACGGTTGTTCCACTAAAGGGTGCATCAGCTGAGTAGGGTTTTAGTTACTTTAATCTCAAAATAATGAATACTTAAAGTTGGAGGTGCACTGGTGGAATTATGGGATGTCTATGATATAAATCGAACCCAAACAGACCGTACATGGGTTCGAGGTAAACAGCTTGAATCTGGGGATTTTCATTTAGTTATTCATGTATGTATTTTTAATTCAAACGGAGAAATGCTCATTCAACAAAGGCAGTCTTTCAAAGAGGGTTGGCCAAATCTGTGGGATCTTACTGTAGGAGGTAGTGCGATAGCTGGAGAAACAAGTCAAACTGCTGCCCAAAGAGAATTGCATGAAGAGATTGGTTTAAAAGTAGACTTTCAGCATATACGACCTCACTTAACAATTAACTTTGAGAATGGCTTTGATGACATCTATTTAATTCAGGAAGATGTACAATTACATATGCTTACTTTACAGTACGAAGAAGTTCAAGACGTGAAGTGGGCAAGCAAGGATGAAATTTTAACAATGATCAAAAATGAAGAATTTCTGCCATATTACGAAAGTTTTATCCACTTACTATTTGATTGCCGAAGCAAGCGTGGGACTATTCAAAAGTAAGAGATTTAACTTTATCTAAGAAAAGAGATAAACAGTTCTAATTAAACCGATAGGGTGTGAAATTATGAAAAAAATAATAATCATAATGTTTATTGTTATCATTTTCGCTATCAGTTTTTTGTGGTCTTTAGATTATATAAGTCATGACGGGGAATTCACAAAATGGAATCATTCTACAGCAGGACAAGAACAGTTTAAAGATGGCAGCCCTATATACTTGGGATATAACTTCACATGGGAAGGCTTTGGAAACCCCATACTAGAAAAGGTGGAATTTATAAAGAGGGATGGAACCATTGTTGCAAAGGATGATGATGAATTCCATATCGAACCCTATATAGCAAGTACAGAAAGAATTGGTGTGCTGGATGAGGACACTGTAATGAAAGAAGGACTTAATAACGATTTTGTAAATGTTAAGGATTTTCGGATAAATAAAAATTTTTACTTAGTATTACGTGTTAAATACGTTGGTAATGATCTTAATAATGTAGTTAATGATATAGAATCATTAAGATTCACATATAAAAAATATGGAGTGACCCAATTTCAAAACATCGCATTTAATGATGGAATTATTACGGGTGAATAAGAGTTTTCGCTAACGGTTGCGAGTCATAGCTAAACGAAAAGGAATAACAACTATCCTTACTATAAAGAGAGTGATTAATATGAATTTCCTAACCTATTATTTAGAAATGTTCTTTGTTATGGCAATCATCATTTTAGTTATATCATTTCTCAACAAAAAAGGTGTTTCAGTAGGAAGTTACAAAAAGAATTTCCCTCTTAAATTTTTTCTGGCAATGATACTGTTGGGGATTTTCATTCGAATTAGCTACTTATTTATTGGTTACGAATATTTTCTCAAAGAAACCGTTGAACCAAGTGTTGGGATTATTATTATTTATATTATTATAGCAATTATAAATCGAAATGGTTTTTTAGATAAACAAAATATAAACGATTGGGTTGCAGCAATACTCATTCTTAGTGGTATTGCATATTTCTTATTAATGATTTTTAATTGAATTCATTTTCATACAGTACAGGGTACGATAGCCAAGAAGAATCGTCACTTATTTTGGTTTAAGGTATTAAGCTATTTAAGCATTAGAGTTTGTAAGATATTCAGGGGATTAGGGGGGACGATTTCACTGATGAATAATACTCTTGTAACAAAGGTTAAGAGATTTATAGCTTTTTTAGTAATTGCAAGTTTAATGGCTGGTGTCTCATATCTTATCGTTTTCAAAGCCTCCATCCTACCAAATGGTTATGATCTTGTTAATGTGCAACATAATACTATATCGTTACAATCTTTCAATGTGATTGGAATTGAAAAGGAAATTACCATCGTAAGCTTTTCAGGAAAAGATATTTGGAAGATTGATGCCATAAAACATGAAGTAAATAGACATAAAGAATTTCTATGGCTGTTGTTTTTCGCGACTACTGTTTCAATATTTTTGTTAGTTTATAAGATTCGTAAAGGGAAGAAGGTATGGAAAGCAATAGTAGACAGTAATCTTATTTTTGCAGTATTGTTGCCATTATTCCCTCTTATTAACTCAGCGAATAGGATAACGGAACTACTTTCCTGACTACTATGAGAGTGAAGGAAGATTAATTGGCTACTTTTGTTAAGTAAAAAGGCAGTTTTGTTAATCGAAAAATTGGTTTTATATGGTAAAATATGAATTGAAAGGAGAGGGTAGTAATGAATTTATATTTTTTATTTAATATGTTAAGGAATATAATTTCTACTTTTTTTCAAGATGGAATCTGGGTTGTAGGCTTTTTTTACTTGTTACTGAAGATATATGAAGGTGATAGAGTAAAGCAATTTTCTAAAAACGTAATAGTAATTGTAATGGTAATCTTGTTTATTTATTCAGTAATAGTTAGTACATAAATTTTCTAAGGCATTAAGCTAAGAAGCGTTATGCCCTTTGTCGAAGGGAATCAAAACAAAATCGTTTGAAATAATCCCCTTCAATAAATAGCATAAATAGATCTTATCTAAACATCGAATTCACCACTTGTATTAATTCACTTTTTGCTTTATTGCTTGCACTGTGTTTGTGAATCTTAAAGCTAACAGAATATTGCAGACCATCATCAACAAAATTAATTTGGAAACCATCTGAAAGTTTCTTGATATATGTCTCTTCGCCATCTTTAACCTTTACTTGAACAAAACCTTGATTTATAGGGTTTAAGTTCTGGGTATTGAATGGAGATGCTTTAAGCGTCAGAATGCTTTCGTGACTTTTATACTCTATAGAGATTTTATCTTCATTGGTATGGCTCTTCACATGGGTTACATCATTAGGGAAATATGAAGGTACTAGGACTGTCTTATTATTTTTACTCTTATACGTCTTAGTTGCTCTAAGTTCATTCATAAAAGGGTTAGCCGCATCCGAAACAACTGTGATGTTAGTAACTTTATCCCTAGTTACGGTAACCTCCCAAATAAATGCGATTCTCCTAATTCCTTCGTCATGATCCTCTATTTTTTCTTCACCAAAGTAACCGATGAAGACCTTTGTATCTTTTTTAGATGAAGGTAGTCCTTGTATTCTTGTAATAGGAGTATCTTCTCTTATCTCAGGGATTTTGACAGTTGGTATTACCAGTTTTCTCAATTTATATTGGTCTCTTCTAAAAATTGCACCAATAAACTGCTGGCTAACACGATCAGTATCTGTCTCATCAGCTACTGATTCTATTGGGAACACAGCTGTAACCACCAACAAAAAGCTTAACAATAAATATAATTTTAATTTCATATTTAATCACCTATGTATATTATTTACAATAGAATAAATAGTTATGTTAAAATTCCATCCATCCACATAATCAGCAACAAGCATAATTCGTAAACTTCTAACGGATCCGATCCTTGTAAATTACGAATCTTATTTTACGTATAAAGTAACGGGAAGGAATATAAATAATTATGTATAAAAAAATGGCCTCTCATATGAAGCTTAAACCATTCGAAATTGTTATAATCATAGTTTTTACGTTACTGTTTGCTTATGACTATTTCCCAAGAACTTCACTCACAGGTACCATTCCACAAGGGATTTTAATTCCTATAATTTTAGGATTATTATTATTTAGTCTTCTATATAAAAAAACCAAAAACATAAACAGTAAAGAGATTTTAAAGTGGCAAATAGCCTTAACAGTATACATACTTTTTTTAATGTCCTTATTTACTATTTTAGGTGGAGAGTCATCAACTGGACTTTCTTTCGATAACGAATTAGTTTGGATTGTAATACTGTTTTCTCTATTTCAAATATACAATCAGTGGAAAAAGGTGAAGAAATCAGAAACATGAACTTGGTCAAGTGAAATTACGTATCAAAAAATCAAAAGAACTTAGGATAAATAAGAAATATATTTGAAACGGATTATGGAATTTATTCGTCAATATTACAAAGGTAGTTAAGGGAGGGTTTATCTATAAACAAAATGAGTAAAGTCTTATTTCTTATATCAATTAGTTTATTGGGCTGTCAGCAGACTAGTAAAAGCTTAGAACAGGTAACGATTGCTACAATAGTGAACAGTTCCGGAACATTAGTTGTAGAGGATAAAGAAACAATTGAATTAATTGAAGACGCAGTAAATAGTGCAGAAAAACAACCAGGTATTGTCAATATGGCAGACCCTGAATTTAAAATTGAGATCGGGGAGAGCACATATTATCTTTGGATTGATGAAAAATTTGGAACAATCATGAATACAGAGGATACACATACCATTTATTCTTTGTCCGTTAGTTCTGTTAGCAAAATTAATGAACTGATCTCGTATCATTATATAAACATTGGAGAAATAGCTTGGAACTTTTTAAAAGAAAAAGGTTGGAGTGAGAGTGCCCACGAAGAATTGAAAAGTGCAACAGTCACTAAAGTCTTAGTTACTAAAGAGTATGAGTTGTTAGAACAGAATTATGAAGGTAAAGAGGTATTCTCTGTTTCTTTTGAAGATAAAGAAAATAGTGTAGTAAGTACATCAATTATACTGGTTGATGTTGCTACAAACAAAGTTATAGGTTATCTGCCAGGAGAATAACAATTTCTTATGGTGAATAGCTTGAAAATGGTGATGTCAAATATAGCAGCTCTTATTGTGTGAAGGGCAATGCTGCTGTAAAGGATCATCCATTATAGACAATATTGTTTATGAAATCGAGGGGGAATCGTTGAGGAAAATTCTACTTACCCTTATATTTATCACCGGTGTTTATATATTGTTTCACATACTATTTAATTTGAATATCAATAAGCCACTAATTGTCTTTAATATAAATACTCATATTACTTTAAGTTTAGTAACCAACATGATCATATTGCTTTTTTGGGGTAGTTTATTGATCTATGCAATTTAATTTAATAAGTGATTGTGGAAGTTACACTTAAAGAAGTTGATTGGTTAAACTATAAATAAAATAAGACCACACCTGGTTATATAAATCTAACCTGTGTGGTCTTATTAATTTACACACGAAATCAACGGTGTTGTTGATAGTCTTCCGCAGGAATTAATGCTTGGATCTTCGTGATTTCTTCCTCAGTCAGCGGTATTGATAAACCAGCTTCAATGTTTTTTCTGACTTGAATAATATTACTAGCCCCAGGGATAACGGAAGCGACTGCTTTGTGGGCTAAACAATACTTAAGTGCAAATTCCTGTAATGGTCGTCTAGGAAGTGTCGTAACTAACTTTCCTAGGCTGTTTTCAATGTCTTCCTTTGATAGATGGAGGTATCCTTTTTCATTTACTCTATCTGCCCAGGCGTCTGTTAATAGACCTCTTGCAAGTGGACCTCTTGCGATCACGCTCACTGAGTGGTCAGCTAGTAAATCCAGTATCTCTTCTTCAGGACGACGATCGAACATACTATATTGCATCATGGCACTTATCATTGAGGAATTGTTTAGATATTCACGAATAACATTCGGTCTAATTGAAGAAATTCCGTAATAGCGAATATATCCCTCAGATTTGAGTTCCTCAAAAGCTTCGATGGTTTCATCAATGTGGTCCTCAATGGTACCTCCATGTAGCTGATATAAATCTATATAATCTGTTTGAAGTCGTCTAAGGCTATCTTTAACGGCTCTTTTTATATAAGTCTTACTAGGGTCCCAGCTCCAACCTTCCTGCTCATCTGCCCAGCGATTACCAACCTTTGTTGCCAAGATGATGGAGTCCCTTTTGTTCTTAATGGCTTCTCCAACAATTTCTTCATTTACACCGCGATCATATAAATCTGCTGTATCCAAATAATTAACGCCAAGCTCAATTGCTTCATCAATAATTGATTTTGCTTTTTCAACCTCTGTACCTAGTGACATACAACCTAAACCAATCTCACTAACATAAAGCTCGGAGTTTCCGATAGATCGTCTATTCAAGGGAATAATCCTCCTTAATAAATAGTCCAACAAGTTTAATACTTGTTCACTACAACTATCTTATCAAAACATTAGAAAAGGGGAAAATAAGTAGTCTAAGGTAGAGGAATGAAATTATACCTATCAACTATGTGGTTAGGTCTAGTGAAAATTAATCTTGCTACTTAGTAGATTTCTTGGCTGCAAAGGGAATAACATTATTCTTTTTCTTACCGGCTCTTTCATCAGCAATCCAATCAGCCACACTATCATAATGTTTACTATATTCTTTTAGCTTTCTTTGAATTTCCCAGGCTTTTCCCGCCATATATATACCTTGGTTATGCAGATGGATTTTCATTTTTAATTCCCCCTATTCACTATGATAAAATGTATGAAGGACTATACTTAGATAGAACGAGGAGCGAAAAACATGAAATCATCCTTTGAGGAAAAGACTCTCACTTCTAAAACATTATTTGAAGGAAGAGTAATTGATTTAGTATTTGAAGAGGTACTTCTACCAAATGGCAAAACCAGTACACGTGAAATAATCAAACACCCTGGTGCAGTAGCGGTAATCCCGATTACAAGCGATGGGAAAATCGTAATGGTTCGCCAGTTTAGAAAGGCGTTGGAGAGAGAGTTAGTAGAGATTCCAGCAGGAAAGCTAGAAAAAGGAGAGAAGCCCGAGCTAACAGCAAGAAGAGAGCTTGAAGAAGAAACAGGATATGAATGTGAAACACTAGATCATCTCATTTCTTTTTACACCTCTCCGGGATTTGCTGATGAAATTGTTCATGTATACATAGCAGAAGGTCTATCGAAAAAAGTGAATAAGCTAGAATTAGATGAAGATGAATTTGTTGAAGTCATAGAGTTATCTCTAGAGGAAGCAAAACAGTATATCCAGGAGCAAAAGATTTATGATGCTAAAACGGCTTATGCTGTACAATATTTAGAATTAAAGAAGGCAATGGAACGCTAGGCTATGGAAGAGTATTATGTTGATCTACATATACATATTGGAAGAACAGGATCAGGAAAGCCAGTTAAAATAACGGGTGCCAGGTCTTTAACGATCGAGAACATATTAATAGAGTCCACAGAGAAAAAAGGGATGGATCTAATCGGTGTTATTGATTGTCATGTCCCAGAGGTGCTTAATGAATTAGAACAGTTCATTCAAACAGGGGAAGTAGTAGAGCTAGAAGAAGGTGGCTTGCGTTTTAAACACGTAACACTCATTCTTGGATCTGAAATTGAGATCTACGATGATAAGTGTAAAGGTCCTATTCATGTACTAGCATACTTACCGACCATTGCCAAAATGAGAGAGTTTTCAGCCTGGATGAGTCAGCGTATGAAAAATATCACATTAAGTTCTCAAAGAATGTATGTCGATGGAATGGAACTGCAAAGGAAAGTCAAAGAGCTGGACGGTCTATTTATCCCAGCACATATTTTCACACCATACAAAAGCTTATATGGAAAAGGGGTAACAGCTACTCTTGAAGAAGTATTTGATCCAGCATATATAGATGCAGTTGAATTGGGTCTTAGTTCTAATACGGCAATGGCCGATCAAATAGAGGAGTTACATTCTTTTAGCTATGTTACGAATTCTGATGCTCACTCCTTGCCGAAAATTGGACGTGAACATCAGATCATGAAAATGGCTGCTCCGTCATTTGAGGAATTACGAAAGGTCCTGCATCGTGAAGAGGGAAGAGAAATTGTTGCAAACTATGGCTTAGATCCGAAGCTTGGTAAATATCACCGCACGACCTGTGATCAATGCTTAACCTTACTGGAAGATACAACAGTGGCATGTCCAGCATGTGGCTGTCAAAAGGTGGTTAAAGGAGTGTATGACCGTCTCCTTGAGCTGAGAACCTTTACAGGTGAGTTTCAACCTAGACCACCTTATATTCATCAAGTCCCACTTGAATTTATCCCAGGTCTTGGTCCCAAAACACTTGATAAACTTCGCGATTATTTTAAAACAGAAATGGCAATCGTTCACAAAGCACCTGAAGACACACTCAGAGAACTTGTATCGCCAACTGTTGCAAAAGCCATCATTTCTGCAAGGAATGGAACGCTCTCGTTTCAAGTGGGTGGTGGAGGAAAGTATGGAAAGGTAGATCATTAAGAAAAGCGCAAGCGCCCTGTTTAGCCTCAGGCATAGCAAATGTTCCTTCGAGAAAAAAAGGGTGGTTTTTCCCTTTTATTCTCGAAGGGTTATTTGACCTAGGAAAAAGTAAACTCCCTTTTTCCCTCGAGGGGCTGGGCGCTGGAGCTAGACATAGACTCCAATCGAAAAAACTTATACTTTCTTATCTGGTAAAACAGGCCCAAGTCATCATGATTTGGGCCTTCCCTATTTTGGTAAGAGAATACCCTATTTATATTTATCTATTTGTTGTTGAAATCTGATAAAATAGGTAAAAAGAAAGAGTTAGTAAAGGGGAATGCATCTTGTACAAGAAAATCATAAGAGTTGGGGTTATATTACTCCTTTTGTTTGTCGTACTTTTAGGAGTTGCCGGCAACTACTTTTACAATGTGGCTATTAACCGAGCTGAGGAAGGCCCTAAGCTTCATGGTGGAGGAGAAAGTGTAGCAGCTGCTAGTTTACTAGAAACAGAGGAACAACAAACGAAATTAGCTGAGCTTATGGAATGGACTGAGCAACAACATTTCGAAATCGTCACAATAAAATCTAATGATGGTTTAAATTTAAGTGGTCGTTTCTTGAAGAATGAAAATTCTAATGGAAAGGCAGTCATTCTTGCTCATGGCTATAAAGGTAATAGCGAACAAATGCCAGGTATTACAAAATATTACTATGATCTTGGGTATGACGTATTAAAACCTGATGCAAGAGGACATGGAGAAAGTGAAGGCGATTATATCGGTTATGGGTGGCATGATCGAAATGATTATGTGAATTGGATTCAATTTCTAATAGAAAGCAAGAATCAACATGCAATCTTTCTTCACGGTTTTTCAATGGGAGCAGCTACTGTTTTAATGACTAGTGGGGAAGAGCTTCCAGAACAAGTAAAAGGAATCATTGAAGATAGTGGCTATACATCTGTGAAGGATGAATTATCTCATCAGTTAAGGTATTTATACAAACTACCAGCGTTTCCTATTATGGAGGTTACAAGTGTCATTACTAATATAAGAGCAGGCTATACGTTTGAAGAAGCTTCCGCGATTGAAAGCGTGAAAAACAGTAAATTACCTCTATTTATCATTCACGGTGATCAAGATGCGTTAGTTCCAACTGAAATGGCGTATGAGATATATGATGCAGCAAATTCTAGGGATAAAGAGCTATGGATAGTAGCTGGAGCAGGGCATACAGAGGCGTATACAGTAGCGGAAGAGGAATATAAAGAGCGACTTAAGTTGTTTTTAGATCGTACATTGCAAGACTCGAAATAGGGAATGAGGTTATGCTCTATGAAAAAAAAGACTTCGAACCGATTTTTCATAATGACTATACTCTTGTGTGCAATACTATCCTCTTGTCAAACGGGAACTGAGGAGCCAGCTATTAAAATATCGGCTGGCTCTGAGGAATTACCTACTATTTATTATGGCGATGTATATAATGAAAAACAGGAAGAAATTGAAGCGAATATCAAGGAGTTTATGATTGGTAAACGATGGAGTGACTTACCCAGTGTTACGTATGGAGATACTATTCAAGTTCAAGCACGAAACTTTGAAGCTGAGGAGCTTGAAGTGTATGAGTATCTCCTTGATCAGAAGGGGAATATCGTTTCGGAATATGAAGGCCAACCATTGCACATGGGTTCTATAGTAGACGGAAAGCTAGAATTTATTTTCGAAAGCAGTTATGTATTAGAGCAATACCCAGAGCTTTCAGTTGAAGAGAAATTAGTGCATGGTCTCGTAATTCGCTGCAAAATTAATAATAGTTCTTTTGCATTTTCGACACTTATATTAGGTACTGAAGATTAATAAATAAAAAAATACACAAGCTGGGTAATGTCGTCACCAGCTTGTGTATTTTTTTTATCTAACAACCGAGTATATACAGGTATCTCGAAGCCCTGAACCATCCAATGCTAGATCATCATTTCTTAAAATTCCCTCTAATTCATAGCCGAGTCTTTCGGGTATAGCGCGACTTCGTTCATTTTTTGAATCCATTCTAATCTCAACACGCCTAGCATGTAGTTCATCGAAGGCAAACTTAGTGATTCCCTCAACAGCTTCTGTTATATAGCCCTTCCCTGCATATCTAGTATCAACCCAGTATCCGATCTCGAATTTTGGAACATCCCAGTCGATTCGATGTAATCCTGATGATCCGATAAACTCACCTGTTTCGAGGTGAAAGACTAGTAATCTTAAATCCTCACGTAACAAAAATTTAGCATGAGCCTCTCTAATGTTTTCTTCTACTTGCTCTAACGTCTGATCTTTCTTGGCAAATGGAAGCCAAGGCTTTAACTCTTCACAAGAAGCTTTAATAGCATCGTGAACGACCTTCCCGTCTCCTGGTTGTGGCATGCGAATGAACAGTCTTTTGGTTGAAAAGTGGCTAGGGAAATCTAGTAAGATTGGCTTCATGTTTGATGACCTCCGTATTCATTTTTCAGAGTATAGCATATAGATTGAGAGACCGAAATATTTTTTCACTATTAAATTGTCATAGATTTGGAAAAAGCTCATAAAATCAAATAAGAGCAATTAAACAAGTGTGTTTTTTTACATAGAGCTGATGGCCAATTGTGAATATGCGAATAGGAGGAGCCGTATGAAGAACCAATCACTGAAGCATGTTATATCTATACATATAAAAGAGCATTCCTCTATCTATTTATTTATTACTGTGTTATTTATGATGGGAATTGTATTTGGTGCGATTGTTGTTAATAGTTTGAGTCCAAGTCAGAAAACAGATCTTTATCTTTACTTAAGTCGTTTTTTTGGACAGGTTGTAGAGGGTGATTTTGCTAACGCAAATCAATTGTTTCTTCAAAGCTACACGCATCATTTAAAATATATAGGATTAATGTGGATTTTAGGAATTTCTATTATCGGATTACCGATTATTTTAATTCTGTTATTCTTAAAGGGAATTGTTGTGGGCTTTACAGTAGGATTTTTAGTAAATCAATTAGGCTGGGAAGGATTTTTATTATCGTTTGTTTCTGTCCTTCCACAAAACTTAATTATTATCCCAGCATTCATCATTGTGGGAACGATAGCGGTGTCATTTTCTCTGAGGTTAATCGGACAGATTATCTCAAAACGAGCTAATTTACCATTTATGCAAATCTTTAGTAGATATACTGGAGTTGCAGTGATTGTCTGCTTTGTAATCGCGCTTGCCTCAGCCTTTGAAGCATATAGTTCACCAATTTTAATGAAACAGGTTGTAAATATTATAAATAAATAATAATTATTAACTAGTATTATTTTTAAATCTTAAATAATAATGATTTTATTTTGACACTTTCCTCACATTTGCTATAATTAGGTAGTGAACGGCGAGGGAGGGAATTAATACAATGGAAAACCGCATTGATCGGATAAAGAAGCATCTACACTCTTCAAGCTATAAACTAACTCCTCAGCGTGAGGCAACCGTAAGAGTGCTTCTAGAGCATGAAGAAGACCATTTAAGTGCTGAAGATGTCTACCTCCTCGTTAAGGAAAAATCTCCTGAAATTGGACTAGCAACTGTGTATCGAACATTAGAACTTTTAACTGAGTTAAAAGTTGTTGATAAAATTAATTTTGGAGATGGCGTTTCCAGATACGATCTGAGACAAGAGGGTGCTGCACACTTCCATCATCATCTTGTTTGTATCGAATGTGGAGCAGTTGATGAAATTCAAGAGGATCTCCTTGGGGATGTAGAGGAAATCGTAGAGCGTGACTGGAACTTTAAAATTAAAGATCATCGATTGACGTTTCACGGTATATGTCATCGTTGCCATGGAAAAGAAGAAACCGTTGAGGAATAACCCTTTCATTTTTGAAGGGTTTTTTCTATTTTTAAAGTATAAAGTTTGTCCTAACTGGCATATACCTTCTAATAGAGAGTAATGTATCTTATGCAGATGGTTGTGATAAGGAGGCAAACAAGGATGATTGCATATCTTAAATTAGCTTTTAATACAGTTAAGGTATTTGTTTTGTTTACGGGATGTACCGTTTTATTTTATTATGGACTTATGTGGATTAATGAAGAATATCAGAACTACCATCGTTATGACGAGCCAACCGGGTCCGCCATTAAGGTAACGGCTATGGTTTCTGAAACAGAGAAAAGTTTAATTGACCGATTATGGTTATTTTATCACTTTGGGGAGTAGAAGCAGCTTGAAAGATCAATTACAGGATTTCCTACATTACTTAATCGTAGAACGCGGCTTAGCAATGAACACCATTCAATCCTATGAGCGAGATTTAAAAAAATATATTGTTTATATATACGAAGTTGAAAAGATTGAATCACTTGAGACAGTCTCTCTATTCAATATTTTAGGCTTTTTAAAACAGCTAAAGGAATCGGGACTATCCTCTAGAACACTTGCCCGACATATCGCTTCCATTCGTTCCTTTCATCAGTTTTTATTGCGAGAAAAGGCTGTGACGCATGATCCTTCTGTTCATGTGGAAACTCCTCAACCAGAAAGAACCTTACCGAAGGTGCTGTCAATGAAAGAGGTTGAGCTCTTACTTGAAACTCCGAGTCTAAAAACAGCTTTTGGCGTAAGAGATAAAGCAATGCTTGAGGTGCTATACGCAACAGGAATTCGTGTCTCTGAGCTAATTAACTTAGATTTGGGAGATATTCATCTAACGATGGGATTCTTAAGATGTGTGGGAAAAGGGAATAAAGAGAGAATTATTCCAATTGGACGGGAAGCAACACAGTCATTAGAAAATTATATAAACGTGGCGAGACGTGAGTTGGTCGGAAAGAAAACAACCGATGCATTATTTTTAAATCATCATGGTAACCGTATCTCTCGTCAAGGGTTCTGGAAGATTTTAAAACGGTTAACAAAGGAAGCCGCAATAAAAAAAGATCTTACACCGCATACCCTACGACATTCATTTGCCACCCATTTACTTGAAAATGGAGCAGATCTTAGAGCTGTCCAGGAGATGCTCGGACATGCTGATATTTCAACAACCCAAATTTACACACATGTAACAAAAGCTAGAATGAAAGATATATATAAAGCATTTCATCCACGAGCCTAGAACCCATTTTTCTAGGCTTTTTCTATTAATTATATATTTATAGATTGATGGAGTGGCATCCAAACGTTATACTTTAAGTTGTCTGACCTCTGACGATTGAAAAATTGATTAATCGAAAAATGATACTAAATAATGGTATGTTGGGGAAGATAACAGAAGTAAATGAAACATTAAGGAGGGAACGCTTTGACAAACAATAATCCTTTTAAGCGTATATTTTTAGTCGTAATGGATTCAGTTGGAATTGGTGAAGCACCTGATGCAGAAGAATATAACGATTTAGGTTCAAATACACTTGGACATATAGCAGAGCATCGAAATGGACTACATATGCCGAATATGGCAAAGCTTGGCCTAAGCAATATTAATGAAATTAAGGGAATAGAGAAAGCAAATCAACCTCTTGCCTATTACACAAAAATGCAAGAAGCATCTACTGGAAAAGATACCATGACAGGGCATTGGGAGCTCATGGGTTTACATATCACCACACCTTTTAGAACATTCCCTGATGGATTTCCACCAGAGCTCATTCAACAGCTTGAGGAACATACAGGAAGAAAGGTGATCGGAAATAAACCAGCTTCTGGAACTGAGATATTAGATGAACTAGGCGAAGAGCATATGAAAACAGGAGCCTTAATTGTCTATACTTCAGCAGATTCTGTATTACAGATAGCTGCACACGAGGAAATCATTCCGATCGAAGAGCAGTATGAAATATGTGAGTTTGCCAGGAAGATCACCTTGGATGAGAAATATATGGTAGGGCGAATTATTGCAAGACCATTCCTTGGAGAACCAGGTGCATTTAAGAGAACAACAAATCGCCATGATTATGCCTTAAAGCCATTCGGTAGAACAGTAATGAATGAGTTAGCTGACAATAAGCTAGATGTCATTTCAATAGGGAAAATTTCTGATATCTTTGATGGAGAAGGAATTACCCAGTCTCTACGGACAAAGTCAAACATGGATGGAATGGATCAGTTAGTAAAAACAGTGAATACCGATTTTACTGGTTTAAGTTTCTTAAATCTTGTAGATTTTGATGCGTTATATGGCCATCGAAGAGACCCTGATGGTTATGGTCAGGCTTTAGAAGAGTTTGATGCTAGACTTCCAGAAGTGCTAGATCATCTTAAAGAACAGGATTTGTTAATCATTACGGCAGATCATGGTAATGATCCAACACATCATGGTACGGATCACACAAGAGAGTATGTTCCTTTGCTTGTATACAGTCCATCCTTTAAAGGGACGAATGAATTACCACTGCGTTCAACCTTTGCAGATGTGGGGGCAACCATTGCCGATAATTTTAACGTTACCATGCCAGAGTTCGGTGCAAGCTTTTTAAATGAATTAAAAAAGGGGTAATCTTATGGAGAAAGCAATAGTAGAAAAGTCAGCAAGTTATATAAAAGAGAAGCTACATGAAACACCTACAATAGGATTAATTCTAGGTTCAGGGTTAGGTGTACTAGCTGACGAAATTAAAAATCCTGTTAAAATCCCTTATCACGAGATTCCAGAATTTCCAATCTCGACGGTTGAGGGACATGCAGGACAATTAGTAATTGGTGACCTTGAAGGAGTTCAAGTTGTAGCCATGCAAGGGCGCTTTCACTTTTATGAGGGGTATAGCTTACATAAAGTAACGTTTCCTGTCAGAGTCATGAAAGAATTAGGTGTGGAAACAGTAATTGTGACAAACGCTGCTGGTGGAGTGAATACTTCCTTTAAACCAGGTGATTTAATGATTATTACGGACCATATCAATAATATGAGTCAAAACCCTTTGATTGGAAAAAATGAGTCTGAGTACGGGGTACGCTTCCCAGATATGTCTAGCGCTTATTGTCCGGAACTTCGTAAAAAGGCGAAGGAAGTAGCAAGTCGTCTGGATATCACCTTACAAGAAGGTGTGTATCTTGGGAATACAGGACCTTCTTATGAAACTCCGGCAGAAATTAAAATGATTAGAGCTCTAGGTGCGGATGCAGTTGGAATGTCTACGGTTCCAGAGGTCATTATTGCAAGACATGCTAACTTAAAGGTGTTAGGGATTTCATGTATTTCAAATATGGCAGCGGGTATTTTAGATCAGCCACTAACTCATGATGAAGTTATAGAAACAACAGCTATGGCCCAGGCAAGCTTTTTATCGCTTGTTAAAGAGGTTGTGAAGGAAATGGGAGGAAATCAATAATGGAGAACTTATTATCAAAGATGAACGAAGCCGTAGCATACATAGAGGAGCAAACAAATATTAAGCCAGAGTTTGGTTTAATCTTAGGTTCTGGACTAGGCGAGTTAGCAGATGAAATTGAAGAAGCAGTTAAAATAGATTATGAAAAAATTCCTAATTTCCCAGTTTCAACGGTTGAGGGACATGCTGGTAAGCTTGTTGTTGGTAAACTTCAAGGTAAACCAGTCATTGCGATGCAAGGAAGATTCCATTTTTATGAGGGATATTCTATGCAAGAGGTTACGTTCCCTGTTCGTGTGATGAAGGGGTTAGGCGTACATTCAATCGTTGTTACGAATGCTTGTGGTGGGATGAACAAAGATTTCGAACCAGGTGACTTAATGTTAATTGAAGATCACTTAAACATGACAGGAGCTAATCCGTTAATTGGACCGAATGAATCTGAGTTAGGGCCTCGCTTCCCAGATATGAGCCGTGCTTATACTAGGGAGTATATTCAGACTGCAAAGGACGTTGCACAAAGCCTGGATATAAATGTACAGCAAGGTGTTTATGCTGGTATAACCGGTCCAACTTACATGACACCTGCAGAGCTAATCATGCTTCGTAATCTAGGAGCTGACACAATTGGGATGTCAACAGTACCTGAAGTAATTGTTGCAAGTCATATGGGCTTAAAAGTGTTAGGGATTTCATGTGTAACGGATATGGCGATCGGAGAAGAACTTGAGCCATTAACGCATGAACAGGTGGTACAAGTAGCGAACAGAGCAAAACCGAAGTTTATCAAGCTTGTAAAGGAATTCATTGCAAAGGTTCAATAGATTAGAAAGAGCCTTTTGAAGCCCTTTCTTGTTTTATGTAAGTCATATCTTTACTAAAGGGTGATAAAAAATGAGAATGGTTGATCTGATACAAAAAAAGCGCGACGGTTTGTCTTTATCAAAAGAGGAAATTGATTATATAATTCAAGGCTATACAAATGGAGACATTCCAGATTATCAGATGAGTGCCTTTGCTATGGCTGTATTTTTCAAGGATATGAGCAGCCAGGAGCGAGCTGATTTAACAATGGCGATGGTAGAGTCTGGTGATCAAATTGATTTATCAATGATTGAAGGAATAAAGGTTGATAAACATAGTACAGGTGGAGTGGGAGATACGACGACACTTGTACTAGGTCCGCTAGTTGCTTCAGTAGGCGTTCCGGTAGCGAAAATGTCTGGAAGAGGACTAGGACATACCGGAGGAACGATCGATAAATTAGAGGCTGTTTCTGGCTTTAATGTCGAAATTACAAACGAGCAATTTGTTTCATTGGTTAATGAGTTTAAGCTTGCGGTAATCGGTCAGAGTGGAAACTTAACCCCAGCTGATAAAAAGCTTTATGCACTCCGTGATGTAACGGCAACTGTTAATGCGATCCCACTGATAGCTAGCTCCATTATGAGTAAAAAAATTGCAGCAGGTGCTGATGCAATTGTCTTAGATGTTAAGACAGGAGCAGGTGCATTTATGAAGGATCTCGAAGAAGCAAAGGTGTTAGCAAAAGCAATGGTTGAAATCGGTAATAACGTTGGAAGACAAACGATGGCTGTCATTTCGGATATGAGCCAACCATTAGGATTTGCAATCGGAAATGCTCTTGAGGTCAAGGAAGCCATTGATACGTTGCAAGGGAAGGGTCCTAAAGATTTAGAGGAGCTTTGCTTAGTATTAGGAAGTCATATGGTATGTCTAGCAGGAAAAGCCGAAACTCAAGAGGAAGCTAGAGAACTCCTATTACAATCAATGAAGAATGGTAAAGCTTTATCAACCTTCAAAACGTTTTTACGTAATCAAGGTGGGGATGAAACGGTTGTTGATGAACCAACTAAGCTTCCAACCGCTAAATATATCGTTGAGCTAGAATCTACTCAAGAAGGTTATGTATCAGAAATTATTGCTGATGAGATCGGAACTGCCGCTATGAAATTAGGAGCAGGTCGAGCTACCAAAGAATCAGAAATTGATCTAGCGGTAGGGCTTGTGCTTAATAAAAAGATTGGTGATCAAGTCAAAGTTGGTGAATCATTAGTTACGATCCATAGTAATCAAGAGAACTTAGATGAGATCAAGACTACAATCAGCGAGGCAATTAAACTTGTAAGTACTCCTGTCAAGGCTCCAACACTCATTTATGATACAATCAGCATTTAATAGTATAAACAGAGGACTCTCCAATTTGGGGAGTTTTTTATTTATATTATAAGTATTCAGAAATTTCCAACAACACCCTTGCCATACATTTTCCTTTCCTATAATATGGGTTTTATATGAGAATAGAAAAATCTGCTATTAATCAACATCTAATGCTTCCGAGCTTATCCACAGATAATCTCTATTTACTTAATAATTTGTCTCTGTTAATGACAAAGTTGATTATTTAGCAGTGTTGATTGTAGTGGAAGGATGCGAGACTCCTGCGGGAGCAGCGTGTCAGGTGAGACCCCGCAGGCGTATGCCGAGGAGGCTCACCGCACGCCCCGCGGAAAGCGAGTGTCCTGTAACGAAAATCAACAACAAATTAGAAAAAGATAACTTCATTTCAATAATGTGCAGATCAAATATAAGAGGGTGTGTAACATGATTCAATCTACTCAATCTACAATATTCACGAATAAAGTGGTAATCGTAACGGGAGCAGCCCATGGGATTGGAAAAGGGATTTGTCTGGAATTTCTTAAACAAGGTGCAACAGTGATTGGGTTAGACATTCTTCAAGAAGAATTAACTCAAGTGAAGGAGGAAGCTTGTAAGAAATATGGCAACTTTATAGACCGTTTCTATATTGAACAGGTTGATTTAACTCTTGAAAATAAGGTTTACGCAGTAATTCAACAGATCATTGAAAAGCACGAGAAGGTGGATGTTTTAGTAAACAATGCTGGTGGTGTTTGCGGGCAGGTCAATCAGCCTATTGATGATGTGTCTTATGAAGAATGGAAGAAAATTTTTGAAATTAATCTGGATGCTTCCTTCTTTATGACAAAAGCGGTTGCTCCTCATATGAAGCAACGAGGATATGGACGAATTATTAATATTTCTAGTGGTGCTGGAAGAAGTACGAGTTTAACTGGGATTCAAGCATATGCAAGTGCAAAAGCTGGTCAAATAGGTTTTACTAGGCAAATGGCTCAAGAGCTTGGTAGCTTTGGCATCACAGTGAATAATGTTGCACCTGGTTTTGTCATATCTAATCCATCAACTGAAAAACAATGGAACCGGATGTCAGAGGAACAACAGAAGGCCCTGATCCAATCTATTTCTGTTAAGAGACTAGGAAAGCCAGAAGACATTGCATACGCAGTTTTATTTTTTGCATCAGACGCTGCAAGCTACATTAGTGGTCAAATTATATCTGTTGATGGTGGACAACAACTATTCTAGGAGGTTGAAATGAATATTACCGTCATTGGTGCTGGTGCAATTGGTGGAGTAATCGGCGCATACTTAATAAGAGAAGGACATACGGTAACGTTTTGTGACATAGTGGAAGAGCACGTGAATGTGATGAATGAACGAGGACTTACAATAGAGGGGGAAGACGAAACCTTTACAGTACCTTGCCCCGCTTATACACCAGAGCAGCTTCTTTCAAGAATAGGTGAATTAGATACTATTTTCTTATGTGTAAAGGCACAACACACTGAAGAAGCATTAACACCTTTTCTTCCTTATCTATCGGAGCATACAAAAGTTATTTCGTTTCAGAATGGATTATGTGAAAACATCATTGCTAGATTAGTAGGTGAAGAAAAAACGATTGGTTGCTTTGTGAACTTTTCAGCTGACTATTTAGGCCCAGGCAAGATTTTATATGGTGGTGTCGCTGCTTTATATCTTGGTGAACTAGATGGAAGGATTAGTCAACGAGTATTAGACTTACAGTCATTGCTAAAGTGCTGGGGTCCAGTTCAAGTGACTGATAATATTTGGGGGTATTTATGGGGTAAGCTTTCCTATGCAGGACTGCTCTACGCTACGGCGCTTGTAGACGAAACGATGGCAGGGGTTGTTTGGAATACCAAATACAGAGAAGCACTAATGGAGCTTTGCTCAGAAATACTAGAAATTGCAGATAAGGAGCAGGTTACTCCAATAGGGTTTGATGACTGGGAGCCAAGACTGGTTTATCCAAGAGAAAAACGGAATTCTTCTAACTTAGATGAGCAACTCACAAAACTAGCAAACCGAATGGCTAGTAACAAAAAATCCAAAAGTGGAATCTGGAGAGATTTAGCTGTTCGCAAAAGAAAAACAGAGATTGACTTTCAGCTTGTTCCGATCACCGAAATGGCCAAGAAGCATCAAGTAGAGATGCCACTCACCGAAACCTTAATTTCACTGATCAAAGAAATTGAGGAAGGAACAATACAAATGAGCTGGGAAAATTTAGATATACTAAATGATACTTTTAAAAAGAGTAAGCTGCAGCAAACATAAATGGCTGACACATAGTGAAGGGAACGAAGAACTTGTCACAAATACTAAATTATCTAAAAGAGAATGAATCTAATATATTGGATACGCTTCTACGACTTACGAAAGCAGAGTCACCTTCCCACAACAAAGTACTAGTGGATCAATGTGGAGAGATTTTGAGAAACGAATACGAATCTTTTATTGGGCATGAAGTTGAATGTATCGAAAAAGAAAGTGTGGGCAATCAGTACAAGTTTACGTATAGTAACAATTCCGAGTCTGAACAATTATTAGTCATCGGACATATGGACACCGTTTGGGATGAAGGTGCTCTTCCTATTAAACAGGACGGAGACCTACTATATGGACCAGGTGTGTTTGATATGAAGGGTGGTTTAACCATTACGTTGTGGGCGCTAAAGGCCTTAAAAGAATTCAATTATTTTGGAAGTAAAAAGATTGTTTTTTTAGTTACGTCAGATGAAGAAATCGGTAGTGCTCATTCGAAAGACCTTATCATTCAGGAAGCTAAGAGAAGCAGGGCAGTCTTTGTTCCTGAATCTAGTATCGAACCTGATGGTGCTGTTAAAACAGAACGAAAGGGAGCAGGGAAATTCCTTCTAAAAGTTGAAGGAATCTCATCTCATGCTGGAATTAACGCCTGGGATGGGGCAAGTGCCATTGAAGAGTTAGCATATCAGATTATCGATCTAAAGAAACTGGCTAACCGGGACGAAGGAATATCTATTAATGTTGGAGTAGTGAGTGGAGGAACAAGGTCGAATGTAATAGCAAAAGAAGCGGTTGCTGAAATTGATGTCCGAATCACAAAAAAGGATCAAGCTGAAGTGATCCAGAATCAAATTTTAAATCGTCCTCAATTTATAGCAGGAACTAACATAGAGATAACAGGTGAAATCGAACGTTTCCCTTTAGAAAGAAACGAGCAAGTTGTTGAGCTATATGAGGTTTTTAAAGAAATCGCTGCTAATCATGGCTATGATCTTAAAGAAGGGTCATCAGGAGGAGCGAGTGATGGAAACTTCACTTCTGGTATAGGTGTTCCCACAATCGATGGACTTGGACCACTAGGAGGAGGCGCTCATAATGAAAGTGAACATGTATACATCTCAAATCTTCCTTACAGAGCTGCCTTGCTTGCAGAAGCACTATTAAAATATATGAAATAAGAAACTGCACCTTTCCTATCGTTAAGTAAGCGAAGTGAAGGGCTATCGGGGTGAGCCGTGAAAAACAATAAAAGAATATATACCTTAAGTATTTTCCTGGGGATGATTCTCTCTGCAATCCCCACAGCCGGACAATATGAACAGTATAAATATTTTGGTAAACCCGCGCTAACGGTTTCGTACTATTATGACTGGATATTTGCTTTTAACCCCTTAGGTTTATTGTTTAATATCTTTATCGTTTATTGGTTACTTAGATTATTATTTTGGTTATGGGGATGCCTTTTTAATGGAGAGTAATTTGAAAGGCCACTGATCTACAAAATGATTAGTGGTCATTGTTTTGGTAAAAGAAATGGGTAGTAGCATCGATTTTCAGTCATTAGAAAAGCAATATGGAAAAAAGATTCATATTGCTTCAATATAGCCAGTAGCTAGGTGTTATTAACTTTTGCTTTTATTAATCTAAAGTATCTCTGAACAATCCCTTTAAAATCAATTTGCCCCTTTACAAGCTCATAGTCGATCTCAAATTGGTCTCGATCACAAAGGTATTGTTCTCCATTCTTATCTGTGATCAGATAATCTCCTGGGAGCCCCTTCATTGTCCCGTTGGATGTTTCAATCGTCATGCTTCTTTTAAGCTTCACTGCTTCAACAATAAGGGGTTTTTTTCTATACATAGGCATGGTAACAACCTCCTTCTCTGTACTATTAGACTATGCAATAGGGGGCAAATGTGTATAGGCTATAGTTGTCTTTTTGACTTTTAGAAACTAAAAGTCAAAATGTTTGTTGTTATGTATCTAAGAATTAGTGTTATTAGAATGATTCAACTCAGTATACTTATCTAAGAGGAGGAAATATGGAATTACCATTGAGGAGGGATTGTTTTGAGTTTTAAAATTTATAGAATGATTCATCTTGTATTAACTGGAATTATTACTTTGCTGATATCGTTATTTATGGCAGCAGGTGCAATAGGAGAAAACTATACTGACAACTATTTTGTTGATCCTGAATTTCTATTATTAATGGCTGTTTGGTTCATTGGAGCTGTGCTCTCTTTTGTTAAAAAGGTTGCAAAGTTAGGGCTAATCATTAGCGCATTGCCACCATTGCTATTTCTTGGCACTATACTTATGGTAGTCCTGGGCTTCTATTGAACAGGTTTAGTACCTTATGAAGGTACAGACTTGTAAAAGTATACAAAAATGAGTAGAGCCAAAAGAGAGGATCTACTCATCGAGATTATGTTTATCAATTGAAGTTGAGAAATGGTTAGCAAAAGAAAGAGAGGATTCTAATGAGTCGAATCATAGATAAGCAACATGGACCACCATATATAGAATATTTGTTAATCATGTTACTTTCTTTACTTACTTTTAGGAGTGTATCATGGATTGAAGTTAGGAAATTATACCTCAAAGAAGTAATTTCCGGATATCATAAACAAATATGAAAAGAGGAAGTGAATTACCAGCACTGTTGATTAGTGCAGCAATTGTCTTAACTCTTCAGCATGCCTACGATTATTATTAATAACTTCCTCAACAATTCTTCTACTCTCCTCATCTAAATCTCCCTTGGCAATTTCCTCTGAGTAGTGTACACCATAAGTGTCCATGCCTTTAAATGCATCTTCAATAATATCCTGTGTATTTTCAGAGAGCATTACATTATGCATGAAGCTATTCAATCTTCCAGATACACCTTCACTATCGGCAGGAACCCCTTCTAAATCCTGAATTCGACTAGCAAGCTTCTGCGCATCCAGCTTTACCTCCTGTTGCATAGATTGAAACTTTTGCTTCAATTCAATATCTTCTAGCCTTTGGATATGGTGTTCTAGAGCACGTACCCCCATATATGTACCTCGTAATAGAGTATTTAATTCCTCAATAACATTATCTTGATTTTTCAAAAACTCACATCCCTTTTTTCTTATTATCATGAACTTAAATTAATTTATTCAGCCCACATAAAAGCCTATATTCAGAAATGTTGAACTGCATTTACATAAAATATTGGTTAATTTTACTTATTCTTGTATAAATGTCCTTATATTGGTAAAAATGTCATCTATAAAGAATGGAGGGGTTCTGTAATGATAAAACAATTTTTACAACGAATCGTATATATGACACTAGCTTTATCATTGATATTTCCTGCTTTAGCAATGGCTGAAGAATCACAGGTGGAATTAGCTGAAAAAGCGAAATCTGCTATCTTAATTGAACGCGATACTGGCACAATTCTTTATGACAAGAATAGTAACGAAAAGCTACCACCTGCAAGTATGACAAAGATCATGACCATGATTTTAATTATGGAAGCAATTGATAGTGGAAGCATAACCCTGGATGAAAAAATACGAACTAGTGAGTATGCTGCATCTATGGGGGGATCCCAAATTTTCCTTGAAGCAGGCGAAGAAATGACTGTTGAGGAAATGTTGAAAGGAATCGCAATTGCCTCTGGTAATGATGCTTCAGTTGCGATGGCTGAACGAATTGCTGGTTCTGAAGAAGCATTCGTGAAAATGATGAATGATAAAGTTGCAGAGCTTGGCTTAGAAAATACAAGCTTTAAGAACCCAACAGGGTTACCTGCAGAGGGTCATTACAGCACCGCACACGATATGGCTCTGATGGCAAAAGAATTATTGAAATATGATTTAATCACGAAGTTTACAAGCTTATATGAGGACTACCTTCGTGAAGACACGGACAAAAAATTCTGGTTAGTTAACACAAATAGACTAGTTAAGTTTTATCCTGGAGTTGACGGATTAAAAACAGGTTATACAAGCGAGGCTAAATATTGCTTAACGGCTACGGCTAAAAAAGATGGTATGCGTGTTGTCGCTGTAGTGATGGGAGCACCTACTCCAAAAGATCGTAATGCACAGGTTACAAAAATGTTAGATTATGCGTTTAGTCAATATAAGACACATCCAATGCTAGAACGCTCAGCTGTTGTTGGTAAAACCAAAGTTAGTAAAGGTAGTAGCAAATATGTAGATGTTGTAACGTCTGAGAGTATTTCTGTTTTAACCAAAAAAGGTGAGACAATTGATGATGTCACACAAGAGGTTGTAATGAAGGAAAATGTACAGGCTCCTGTTAAAAAGGGAGATGAACTAGGTATGTTAATCATTAAAAGAAGTGATAAAAGTATTGTAGAAAGCCCAATTTTAGCAGCAGAAGATGTGGAAATGGCAAACTGGTGGCAGCTATTTAAACGTTCAGTGGGATTATTCACAAAGACCTCCTAATATGTTGACTAATTTAGGCGAATTTACACTAGTTTTGTCGTCTTGAAGGAATTCAAAATACAAATATCGAAATGACTCACTAGCCTAAAGTTAAGGAGGAATAAAAAGTGAGTCTTTCGATTGACTTAGAAATTAAACACAGCGTACTTTGCATCCGACTAGTAGGTGAGTTAGATCATCATACAGCGGAAGAATTAAGAGCAAAGGTAACGGCTTCGTTAGAAAAAAATAATATAAATCATATCATCTTAAATCTAGAGCAATTATCCTTTATGGACAGCTCAGGACTAGGAGTTATATTAGGACGGTACAAGCAAATTAAAAATGCTGGTGGAGAAATGGTTGTGTGTGCTATTTCCCCTGCTGTAAAACGTCTATTTGATATGTCAGGACTGTTTAAAATTATTCGTCTTGAGAAAAATGAGAAATTTGCACTTGAAACTTTGGGGGTGGCGTAACATGAAAAACGAAATGCACCTTCAATTTTCAGCACTAAGTCAAAATGAATCATTTGCTCGTGTCACTGTTGCGGCTTTTATCACACAGTTAGATCCGACAATGGATGAACTGACGGAAATTAAAACAGTTGTTTCAGAAGCTGTAACAAATGCAATTATTCATGGCTATGAAAGTAATCCAGACGGAATCGTTTATATTTCAGTGACGTTAGATGATCATACTGTAGAAATAACTATACGTGATAATGGGATTGGAATTTCTGATATCGAAGAAGCGCGTCAGCCGTTGTTTACAACAAAACCGGAGCTTGAACGTTCTGGAATGGGCTTCACCATTATGGAAAATTTTATGGACCATTTCGAACTTGAATCTCATGAAACCAACGGTACAACCATCCGCTTAACTAAGCATTTAACGAAGAGCAAAGCGCTTTGTAACTAAGGGAGAACTGTATATGGATGTGGAGGTCAAAAAAGAGAAGAGCGAGACATACTTAAAAGATCATGAGGTCAAGGATTTAATAAAACGAAGTCAACTTGGCGAGCAAGGAGCTCGAGATTTAATTGTTCAAAAAAACATGCGATTAGTTTGGTCGGTAGTCCAACGTTTTATAAATAGAGGCTATGAACCAGATGATTTATTTCAAATTGGATGTATTGGACTTTTAAAATCGGTCGATAAATTTGATTTATCGTATGATGTGAAATTTTCAACATACGCTGTTCCAATGATTATTGGAGAAATTCAACGATTCATTAGAGATGATGGAACAGTAAAGGTAAGTCGATCTCTCAAGGAGATGGGGAATAAGATTCGTAAAGCCAGGGATGAGCTTTCGAAGATACATGGTAGAGTTCCTACTATTACTGAAATAGCGGAAAAATTGGAAATATCACCGGAGGATGTAGTACTTGCTCAAGAAGCAAGCAGAGCTCCTTCTTCTATACATGAAACTGTATATGAGAATGATGGTGATCCAATCACACTCCTAGATCAGATTGCTGATGATACGGAGACAGGATGGTTTGATAAGATAGCTCTTAAAGAGGCCATTCGTGACTTAGATGAACGGGAACGACTAATTGTTTTTCTAAGGTACTATAAAGACCAAACCCAATCAGAAGTGGCGAACCGTTTAGGCATTTCGCAGGTTCAAGTGTCACGATTGGAAAAGAAAATATTACAGCAGATGAAAGACCGGATGGGCGTTTAGCCTGTCTGGTTTTTTTATTTCCAAATTGTGCATTTGTGCAATTATCCGGCGGTTTTGTGCAAATAATCCTTACCTTTATGCAAATACATATAGTGTTCGTGCAAAAGTTCATTACGTTTGTGCAATTCCCCCCTTCAGCTAATAGAAAACTCCAATCTAAAACCTCAAACTTACCTAAAATGCTGTCCTTTACAGGTTTAACCGTAAAAAGAAACCTATATAAAGTAAAGGTTGGTACAATTACCCAAGAATTAGAGATAACTCTAACAAGCATACTATTTGTTACAAGGAAATTCTTGTGTAGGATGTGATATCGATGGAAGAAACACTATATTTAAGGATGCGCCACAAGATAAATGTTAAGCCGAATCATACGGTTACCATCGGTGATCTTGCTCAAATTATTTCTAATGATTCGTTAAAAAAAGAGGTTCAAGAGAAGATTGTCTATCACATTAATATGAGTGACAGGAATATTGTTGTGATTGACGTTATGACAGTCATTGAAAAAATCTATTCTTTCTTTCCGGATGTAGACATTCAAGTAACAGGTGCATCACAGACCATTGTAGAGATCGAATATAAAAAACGTAATTTCTCTCCTGTTTTTTTCATTGGAGTGTGGTTATTGCTATTTGTAGGTGCAGCACTAGCTATTATGAACTTCCATGAGGATGTAAGTATGCGAGAAGTTCATCAACGAATTTACTACATTATTACCGGAGAAGCGGTGGAGAAACCACTTCTTTTGCAGATTCCCTATTCATTAGGTCTTGGTCTTGGAATGGTATTGTTTTTCAATCATTTGTTTCGGAAGCGAATTAACGAAGAGCCTAGCCCATTAGAAGTCGAGATGTTTAACTACCAGCAGGATTTAGATCGGTACGTCATGATGAATGAAAATAAGGAAAGTACCAAGAAACTCGATGATCATTAAATATATATTTCTAATATTTATTGGTCTTGCAGGTGGGCTAGCTGTGGGGGCAGGATTAGTGGCTTTTTTAACAGTGTTAGGAATTATACCAAGGCTGACACAACTAACAAAGACAACTGGCTACATACAGGCATATGAGTGGTCAATTGTCCTAGGGGCAGTAACAGGTGGCATTTTAAGCCTGCGAGATCATAGCTTTGATGTCTCAGGCTATTGGAGTATACCGATTGGTCTTCTAGCTGGTCTATTTATAGGGATGCTAGCGGCAGCCTTAACGGAAGTACTAAATGTTTTACCGATTCTTACAAAAAGAATCGGAGTGTTTGAGAAAATATTAGCACTAGTCATGGCCATCGTTTTGGGCAAGGTGTTTGGCTCTTTATTCCATTGGGTCTATTTCGTTGACTTGTAGAAGGGAGCATTCTAATGGCAGCTGATTCGAAACTGAAAAAAGATTATCTTAATCAAATAAAGGGATTTCAACCGAGGACTCCCTATATCTCAAATTGCATTAAAGCCTTTCTAGTTGGCGGATTGATTTGTACAATTGGTCAGGTCATTCAGAATTTCTTCATCCATTTTTTCAATTTCACGAAGGATACAGCAGCTAGCCCAACGATTGCCACGTTAGTACTAATTTCAGCTTTGTTAACTGGCTTCGGTGTATATGACAAGATTGGGCAGTTTGCAGGTGCAGGCTCTGCTATACCTGTTACAGGATTTGCAAATTCGATGACAAGTGCCGCCTTAGAGCACCGGAGTGAGGGAATTGTGCTTGGAATTGCAACAAATATGTTCAAACTAGCAGGTAGTGTGATCGTGTTTGGTGTCGTGGCTGCGTATGTAATAGGTGTGGTCCGATACTGTATCAAACTCTTCTTTTTCTAAAAGCAAATCTTCGGAAATCACGGAATAGGAGGGCGCTATATGAGACTAACTGGAGGCCAAACGTGGAATTTCCAAAATGATCTATACGTACAATCAGTAGGCACCGCGGTGGGACCAACCGAGGGAGCGGGTCCATTAGGAGAGTACTTTGATTTCTGTCATCAGGACTTATATTGCTCACAACAAAATTGGGAAATGGCAGAACGCCATTTAATGACTCAAGCGATCGATACCTGCTTATCTAAAGCAAATATGACTTCAAAAGAAGTTGATTTACTCTTAGCGGGGGACTTATTAAATCAAAATATTACAGCAAACTATGTAGCCAGGTCTAGGGCCATTCCTTTCTTATGTATGTTTGGAGCATGCTCTACCTCAATGGAAACGTTGGCAGTTGGTTCTGCGCTTATTGACGGAGGTTTTGCCAACTCCATTGTTGCTGCAACGAGTAGTCATAATGCAACAGCGGAGCGGCAATTTCGTTACCCAACTGAATATGGTGGCCAAAAGCCAGATACAGCCACTTTTACGGTAACAGGTGGGGGCGCCATTTTGGTTAGCAAAGAGCCTAGTTCAGTCAAGATAACTAGTGCAACAATAGGAAGGGTCACCGACTATGGTGTGAAGAATCCTTACGATATGGGATCTGCTATGGCACCTGCTGCAGCCGATACCATCCAGCAGCATCTTAAGGATCTTAATCGTACCCCCGAAGATTATGACTTAATAGTAACGGGGGATTTATCATCCATCGGTTCTCCTATTCTTCGGGAGTTGCTAAAAGAAGAAGAGATAGATATATCAGGTATTCATAACGATTGTGGATTAATGATTTACCGTCCAGATCAAGAGGTGTTTGCAGGTGGAAGTGGATGTGCATGTTCAGCCGTGGTGACCTACGGTTACTTGTTAAATCAGCTAAAGGAAAAAAAATATAAAAGAATATTAGTAGTTGCAACAGGTGCGTTGTTAAGTCCGGTAATGATTCAGCAAAAAGAAACGATTCCTACCATCGCACACGGTGTCGTTTTCGAAGCAGTATAGGTAGGTGAAATGAGTGGAGTATATAATGGCCTTCGTTGTTGGTGGACTTATATGTGTAATCGGCCAAATCCTATTTGATTTTGCCAAGCTAACACCAGCACATGTAATGAGTACTTTTGTAGTGGCTGGAGCAATATTAGATGGGTTTGGACTATATGATAAGTTAATTGATATTGCCGGTGCAGGGGCAACTGTCCCTATCTCCAGTTTTGGACATTCATTACTACATGGAGCTATGCAGCAAGCTGACGATCATGGATTTATTGGAATTGGTATAGGGATTTTTGAACTAACATCAGCTGGTATTTCCTCAGCCATTTTATTCGCATTTCTAGTAGCACTAATATTCAAGCCGAAAGGATAAGGATCTATGGAACAGAAGAGAAAGGTTATTCTAGTGACAGATGGAGACGAATATGCACATAAAGCTGTTCAACATGCTGCCAAACACATAGGGGGGCGATGTATTTCCCAATCACAAGGTAATCCCTCTCTTTTAACTGGACAGAAGCTTGTTCAGTTAATTTTACAAACTCCGTATGATCCCGTATTTGTTCTGTTTGATGATTGCGGATATATAGGTGAAGGTGCTGGAGAACGCGCACTTCTCTATGTAGCTAACCATACTCAAGTTGATGTGTTAGGTGTCATTGCAGTTGCCTCTAAGTCACATCAGAGCGAGTGGACAAAGGTAGATGTTTGTATAGACCGGTTTGGAGAATTAACAGAGTTTGGCATTGACAAATATGGACTACAAGAGCTAGAAATTGGGAGAATAAATGGTGATACAGTCTATTGTCTAGATCAATTAGATGTTCCAATCGTCGTTGGGGTTGGTGATATAGGCAAAATGGCAGGCAGGGATGATATTAAAAAAGGTTGTCCAATCACGTTAAAGGCAGTAGAAATTATCCTCGAAAGGAGTGGATATTATGACCGAGCAAACACAGACTAAAAAGCCGATTTCACCTGTTCTCGAAGAAAATGAAAGGTTTTTTAAAGAGAGAGTGGGAGTGGGGACTAGCTTTGATGTCGGTATCAGAAAAGTTAAAGTAATTGATACTGAGGTTCATATGCTGTATCTAACAGGGCTATGTGACACACAATTTATTCTTGCCGTCCTTAGAGAAGTGTTACACATTGATGGAAAGGAAAAAGCAGAAGGAGACCCTGTAAAGGTTATTGAAGGAAGTATTAATCATCAGCAGGTTTCTAAAGTCAAGAATTTAGATGAAGTGACTGATAAGCTTTTATCAGGACTTGTTGTGTTTCTAATAGAAGGAGAAAATGAAGGTCTAGCAGTAGACGTTAGAAGTTATCCAGGAAGAACCCCACAGGAGCCAGACACTGAAAAGGTAATTAGAGGTTCTCGAGATGGCTTTACGGAAAACATCATCGTAAATACAGCTTTAATTAGACGAAGAATACGAGATGAACGCCTTCGTAATGAAATTCTTCAAGTTGGTGAACGTTCTAAAACGGACGTCTGTATTGCTTATCTTGAAGATGTAGCAGATCCAGGATTAGTTGAAGTCATCAAGAAGGAAATAAAGGGAATTGAAACAGATGGATTAACAATGGCGGATAAGACAGTTGAGGAATTTTTAGTTAAGCAAGGTTACAATCCGTATCCATTGGTACGTTATACGGAAAGACCAGATGTGGCTGCATCCCATTTGCTAGAGGGGCACGTCATTATCATTGTTGATACATCACCTAGTGTGATTCTCACACCAACAACCATGTTTCATCATGTACAGCATGCGGAGGAATATCGTCAAGCACCAGCTGTTGGTACATTTGTAAGATGGGTTCGATTTTTAGGAATAGCAGCGTCCTTATTCTTATTACCATTATGGTTTTTATTTGTTTTAGAGCCACATCTATTACCAGGACCCCTTGATTTTATTGGTCCTAATGAGCTCACGAATATACCGATTGTCGTTCAGTTATTTCTAGCAGAAATCGGAATTGAATTCCTGAGGATGGCGGCCATCCATACACCGACTCCTTTATCAACCGCGATGGGTTTGATTGCAGCAGCCTTAATTGGACAAATAGCAATTGACGTTGGTTTATTCGTACCTGAGGTCATCTTATATGTAGCTATCTCTGCAATAGGGTCTTTTGCAACACCAAGTTATGAATTAGGGATTGCTAATAAGATTTCAAAGCTCATTATGTTAATCCTTGTTGCGATCTTCCATGTTCCAGGACTTGTGATTGGCTTAACTTTATACGTACTTTTCCTAGCAAGTATTAAATCACTTAATACACCATATTTATGGCCTTTCTTACCATTTGAACCTGTTGCCTTCTTGAAAATCTTAATAAGATCTTCAGTGCCAGGCTCTAAATTACGACCAAGCATTGTACATCCGCAAAATAAAAGAAGAACCCCTTCTTAAGTGTTGCGATGGAGTTCTAATTATGATACAGTTTGTTTTAATAGAAAAAGTATGTTAACAGTTGATAGCGATAGCTATTAACTGTTTTTTTAAAATGTTGTCCTGTTCATAAAACGAAAACTAAACAATTATATAGATGCAAAAACGAAATAGGAATGAGGAGAGATTATGTTTTTTCACGGAACGAGTACAGTGAATGAAAAAGGGCATTTACAAATTGGTGGAATGGATACCGTTGCCCTTGCAAAAAAATTTGGGACACCTTTATATGTGTATGATGTTGCATTGATTAAAGAACGTGCTCGTGGGTTCCGTAAAACATTTGAAGAGTTGAATATAAAAGCACAGGTGGCTTATGCGAGTAAGGCATTCTCATCAATTGCTATGTTTCAGCTTGTGGAAGAAGAAGGGTTAAGTCTGGATGTTGTTTCAGGTGGGGAATTATATACAGCCATTGCAGCAGGTTTTCCAGTAGAACGTATTCACTTTCATGGAAATAATAAAAGTCCTTATGAAATAGAAATGGCTTTAAAAGCAGGGATTGGTTGTTTTGTTGTTGATAACTTTTATGAGCTATCACTTCTAGAGGATATTTGCCGAAATCTCAACACGAAAACTCAAATATTAATTCGTGTAACGCCTGGTATTGAGGCACATACTCACGATTATATTTTAACAGGTCAAGAAGACTCTAAATTTGGTTTCGATCTTCAAAGTGGCCAAGCGGATGAAGCTATTAAATTAATAAACACATTTGAATACGTAGAACTTCTTGGCATTCATTCACATATCGGCTCACAAATTTTTGAAACAAAAGGTTTCGTAATGGCAGCCGAAAAGCTATTTGAAAAAATGAAAACCTGGAAAGAAGAGTTAAGCTACACGCCTAAGGTAGTAAACTTAGGAGGCGGCTTTGGTATTCGTTATACAGCTGAAGATGATCCAATTCCAGTTTCACAGTACGTAGTGGAAATTGTTGAAGCGGTAAAAAAGAAGGTTGAAGAACTAGATATGCAAATGCCGGAAATTTGGATTGAACCAGGCCGTTCACTTGTTGGAGATGCGGGAACTACTTTATATACGGTTGGATCACAAAAGCATGTTCCTAATGTTCGTAAGTATGTAGCGGTTGATGGCGGGATGAGTGATAATATCCGTCCTGCATTATATGAAGCTAAATATGAGGCGATCTTAGCAAACAGAGTGAATGATATCAATGAAGAAACCGTCTCTATTGCAGGAAAGTGCTGTGAATCTGGTGATATGCTTATTTGGGACATTGAGCTTCCAAAGGCATCGGCAGACGACATACTTGCTGTATTTTGCACAGGGGCATATGGCTATTCAATGGCTAATAACTATAACAGAATTCCTCGTCCTGCTGTTATCTTTGCAGAAGATGGGAAAGCTGAACTTGTTGTAAAGCGTGAAACATATGAAGATCTAATTAAACTTGATGTACCGTTAAAGCAGGTACTTAATCAGAAATAATATTAAAAAACTGGTAGGCATTTTTTAGGATGCCTACCAGTTTTTTTATTTGCTTTTCATTAGTGATGCGATTAGTATTTCCGTTTTGGTGGAGAGGCTCGCAAATGCTTGCTTAATATGTAAAAACACCCTACTTCATTTGTCAATTGGTAGCAATGTCTTTTTCCATTACGATATGTGGGATTCCATCTTCCATAAATACATCAGATGAAGTCCTGTAGCCAAGTTTTTGATAAAAGCCCTCTGCATGTGTTTGTCCGTGTAATTTGACTCGGGATACTCCCTTTTCTTCAGCAATTGCTTCCAAACCTTTAATAATTACTTTGCCTAAACCAAATTTACGGAATGGCTTTAGAATACAAATTCTTTCTAATTTGCCCAATCCATCAACAACTCTTATTCTTCCTGTGCCTACCGGATTTTCTTCATGATAGACCAATATATGGTTGCATTGTCCCTCTAGTGTATCAAATTCATCGAATTCGTCTTCTAATGGGACACCTTGCTCCTCCACAAACACTTTTTTCCTTATTTGAAAGGCTTTACTTAAATCTTCTTCTAGTTTAATTCTTTTTATATTCATTTTTCATTAGTCCCTTTCTTCTTCTTTTAGAGTAGAGTATCAGCTACAAAGTGTATAGGTAACTGCCGTGATTTTCTAGAAAAGCATTTACTATAAAATAAGATTTGACGTAATTAATGTTTAATAAAAAAATAAAAAAGTAATGCAAAAAATTGAGATGTTGCTCATTAGTATTATTGCACGACATGAAATAAAAATATATGGAGGTATAGTTATGTGGGTAATATTAGGGGTTATTGAAATAGTAGTAACTTTTATAAATCTTTATATGTATTTAGTTGGGAAGGATTATAAGCTTGCTATGGCGATGGGATTATCATTTACTGCATTAACACTTTGTGCAGAATACAGTCTTGTATCGGAGTGGGTAGAAGTGGAAGATTGGGCAACTTTAGAGGATGTAGTACCTGTGATGGAAAGGGCATTATGGTTTTTGACAATTGTTTCTATTTTATTAAATATAGCACCTATACTCTTAGAACGAAAAGGTAAGAAATAATTACTTATTGTCACATTATTTATATAATATGCAAAGAATGTGTAAGTCTTTATATATAACTGTGCATTATTTGAATAAGTAAGAGAATCAGCTTTTGTTGCTCTAATTTTTATTGAAAGAAGGAGAGGGACCTGTACTTATTGAAGTATAGAATTAGGATGGTAGGTGATATAAGTGAATAGGTTATTTGGTATTTAAATAATAAGTTTATCGTTACTAACAAGTGCCATTATATTTCAAATTGCTTTTGCGAATGGAGGAGGACCTCCTACTATAACAATTGTTTTTGTGTTGACTGCCTTTGTGATGGGAGTATGGTTGACTTTTTCTATTGGTAAAACAAAGGAAAGACAGGAAGAGCATTACGTTTCTAACGAAGAAATAGAAAAAGAACTTGAAAAATATTTGATAAATAATCTTGATAAGCTCAAGGTTTCATTGATTCTAGGAAGGGATTGACGGAATCCCATTTGACTAAAGGAGAAGGCTAGTTCCGAGACGAAGAAATTAGACTGTGATGATGAGTCGAGCTTCTATCAGGGCATTAGTTTGGAGTGATCAATCTGAATGATTTGAAAGAAGTTAAAGTAATGAGTGTAGTGTTGAAAATAATTCTAATAAATGTTCTGTTTCTAGGTCTCATTATATTCATAGGTTTGTTAATTAATCTTAGTGCAGATTACGTAAATATAGCAGGAAATATGGCACTTTATGTAGGAATCCTAATCGTTTTGGTTCATACTTTTAATAAAAAAGGAATTATAATTAAAGGTATTCTTGGAAGTCTTACTATTCATAAAGATGAGTTATTCAAATATGTAGGTATACAACTCTTATTTGTATTATTTTCTATTACAGCGATTATAACAGTACTTAATATATTATTTATTACGAATGAAGATATTATTAGAGAAATATTTAAAAATACTAGCCCAGGCCAAGTTGAAAATAAGAGTATACTAGTCACTATTATTGGCTTGAGCATCACCATCACACTTGCTCCGCTTGTAGAAGAATTTTTATTTCGAGGGTTTCTTTTTAATAAGTGGGGGGAATCAATTGGATTATTCAAGGCTATGTTATTAAGTTCTTTTATATTTTCTCTTCTTCATTTTAATAGTGGTTTTATTGGTCACTTTTTCTTGGGGATATTATATTGCACAATATACTTAAAGACCAGAAAGCTCTTGATACCAATACTGTTACATAGTTTAAATAACGTAATTGCGAGTGTTCCAATGATCCTCAGTTTATTGTTAACAACAAACTCCATTCCTTCAGATGATTTAGGTAAATATATCAACCAAATATCCTTTGTATTAAATACAGGTACCATTATGTTTATTTTTGTAACACCACTGGTTATTTATGTTTTGCGTATTCTTTATCCCAAAGGAATATCTGCAACTCCATATTCAATTAATCTATTATCTAGATTATATTAACGAATTGGTTTTTGTTTAACATTTCAACTATCTCTCAATAAAAAAAGAAGAGGAAATTTCCTCTTCTTCATCAGTGTCTTTAGCTAAACAAAGCACGAATTGCGTCAAACACACTTGCGATAAAATCTTGAAGTCTTGTTAAGAATGTTTGACCTTCTTCAGATTGAAGGAAGGTTGTTAGTTTTTCCTTTGCAATGTTTAATTGTTCTCCGACTTGATTCCAGTCGATGTTTAGCTCTTTCATTTTATTAAATAGAGCAATGAGACTATTAATATCTTCTTCTGTTAACGTAAGGCCTAGCTCTGCTGCCGCGGCCTCAATAATTGCTCTTAAATCTGCATCTGTTTGTGGTGCATTTTTAGCGATTTCTTCTTTGATCAGTGCCATTAATGCAGCTGCTTGTTCTGTACCAAGCTTATCGCCTAGCTCCGCGGTTTTCACCATTTCTTCGTTTGCTACTTTTTTAACATCTTCAGGTATTACTTGATCAGATGATAATTCATAGGCTTTTAATAATCCTGTAAGAGCAGCTGTTCCGGATACTTGAAAAGGTGCTGTAATGTAGATAGTAGCATCTTTTACACCTGCTGTTATTAGTGCATTAGTATACATATCCTCAGTTACCCAAGTAATGTTATTTGCCTTAACCTGCAATCCTGCCTCAGGTTCTGCGATGGTAATAATTGAGGAGGAAATTGCTTTTGAACCAATTTGGGCCTTCGGAATATAATCTCCTAAATAAGTATGTTCTTCTTCGTTAGTGACAGTAATAATTTCAACACCCTCTGGTGCTTCCATTTCTGACAGTAACGCTTTCTTTTGTTCTTCAGTTAGATTTTCTCCTAAGGTTACAACCTGATCTCCTACTACAGCATCTGCTAGTGCGACAACTGGTAGAGTTAGAAGTGAAACCAAAACGAGAAAAATAGAAAAATGCTTTTTCAAGGAAAATCTCTCCTTTCAAATAATAACGCCTATATAGTATATACACCGAATGGGACAAAATATAAACCATTATTTTCTTTTAATATGAAAAATAGTTAAAAATTACCATAATATGTAAGGGCGATTTGTTAAATATTCTTTTCATACTAATTGCTGATGTTTGAAAATCATTTAATACTTCTCGATTATTTTCTTTTTGCTAACGTTTGTCGTATACTTTAACAGTATGCTTTTACATATTTAAAGTTTGAAAGGAGTTCATTACATATGAGCAAATACGCTGTTATTGATTTAGAAAAAGGTGGACAAGTTAAAATTGAATTATTTCCAAACGAAGCACCTGGTACAGTTGAGAACTTCGAATCGCTAATCAACAAAGGGTTCTACAACGGATTAAACTTTCACCGAGTTATTCCTGGGTTTGTAGCACAAGGTGGATGCCCAGATGGTCGTGGTACTGGTGGCCCTGGTTATACAATTAAGTGTGAAACTCAAGGGAATCCTCATAAGCATGAACGTGGATCTCTATCCATGGCTCACGCTGGGAAAGATACAGGCGGAAGTCAGTTCTTCATCGTTTTCGAACCACAACCACACTTAAACGGAGTTCATACTGTTTTTGGTAAAGTTGTTGAAGGAATGGAATTCGTTGATGACATCCAACAAGGCGATAAAATGAAGGAAGTAAAAGTAATAGAAGAGTAATACGTAGATCCCCTCAAAAATTATTGAGGGGATATTTTATTTTGAATGACTAAAACTATGTAAGATTGAATCGAAAGGAGAGATCTTACATGGTAAAACGCAATGAAAAAACATCTAAAGAAGTAGATCAAAAAGCACTAGTTAATGAAAAGGCTAACAATGAGAACGAACATATTCGTCATGTAGGACCCGTTGGTGTACCTAAACAATAAACCAATAAAAGATGTGGGAGAGCCCACATCTTTTATTCTTATCACTTACTCATATTTTCTAAAAGCTAACGTAACATTATGTCCGCCAAAACCTAACGAATTAGATAAAACAATATTAACATTAGCTAATTTGCTTTCATTTGGTACATAATCTAAGTCTAATTCCTCATCTGGAGTTTCGTAATTAATGGTAGGAGGAATAATCCCATCTTTTATAGATAATACAGAAAAGATTGCTTCTATAGCTCCTGCTGCACCTAACAAATGTCCAGTCATTGACTTAGTAGAGCTAATAGAAAGCTTGCTTGCATACTCGCCAAAGACCTCTTTGATTGCTTTGGTTTCATATAAATCATTGTAGTGGGTACTTGTGCCATGGGCGTTTATATAGTTAACATCTTTTGTTGCAATGTTAGCTTCCTCTAAAGCAAGTCTCATTGCACGTTGACCGCCTTCTCCGTTTGGAGCAGGAGTTGTAATATGGTAGGCATCTCCTGTTGCACCGTATCCGATTATTTCACCATAAATTTTAGCTCCACGAGCAATTGCATGCTCAATCTCTTCTAAAATAAGAACTCCAGCACCTTCTGCAATTACAAATCCATCCCGATTTTTATCAAAAGGACGACTTGCATTTTCTGGATTAGGGTTTGTTGATAAGGCAGTCATATTCGAAAACCCGGCAATTGTCATTTCAGTAATAGCCGCTTCGGTTCCGCCCGAAATCATCACATCTGCTACGCCGTTTTGGATCGTGCGATAGGCATCTCCAATTGAGTTTGCACCCGAAGCACAAGCGGTAACGGAGCAGTTGTTAATTCCCTTTGCACCCAACTCAATTGATACTCGTCCTGAAGCCAAATCGGGAATAAGCATGGGAATAATAAATGGACTTACTCGTCTAGGTCCTTTTTCAAGAAACTTCTTGTGCTGTTCCTCGAATTCACCTAAACCTCCAATACCAGAACCAATCCAAACACCAATCCGCTCTGGGGCAACATGTTCCCCAATGATCAATCCTGAGTCTTGAATAGCCATCTTGCTGGCAGCCACTGCAAATTGTGTGAAACGTCCCATCCGTTTTGCTTCCTTACCGTCCATAAACTCTTCAGGTGAAAAATTCTTCACCTCTCCTGCTACTTTTACGGCAAATGGATCGGAATTAATACTAGTAATGGGTGCAATGCCCGAAACGCCATTTTTTATATTTGCCCATGTGGATTCTATATCATTTCCAAGTGGAGTAATGGCTCCAATACCTGTTATAACAACGCGTTTTTTCATCGGAATTCTCCTTATCTAATAAAAAGTATAAGTTTACATTATGTAGTTCTAATTCCTATGCTGAAAGTGTTACGTGTAGGAGTTTAACGATTCTGATGTGTGAATCCATAGCTAGTAAATGCATCTATAAAACTACTAATAGTATATAATAAGTAGCCAATAACGAAAAGGTGGTCAGACCAATATTATGTAATAAATTCCGTTCAACGTCAATTCCAGTTGATATACTAGACAATAATCCTTCTTTTTATGGTATAATAATGAAAAATTAAATATTACTAGTTAATTATCCTTCGGGGCAGGGTGAAATTCCCTACCGGCGGTAAAGAATCATTTGATTCAAAGCCCGTGAGCCTTTTAAATATTTTTTATTAAAAGTGCTGATTTGGTGAAAATCCAAAGCCGACAGTATAGTCTGGATGGGAGAAGGATGTATAGGAATACGTGAAGAGGCATTTTCTTGTTTACAGGGAAATTCTGTCACTATGCCCTTTTTCAAAACAGATTTGAAAATAGGGTTATTAGAGATGTTAAAAAACCTCTTTTTCCATGTGTACATACATCTCCCTTAGGATCTTTGTCCTAAGGTTTTTTATGTTGATTTAGGTAGGTAGTCACACTTACTTTGACAGCAAGGAGGGCTAACATGAATGAAACACAATACATGGAGTTGGCGATCACCCTAGCACAAAGTGTGAAGGGACAAACTCGTCCCAATCCTCCAGTTGGATCAGTTATCGTTAAAAATGGCTCAATCGTAGGAATGGGTGCTCACCTTAAAGCAGGCGAGGGACATGCCGAAGTTCAGGCAATAAAAATGGCAGGACATCTAGCGGAAGGTTCTACTGTTTATGTAACACTCGAACCTTGTAGTCACCATGGCAAAACCCCGCCTTGTGCTGATCTCCTTATCACTAGTAAAGTCAGCAAGGTGATTATTGCAACAGTTGATCCTAATCCTTTAGTAGCTGGAAAAGGGATTGAAAAGCTTAAGAATGCTGGTATTGAAGTGGAAGTAGGGGTCCTTCAAGAGGAAGCAAATGAATTATATGATATGTTTTTTCACTATATATCCACAAAGACACCTTACGTTACATTAAAAACAGCTTTGACCTTAGATGGAAAAACAGCGACAAGCACCGGAAGTAGTAAATGGATTACTGGGACCGAAGCAAGAGAGGATGTCCATCGTTATCGACATATGCACGATGCAATCCTAGTTGGAGTGAACACGGTTATAGAAGACGATCCAAGTTTAACTACGAGGCTATCCGGAGGCGGAATTCATCCAATTAGGATTGTATTAGATCATCATTTAAGAACGCCGCTTGATTCTAAGCTCCTTAATGATCATGAAGCAGAAACGTGGATTGTTACGACAAGCGCTCATACTGATGCTCAAAAAGAACCTTTCCTTCTAAAAGGAGCAAAACTGGTTGAGCTTAAAAATGAGCGAATAGGAATTCATGACTTATTAATTAAGCTAGGGGAGCTTTCGATTACTTCACTTTTAGTAGAGGGTGGATCAGAAGTGAATGGAAGCTTCTTAAAAGAGAATGCCTATAATCAGGTAGTGACTTACATTGCACCAAAACTGGTTGGAGGTCGAACAGCACCGGGATTTATAGGCGGAGAAGGAATTCTCCAAATGGGTGAAGCTCACTCTTTAGCATTTAAATCTATAGAAAAACTTGGTCATGATCTTAAAATTGTTGCAGTACCGACTGAAGAGAAGAGGTGACAACTTGTTTACTGGCATAGTTGAAGAAATAGGGATAGTAGATCGAATGGTTCAACAAGGTGAAGCAATTGTCTTAACCATACAAGCTAAAAAAGTAGTAGAGGATGTTCATCTTGGAGATAGTATTTCAGTAAATGGAACATGCTTAACTGTTACATCTTTTACTCATAATAAATTTACAGTTGATATCATGCCCGAAACCGTAAGAGCAACCTCACTTCAATCTCTAAAAAGTGGTTCTGAAGTAAACCTAGAGAGAGCGATGGCTGCAAATGGAAGATTTGGAGGGCATTTTGTATCAGGACACGTGGATGGAATTGGAACAATCTTAAAGAAGACGAGAGTTTCTAATGCCGTTTATTATGAAATTGAAGTGCCTAAGGATATCCGAAGGTATATTCTCTTAAAGGGCTCGATTTGTGTAGATGGAACAAGTCTTACTGTATTCGGAACGACTGATAAGACCTTTACGATCTCCCTTATTCCACATACGTTATCTGAAACGGTTCTCGGCAAAAAGGGTGCAGGTGATATCGTCAACCTTGAGTGTGATATGCTAGCAAAATATATAGAGCAATTTGTTCTGCTAAGAGAAAATGATTCTAAATCCTCAAGCATGTCAGAAGGCTTTCTTAGAGAGCATGGATATTTATAACATAACTTTAACGATAGGGGATGAATAGATGTTTGATCGCATTGAAGAAGCTATTTATGAATTAATGCAAGGAAAAGTAGTGATCGTTTGTGATGACGAGGACCGTGAGAATGAAGGGGACTTCATCGCATTAGCTGATAAAGCAACACCAGAGGTTATTAACTTTATGATTAAACATGGTAGAGGGTTAGTTTGTGCTCCTATCACACAAGAAACTGCAACAAAATTAGAGCTTGCACCAATGGTGGGACAAAATACAGATCCTCATGGTACGGCGTTTACGGTAAGTGTGGATTATAAGACTTCTAGTACTGGAATAAGTGCACATGAGCGTTCAGAAACAATTAAACGCCTTATCGATCCAAGTACAACGGCTGGTGATTTTAAGCGTCCAGGGCATATATTTCCTCTTATCGCAAAAGATGGTGGTGTACTAAGAAGAGCTGGTCACACAGAAGCTGCAGTCGACCTAGCAAGACTATGTGGATCCGAACCAGCAGGAGTCATTTGTGAAATCATGAATGAGGATGGATCAATGGCACGAGTACCAGACCTAAGAAAAATTGCGGATGAATTTGAAATAAAAATGATTACGATCAAGGATCTTATATCGTATAGAAGAAAAAAAGAAAAGCTTGTTAACCGTGAAATAGAGATTCAATTACCAAGTGAATTCGGTGATTTCAAGGCAGTTGGATATACGAATTCACTGGATTCATATGAGCATGTAGCGTTGGTAAAAGGTGAGATATTGGAAGATGAGCCAGTTCTTGTTAGGGTTCATTCAGAGTGTCTAACAGGAGATGTATTTGGCTCATTCAGATGTGATTGTGGACCACAATTACATGCTGCATTATCTCAAATTGAAGCAGCTGGGAATGGTGTACTTCTATATATGCGCCAAGAAGGTAGAGGAATTGGCTTAATTAATAAGATGCGTGCTTACAAGCTTCAGGAAAAAGGCTACGATACTGTTGAAGCTAATGAGCAGCTTGGTTTTGCTCCAGATCTACGTGATTATGGAATTGGTGCACAAATTCTAAAGGATTTAGGCATCAAAAAGATGAAGCTTTTAACTAATAATCCAAGGAAGATTGCCGGTTTAGAAGGCTATGGGTTAGAGATTGTGGATCGTGTGCCAATCCAACTTCCAACGAAGAAAGAAAATGAGAGTTATTTAAAGACAAAGCATGAAAAGTTAGGGCATATGCTTCATTTTTAAAGAATGAGATGGTTTGCGAAAAAAAAGCGGTTTATGTATGATAACAGCATACATAAGCAATATATGATGATTAGGAGATGTGTTTAGATGGGGAACGTATTTGAAGGACATTTAGTTGGTACTGGTCTTAAAGTTGGAATTGTTGTAGGTCGTTTTAATGAGTTTATTACGAGTAAACTATTGGGTGGGGCAAAGGATGCTCTAATCAGACACGGTTTACGTGAAGAAGATGTCGATATTGCATGGGTACCAGGTGCATTTGAAATTCCTCTAATTGCAAAAAAGATGGTAGACAGCAATAAGTATGACGCAGTTGTTACTCTAGGTACAGTGATTCGCGGATCTACACCACATTTTGACTTTGTGTGTAGTGAGGTAGCTAAAGGGGTTGCAGGAACGATGATGCAATCTGGTACTCCTGTTATTTTTGGAGTATTAACAACCGATACAATCGAGCAAGCAGTGGAACGAGCAGGAACAAAAGCAGGGAACAAAGGCTGGGAAGCAGCAGTTTCAGCAATAGAAATGGCTAACTTAACTCGCTCTTTTCAAGGATAATGTTTAAAGTGATAGGACTTAAGTAATACTAGATTTTAGGTGTTATAGATTTTTATTACCTTAGTTCATCATTTTTTGTTATAATCTATCCATCAGAATGTTAATTTTAGTTATGAGGGGTTACTATGCTAATACGATATAAGAAGAATTTTGAAAAAATTGCAATGGGACTTCTTTCTTTCATGCCTACAGAGAAGGAATTAAAAAAGCTCCAGCAGTCTATGAAACAGTATGAGAGTGAAGAGAACTGGCAATTATTTCTTTGGAAAGAAGAAGATATTATCGGCATCGTAGGGGTATCCTCCATAGATGAAAGTAATCTGGAAATTCATCATATATGTGTAAATCCATCCCACAGACACCAGGGGATTGGTAAGAAAATGGTGAGAGCATTAAAAGAAATGCTTCCAGATAAAACCATCATACCAACAGAACAAACAGCCGCATTCTTTGAAAGATGCGACCAAAACCAAGATGATATAAAAGAACTTAATACTTCAGAAGAATAGGTAAAGGCTGTCTACATAGACAGCCTTTTTGTTAAGCTTATTTTTTTCTCCTTTGTATTTTTAATTCTTTTTGCTTCAAACGCTCTTCAATAACCTCATCGCGATTTCGTAATGAGTGTTTATTTAAGAGGAAGTGATCAGCTAAATCACTTACACTTCCCCACTGAATGCCTCTCAACTGACTTTCCTTTTCACATTCACTTATTAGGTCTGTATCTGTGATCGGTAAGAAAATACTCGTATAGGGCTGCTTATTTTCAATATCCTTCAATCGTTTTTCAACAGTCAAAAGTAGCTGATTATAATCGAGTCCAAGCTTTTTTACCGCGCTCTCTTCATTATTAAGAATAGCTAATGCATTTTTCATCATTTTGAATGACCCGTTAAAATTGCTTCTTCTTTGATGATATAGAGACACAGCAATTTGGATAAATGCTACCCAATAGTTTTTGCGGTTATATTTGTCATCCTCTTTCCAATATTCCTCTAATACCTCATGACATTCAAAGTAATCTCGATCCCCATGAAAGTGAACGAGATAATCGATATATGGTTTTGGATACATCGTCTCACCCTTTTTTTAAAAGCTTATATAGTGTAAATATGTTCGTAACTTCTATTCACTACTGGTAGTGTATCATGAAACTGGAAATAACGTGAAAATAACCGGTAGAGCTTGTAAAAACCAAGTTTTGCTATTAAAAATTGTATTGGACTAGCTAGCTTTATCGTCTATACTAATGTTAACTTGCTTTTATGTGTACATTATATTTAGGTAAGTGCTTGAATGGCTGATAATGGTGGGATGATCGTGCAACAATATAATGTTAAACTCGATGCATTTGAGGGTCCTCTAGACCTTTTGTTGCATTTAATTAATCGATATGAGATCGATGTATATGATATTCCGATGGCTGAACTAACAGAGCAATACTTGTTATACATATACGCCATGCAGGAATTACAACTTGATGTTGCTAGCGAGTATTTAGTGATGGCTGCAACATTGTTAGAAATAAAAAGTAAGCTGCTCCTTCCTAAGCAAGAGGAGGAGCTATTTGATGAGGATATGGAATTTGATGTAGAAGAAGATCCTCGAGACGAATTAATGCAGAGATTAATTGAATACCGAAAATACAAGGTAGCAGCAGAGGATTTGAAAAGTCTCGAAGAAGAGCGTGGCCAAATGTTTACGAGAGCACCAAGTGATCTTAGTGAGTATATCAACAAAGAAGAAGAAATTGTGAACCTTGATGTAAGTATTTATGATATGCTTGGTGCGTTTCAAAAACTTCTACGTCGTAAAAAGCTACAAAAGCCGTTACAAACTAGGATTACCCGTCAAGAAATTCCGATTGAGGTAAGAATCGATCAAATTGTGAAAGAGTTATCTATGTTAAAAGAGAATGAAAAGAAGAACTTTCTAGACCTTTTTCCCTATGAGGATAAACCACATATAGTTGTAACCTTTTTGGCTTTGCTTGAGCTAATGAAAACAGACACGATTTTAATGGAGCAAACACAAAATTTCTCTGCCATTTTTCTTTCGCTAAAAAAAGGAGAAACAAACAATGGATATTCATAATTGGAAGGCGATTATTGAAGGCTTGCTTTTCGCTGCAGGGGATGAGGGGCTAACAATTAGACAGCTATCAACCGTTTTGGAGCTTCATACTGAGACTGTTGAAGATATCATGAACGAGATGAAATTAGAATATGAAACAAACCTTAGAGGAATACGAATAATTGAAATAGCTGACGCGTATCAATTAGCAACGAAGAAAGAGCATGCACCCTACTTTAAAAAGTTAATGGAGAATCCCTCTAATCAGACATTATCACAAGCTGCTCTTGAAACGTTAGCGATTGTTGCTTATAAACAACCAATCACTAGAGCCGAAATTGAAGATATTCGCGGAGTTAAGACAGATCGACCGATTCAAACATTAGTGGGTAAGCTTTTAATAAGAGAAGTGGGTCGAGTAGAGGGAACTGGCCGTGCCATATTGTACGGCACAACCAAAGAATTTTTAGATTACTTCGGCTTAAAATCGATTGAGGAACTTCCGAAATTGCCTGAAAATACGACGGATGAATTTGTTCAAGAAGAAGCAGATCTATTTTTTGAAAAATTTGCAGAAGCTTTTGAAGATCTACCATAAAGATATGGTAAGATGGAACAAATAGCAGATAGAAGGGTGAGACTATGCAAATTATAGAATGTTTTGGGAGTGAGCTTGAAAAAGCGCAGCCCAATACCTCAGAAGATTTCTTTAACAGGTCAGTTGTAACCTTTATTGAAGACGGGGAGGAAAAAACATTTAACCTCCTTTATATTCGTTACTTTGACGAAGTCTTTTCAGAATTTACTCCTTTTACAGAGGATCCAATCTTCACTGTAAATGGGAGAGAGGTTATGTTTAAAGATATGGTTGCACTTGTTTGTTTATTGAAAAATCCAGGTTTCCGTAATAGAAAGCGAGTATATATTAATACTCAAAAAGAATTTTCCCACTATTTTCAGGATATCGATTTTGATAAAGTGAAGGAAGTTTTTCAACAACTTACAACACAAGGAAGCTATCAATTAGAATCCCCACTTTTGTTTATTCAACAACCATAGAGGGGGAGTTTAGGTTCAAGGATGTAGAAAATAGACATTTCTATACTTTGAACATCCTCTTATACATATAAATTTAAAAATAGGATTATTTGGAGGAAGCTACTTATGGGAAATGATATCGTTTTTAGTCAAATCGAACAAGTTGAGACATTCCTTTCTGATTCAGTCAAGCTCGTATCTAACTATCTGAATGAAGCAACGATTACAACATTGAAAAATGAGGGTTCAGAAGAGCAGGAAGAATATTATAAGCAGCTTTTATCCGGATTAAGACGATTAGTTGTTTTTTGTGAAGAAGGCTTAGATACTTGTCATATTGTGTTAAACACAAACCCATTTCGAAAGCCAGCTGCAGAAAAGACACTATATAAAATCTACCATCAATGTATTGAGGAATTTTTCTCACCTAAAAATGATGTCTGGTATGAGAATAGTCGTTCAGCCTATACAGGTAAGAATGCAATCAAATTTACGAACGAAACACCAGCATCGATTCAAACACTGTTCTCTAAATTAGAAGGACCTTTCCAAAAAATAAGAGAAGAGTTAGAATACTATGAAACTGACTATCGTACCAAAATGATGCAATCATAATACAATACACTAAAGTAGCCCATTCCTAGTGAGTGGGTTTTTCTGTTTTAGTAATTTGAGGTGAGTGAAGAACGAATTAATTAGGTTTTTTTAGGTCAATTTTCCCAATACAGTAAAAACGGACCATATATTATAATAAATAATAGATATAGGTTTTGGGGGTGGACTTTTGAAGAAAATCTTTTATTTTTTCGTATTCATTCTAGTACTCTTGACTGGTTGTGCATTTCAAGGGAATGAAGAAATTGTATGGTATGAGACAAAAGAGCAAGCTATTGATGAAGGGTTACAACTAGAAGGCATTACTAGAGAAGAAATTCTCTCAATAGAAGAGCTAGATGGGGAGACGATTGTATTCTATGAATATGATAAATCATTAGGGGTGGCTAGTATTACCCAATCTGCCCAAGGCTATAGTTGGTACAGAAGTCGAGGTTATACTGACCTAGAAGGTGTCGCACCCTTTTCTACAGCTGGGTTTGAATACGAAACAAAGTCAGGTCTAAATGTGCCTGTTCTTGTAGGAAAAGCCTTTGATCAATCAATTACGAAGATGAAGTTAATAGAGAGTAACGCAGAAAAAGAATTAGAAGTATTTGATAAATCACGACTGTTTTTTTCCATACTGAAGTTACCTTTTTCCTCGATCGAGATAAAACCAGTAAAATAGAGAAGATATAAACTAACCGTTTGAATGAGCACTCTACAAACGGTTAGTTTATTTAATTCTGTTAACTTTTTGTTCTTGGTTTGGTTGGATCACAATTAGGAGATTTCACGACCTCAGTTGACTCAGCAAGCTTCGTTAAGTAATAGCATTCTTCTCTAGCCATATGATCCGCCATAAGTGGCGTTAGAACACTTAATGTTTGCCCTGTTAATTCAAGCTCCTCGATTTCTCGTAAAAATGCTTTAAAAATTGTAAACTCTAAATCAATTTCATGGTGAAAACGAGCTAGTGCCGGGAAACTAGCTAGATTGGTACGTAAATATCCAGCCATTTCTACTGCTTTCAAGTAGAAATCTTCAAATTGCTTAGTAAACATCTCACTTTTTTGTTTGAGATCTTTTTCTACTCGATCTAGTTTTGCGTCAATTGCACCAGCATGCCCAGCTGCATCTAATAACCACAATAAATCATGATGTAAGGGATGTACAGGGTCGGGTATTTGCTGATTGGTTAAATAAGTTAGTACCCTTAGAAACTCTTCAAGTTCGTTAACCATGTGATTTAAAAATGAAGGTGGTAATGAAATGGATACCTCCTTCATTAATAGTTTTTCAAGGAGTAATAGCTTAAATTCCCTTAGCTCCTTCCCCGCGTTTTCTGCCAGTACTGATAGTTCACGTAACACAGCTTCAGAGTGAGCCTTTCTAGAATCAGCTAGCAACTGATCGAATAACTGGATAAAATCTTTAGCAGTCTCAATATGTCTTGTTTCTGAAGGGCTCAATGAATCACGAATAAACCTACCGTGATCTCCAAGAACCTGGAGCCAAAATTGCAGTTCAAAAGAAGCGGTTTCTTTATAAGTTTTCACCCATCCTCCTCCTTCCCCTTCATCTTATGTTCAGCAATTTATTTCCATGTATGTCCTAATGTCACTTTTATCCAGGAGAACCATATCATAGTGGGGAAGTATTGAGGGAGGGATAAAATAAAATGGAACAGCAAAAATACATGGTCTACTTCGAGGAAGTAGCCAAGTGGGCAATCGGAGTAAAACTATTATTAGAAGAACATAGCCTGACAGCAGAGCCGTTTTTAGAACTAGATCAAGAATTAACTTTTCTTCTATCGAAGGTTGATGAAGTAACTAACAACAATCCCATCACTGAAGAGGCTATAGAAGAAGTTAAAGAACTGGTAGCATCTTTATTTCAACAAGCACAACACTTATTTAATGGAGATCGAAACAAGACAACTCAAAGAGTCCCAATTGGAGAGCATACCTTGCCACCATTGCCATATTCATACGACGCATTAGAGCCATACATCTCTAAAGAAATCATGAAACTTCATCATGATACTCATCATAAAAGCTACGTAGAAGGATTAAATAAAGCAGAAAAAATGATGGAGAAAGCAAGGTTTACAAATAATTATGATTTACTTAAGCACTGGGAAAGAGAAGCTGCCTTTCACGGTTCTGGTCATTACTTGCATTCCATCTTCTGGTTTGTCATGAAACCCAACGGGGGTGGTACACCAGGTGGTAGCCTATTGGGACAAATAAAGAAGGACTTTGGTAGTTTTGAACAATTTAAAGAACACTTCACAGAAGCAGCTAAAAAAGTAGAAGGTGTAGGCTGGGCCTTACTGGTTTGGTCACCAAGATCACATAGACTTGAGATCCTCCAAACTGAAAAGCATCAATTAATGACACAGTGGGATACCATTCCACTTTTAGTGCTAGATGTGTGGGAGCATGCTTACTACCTTCAGTATCAAGCGGACCGTGCAGAGTACGTTTCAAACTGGTGGAATGTCGTCAATTGGGATGAAGTGGAGAATAGATTTGCACAAGCATCCAAATTAAAATGGAAGTCATTCTAAATAAATTAAGCTTGGTCCTTCATCGGAGTGATGAAGGACTTTTTAAATGCACTTGTGTATTCTAATAAAATTTTCATCATATCTGGACAGGTCCTGCATAAACTTGTACAAAAACAGGGAAAAAAGCGGGGGGATTGCAGATGAGGTTACGGACATCGCTCATATACATATTACTTTTGTCTTTTTTTATTTCACTATTTCCAACAAATAAGGCGTTAGCGGCACCTAGTGTCAGTGCTCATAGTGCTATCGTGATTGAGCAGGAATCCGGAAGAGTCTTTTTTGGGAAGCAGGAGCATGAGGTAAGAAGGATTGCTAGTATTACGAAGATTATGACGGCTATTCTAGCTATTGAATCAGGCAAGATGGATGAAAAAGTTAAGGTGAGTAAGAATGCTGAGGGGACAGAAGGATCTTCCTTATACTTAGTGGCAGGTGAAAAGATTAAGTTAGAAGATCTAGTTTATGGACTTATGTTAAGGTCTGGTAATGATTCAGCAGTAGCCATTGCTGAACATGTTGGAGGAAGTTTAGATGGCTTTGTGTATATGATGAACCAAAAGGCAGAAGAAATTGGGATGAAAAACAGTGTGTTTGCAAACCCACATGGTTTGGACGATCATGAAGAGCATTATTCTACTGCCTATGACATGGCCTTGTTAACACGGTATGCGATGCAAAACGAGAAGTACCGTGAGATATCTGGGACCAAAGTATATCGTTCTCCACATCCAGAAGAGAAGTGGGACCGTATATGGAAAAATAAAAATAAATTACTAACCGGGTTATATTCTAATTCAACTGGAGGAAAAACAGGTTACACCAAGCGAGCTAAACGTACCTTGGTCTCTACCGCTTCCAAAGATGGAATGAACTTAATAGCTGTAACCTTAAATGCTTCTGGTGATTGGAACGACCATATAGCCATGTTTGAATTCGGCTTCGATCATTTTAATTTAGTCAAAGTCCTAAAACAAGGAACGTTATCAAAGCTGGATAATCCCTTTTATGAAAGTAAGGTTTATTATAGTCACGACTTTGTTTATCCTGTGACAGGTGATGAAAAAGACTCAATTCGTGTTGAAGTTAAACTTTTAAAACCGGATGAATCGAAGTGGAAGACACCAGAGGATATACCTGTTCCAGTTGGTAAAACGCTTGTATATCTAGGAGAAGATATCATTGGTGAGGAAGCTGTATTCTTTGAAACAGAAGACATGCCGGCTCCTAAAAAGTCATTGTTGGATTTATTTAAGAGCCTATTTTTCTCCTTTTTAGGTGTAGATTTACATGGTTAATATTATTTGGATGCTATTAACCGTTGTAGGAATTGTATTTGCCATGTTTAATGGAACGATGGAGCAGGTAAATGAAGCGGTTTTCACAGGTGCCAAAGAAGCAGTTACGATTTGTATAGGCTTTATAAGTATTCTAGTATTCTGGCTAGGGCTGATGAAAATCGCTCAGAATGCTGGATTACTAGAATCACTTGCCAAGCTTTTTCAACCGATTGTACGTCGCTTGTTTCCGGAAGTTCCAATTAAGCATCCAGCGATGGGATATATACTTTCAAATATGATTGCTAACATGTTTGGTTTAGGTAACGCAGCAACACCAATGGGAATTAAAGCCATGGAACAATTGCGAGAGCTTAATGGAGGTAGTGATAAGGCAAGTCGCTCCATGATTACGTTTTTAGCTATTAATACATCAAGCTTAACGTTGATCCCTACAACGGTTATAGCTATACGTATGCAGTATGACTCTGCCAACCCAACTGAAATTGTAGGAACAACTCTAGTAGCTACCTTTCTATCAACCATTGGAGCTGTGTTAATTGATCGATTCTTTTATTATCGACGAGTAAGGAAGGAGGGGAATCGTAAATGAGTATTATATCAACGGTTTCTCTATGGCTCATTCCTTTAATCATAGGTTTTATTTTGTTGTATGGTACATTTAAGAAGGTACCTACCTATGAAAGCTTTGTAGAAGGTGGAAAAGATGGTTTAAACATAGCATTTTCGATTATCCCTTATTTAGTTGGGATGTTAGTAGCGATCTCTATTTTTCGTGCTTCAGGTGCGATGGAATACTTTACAGGCTTAATGAAACCATTTTTTACGATGATTGGCATTCCGGTTGAAATTGTTCCGTTAGCGTTAATTCGTCCGATCTCAGGGACAGCAGCACTTGGATTAACTAGTGATATTATCAGCACCTACGGACCAGATTCGTTTCTCGGTAGACTAGCCTCTACCTTACAAGGAAGTACGGATACCACATTCTATGTGCTAACGGTATACTTCGGAGCAGTGGGAATCAAGAAAATGGGAGATGCCCTTAAAATAGGATTGTTAGCAGACCTAGTAGGAATCATCGCCGCTCTAGTTGTTGTTACACTTGTTTTTGGTTAATCATTATAACGATATTTTTAAACACCTCAGATGGGGTGTTTTTTTTTGTATTAAACTAACTAAAAATATATAAATTTCTTAGTAATTGGCTATGAATAACTACATAGCTATATTCTGCTTCGTGTCTCATCTTACCAATAAGCTAGTTTTAAAGGGTGGTTAGTTTTGAATAACTTTTTAATAATATGGAGTTGATTGGAGCGTAAGGCACTTGACTCCTGCGGGAAATAGAGGGAAGCGTGAGACCCCGCAGGCAAAGCCGAGGAGGCTCACGTCCCTCCCCGCGGAAAGCAAGTGCCTGCAGAGGAAATCAACGGGCCAAGTATTATTGCGAATTAGGTTAAAAAAGTATCAAAGATTACAAAAACAACCTTTAAAAAAATCATGCTTCTTGTTTATTCGACAAGGAAAAGATAATATGTAGAATGAGGTGAATACAATGGAACGTTTACAAAAGGTGATCGCTCAAGCGGGTGTGTCATCAAGAAGAAAAGCTGAAGAATTAATTGCACAAGGTAGAGTAACGGTTAATGGAAAAGTTATAAAAGAATTAGGGACAAAGGTGTCTTCTAATGACAAGGTAGAAGTAAATGGGATTCCTCTAGAGAGAGAACAACCTGTTTATTACTTATTATATAAACCAACTGGAGTCATCTCTAGTGTATCTGATGATAAAGGGAGAAAGGTAGTAACCGATTTCTTCCCACTTCTTAAAGAACGAATCTATCCTATCGGAAGGTTAGATTATGATACATCTGGAGTACTTTTACTTACAAATGATGGTGATTTTGCAAACACACTCATGCACCCTAAGCATGAAGTGGATAAGGTCTATATTGCTAAAGTAAAGGGCATGCCTACTAGAGAACAGCTAAGGCTACTTGCTACTGGGGTTAAATTAGAGGACGGGATCACTGCTCCAGCTAAGACGAAACTTATTTCATCTGATAAAAAGAAAAATACATCCATCATCCAGATTATCATTCATGAAGGTCGAAATAGACAGGTTAGAAGGATGTTTGATGCAATTGGCTGTCCGGTTATTAAATTAAAAAGGGAGCAGTATGGGTTTATTACACTTCATGGTTTAACTCCTGGAGAGTCTAGGGAGCTTTCACCACATGAAGTGAAACAATTGAGAGCACAATCACAGGCAAAAACTAGAAAATAGTACCGTTGGCAATGATATTTGTCACATAAGATTCATATTCTAGATTCGGTTATTTATAGACAGAATGCTATAATTAAGTCGATTGTACAATATAAAAGAAATTTACTTTTTTTCTTAGCTGAATTCAGGTTTATTTATGAAAATTCTTTTATTTACATATAAGCTTGAACTAGCCAAATTTCTAAGAGGAAAAGGGAGAGTATGTATGAAGAAAAAACGACTTCTGCTTAGAACCATTATTTTACTTGTACTTGCAAGCGCATTAGGATATACCTTATATGCAAACTTTTTCACTAGTAAGGAAAAGGTGAAGGTTGGAAGCACTGCTCCTAATTTTCTGCTTAAGGACCTTGAGGGAAATGAGTATGAACTCGAGAGCTATAGAGGAAAAGGTGTCTTCTTAAACTTCTGGGGAACATATTGTAAGCCTTGTGAAAGAGAAATGCCATATATGGAAAATCAGTACAAGCAATTTAAAGACCAAGGTGTAGAAATTTTAGCTATAAATGTGGATGAAGCACCCATTGTTATTCAAAAGTTTGTTGATCGATATAATTTGACGTTTCCAGTTCCTGTAGATAAAGGCACTCAAGTGCTCAATGCTTACGGCGTTAAACCAATCCCAACAACATTCTTAATAGATAAAAATGGTAAGGTTGTTGACATCATATCAGGATCCATGACAGAAAAGATGGTTTATGAACATATGAATCGGATTAAACCGTAACTGACAAGTAGGTGAGGAGAATGGAGAACGTAAAATGTGAATGTGGTCACGTTAATCCGCAGGGGACTGTTTTATGCGAATCCTGCGGAAAGCCACAAGTAGACAAAGAACCAGAAAAATTATTAGATATGCGTTACGACGGTAGTGCTAGAAGGTCACAGACCTACAAAAAATCTATCGTTGATAAAATCTGGAATTTCTTTTCTTCTGTAAAAGTAGGAGTTTGGCTAATTGTTATTACACTAGCCGCATCTTCTTTAGGAACAATCTATCCTCAAGAAATGTATATTCCACCGAACGTAACACCCAGTGAATTTTACAAAGATCAGTATGGCTGGACAGGCCAGCTTTATTATTCACTCGGATTTAATGATCTATATGGCTCATGGTGGTATTTAATTCTGATTGCTTCAATTGGGATTTCATTAGTTATTTGTTCTATAGATCGTGTGGTTCCTTTGTATCGTGCACTTCAAAACCAAGGTGTCATCAGACATGCTGGTTTCTTAAAGCGTCAACGCATCTTTGGAAAAACAGAATTTCAATCTCAGCAAGCTGAAGCATTCCAAAAAGTTGAAGAAAATCTCAAAAAACGCAAGTACAATGTGAGGAAGGAAGAAGGGAGTTTACTAGCGGAGAAAAATCGTTTTTCTCGTTGGGGCCCATACGTGAATCATGTTGGATTGATTATTTTTTTAATCGGTGCTATGTTGCGTTTTGTTCCACAGATGTATATTGATGAGGTATTGTGGATCAGAGAAGGTGAAACAGAAGTTATTCCTGGTACAGAAGGTAAATTCTACTTGGAGAGCGAATCCTTTAAGGTAGAATTTTATGATAAGGAAGAGGATCCCGAGGTATTTAATGCTACTCTTGAACGAGTTGGTTCGGTTGTAAAGAACTATCAAACAGATGTAGTTTTATATGAACGTAAGGGTGAAATTCTCCACGGTGCTGAACCAGAACTAGAAGTCATTAAAGAACATGCTATCCAGGTAAATGAGCCATTAAAGCATGAAGGATATGCACTTTATCAAGTTGACTATAGACTAAATGAATTTAACTCCATGTCTTTTAATCTAGTAGATAAAGGGACAGAAGAGGAGTTTGGGACATTAAAGGTAGATCTTTTAGACCCAGCTACTCATTATGATTTAGGAAACGGTTATAGCGTAGAGTTAATTAGTTATTTCGCAGATTTTTATTTTGATGATGATGGAAACCCTGCTTCTAAATCCAAAGTACCTAATAATCCAGCTTTTGTTTTTAATATGATTACTCCTACTAAACCTGAAGGCGAAGTTAGTTTTGTCGCTATACAGGAGAACATTGAGCCGTTAGGTGAAAATCAATATAAAATGCAGTTTGCAGGAATCGAAGTTAAAAATGTTTCGGGTCTTACCGTTCGTAAAGACTATACACTTTGGATTCTTGGTATAGGTGGAGCTATTTTTATGATTGGTGTCATTCAAGGTATGTATTGGAATCATCGTCGTATCTGGGTTCATCAACAAGATAATGAAATTTGGATTGCTGCACATACAAACAAAAATTGGTTTGGTATTAAAAAGGAATTAGAGATTGTATTAGATGGAACAGATGTCACTGTCCCAGCGGATCAATCGGAAGAGCAGACAACTGCTTAAGAAAGGAGGATATTAAATGGTTGAATTAAGTAGTAATTTACTATACACCGCATTTGTGCTGTATCTAGTTGCGACCTTCTTTTTTGGAGGGGCAATTCGTGATAAGCAAAGTGAAGTGAAAATTAATAAATGGAGCAAAATAGGAATCTTTGTCACGATTATTGGATTTATTGCTCAATTTGGTTACTTTATTTTACGCTGGATTGCTGCAGGACATGCTCCTGTAAGTAACCTGTTTGAATTTACAACCTTCTTTGGAATGATGCTTGTTTTAGCATTTATCGTGATATTTTTCATGTATAAGAGTAGTGCACTTGGATTATTTACCTTACCAGTCGCTATATTAATTATTGCTTATGCGAGTATGTTTCCTCGTGATGTAGCACCACTTATACCGGCACTTCAAAGTGATTGGCTTCATATCCACGTTATTACAGCAGCATTAGGTGAAGCAGTATTAGCGGTGAGTTTTGCATCGGGACTTATTTATTTAATTCGTGTTGTGGATCAAAATGTTAAAAGTAAGAAGACTTTTTGGTTAGAAATCATTATGTATAGTATTCTAAGTGTAGTAGGATTTATTGCAGCTACTGTAGGATTCTCATTATCAAACTACGAAGCTACCTACACTTGGATGGACCCTAATATTAATCAAGAGGTTGAATTAGTTTATACACTTCCACCGATTGTTGGTCCAGTTGCAAGTGCGGATGTCAGTTCTGATGCGATGCAACCGATCTTTCAATCTCCTAGCTGGATGAAGGGTGAAGGTGCACCTAAGAAATTAAATACGCTGATTTGGTCATTAGGAGTTGGTCTTCTATTATACTGGGGACTAAGACTAATACTAAGAAAACGAATTGCAGCTTCAATTAAGCCGCTTCTCAAAAATGTAAATCCGCAAATTGCTGATGAAATTACGTATCGTTCGGTAGCGATTGGGTTTCCAATCTTTACTTTAGGCGCACTTATATTTGCAATGATATGGGCGCAAATTGCCTGGACAAGATTTTGGGGCTGGGACCCTAAAGAAGTATGGGCTTTAATTACTTTCTTATTTTATGCAGCATTTCTTCACCTGCGCTTATCTCAAGGATGGCATGGAGAAAAATCTGCGTGGTTAGCTGTGTTAGGATTTGTCATCATCATGTTTAACTTAATAGTTGTAAACCTCGTTATCGCAGGCTTACATTCGTATGCATAATAAAGTACAATCAACTTATGTACAAGTATAGAACTTAAAAGCCTTCACCATCATCGTGAAGGCTTTTTTTACAAAATTCTTCTTTCAAGTTTGCTTTGTATAATAATCCAGAGTTGTTTGGAGCAAAAATCAACGGGCAAAATATAAATATGGGTCCTTATTGTAAAAGGATGTTTGCTTATATTGTTGAATTACCAAGCTTTTATAAATGTAGCGGAATGGAACGACACGATATGTAAGTCTAACACTAGTTAAAGCATAAAGCATATAAGTAGAGCTTTTTACAATGTTGATATTATTCCGTAGAATGTTAAGTAGGATAAAACCATAGTTGAGGTGAAATATATGGATCAAGTGTTAAATATTCTGGTTGTCGATGATGAGGAAAGAATTAGAAGACTGTTAAAAATGTACCTAGAAAGAGAAGGCTATCAAACAGAAGAAGCAGAAGATGGTAATGAAGCGTTAGAAAAAGCCATGAGTAAAGATTACGATCTCATTCTTTTGGATGTTATGATGCCTGGAAAAGATGGTATTGAGGTTTGTAAAGAGCTAAGAGAATTTAAAGCAACTCCTATTATTATGCTTACCGCTAAGGGAGAAGAAGTAAACCGTGTCCAAGGCTTTGAAGTTGGGACAGATGACTATATTGTTAAGCCGTTTAGTCCAAGAGAAGTTGTACTTCGAGTAAAGGCTCTTCTAAGAAGGTCATCACAAACATCTTACCTACATACAGAAACAACAACTAAGGACGTATTAGTTTTTCCTCACTTAACGATTGATAATGATGCACATCGAGTTACTGCTGATGGTAGAGAAGTAGGACTTACGCCTAAAGAATATGAACTTCTCTATTTTCTTGCTAAATCACCGGATAAAGTTTATGACAGAGAACAACTTCTTAAAGAAGTTTGGCATTATGAATTTTTCGGTGATTTACGTACAGTTGATACTCATGTTAAACGGTTAAGAGAAAAGCTGAACAAAGTATCAGAAAAAGCAGCCAAGATGATTATTACCGTTTGGGGAGTCGGCTATAAATTTGAGGTTGTCGAGGAATGAAGCTTTGGAGAAGTGTAGTAGGGAAGTTATGGATGACGATCCTGTTTTTAGTGTCATTCGTTTTATCCATCCTTACCTTTATGCTATTAGGATTTTTTGAACAATATTATGTGGATAGAGCAGAAGAAGATCTAACGCAGGTAGCAAGTAAAATTGCAAGAGTCATGGAGGAACATGAAGATCAAAGTCTAGCTCGTTCCATATCATGGGAAATAGTAGATCCTCTAACAAAAGTCATTATTGCTCAGGATGATGATCATTACTGGTATTCACCCTCTAAAGGTGAAGTAATTGATATTCCTCTTTCTTTTCTCAAAAATGATAAAGAACTTTCTAAAGTAATCTCTAACCAAGAAACAGTTATTAAGAAAACAGAATACTCTTCAATTATGGAGGGTGGAGATGAATTTAAAGAAATTATCATTGTTGGCGTACCGTTTACTTCACAGGTGGGGGAAGAAAGTGCGGTGTTTCTGTATCAAACACTAGATGCTGTCGAACAAACGACAGATCAAACAACAAGGCTTATTTTTCTTGCAGCAGGAATAGCCTTTATGCTAACTACCTTCTTTGCTTTTTTCTTGTCGTCTCGAATCACGTCTCCTTTGATCAAAATGAGAGAAGCAGCTTTTGAGATTGCAGAGGGTAAGTTTGAAACGCGCCTTCCCGTGGTAACGCATGATGAAATTGGTGAGCTTGGCACTGCATTTAATAAAATGGGCAAGCAATTAAAATTAAATATTGATGCGTTGAGGCAGGAAAAAGAGCAACTATCGAGCATTTTAAGTAGTATGGTCGATGGAGTAATCACCTTAAATCGAAATGGCGTTATGCAGTTATCGAATCCCCCTGCGGAACGCTTCTTACAAGCGTGGTATTATGAACAAGGCATGGAAGAAAACTTAGAAAAGGCTGTTCCCATCGAGATGAGAGAGCTTTTTGGCCGTGTTGTTTCATTTGAAGGTGAACAATTAATTGAGATGGATTTCCAAGGACGAAATTGGGTAGTCGTCATGAGTCCATTATATAATGGTGAACAAATTCGTGGGGCAGTAGCTGTCATTCGTGACATGACAGAGGAACGAAGATTAGACAAGCTACGCAAAGACTTCATTGCAAATGTCTCACATGAACTAAGAACGCCAATTTCCATGCTTCAGGGATATAGTGAAGCCATAATAGATGATATCGCAGAAACTGAACAAGAAAAGAAGGAAATTGCAGAGGTTATTTATGAGGAATCATTAAGGATGGGGCGCTTGGTTAATGAACTACTTGATATTGCTCGAATGGAGGCTGGACATATTCAGCTTCAAGAAGAACCGGTCAATGTTCATGAATTTATCGAGAGAGTGGTTAGGAAATTCCATGGGCTTTCGAAGGAAAAATCAATAAAGCTATCCTACTATTGTGAAAACTGTGAAGAGCACATGATTTCCTTCGATCCTGATCGAATGGAACAGGTATTCACTAATTTAATTGACAATGCAATTAGACATACAGATTCAGGTGGAACAGTAGTCGTTAAAGCGAATATAATTGAAAATGGATTTAAAGTAGATGTTCAGGATTCAGGCTCAGGTATTCCAAATGAAGATCTTCCGTTTGTATTTGAACGCTTTTATAAAGCCGATAAAGCAAGGACGAGAAGAAAAGGTGGAACAGGCCTTGGACTGGCAATTGTAAAAAATATCATAGATGCGCATCAAGGGCAAATTTCCGTTCATAGCAAAATAAACGAAGGAACGACATTTTCTTTCTTTTTACCACGAAAATAGCCGATTTTTAACAAGTCTTGACGAACATTCTTGTTCCATAAGAAACATTTCGTGTTTTGTGAAACTGCGTAATTTGTTGAAAATGCTTGTCTGATTATAAATCATCGTGTAAGATGAGTATGGAATTAATACTTAATTAAATACTTTTTAATTTATGGTGTTCAGTGGTGATCCACTGACTTAAAAGGGAATCTTGTGAAAATCTAGAACTGTCCCCGCAACTGTAAGTGCAGACGAAATGAAAGTAGCCACTGTATAAATGTGATAACCAATATGGTTGTTGTTTATATGGGAAGGTTTCAAAGTAGGGTGAAGCACGAGTCAGTAGACCTGCCTTAAATAAAAGTTCATGAATCTTCGGGGGTTGAGAAGCAGGACGGTCAACCACGAATTTCTCTAATTTGATCGTTTTTGCTTGCCCTATTGAGGGCAAGCTTTTTTCTTTGGGGTAATAAGCCTTGGCTTTTACATAAAATAAAATTTATAGAATTAAAGGAGTCAATCTTAATGAAAATGAAACAATATCTATTAACGTTCTTGCTTGCCCTTTTCACAGTGTTTACACTGGCAGCATGTGGTGGAGCAGATGAAGTTCAAGAGCCAGCAGAAACACAAACAGAAACTGAAGGTACAGAAGAAACAACAGGTGAGAGCTTTCCTATAACGATTACAGATGGAGTAGAGAACGAAGTCACGATTGAAGCAAAACCAGAAAAGATTGTTTCTTTAATACCAAGCAATACTGAGATTGTATATGCTCTTGATATGGGTGATGCATTAGTCGGCGTATCTGATTTTGATAATTACCCTGAAGAAGTTGCGACTAAAGAAAAAATTGGTGGAATGGAATTCAATGTAGAAAAGGTCATATCACTTCAACCTGATTTAGTTTTAGCTCACGGATCAAGTGCTTTTAGTTCTGAGAGTGGACTAGAGCAATTAAGAAATGCCGGAATTACAGTTGTAGTGGTACCAGATGCGACATCATTTGAAGCGACGTATGAGTCAATTCACCTAATTGGTAAATTAACAGGTACATCTGTCAAAGCGGAAGAAATTGTGGAAGACATGAAAACAAGATTAGCTGAGATAAAGGAAAAGGCTTCTGAAGTTACGGAACCAGCTACAGTGTGGGTTGAGGTTTCAGGACCTCCTGAAATTTACACAACTGGTAAAGGAACATTTATGCACGAAATGATTGAAGCAATTAATGCAAAGAATGCTGCTGGTGAACAAGAAGGCTGGGTTATGCTAACAGAGGAAGAAATTGTTGCATTAAATCCAGATGTGGTTGTAACAACTTACGGAAGCTTTGACCCGAATGCCAAAGCAAATGTGTTGGCGAGAGAAGCATGGACTGAGGTTCCTGCCATTCAGAATGAGCGTGTTTATGACATTCAATCTGATTTAGTATCACGTCCTGGTCCTCGTTTAATTGAAGGAGTAGAAGAACTTGCAAAAGCTGTATATCCTGAAGTCTTTACAGAATAATAGAATTGCTCCATATTTCATTAGCGGTGGAATTTGTTTCATCGCTATCTTTTTAGGGATATCGATAGGTACAATATCGATTCCCTTTTCTACTATATTTAGCATTTTTCTTCAAGAATTATTTGGTGTTGGGTTATCCACTCAAATAGAACCGATGCTAGTAAACATCGTCATGTCTATTCGTTTTCCTCGTGTTATATTAGCATTTTTAGTCGGTGCATCACTAGCCCTTGCTGGTGCAGCCTTTCAAGGACTTCTTCGGAACCCCTTAGCAGACCCTTACACCCTTGGTGTGTCCTCGGGAGCATCAGTGGGAGCAGTAGTGGTATTGTTTTTCTCTATTCAAATACCTATTTTAGGTATGTATACTCTTCCTTTATTTAGTATTGGCGCAGCATTTATAACGTTAATTCTTGTCCTATCATTTGCAAAAATGGTAGAAAAGCGAATGACGGTCGAAACGATTATTTTAACTGGAATTATATTTAGTTCATTCTTAGGATCCCTTATTTCCTTAATGATTGCCCTAACAGGCGATGAACTTAGACAAATTATTTCGTGGTTACTTGGAAGTGTGTCTATGAGAGGGTGGGAATATATAAATCTAATGCTTCCTTTCTTTATTGTCGGAGTCATTCTTCTTCTAACTCAAAGCAGAGAATTAAACGTTTTATCATTCGGAGAAGAATCAGCCCAACAATTAGGTGTGAACGTACAGCTTAGAAAATTTATTATCCTATGTAGCGCTTCTTTGTTAACAGGTGCATCTGTTGCCGTATCTGGTACAATAGGCTTTGTGGGACTTGTGATTCCGCACTTGACAAGGTTATTATGGGGAGCCAATCATACTAGATTACTACCTTTATCTATGCTTCACGGTGGGGCATTCCTTGTATTAGCTGATTTAACAGCACGTACGATTATAATTCCAAGGGAACTTCCAATTGGTGTCATTACCGCTCTGATCGGAGCACCAGTTTTTGCTATCATTTTATATTACCGAAAAAAAGCAAGGATGTGATTCAATGATAAACGTTGATCAACTCACCTTTTCTTATACAAACGAACAAACCCTTAAACCACTTACCTTTTCTGTAAACAAGGGTGAGGTTTTTGGTATTTTAGGTCCCAATGGTAGTGGGAAAACTACACTTTTGAAGCTCCTAGCTAAAACCATTAGTCCAAATAGTGGTTCAATTTCTATAAATAATAGAGAAATTGCCGACTTCTCAAATAAGGAGTTTGCTCAATCAGTAGCAGTCCTTCCTCAAATTACAGACACCGCCTTTTCATACTCGGTTAAAGAAACCATTAAGATGGGGAGGTATGCTCACCAAAGTGGTTTATTCTCAACCTGGTCTACTAAAGATGAAGAGATTGTACAGGAAGTCTTGAAAGAAACATCCTTGGAACATCTGCAGCATAAAGGGATTCAACAATTAAGTGGAGGAGAACAACAAAGAGTGTTTCTAGCACGAGCTTTGGCTCAACAGCCTGAGCTTTTATTATTGGATGAACCAACGAATCATTTAGACGTTTCACACCAAATTAGTTTGTTTGATGGGTTGATGAGGTTGAGAAGAGAAGGGCAGCTAACAGTGTTAGCCATTTTTCATGATTTAAATCTAGCCAGTCTTTATTGCGATACTGTGCTACTTCTTCATGAAGGTCGAATGGTAGCAATGGGGACTCCAAAGAAAATCATGCAATCTTCTATCTTAGAAGAAGTATATCAAACTGCTATTATTAGGCATGATCATCCTGAACTTGCAAAGCCAATGATCGGACTACTTCCAGCAAAAGAAAAAGATATTAGTGAATCCATTATTAAGGATTTAACCATTCAACACACTCCCGGGCATATTGTCGTTCAATCCGATCATGACTTTAAAACTCTTTCGTCTGCCTTGATTGGTGATGGCTTTGGATGGTCCAATTCGTTTGTTAATCGACAAGTGGATCAACAATATATGTGTTCAGATGCCAAGGCTGAAATGCACGAATATTTACGGAGTAACGGAATTGACTCATGCAATACAGTCGCAATGATGACAGCTGTACAATTAGAAGATGTGGTGATCAAACAAGAGGAAAACAATGATGGTGTTTTTTTTGTTATGGTAACAGCAGGAACAGGTAATGCGATAGACGCATCAAAAGCAGATCAACACGAAATCCCGCTTTTACAGCCTGGTACCATAAATATCTTTATTTTAATAGAAGCAAAATTAACAGAAGCCGCGTTTGTTCAAATCCTTACTACAGCTACAGAGGCAAAGACGAAATCCCTTGCTACTTTAAACATAATGGATCATACAACCAATACAATCGCGACAGGAACATCAACTGATAGCATTTGTATCGCCTCAACTCAAACTAAATGTGAATATGAGTATGGTGGGCCGTTAACACCGATTGGTAGACGTATAGGTAGGTTGGTAGCAGATGCTACCAAAGAGGCAATTCTTCAATATAAAGATAGAAAAGAGCTTGAACGATGATTGGTCATATGATGGCAATTATTCTAGCATTAATTTTAGATAAGTTAATTGGAGACCCCAAGTGGTTACCTCATCCTGTCAAGGGAATGGGTTGGCTAATAAGTAAATTAGAACAACGTATGAATAACGGGAGCAATAGGATTCTGAAGGGAACAATTGCAGCCTTTATTGTCGTTCTAATTCCATTCCTATTATCTCTGATGATTGTTGTGTTTCTTTATGAAGTGCACCTTATAGCAGGAATAATAGCTGAAGCGGTCTTACTATTTACAACGATTGCCCCAAAGAGCTTAGCAGTGGCTGCAATGGACGTATATCAACCATTAAAGAATGGACAAATGGTCAAAGCTCGAGAAAAGCTTGGTTGGATTGTTGGCAGAGACACAGAGAATCTTAATGAAGAAGAAATTGTTCGTGGTGTTGTAGAAACAGTAGCCGAAAATACGAGTGATGGAGTAACAGCTCCGATTTTTTACGCTATAATTGGCGGAGCACCTCTCGCAATGGCTTACAGGGCTATTAATACATTAGATTCTATGGTAGGTCATAAAAACAATCGGTATTTATTATTTGGCAGAGCATCCGCCAAATGGGATGACTGGGTAAACTTACTACCAAGTCGGTTAACTGGTATTTGTATGCTACTTAGTAATTTGCATATCTCTTCTATATCAATCGATAAGGTGTTCCCAATTCTTTTCAGAGATGCCAAAAAGCACCCTAGTCCTAATAGCGGATGGGGGGAAGCTGCGATGGCTGTATTATTAGGTGTTCAGCTTGGCGGGGCAAATTATTATCAGGGTAACCTTTCCATTCGTCCTAAAATAGGACTTCGTTTAAGAATATTACATAAAGAGCATATCCTTCAGTCTATCTATATCATGCGTAGGACGGTGCTCTTATTTACACTATTAACTTTATTAGGAGGTGTTTTCTATTACTACATTTCCCAAGCATGGAGCTAATCCCATTTATTTATATGAAAAGCTTCATACACCCTTACATGAAGAAATCGTTGATTTTAGTGTGAATGTTAATCCATTTGAAGCACCCTATGATCTATCAACCATAATTCCGCACTTTGAGAAATGGCTATCAGATTACCCAGATCCAGAGCTTACCTCTGTGAAAAATGCGATAAGTCTTTATGATCAAATAGATCCTGGATATTTATTTATAGGCAATGGCGCATCTCAATGTATTTTCCTTCTAGCTCAGTTATTTCAAAATCGAACAATCGGAATCGTACAACCAACCTTTGTTGAGTATAAGGAAGCTTGTGAGATTTATGGATGTACAGTGAAGGAACTCAAGACGACAGAGAAAACGGATTGGCAATTTAATCTTGAAGAGATTCGTGACTTTATGGAAGGTATTGATGTGTTATTCCTATGTAATCCTAATAATCCGACAGGAACGGTAATCAACCAAGACAGGATGAAGGAAGTCATTGAAATTGGAAGAGAGACAAATACATATCTAGTCATTGACGAAGCGTTTTATGATTTTAGCACGATAAACTGCTCGGTTGTGACAGAAGTTGAAAAACAGGATCATTTGATTGTACTTCGGTCATTAACGAAAATGTATAAGCTTGCAGGAATTAGAATTGGCTATATAGTAGCAGCACCTTCGATTATAAATAAGGTGGCAGCCTATTCACCTCCTTGGAGTGTAAATACATTAGCAGCAGAGCTCGCAAAGCATGTCCTTTCGTTAACTAATTATCCTCATGATATTAAATCTAGGATTAGAGTAGAAAGAGAACGAGTAGTAAATGAATTAAAAAAGCTGGGATATTATGTATCACCATCGTCAGTAAATTTCTATCTTTTGTCAGATTCTTTTTCTGAATATAAAATGAAGAACTTAATGAAGTATTTAGTCGCAAATGGGGTCGTACCTAGACACACCTATAATTTTATTGGGCTGGACGGCAAATTTTTACGTCTGGCAGTAAAAGATCAACGCTCTAATGATGTCTTACTAACTCATTTAAAAGGATGGAAACAGCGATGTTAGTCTTTGTTTCAGGTGGTGCGAGAAGTGGAAAAAGTACATTCGCAGAACAACTTGTTGCAAATGTCGCTGCACCAGGCAATCTGCATTATATTGCCACAAGTGAAGTAACAGATGCTGAAATGAAAAGCCGTATTTTTCATCATCAGGAAAGACGCACTGGTGATTGGACAACATGGGAGCAACCTACAAATATGATCGAGCTTGCTCCTAAGTTTTCAACCGATGATTGCATTTTATTAGATTGCTTAACGATCTTAACAGCCAATGAGTTATTTCATGGAGGAGTTATCCAATCTGCAAACAAAGTTTATGAGAAAATGATTCATTCGATCAAGCAGTTTCATACTGTAAAAATGTTTGTTATTGTTTCAAATGACCTATTTTCAGATAAACTTCCTGATGATGAGGGATCACTTCTTTATATGAAGCTCCTTGGCTCACTGCATCAAGAGATTGTAAGAACCGCAGATTATGCCTATCAAGTAAACTATGGCATTCCAAAGAAGATGAAAGGGTGAACAACGTGGATAGATTTGGCCAACTAAAGGGGACATTTTATGCTTAGTGGCTTCTTACTTTGCATTCAGTTTTTTACGGTTATTCCTTATAAGAAGGAGATACCTTGGGAGAGAAAAGCAATCCAGTGGTGCCTTGTTTTCTTTCCGATCGTTGGTCTATTTATAGGGTTAATAGGTTTTCTTCAGTATTGGTTACTCATCACCTACACCCCATTTCCAGTCGTATTCATCTCTTTATGGATCCTCTTTTATTTTATTGCGATAACAGGTGGGTTGCATATAGACGGTTGGATGGATTGTAGTGATGCCTTTTTCTCTTATCGAGACAAAGAAAAACGATTACAAATCATGGATGACCCTCGCGTTGGTTCATTTGCCGTTCTATCAGTGATTTTCCTACTAGCCTTTCGTTTTCTGTTTTTATATGAAATATTGAACACGTCATTTATTTTAACTGCAGCTGGAATGCTAGTTATACCAGTTTTAACAAGGGGAATGGTAGTCTACTCATTAGTGAATGGAAAGCTATCTAAACATACGGGTCTCGCTGCTGCCTTTCAAAAGGAAGTCAAATATAAGACGGTCATGTGGAGTAGCCTTGTCGTGATCCTGTTGCTTAGCATGATCACTATATCTCTACCAATTTCCTTCTATTCTGTCACATTAGTATGTGCTGCCCTACTCTTTCACACGGTATTTTATAGCTTTTGTTTAAAGCAGTTCGGTGGTATTAATGGTGATACGCTAGGTGCATTATTGGAAGGAGGCGAAAACTTCTTATGGTTCATACTTTGGCTATTACTCTACTTCGTCATGGTATAACAGAAGATAATAGGAAAAATCGATTCATCGGTTGGAGTGACGTTCCGCTATCAGAAGAAGGTGAGCAGTTACTCGTTCACAATTGTTATCCTAAGCCTGACTATATTCTTTGTAGTGATCTGCTGAGATGTAGACAGACCTTATCTAACATATATGGACATCATCCTAATGTGCCTGTTGAGTATTCCGATAAATGGAGAGAACTTTCATTTGGTCAATGGGAGAGAAAATCACACGAGGAGCTACTCGGAAATGAAGCCTACGAACACTGGCTTCAAGAGTGGGAAACAGCTCCTATCCCAGATGGAGAAAGCTTTACAACTTTTAGTGATCGACTACTGTTAGCTTGGAATGATGCTAGGGAGCTACTTGTCTCATCTACAATAAGCGAACTAGTCATCATTACACATGGAGGACCTATTAGGAAGCTCTTAACAGAGGTTGCTCCTACCTACAAACCCTTCTGGGAATGGCAGGTTGACTATGGAAGTGGTTATCGCTTCGAAACAACCATAGACCGATTAAGGAGGAATGAACGGTGTATTTCGTTACAGGCGGTGCCTTTCAAGGAAAACGAAGCTGGGTGCGACAGTTAATAGGCTATCAGGAGGAGAATTCTAATTCTCATGTTTGGATTAATGGATATGTACAGAGTCTGCCATCTGTTCATGAGATTCCACACAAGACAAACACGATTATTATTGAAGGCATGGAAAAGCTGATTCATAACGAACTTCAAGAGGAAAAGAAACGTGACCACTGGAAGCGAAAGCTACAACCATTTGTTGATTGGGAAAAGCAAAATGCTCAAAGAAATTTAATTATTATAGGGTGCGAAATCGGGCTAGGGGTTGTACCGATGAATAAACAAGACCGATTACATCGTGATATAGTAGGATGGGTATATCAGGATCTTGCCAAGCAGTCTGAGAATGTAGTAAGACTTTGGTGTGGACTACCAGAAAAAATTAAAGGAGGAGCATAAATGAAGATATATACAAGAACCGGTGACAAAGGACAAACCAGTATAATTGGTGGGAGAGTAGAAAAGGATGATATTCGTGTTCATGCTTATGGGACGATTGATGAAGTGAATTCCTTTGTTGGCCAAGCCATGTTAGAGCTTGATCCTCAAATTTTTTCAGATGTATTAGCAGAACTCGAGAAAATTCAACATGAATTGTTTGATTGTGGAGGAGATTTGTCCACTGTTGAGGGAAAGCGCCCATATCAAGTAACTGAAGAAATGATTGATTTTCTTGAAGCTAGAATTGATGCATACATAGAAGAAGCTCCAGATTTAGAAAGATTTATCCTTCCTGGTGGTACTAGGGCTTCAGCCATTATCCATATTGCTAGAACAGTTACTAGAAGAGCAGAACGCCATATCGTTAGCTTAGCAAGGGTAGAGAGTATCAATAATATCGCTCTGAAATATGTTAATCGTCTTTCGGATTATTTCTTTGCACTTGCACGCGTCATCAATGCTCGTCAAGGTGTTAAGGACGTAGAGTATGAAAGAAGTGCAATAGTTTTTAGAGATGGCAAGAGGAAGGAAAAATGAGTTCTCTCAAAAAGCAAACGTTCATTATTTTGTTTTTTGGTTTATCCGCAATCGGTGCAGCAATTAAAATTCCTTTAGGGATCTCTAGTATTGCCCTGGATAGTGCACCTGCATTACTTGCAACAATTCTGTTAGGTCCTATATATGGAGCCATTATTGGTGCAGGAGGACACTTCATTTCTGCTTATTTAGGAGGACTTCCTTTAGGGGCATTCCACCTACTCATTGCGTTAGAAATGGGGGTCATTATTTATTTAACAGGCGTTCTTTGTAAAAAAGGAACCCCCATTATTGGGTTGTGCTTTTTTATCATTTGCTCAACAGTAGTGGCTCCACTTCCGTTCTATTTTATTCTAACTTCAGCGTTTTATTGGACTATTTTATTTCCGTTATTCGTTGGATCAACCCTAAATAGTATCATCGTTGCTGCCATCTATAAACCATTACAGGGCTACCTAAACAGGACTGGATTTTATGCGTGATGTATTGTATTACAGGGATGAGAATTCCTCAACTGAATTAATAATAACAACTGACAATTCAGGTGGAGTAGGCTTAAAAGAGCAGGATCTAGTAAGAGTTCCTAATGATGTCGTGGGATATTATGCAGCTAGAGTCGCACTAATGGAACACTTGAGTGTAGGTGGTTCTCCACAAATGGTGATAGTTCAAAATTTTACAGGTGATCATGCTTGGAATGAATACAAATCTGGCATAAACAAGGCTATGAACGAGCTTGGTCTAGATTCTGTACCTATGATAGGAAGTAGCGAGACAAATTTTACACTCCTTCAATCAGCGATGAGTGTAACCGTCATTGGAAAGTCAGTGGTGAAGCGGGACCATACACCTGTACATGCTGAGTTTGCTGTCATTGGTACTCCTTTAATTGGACAGGATGTGGTCAACATGGAAGATAAAGTGCTCCCTCTTACGCTATTCAACTACCTGCTTTCCCAAAAAGGAATTTATGAAATAGTACCAATTGGCTCAAAAGGGATTCAAGCGGAATGGGACATGCTTTGTAACCGGAATAAGCTACCATGGTTAGGAATTCGGGCAGATGATTCAATCTCGTTGAAACAATCAGCGGGTCCATCTACTTGTGTCCTGATTAGTTTTGACCCAGCTAAGTTAGCATACATTAAAAAGGCAACAGGCTCTTATTTTCATCTTTTAAGTATAAGCGCGGATGAATGAACAGTATCTATAAAGCGATTCCAGTTTTGTGAACTGGTCGCTTTTTTTAATTTACTCAGTGAAGAAAAGGAAGAAATTAAAACAGTTTTAATGAGTAGAGGGATAAAATGGGTTTTTATGTTAAAGTTTATAGAGGAACTGCTAAATTTATAACATCCTAGATTTCAACTAGGAATTTACTAATACTTAATTAAAGGGGTTAATTTTGATGTTTGATAGATGGAGAAGGGATTTGATTCAATATCAAAAGGTTCATCAAAATAAGTATAATCAATGGCTTCATTATTTTGCTTTTTTGTTTGCGTTCGTTGCCTGGATCTTTTTACTCATAAATATATATGTGACGATTGTATTCGCGCTTTTACACTATGTTCTTTCCTGGATTGGTCATTTTCACTTCGAAAAGAATAAACCAGCTTCATTCAAGTACCCTTGGCTTGGATTTTATGCAGGATTTAGTTGGTTCTTTATCCGTAGTTTTGAAATCCTCTTAAGGAAAAAGCTATTGCCTAAGGAATAGAGATTAGCAGATTGTAATTCGATGGGAGGACCTTCTGTGAAAAAAATTATACTAGCACTCATGTTGACCTTTATCCTGTTAATAGGATTAGTTGGATTACGATTCGGTAGTGCCTTGACTCAAGAAGAGAATCCAATTCCAATTTTAACAGCAATCATGAAACTAGAATTGACGGATAAAGGATATGAGAAAATACCAAATTCAATAGACGGTGTTAAATATGTGTCGAAGCCTAATAGGAATGATCCTTATGGTGTTGTTAAAGAATTCTTATTACAAGAAGGATGGAGCTTTAAAGAACAAATGGGCTCAGGACTTATTTTTGAAAAACATGATGAAACATTCGTGGTTGAAACAAGGCAGTACTCTAAACATTATTATTTATGGAATGTTCCTGAAGAGGCTCTTGATTAGTTAATCTCTAAGGGGGAGAAGAGATGAAGAAAAAAGGTTATATAGTGGCAGTAGCATTTCTAGTGATAGGTTTAATTGGTTATCTAGATTGGTATGAAAGGAATACCTCATTTTCCTCACCAATATAAGCATTACAACAAGAAAAGAATCCACGTTTTAAGGTGTATGATACCTTTGAAACTAAAATAGTAGAAAACCAAAACTATGGATATACTTTTTCCTACTCTCAAGTCGGGGAAGGTGAACATTATATAATTTCTGAATTTAAAAAAGGTAAATATGGTTGGCGTTTTGTAAAGATGTACGGTGGAGGGGTTATTACAGCAGACAATGCGAATGGTGGCTTAATGGTGGGGGGACCAGACAATGGAACTTATCATGGTTTAGCCACTTCCGATGTGTATGAAGTAACGCTTGGACACCTTAAAGCAGAACTCATTTCACTAGAAGTTAAAGATATGAAGGTTTGGATGTTTATTAATCCTACAGCTGAAGACATGGAGAATGAACTAGTATTCATTGATGAAAATGGTAAGGTGTTAGAGTAATAGACAGGAGGGGCTATAATGAGCTCAAGTGATACGGAGGAGAAGGAATGACAACGATTTGTTTAGTTAGACATGGAGAAACAGATTGGAATGTGATTGGAAAACTGCAAGGAAGAACCGACATCCCGTTAAATGCAAGGGGGATTTCTCAGGCAGAAGAATGTAGAGACTATTTAAAAGCTTACGATTGGGATATAGTGGTGACGAGTCCATTAATGCGTGCTAGAAAGACTGCCGAGATTATTAATGAAGGAATACAAGCCTCATTTGTTGTTATGGAAGAATTTCAGGAGAAGTCCTTTGGAGAGGCTGAAGGGATGACCGCTGAGGAAAGGCAAGCCACCTTCCCAAACCATAATTACACTAGTCAAGAAGATACAACTGTGTTTCATCAACGATTAATCAAAGGACTTTCTAAAATTAATGAGTTATATCAAGATCAAAAGGTGTTACTGGTTGCACATGGAGCTGTCATTCATGCATTATTAAAACTTCTCTCTGATGGAAATCCCGAGATAGAAAGAACACCTCTTTTTAACGCATGTATTAGCAATCTTCACTTCAAAGAAGAGAAGTGGCAGATCAAGGATTATAATCAGGTTGCTCATCTATCTGAATATCACAACCCGTTAAATAAACTGTAATCTAAGGTTTATTATTAGACTAGCCAAAAAGATTGTAACTATAACAATTTTACTGAGTTAAATGGATTTGAAAGTAAGAGCTACTTTTTTGTAGCTCTATTTTTTATATAGGCACTGTAAATGCTACCAGTTTTAGCGAAATCGACCTCAAATACAGCCTTTTATTTTAATATATCGCAAAAATTCTTATAGATAGTCCATCTTCCTTGATGCTACAATAAAATTAATAAAAAATTTTCTAAAAAACTGTAACTTTCTTAAATAATATCCGACTATATGATTAACGGGGAGGGTAAGGCATGAACACCGTGTTTCAAGAGCTTTACGAGAAATACCATCAGGATTTGTTTCAGTTCCTGTTTTATATGGTAAGAAATCGGGAGCAGGCAGAGGATTTGGTACAAGAGGTTTATATTAAAGTGTTAAAAGCGTACGATCGTTTCGAGGGAAAGAGCAGTGAAAAAACATGGCTGTTTTCAATAGCTAGACATGTAGCCATTGACCATTTCCGAAAGCAAAAAGGCTGGAAGCAACGTCTTCTAGAAACCTTTGATTGGAGCACACAGCAGGTTCAAGATCACCAACCCTTACCTGAAGAAATAGCCTTGCAAAACGATGAAATTAAATTAATGTACAAATGCTTAGATCAAGTATCTGTAGATCAACGTGCTGTTATTATTTTAAGGTTTATGCAATCCTTATCAATAACGGAGACGGCAGAGGCTTTAGATTGGACAGAAAGTAAAGTTAAGACCACTCAGCATAGAGCCCTTAAAACCTTAAAGGGGATTATGGAGCAGTCAGTAGGAGAGGAGGGGAGCACAGTTGAAAAAGTCAGAGTGGAGCGATAAGCAACTAGAAGAGTTACTGGAACAATTACCTCAAGTGAAAGACCGCCAAACTCCAGATGAGTTGTACAGGAAAATAAACGCACGTATGCAGGATGAGCAGGTACGTCGAAAATCTCCAAAAGTCTGGGTATTACCTAGTATCGCAGCGGTTGCAGCTGTTCTCTTAATCATGGTGATGGGTCCCTCTTTCCTCAATGGTACTGGTGGAACACAAGATAGTGCAATTGAAGAAAGCGCAAGTGAAAGTGAAACGGCCGCTTTAGAAAACTCATCCCTGGCAGATGATGAGACTGGAATAGCAAGTACAGAAGAAAGTACGGAATTACGAATGGCTACTCAGGAGATTAATCATCTTGTCATACAGGATGCTGAAACGTATGTTACCCTTGGGATTCCTAGTATCGGGGCTAATACGATCATTCCAGTTACGTATATGTATGACGATCCAAACACTTCAAGCTTAGATTTAGTTAATCAACTATTTGACCAATTTCCTTATGAAGAATTTGGGTTAAGTGGATCATTGCTGTCAGAGGTTACTTTCGAGGAGATGGAAGGAAACAAGGTTTTAGTGACAGTTCCTACGGATTTTACTGTTAATGGCTCTGCGCAGAGCCAAGCCTTGTATGAGGGCATTCAGGAAACCTTAAGGTGGATGAACTATTCAGAGGCCATTTTAAAGAAAGAAGATGGGAGTCAGGTGGAATTAGATAATTATGGACCAATTGATCCTATTCCGCTTTCACCAACGATGAATCAAGGATACTTCTTGCATATTACTGAAACTGGTTCAACTTATATCGTACCGAGTTCACCGCAGAGCAGTGGATTGACTTCTATTGAAGAAGCTTTTAATGCTATGAAGACAAACGTAGATAATTTTGAACTACAACCTTCTATTCCAGCAGATCTTACAATTGAAACGTCAGAACTCGATGCTGATAGCTTATCAGTAACCTTTCCTGAAAATATGATTAATCAAGAAGATCTTTCACATGATTTAATGATTAAAGCCATACTCTTAACAGCTAAGGAATTTGGATACGCAGATGTTACATTTGTAAACACTCCTGAAATAATGGCTGGACTACAATTAGAGGTAAATGGTGAACCAAATCCTATACCAGTACCGAAAGCATTAAACCAAATATATTTTCCTATTTCTGAATAGAGGCCAATGGTCTCTATTTTTTTGGTCTATTTTAAAACTTGTCCTCATATTTTATAGCATTAATGGAAAACTTTACAGGGTGTGAGTATTTTTTCTGTACAAAAAAGGAAAAGTAACCACTTAGGAGAGCTAGTAAAATTCCAACCTAAAGAAATAGTGAAACCAAATTGCTGCTACTAGATCTCTTGGATTTAGTGGACAGCAGAAGCTTAGAGGAGGACAAGGAGTATGTTGGATTTATCAAGGCGTCTTTTAATTGTATTAATCATGGGATTTTGTATTGCTTGCATGTTTTTAAGTGTTAAAACAGTGAAGGCAGAAGAACAATCCCCTATTATATTAGCTGAAACGATTGACTGGGTGTGGCCTGTATATGGAGAACTTACGGACCATTTTGGGACAAGGGGTGGCCACCACCATGGAATAGATATTGCTGCACCAACTGGGACAGATACATTTTCTGTTGAAGACGGAACGGTTACAAAATCGTATTACTCATCTTCATATGGTCACGTTGTGTTTATTAAGCATCCCGAAGGCTTTGAAACCGTGTATGCTCATTTAAGCGAGAGACTAGTTGAAGAAGGTCAAGAGATTAAAAAAGGTGATGTAATTGGAAAAGTCGGTAATACGGGTAGATCAAGAGGTGCACACTTACATTTTGAAGTACATATGGGTGATTGGAATGTAGAAAAAACCAACTCCATTAATCCGCTTCATGCTCTAGATGTATCGGTATTAATTGACGGTAAGGTAAGCCAGGCTATGGCGGAAAAGAAGCAGGCTGAAAAAATGGCAGTATTAAGCAATGCTTTACCAGATCAACCGGCAGATCAATGGAATATCTCTGAAAAAGAAGCTGAACAATTACTTTCTACATCCGTAATCGTATCATCAAAAGACTATAGTGAAGATGTGTTAGAAATACAAGGAAAGCAACCTAATCAGGAAGAAGTAAAAGCTTCTAAAAAAATGGATAACATTGTAGTTGAGGTAACTAAAGGAATGACTTTGTGGGGGCTATCCGAGAAATATGATGTTTCTGTGAAGTCTATTAAGGAATGGAATAAGCTTTCGTCTGATACCATTGTGATCGGGCAGGAGTTATCCATCATTCAAGAGTAATGGTAGGTGGGACTCTGTCTTTAGGTTACCAGAAGACAGAGCTTCTCAACCTCACAATTGTTTGTATTGAAAGGACTCTTTTACTAGGAGTCTTTGTATTATTGACAGTTAGGCCTATTTATTGGATTTCTAGGGAAAAGTACCCTTTATTTTCTGCTGGTTTATGCTTATTGCGTGAGGATGTAAATAATCGTTTGAGCTAGCCGGAGATTTGTATCCAAGTTAGGGAAAATTGCGTGACTCTGGCTAGAATTGCGTAAAAATTACCAACAATTGCGTAAATAACTTTTGGTACAGTATTGTGTCCAAATTAAGAACATTTTTTAATCCTGGCAGAGAATTCCATGCAAATCACCAAGATACTCTAAATGGCTACTACACATATGTTCCTCAAACTTTAAACACAAATAGGACACTGTCTTAATCCAAGAGCCAGTGTCTTTTATCATTTCATAAATAAAAAACCTCTGGATCACAGAGGTTTTTTACATGAATTAGAGAATATATTCTCTAGATACTATTCGAACTTTAAAGCGTCTCCATCAAATGGCTCGTCTGCCACTTTGATTGAGTCTGTAGGACAGCCTTCGAACGCATCCATCATATCTTCTTCTAATACTTCTGGAATTTCAACGATACCAGCGTTGTCATCAAGTGTTACGAATGCAATACCTTCATCATCATAATCATAGATATCAGGTGCTGCTGCACCACATGCACCACATGCAATACAAGTTTCTTTGTCAACGATTGTATACTTTGCCATTTTTAAAACCCTCCTGAATGAAAATTACACATAAATAGTTTATGCAAGAATACCGCTTTTTGGTGATAACACCTATTTACCACATCATTACTGTAACAGTGTAAAGTGGAAACGAATTCCTCATACATATTGTAAAACTGTTTGGCCAACTTTTCAACAAGAAAGTCATTGAGAATGCTTATCACACAAGGTTTCACAATATATTAATACCCTTTCCTAGAAAATATAAACTAACCCATTTTCCTTGAAAATTTGCTAAAATAAAAAGAAGAATAAGAAAAGGATACGATTATGAACTATATCTTATTATTGACCCTTTATGGATTAGAAAAAATTAATGGAGAGCGAACAGTTTATTCGATCTACCATTTGTATAAAGGAAAACGCTCTTCCCAGACAATTCAGGATGCCAAGCTTTTTCAGCTTGAACCTCTGTTTGGCCTTTTGCCTGACCTCACAAGAGAAGGTATGGAGCGATCAGTTCAACAGTTAATAGAAAAGGGAATGGTCAGTTCAGTTGGAGAAGGAGCTTATACTGTCAATAATACTGGAAGAAATCAGCTTTCCTCTTTCTCAATACCAAAATCCTTGAATGGTTGGGCATATTCCAGCATAACAGCTGTTTTTTGGGAACGCTTGTCGTTAACTATTCAGTGCTTGTCTTATCTTATTCATCATGAAACTCGTTTTATACCAATAAGTCGAGATCAAAACACGATGCAGTGGGTAAAATCCTTCTTAAAAAATCAACCTGGTTTGCGAGAAGTTGTTGCGAAAGATCTACATGACGAGTTATTTTCAGTTTTATCTAATTTAGATGAATTGCAATCCACGATATTCGTTTATAAGCTAACAAGTTTGAGGCGGATTGGATACACGAATACACAAATTGCTGAACTACTTGAAACGGATTCGCTAAAAGTTTCTATTTCATTTCAAGCTACAGTTCATTATTTGTTAGATAGGTTAGAACAGTATCCTGATCAATACCCATTATTAAGCAGGCTTGCAATGGTTAGCAACAAGCCAACGACCTTAACTCAATCTACATCGAGAACAATGGAGCTTCTCCAGCAAGGACGAACAATTGAAGAGATTGCAGCAATGCGTCAATTAAAGAAAAATACAATTGAAGATCATATAGTTGAAATTGCCTTAACGAATCCCTCTTTTGATATCTCAACGTTTATTAACCCGAAGGATATCAGTATTATTTCAGAGTGTATAAAGAACTCAGGAACAAACCAGTTAAAATTGATCAGGAAACAGTTACCAATAGAAGCAAGTTACTTTGAAATTCGATTGGTGTTAGCCAAACTAGGTGGTGCTCATGGAAATTCAAGCCGTATTACGTGATACATTCGGATATAGCTCTTTTCGAAAAGGGCAGAAAGAAATAATAGAAGACGTAATTTCCGGAAAAAATGTAGTAGCAATGTTACCAACAGGTGCAGGTAAATCCATCTGCTACTTACTACCAGGATATATATTAGAAGGGGCTGTAGTGATCGTATCACCTCTGTTATCGCTCATGGAAGATCAAATACAGCAGCTTCAGATGCTCGGTGAAAAAAGAGCGGTTGCCATTAACAGCTTTTTATCTTTTGAAGAGAAAAGAAAAACCATTGAAAGGCTTTCAGTTTATAAGTTTATCTTCGTTTCCCCAGAGATGCTTCAAAATTCCTACTTTATAAAAAGGCTACAGAGTATTCATATCTCTCTGTTTGTCGTGGATGAGGCTCATTGCATTTCTCAGTGGGGACATGAATTTAGAACGGATTATCTAAAATTAAGTGGAGTGATCGAAGACCTAGGAAATCCTCCGTGTCTAGCTTTAACGGCTACTGCGACAAAAAATGTATTGCATGATATGGTACGTATTTTGAAGCTGAAAGAAGTTTCTTATCATCTACACTCTATCGATCGGCCAAACATTTCAATAAATGTTGAAAAGGTTGCAAATATTGACGATAAGAAAAGAAAGCTCCTACAATGGGTACAACAGCTTCAAGGGCCTGGGATGATCTATTTTTCAAGCCGTTGGTGGGCGGAGAATATTTCAAACCTCCTTAAGGATGCTGGAATCAAAGGGGTTGCCTTTTATCACGGAGGAATGGATAACGAACAAAGATTGCTCATTCAGCAACAGTTTTTATCTGATCAAATACAAATCATATGCTGTACAAACGCTTTTGGGATGGGGGTTAATAAACCAAACGTAAGGTATGTCATCCATTTTCACCATCCTACAACCATTGAGGCTTATCTTCAGGAAATCGGACGAGCAGGTAGAGATGGGAATAATAGCATTGCAATCCTTCTACATTCCCCAACTGACCAAGAATTGCCAGAAGCACTGATTCAACAAGAATTCCCTTCTTTGGATGAACTAAAGCATATTATTGAACTTCTAAAAGGGACTTGTGCATTAAATAAGCCTATTAATGAATCTTCACTGCTATCCTTTACGACACTTAATGAAACAGCGTGGAGATTTATAAAATATCAGCTTGAACTTGGCGGTTTTCTGAAGGAAGACATTTTAATCCAAGACATAGAGCCGGGTATGATTATTAAAAATATAACCACGTTGATACAAGATCGGTTAATTTATAAAAAACATAAACTAAAAGAAATGAACAGTTGGATTCATTCCCCTAACTGTAGAAGAGAAGAGTACCTGTGGATTTTTGATGAAAGACTTAACAATAAGGTTCCGCAGTGCTGTGATCTATGTCAGGTGGATTATCAAATGTATGAAAAGAAGGACGAACTAGTAAGTGAAACTGGATTAAAAGGATGGCAACAAGAACTTCAATCAATCCTAATAAAGTGAGTGTTGTTTACATGAAAAATCAATCTGACGTGATCGAGCATATGACCGATCGCGAGGTACTAACACATCTCTATATAACACAGTTGTTCTTATTAGCCATAGCATCAGTCATTGGTTTCTTTCTCTTCGATTTAGAGCAATTTAAGTCTATATGGCAGCTAGATATTTTGGAGATTCTATTGTACGGTGGAGTAGCCGGCATAGGCGTTGTTCTGATAGACCTATGGTTGATGAAGATAGTCCCAGCACATCATTTCGATGATGGGGGAATCAACAACCGTGTGTTTCAAAAGCGGTCATACCTCCATATTTTTGTCCTATGCTGGATTATTGCAATTGCAGAGGAATGGTTATTTAGAGGTGTTATCCAAACTCATTTTGGTTTTGTTGTAGCTAGTGTGTTATTTGCATTTTTACATGTTCGTTACCTAAAGAAATGGGTGTTATTTCTAATCGTCATCTCACTTAGTTTTTTGTTAGGATATTTATACGAAATAACAGAAAACCTGTTTGTAACGATTTTTGCTCACTTTTTAATAGATTTTATATTTGGCGTTAAGATAAGAATAGATTATCTTAAAGAGAACGAGGGGTGAAACAATGTCTGATTCTAATGATCATCGTGACCAAGCACAAGATCTGAGAGAACGTATGAATAAAAAAGAACAGGACTCATCTAAATCATTAGATGCGCTTTCACTGCCACCTCGAAGTAAGGTACACCAAGCAAAGGATAAAGAGAAGAAACCTAAATTTAAATTTAGATTTCCACTACTTCGATTTCTAACGTTTGTATTTGTCCTATTACCTATTGCAATATTGGGATATACCTTTCATCAGCAAAATGAGTTACCTGCAATCAATGAACTTTCGAAGGATGATCCTTCACATAGCGAGAAGATTTCTATAGCGACAAAACTGGAAAATAGGGAAGTCGAGATTGAAAACAAAGAACTGACTGGTAGTGAAGAAGAGGCTGATCGTGAGGATGTTGGGAGCGCTGAGGAAGAGACAACAGATACATCTACAGAAAAAGCAACAACAGAGGATTACAATATCATTTATCACGAGGTAAAAGAAGGGGAGACTTTGTATTCTATCTCTCAGTATTACTATAAAAGCCGTTTAGGTGAAGAATTGATTAAAGAGTGGAATAAGCTGAGTGATAACAAAGTTGAGAATGGTAAAATTCTGCAGATCCCCCTAAAGTCTTCTAAATAAATCATTGCTCGGCCAACTAATATGAGTTTTACACATCTAATGAAAGCTTTTAGGTGTGTTTTTTTGTGTTTTTTTATAAGAAAGCACGATTGGTGTTGCTAGAACTTAAAAATGAACGAGCCGGATATCCAGATATCATTAATTCAGTAAATTTAACTTAAAATGAAGCGAATTGACTACTGAGAGAGTTTGAGTAGACTAGCTGTTTTTATATATAGTAGAATCAGTCAGTCGGAAACTGAAAAGAAATTGAACCGTAACCATTTTGGAGGTCTATTTAAATTGGAAATAGAGATTATTATACTTTTAATACTTATTGTATTAAATGCTTTTTTTGCTGCATCAGAGATTGCCTTAATATCCTTAAATGATAACAAGGTTAAATTGATGGCAGACAAAGGTGACAGAAAGTCGATTATGCTTTACCAGTTATTATCGGAACCTAGTCGATTTTTAGCCACGATTCAAATTGGAATTACTCTGGCAGGATTCTTAGCTAGTGCATTCGCTGCTGAAAGCTTTGCCGGAAGATTTACACAGTGGCTAATTGTATTAGGAGTTCCCGGTTCGCCACGTGTTTTAGAAGCAGCTTCAGTCATTATTATTACATTAATTCTTTCTTATTTTACATTAGTTTTTGGTGAACTTGTTCCTAAGAGGTTAGCACTACAAAAAGCTGAATCAATCTCTATGTTTGCAGTAGTCCCACTTACTCTTTTATCTAAAATTTCTTCTCCGTTTGTAAAATTATTAACGTTTTCTACAAACAGTGTTGTTAGGCTGTTTGGTGTAGATCCAAGCGCTGACGATGAGAATGTAACAGAAGAAGAAATTAGAATGATGATTGATGTAGGGAAAGAAAAGGGAACTATTCAAGAAAATGAAAAAATAATGATCAATAATATATTTGAATTTGATGACAAACAGGTATCTGACATTATGACTCACCGTACAAATATAGTAGCTATTCCTGCTCATTTTAGTCTAAAAGAGACCATTGATTTAGTGAATCTTGAAAGGTATACGAGATTCCCAGTTTACCAAGACAGTCTAGATCACATCATTGGAATCTTACATGTGAAGGACCTTTTACAGTTTGCTAACAAAGATCATCAAGCATTTAATCTTTTAGAGTTAATCAGAGAACCCTATTATGTTCCAGATTCTAAAGGTATTGATGAGCTATTTAAAGAAATGCAAAAGCATAATACACATCTTGCGATTGCAATCGACGAGTATGGTGGAACAGACGGTTTAGTTACGATTGAGGACGTCCTAGAAGAGATTGTAGGGAATATCTTCGATGAGTATGATGAACCAGAATTAGAAACCGAAAAAATAAAAGTCATAGATGAAAACACTTATTTAATAGATGGTACTACCCATTTAGATGATGTAACAGAAGCCTTAAAATTGGATCTGCCGATAGAAGATTATGACACACTAAGTGGTTTTGTACTTGGCGAACTAGGCTATATTCCAAACAGTGACGAGCGTCCGGTTACAGAATATAACAATGTCCTATTTGCTGTTGAGGAAATGGACGAAAAGAGAATTACACAAATCAGAGTGTCAGTTAGAGAAACTGAGCTTCAAATGTAAATTAAAGCAACGTCATGAGACGTTGCTTTTTAATTTATCTGTATAATAATTGAATTGATTTTTTTAGCAGTGATCGTAGTGGAAGAACGAGAGACTCCTGCGGGAAAAGCGGTTTAGGGGAGACCCCACAGGAGCGAATGCGACGAGGAGGCTCACCAACCGCCCGCGGAAAGCGAGTGTTCTGGAACGAAGATCTCCTTGGTTTCTTGGTAGCCGTTTATCTCATTCAGGATTCCTCTTTAAAAAAATATATAAAACTACAATCCAACTAAGCATACTTCCTTCTAAGTTACATTCTTGTTGAATATACATAAGACAAGTATTACAAAAAGGAGAGAGTGAATTGGAAAAATTCATTGAAGAGTTTGGTAGTCATACAGACGAGCCCACCAAAGTTATGCTACAGAACGTTTATAAGCATAAAGTTAAATTTGATTCTTATAAAAAGAAACTAATTATTTGTACGTGGTGTTCATTACTGTGCTTTTTACTGATGTTTTTTTATATAAATAATTTTATATTGGAACCTTATGGCTCCAATGCAGATCAAATGTTTGCGATGATTGTATCAAATCTTTTTCTATACGTACTCATCGGTGCTTTAATTTTTCTTGGTGGACTAGGCTCCTATCTTAAAAAAAAGAAAGATAAGCATGAGAAAGAATTTCAAGATCTTAGAAAAGAAATAGTACAGAAGAGTCCTATTCAATGGAGATACCCATTCGATTGGGAGAAAAGAAATGAAGTATTTGCTAAAATGAAGGAAGAAAAGGATATTAATTTATATCATGAAAATAAATAGCTGAATTGAAGAATCAATTCAGCTACCAGGTTAAAAGAACTGTTTTTTATCACGTTCGTCTTTTAATATTTCAACAGCTTCTCTAAAACGCTGAGAATGTACAATCTCACGTTCACGAAGGAAACGTAATGAATCGTTTAAGTCCGGATCATCACTCATGTTGATAATCCATTGATAAGTAGCTCGGGCTTTTTCTTCTGCAGCAATATCCTCGTATAGATCAGCAATAGGATCACCTTTTGCTTGAATATATTCAGCAGTAAAAGGGTTACCTGCAGCATTATGATAAAACAAAGCACTATCATGATTTACATAATGCGGTGCTAAGCCTGCTGCCTTCATTTGTTCAGGCGTGGCATCCTTTGTTAATTTGTAGATCATGGTCGCAATCATTTCTAGATGGGCAAATTCCTCTGTACCAATATCTGTTAGTAACCCAATCACCTTATCGGGAATCGTATATCTTTGATTGAGATATCGAAGTGCAGCTGCTAACTCTCCGTCAGCTCCTCCATATTGCTCAATTAAAAACTTTGCAAGGGTCGGATTACAAGTACTGACTTTAACCGGGTACTGCAGCTTCTTCTCATAAATCCACATGTAGGTTAATCCCTCCTATATATGTTTAAACCTGCCATGGCCATGGTGCGTCATCCCAGTTCCAGGGATATCCCGAATAGCTGTTTCCATATTGCTGTAAAGGTCCAAATTTTGATTCAATTTGCTTTTTTAACAATCCTCTCTGCTGAGCGAACTGATTATATTGCTGAATTGCATCATAATCATGTGGATGTGTGTCTAAATAGAGTGTTAATTCAACGAGAACAAAATCAACAGCTTGTAGTTCCTCTAATAAAGCATAATATTCAGGTGGGAGTTGCTTCATTTACCTCTCCTCCCTTAATGGCTTTTCATATGGATTATAGTAAGGATCGTAAAAAACGGGCCATAAGGTCCCACTACATAAGGCTTCTTTTGGAGAAAACTGTGGAAGTCCATAAGGCTGAAAACCGAGATATAAATTCGGTGGAGTTGGATAAGACTTTACGGGAATGGGTGGACATGGATCAAAAGGACTGGCATATGGATAATAATTTTTTCTTAACGTGTACACAAGACACCCTCCTATCTCATCGTGTTAGTTCTTGATGAATTTTAAGTAAAAAAATCATTCTTCATAAAAAGCTATGATTAATTTTTTAGAAAAATGTCTTTTATGGAAAGGGTTTTTTTGTAACTATGTTGAATATAATTGGAGGGAATAAACATTATCGTAAAAAAAGGAATGAAGGTTACGGGGAAATTATTACAGGGATATAGACTGGTATAGTAAAGGGGTGTCTTTGGACATGTTTGTTAAAAGCATTATGATTGCGAAGGAAAAAAGTTTTACGGTTGACTATAACGCTTCACTTAAAGAGACGTTAAAAAAACTCGAGGATTTCTCCATTGATGGAGTTCCTGTTCTTAAAGACGGAAAATACGTTGGGATGGTAACAAGGTACCATGTTTATGAGTGCTTTTTTGAAGCACCACAGGACAAGGAAACCTATTTAGCTAATACTACAGCAGGAGAGATTGCAACTCGCAAGGATTTTTATTTACAAGGCGAAGAGATTTTTGAAAAGACATTAGTCTTATTAAAAGATATGCCAATTATTGCGGTGGTTGATGAAGACCTAAAATATTTAGGAGTTGTGACACGCTATGATGTGTTAGAGCAATTCCAAAGCGCATTCGGTATGCATCGTAAAGGTGTAAGAATTGCTTTTTCTTCAGTTGAAACGGAAGGAAGAATTGCACGTTTAGCTGAAATTGCAAAGGTTTACCATGAAAACATTATTTCTTTATCAACCTTTGACGAAACAGATAAGTTGGTAAGAAGAATCGTCATGAAGGTTGAGAAAAATGATAACATCGACAAATTTGTGAAAAAACTCGAAAGTGTAGGCTTTAGAGTGTTGGATATTACCGAAGATTAATAAAATTGAAAATCATGAACACCCTCTTAACCTCATACACGTAAGGTAAGGGGGTTTTTATATGTTAGCTACATTCTTTTGTTTGTTTATAGGAATCATCGGGGGATTGGTTTCTGCTAGCTCTATACCATCCTTACAGTCTGGTGACTTCGGACAATTTCTTTCTACTATCATTCTAGACCCTTTCTCATTTTTAATTGGAATGTTTTTCTTTTTTATAGGATTTCTCGCAAATGCAAAGCTGCTGAGGGATAGTATAGAATTAACGTATGCATATTTTAAAAGAGTAAGAATCTTTCCTTTTCAAATTCTTAGCTCTTACTTCGTGATCTTTAGCTTTATATTCGTGTTTATACTGAATCCAATAGTTGGCCTTGGATTTTTATTTTTTTCGTGCATGTATGGTATGATTTCATTAAAATTAAATCGGTATATACCATATGTACAAAGAATGGAGTTGTAGGGCTTGTTTTTATTCTTCTTAGTAGTTAGCGTCCTACTATTAGTTTTATTATTAGTTTATATGTATAGGGAGGCTCATTTGAATGTAATACATTCTGTTTCACTTACTTTCGATGAGTTCCCTGAATCATTAGGTCGTGTAGCTATTTATTTTATTTCAGATATACATAGAAGGACCATCTCCAAAAATATGTTATCTTCCTTAAAAGGAAAGGTAGATCTCGTTATTATTGGAGGAGATTTAACTGAAAAAGGTGTGCCTTTTTCAAGGGTAGAGGAAAATATTAGGGTGTTAAGAGAACTTGGTCCTACTTATTTTGTTTGGGGAAACAATGACTATGAAGTAGATTACCATGAACTTGACTCCCTGCTACTTAGCAACGGGGTGAAAATTTTAGATAATACAGCAGTATCATTTGAATCCGCAAAGGGAGAAAAATTGAGTCTTCTTGGTGTTGATGACTATGGTACAAAAAGGTCCCGCCTTGATCTAGCTTTGATGGATTCGGAGCCTAACAGCTTCAAGATCCTAGTAAGTCATAATCCAGATATCATTCATGAAGTTAAAGAAGATCATCAAATTCAACTCATCATAAGTGGTCATACTCACGGAGGACAGATTAGACTAGGTAAATGGGGTATGCATAGTAAAGGTGGACTGAAAAGCACTAAAAATATAAAAATTTTTGTCAGTAATGGTTATGGTACAACCTTTATTCCATTGCGAATGGGAGCTTCAGCTGAAACACATCTTCTTATGATCTCAAATAAGAATAGCTAAATCCTGCAACAAAACTTGTACAAAGTGATTGTACAAAGTTTAAACAAGTGGTAATGTTGGCTATAATTCTAATGGATATAAAGTCATATGGAGGATGTTAGATGGTTTTACCTGAAGGGAAATATAATATAAAAGCAGTCTCCCAAATGCTTGGCGTACAGGCAGGTACTCTAAGAGCTTGGGAGAGAAGATATCGAATTATTGCACCCGTTCGTAATGAAGCAGGACATCGCCTTTATACAGAGGAACATGTAAAGATTTTGAAGTGGTTAATTCAAAAAGTAAATAAAGGCTTCACTATTAGCCAGGCGATAAACTTGTTAGAAAATAGTGGTTTAGTTAATGACACAGGCAGCCAACCGTTGGCTGAAGGAGGGCAAGATCGTGAGCTTGCTGAAAAGCTAGTTAATAGTCTACTTCAGTTTAATGAAAACCAGGCTCACGAATATTTGAATCATGCTTTTAGTTTATATTCAATTGATAAAGTAGCGATTGATATTTTAGGGACTGTGCTTGTACAGGTGGGTGAATTATGGGAAAAAGGTAAAATCACAAGTGCCCATGAACATTTTACCTCATCATTCCTTCGTTCAAGAATTGGGCATATTATGTATACCCTACCTACAAACTCATATTTACCAAAGGTGCTTGCGGTATGTGGTCCCAATGAGTCGCATGAGCTAGGTCTCCTAATTTTCACTCTATATATACGGAAACAAGGCTTTGAAGTTATTTATTTAGGGTCAAGCATTGAAAATGATGACTTTGATGTTGTTATTGAACAAATAAAGCCGAAATTTTTATTCTTATCCTGTACGATGATTTATAACCTGGTTGAAACTCTAAGTTTAGTGGATCGGTTAAAAGCCGATTATAAAGATATAGAGATCGGACTAGGGGGCCATGCAGTTTCTTTCTTAGAATCTGAAAAAAGAGAACAATATGCAGCGCATCTTCTCGGAAGTACGAGAGAGGAGTGGGACTCTTGGTTAGATGCTCGGCTTAAGTAAATTGCTTGTCTTTACTTGAGGCTTGGGTGTAAACTGGAGTGAAAATGTGATGAACCATCTTGCTATCTAATCATATAGTATTAGTGAGGATGTGGGAGTGATGGTAAGGAGGTTACCATAAATGCGCTTAGAACGTTTAACCTATAACAAAATAAAGGTATTTCTCACATTTGATGACCTCCTTGAACGCGGCCTAACAAAGGAAGACTTATGGCATGACGCTCCAAAGGTACAGCAGCTTTTTCGTGATATGATGGATGAGGCAAGTTTAGAGCTTGGTTTTGAAGCTGATGGTCCTATTGCCGTAGAGGTCTTTTCTTTACAAGCACAAGGAATGGTAGTCATTGTGACAAAGGAAACTGCTGATTACGAGGATTCTGATGAATTCTTGGATGAGTATATTGAGATGCAAGTAACACTAGATGAAAGCTATGACATATTTTATGAGTTTAATACGTTTGAAGATGTCCTTTCATTAGCAAAAAGAATGTTTGCTTTAGACATAACAGGTGGATCTTTATATTCCTATCAACAAAAATATTATCTATTATTTGAGGATAATGAATTTGGAGATAAAAATGTAGATAATATGATTGCATTGCTTGCGGAATTTGGAAACCCTGCGACAGTAACAACGTATAGAGTGAACGAATATGGAAAAGAATTAATGAAAGAACAGGCGCTTACACAAATAAATAAATATTTTTAAGATAGAAGCCAGTATAGGAATTTTCCTATACCGGCTCTTCATTTTTAGGAAGCCGGAACCTTGGTGATCATGGATAATATTTATATTAGAAATGTTTTGACACATATATAATGAAATCGTTTACAAAAAAACTTATGTTAAACAACAAAATGTTATTTTTCTTATTTGCATAACCTAAATGAAGGTGTATACTAATTACCGAATGGAGACAATATTTAAGGTAAAATTTTTGGGAGGTTTATAGATGGTAGCCGATAAGAACACAGGACACTCTGAAAGTGATGATAAATTAGATGTCTTAAAATCTACTCAAACTGTTATACATAATGCGTTAGATAAACTAGGATATCCAGAAGAGGTATATGAGCTTCTGAAGGAACCAATTCGACTAATGACAGTTAAAATCCCCGTACGTATGGATGATGGATCTGTTAAAATTTTTACAGGGTACCGAGCACAACATAACGATGCGGTTGGACCAACAAAGGGAGGCATTCGCTTCCATCCAAACGTTACTGAAAAAGAAGTGAAAGCTTTATCTATTTGGATGAGCTTAAAATGTGGAATTGTCGATTTACCTTATGGTGGAGGTAAAGGTGGAATTGTTTGTGATCCACGAGAAATGTCCTTTAGAGAGTTAGAACGTCTAAGTCGTGGTTATGTTCGTGCCATCAGTCAAATCGTTGGACCAACAAAGGACATTCCAGCACCGGATGTATTTACTAATTCTCAAATTATGGCTTGGATGATGGATGAATATAGCCGAATTGATGAATTTAATTCTCCTGGATTTATCACTGGTAAACCATTAGTTTTAGGTGGTTCTCATGGACGTGAATCGGCAACCGCTAAGGGTGTAACGATTTGTATAAGAGAGGCTGCACAAAAGCGTGGTATTCAACTTGAAGGTGCAAGAGTAGTGGTTCAAGGCTTTGGTAATGCAGGAAGCTTTTTAGCTAAGTTTATGCATGATGCGGGTGCAAAGGTGATTGGAATCTCTGATGCATATGGTGGACTTCATGATCCTAAAGGACTAGATATTGACTACTTATTAGACCGCAGAGACAGCTTTGGAACAGTTACAAAGTTATTTAATAACACGATTTCTAATAAAGAGTTACTTGAACTCGATTGTGACATTTTAGTTCCGGCAGCAATAGAAAATCAAATTACCGAAGAAAATGCCCATAATATCCGAGCAAGCATTGTTGTGGAAGCAGCAAATGGTCCAACAACACTTGAAGGAACAAAGATTTTAACCGATCGCGGTATTCTCCTTGTACCTGATGTACTAGCAAGTGCTGGTGGAGTAACCGTTTCTTATTTTGAGTGGGTACAAAACAATCAAGGCTATTATTGGACAGAAGAAGAAGTAGAAGAAAAGCTTGAAAAAGTAATGGTAAAGTCATTTAATAATATTTATGATACGGCGCAATCTCGCCGAGTAGATATGCGTCTGGCAGCTTATATGGTTGGTGTTCGAAAAATGGCTGAAGCATCTAGATTCAGAGGTTGGATCTAATTCATTGCATCTATACCGAAAATCCCCTATCATACTTAATGATATGGGGATTTTTCTTGGTTCATCAGAACTAATTTCGCCTATTTGACGCATAATACTACTTCTCAGGCAATTTGCGTCCATATACTTAGGGTTGCTATGATGTTGGTTCTGTGCCACCCTTGAATACCTAAGGGGGATTTTTATGATTATACAAGAAGATGTAATTATAGTTGGAGGTGGTCCATGTGGGCTATCTGCGGCGATTGCTTTGAAAGAGCAAGGTTACAATCCATTAATAATAGAAAAAGGTAATATTGTTAACGCTATTTACCATTATCCTACTCACCAAACCTTCTTTAGTACAAGTGAGAAACTTGAGATTGGCGAAGTTCCCTTCATTACAGAAAATCGAAAACCAGTCAGAAGTCAAGCATTGGCATATTATAGAAGAGTTGTTTTGAAAAAGGAACTTCGAATTAATACCTACGAGGAAGTTAACAGCATCCAAAAAGAAAATGAGGGTCAATTTTCAGTAAGATCTACTACCAAGGCCGGGGAACATAAAAGCTATCAAGCAAAATACATCGTTATTGCAACCGGATATTATGATCATCCAAACTATTTAAATATACCTGGTGAGAACTTAGGTAAGGTGTTTCATTACTTTAAAGAAGCGCATCCTTATTTCAATAAAGACGTAACAGTAATTGGTGGGAAAAATTCAGCGATTGATGCTGCTCTAGAGTTTGAGAAGGTCGGTGCACGAGTAACTGTGATATATCGAGGCTCTGATTACTCACCAAGTATAAAGCCATGGATTCTTCCAGAGTTTGAGTCATTAGTGAAACATGGTAAAATCGTGATGCATTTTAATGCATCTGTCATAGAGATCACAAATGATTCTGTTATGTATGAGCAAGAAGGCAAGAAGTATACAATAAAAAATGATTTTGTGTTCGCTATGACAGGTTATCACCCAGATCATACATTTCTTAGGAAAATGGGGATTATGATTGATTCAGAATCAGGCCGTCCACAATATAATTCAGAGACAATGGAGACCAATATAAACGGTATATTTATAGCGGGTGTTATTGCGGCTGGAAACAATGCTAATGAAATATTTATCGAAAATGGCCGCTTTCATGGAGGACTAATCGCTAAGTCTATAAAAAACAAATCCCTTAACTAAAAAAAGTTAAGGGATTCTTTGTTTAAAATTTTTTGTTTGAGTTGTTTCTTAGTTTATCGTAGTCAAGCTCCAACTTATTTGTCTATATAAAGAAAATCTCTTGTAGCTCTTTATACTCTTGCGTTTGATTAAGGGCAATCATTAACTTAATTCGTGCCTTTTGACCACTTAGACCATTTGAAAAGATGACTCCTAGTTCCTTGAGTTGACGTCCTCCGCCCTCATAGCTGTATGTATCTTGGACAATCCCGTTAAAGCAGCGGGAGACAAGAACAATCGGAATTTGCTTTTTTAACAGTGCTTTTACCCCTGAAAGTGTTGCAGGTGGTAAGTTTCCTTGTCCAAGTGCCTCAATTATAACACCGTCAATATCCATGTCCTTAAGGACATTTAGTAAGGATGAGTCCATTCCAGCATAAGCCTTTAAAAGTGTAACCTTCTTAGAAATCTCGTTAATATTAAACTGCTCACGGTTGATTGGAACATGATGAAAGGATACGCCACGTTTTGTAACGATTCCAACTGGCCCATATTGAGGACTTTGAAAGGTTGCGATATTACTTGTGTGTGTTTTAGTTACATTTTTAGCAGTATGAACCTCATCATTTAGAACAACGAGCACCCCTTTACCATTTGCTTCGTCACTTGCAGCGACTTTTAATGAAGAGAGAAGATTATAGGGGCCATCTGATCCTACTTCATTACTCGAGCGCATCGCTCCAGTAAGAACAACTGGAATATTGGTAGAGAGTGTTAAATCTAAAAAATAAGCTGTTTCTTCTAAAGTATCCGTTCCGTGAGTAAGGACTACCCCGTCAATATCCTCTTGATTAGCTGCCCGATCAATTCGGTCCCTTAAGATCAGCATCTCCTTAGAGGTAATATGAGGCGAGGGAAGATTAAATACATCCTCCATCTTTATGTTACCAAATTCATGAAGAGAGGCTAGCGAATCATGAAGAGGATGATTTCCAACTTGTCCAACTGAGCCACTAGTTTTATCTTCTTTCATGGCAATTGTACCACCAGTATGTAGTATTAAAATATTCTTCATAACTCCTCCAATAAAATAAAAATGTTCATTCTAAATTAGACTCTATCATGTTACGATAAGATAGTGAAATTAGCTAGGTACAAAAAACAAAAAAATTCGGTTGGTATTAAAATATAATCTTAAATTCTGATGGAAATGAGGAACACAATATGCTGGGGATTATTACAGCTGGTATAGCACCTGGTGTTGCCTTGCTCAGTTATTTTTATCTAAAAGATCAATACGACTCTGAACCAGTTTCTATGGTAGTTCGTACCTTCATATTCGGCGCTATATTAGTTTTTCCAATCATGTTTATTCAATATGTGTTAACAGAGGAACAGGTGATTCATTCACCACTCATGCAGTCCTTTTTAGCAGCTGGTTTACTAGAAGAATTTTTTAAGTGGTTCATCTTATTTTTTATTGCCTATAAACATGTTGAGTTTGATGAAATTTATGATGGGATTGTGTATGGAGCATCTGTTTCACTTGGATTTGCTACAGCTGAAAACATTATCTATTTATTTGCACATGGTGTAGATATTGCAATGGGAAGAGCTCTTTTGCCTGTTTCAAGTCATGCCCTATTTGGAGTCATAATGGGATATTATCTAGGGAAATCTAAATTCACATTTGGTAGCGTTAAAAAGAGATTTCTTTTATGGTCACTTATGATTCCGTTTATATTACATGGACTATATAACTTTATCATTTACTCCATTGAAGAATGGGTCGTGTTTATCATCCCATTTATGATCTTTCTATGGTGGTTAGGGTTAAGAAAAGTCAAACTTGCAAGGGTGCTTCAACATACATCAGTAAAACAACTGTCGCAATAGACAGTTGTTTTTTTTGTGCTTCTTCTTGGGATTGTTGCAATAATGGGTGATTGATTTCCACTCCAGGATGCTTCGCTTTCCGCGGGGCGTGCGGTGAGCCTCCTCGGTATGCGCCTGCGATGTCTCACCAAGGACAAAGTGATTTCCTTTGTCCCTATGTGACGCTACTCCAGCGCTTGATAGGATGTGCTGACCTCTACGTTCGCCACAGGACGTGGCGGCCTTTAGTAGAGGGTCCTTATTTCTCGCACCTTCCGTTCCAATCAATCAGTTTTATAAACATTATGTAATTTTTGACATACAAAAAAAAACAATCTTTTAGAGAGTCCTTATCGTAAAAATGAATGTAGTTTATACAAAAGTGAAATGCAGCGGAAAACACTTGACTCCTGCGGGAGATAGAGGAAAGGTCGAGACCCCGCAGGCGAAGCTTGTCTAGTTGCAGTGCCCAGCCCCTCGAGGTCAAATAACCCTTCTAGAATAAAAGGGAAAACCACCTTTTTTTCTAGAAGGAACATTTGCTTGTCGGGGCTTATCGGGGCACTTCCACTTTTCTAGTGAGGAGGCTCGACTTCCTCCCCGCGGAAAGCAAGTGTTTGGAGCGCAATGAAACGAACACAGTGGAAAAACAAAATTATAAGGTAAAGGTTTTGAATCCTCCCAATAACCCTTTCAAATTTGCAGTGTTCAATAGCCTTGTAATATGGGAAAATGGCTACTTTATTCTTTATCATCCAATTTCTTGTATAAAATTTTCGTCAATACAGAAAATACATCATAGACACCTAAGAAATTGGTTAAGGAGGTTAAAAGATGAGGCACCAATCAATCTGGAGAATTCCTCTTTGCATCATGATTTGTATTAGTTTTGTTGTTTCAATAGCACCAGCCCAACATAGCTACGCTTTTAGCGATCAAATTATCCAACGAGGAGCTACCGGAGACGACGTTATTGAATTGCAAGCCCGTTTACAATATAACGGATTTTATCACGGTCCAATCAATGGAGTATTTGGATGGTCAACTTATTGGTCAGTTCGAAATTTCCAAAAGGAATTCGGCTTAGAAGAGGTTGATGGCTTTGTAGGTCAAAAAACTAAGGATATGCTTACAAGAGCAACCAAGTATTATAAAGCGTTTGTTTACAAACAAATTGAGCAAGGCAATCGTTTTACACACTATGGTGGAATGCCATTAGCCAAACAATCTGCTCCTAGTCCTCAAGTAATTGAACAAGCCAAGAAGGCGGCAGAACAAAAACGAGCAACACAATTAAATGCTCATAAGCAAAACGTACAAAAAGGAAATCAACAAGCACAACAGCCTGCAAAACAGCAGGGAAATCAAAAAGCGCAACAGCCTGCAAAACAGCAGGGAAATCAAAAAGCACAACAGCCTGCAAAACAGCAGGGAAATCAACAAGCACAACAACCAGCAGAACAACAAGGAAATCAACAGGCGCAACAACCAGCAGAACAACAAGGTAATCAACAGGCACAACCGCCTGCAGAACAACAGGGGAATCAACAAGCCCAACCACCTGCAGAGCAGCAGGGAAATCAACAGGCAGAACAGCCTGAAGAACAAGCGGCACCTCAGGAGGAGCAGGCAGAGCAGCCAGCACCTAAAGAAACTGCAGTTAACATGCCAAATGGCTTTTCTCAAAATGACATTCAATTAATGGCAAACGCTGTTTATGGAGAGGCAAGAGGTGAGCCTTATATTGGGCAAGTAGCGGTAGCTGCGGTAATCCTCAATCGCGTTAACAGTCCAACTTTTCCAAATACAGTTTCGGGTGTAATTTTTGAACCTCGTGCATTTACAGCAGTTGCCGACGGTCAAATTTGGTTAACACCTAATGAACAAGCGAAGAAAGCTGTATTAGATGCCATAAATGGTTTTGATCCAACTGGTGAAGCAATGTACTACTTTAACCCTGATACAGCGACAAGTGGCTGGATTTGGGGGAGACCACAAATTAAACGAATTGGGAAACACATCTTCTGTAAGTAGAGGGGTGAAATAATGTTAAGAGGAATATTAATTGGAGTTCTCGCAGTAGCCATTACAGGTACAGCCTACTGGGGGTATCAAGAACATATTGAAAAAAATGCTATTCTTATTCATGCGGAAAATAATTATCAACGTGCATTTCATGATTTAACCTATCAGATTGATTTATTGAACGATAAAATTGGATCAACTTTAGCGATGAATTCAAGAAATCAGCTATCACCATCTTTGGCTGAGGTTTGGAAAATAACATCGGATGCTCATTCAGATGTTGGTCAACTACCGTTAACGTTGTTACCATTTAACAAGACAGAGGAGTTTCTAGCTAATGTCGGAGAATTTAGCTATCGTACCGCAGTACGTGATTTAGATAGTGAACCATTATCAGAAGACGAATATAAGACGTTAGAATCTCTTTATGAAAAATCCGGTGAAATTCAAGAAGAACTTCGAAAGGTACAACATTTAGTACTAGAAAATAACTTACGCTGGATGGATGTGCAACTGGCGCTAGCAACAGATAATCAACAGGATAATACCATAATCGATGGTTTTGAAACGGTTGAAAAAAATGTTGAAGCCTATTCAGAAGCAGATTTCGGTCCAACTTTTACTAGTATGAAAACAGATGCGAAAAAGGGCTTTCAATATTTAACTGGAAAAGAAATAAGTGAAGAGGAAGCGAAAAAGGTTGCCAAGGATTTTCTAGGGCTTGAAGGTCAAGAGGAAATCCGTATCAGTGAAAATGGTGAGGGTGCCAATTACGGTTTCTACAGTCTTGAAATCGAAGATCCTAAAGCTGAAACAGATATTTATATGGATATTACGAAAAAAGGTGGATATCCAATTTGGGTACTTCGTAGTAGAGATGTAAAAGAGCGAAACATCAGTTTAAACAAGGCAATGGAAAATGCAGTGGCATATTTAAAAGACCACAATTTTGAAGATTTAGAGATGTATGAAAGTGCACAATATGACAACATCGGAGTCTTTACCTTTGTTTCGGTAAAAGATGAGGTTAGAATTTTGCCAGACGCTATTACCATTAAGGTTGCTTTAGATGATGGGAAAGTAGTAGGATTCACTGCAAGAGCATACCTATTAGCTCATCACGAACGCGATCTTCCTGAGGCTACCCTATCCCTAGAGGAAGCAAAAGGGAAGCTTAATCCAGGTGTTGAAGTAATGGAAGATCGTATGGCTGTCATCTTAAATGACTTAGATGAAGAAGTACTTTGTTATGAGTTTTTAGGTACCATTAAGAATGATACGTATCGGATTCTAATAAATGCTGAAACTGGTTTTGAAGAAAAGGTTGAAAAGCTAGATAATGCAGAATCGATTTACCAAAACGAAGTCTAGGGTTTTACAAAAGGAAAAGGCTAATAGAGCTTTTCCTTTTTTTTATTCCATGAGATAATAGAAGTAGGATTTGGAAGAATAAGTGAGGGATTTCATGATTAACATCGGAGATACGATCATATTAGAGCCGAAAAACTCAATTGAAAATGAAAAATATAGATGTAAGCTTGTTGAGAAAAAAGGTGAGCTTATTTACATTGATTATCCAGTAAGTATGGATACAGGTAAAACGGCCTTTTTATTAGAGGGGCATCAATTAAAAGGGTCATTTGTAGGAAAAGATAATACTGTCTATTTGTTTGAAACTGAAGTAAAGGCACGGGTTAAAAATGATATCCCAATGATTGTTCTCTCTTATCCTGGAGAAGAGCAATTAGTGCGCATTCAGCGTCGTCAATTTGTCAGAGTGGATACGTCTGTCGACATAGCAGCGCATCCCATTAAAGGTGAATTTACTCCGTTTGTTACCATAACAAGTGATATAAGTGCTGGGGGAGCAGCATTAATCTTACCCCCCAATGGTAAAATCAAGCCTGGAACTATTTTTAATTGCTGGGTCACGCTACCAATGCAATCAGGAGATTATCATTATTTAGTACTAAAGTCTAAAGCCATCCGAATAATCCCAGGTCGAAATGAAGAACGTGACAAAATGCCGATTGAGTTTGTCGATATTAGTAATAGTGACCGTCAGCTATTAATTCGTTTTTCATTTGAGACACAAATAAATTTCAAGAGAAAAGGGATTAACTAGTATAAAATAATGATTTCCCTCTCACACTAGTATTAAAAAAGGGAGGCGAAGTCATGAAGCATGTTGAGAGGATTATTGTGAAACTAGTGGTCATACAAATTATCTGTTTGGTGATTGCCCAATTCATTATGACAAATCATCAGCTTTCTCCCTATTTATCGAAGGTAATTGAATACGAAGGTGTTACTAAAGATTCCTATAGTAAAGTAGTTGAAACATTCGACCAGTAATATAAGCTATGATAAACTAAGAGTAGCTATCTGTATTAATTATAAACTAGCAGCAGGTAGAACCTGCTTTTTTTCTTTTAACGAGAAATTAAGATCATGAACATACGTTTTCAGGAGGAACAATGAATACTAAAATATCTATAGCCATCGATGGACCAGCGGCAGCAGGTAAAAGCACTGTAGCCAAGCAAATTGCAGAACAACTAACGTATATCTACATTGATACAGGTGCCATGTATCGCTCTCTTACATATAAAGCATTACAGCAGGAAATTGACGTTCAGAATGAGGAGAGTTTATCTACCATTTTAGAAAAGACAACAATAGAATTAAAGCCATCTAATGAGGGACAGTTAGTGTTTTTAGACGGAACAAATGTTACAGATGAAATTCGGTCTAACGTAGTTACGAATAATGTTTCACATGTTGCAGCACACCGCCTAGTTAGAGAGGAAATGGTTCAGAGACAGAAAGATATGGCTCAAAATGGTGGAGTGGTAATGGACGGTAGAGATATCGGAACACAAGTGTTACCACATGCTGAAGTGAAAATCTTCTTATTAGCTTCTGTTGAAGAACGTGCTAAAAGAAGGTTTGATGAAAACATAAAAAAGGGAATAGAGTCAAATTTACAACAACTAATGATAGAAATTGCACAGCGTGATAAACTTGATTCAGAGAGAGAGGTTTCGCCATTAATCAAAGCTCATGATGCAATTGAGATTGATACAACCTCTTTATCCATCTCACAGGTAGTTGATAAAATCATGACAATTGTTCATGAAAGGATTTGATGGACATGAATCTATATAATCTTGGAAAACAATTATGTACAGTGATTTTGAAACCATTATATAGAATTGAAGTTATTGGCGAAGAGAATGTGCCGAAAACTGGTGGAGTGCTGCTTTGTTCCAACCATATAGATAACCTAGATCCTCCAGTGGTAGGAATTTCTTCCCCAAGGCCCATTCATTTTATGGCGAAAGAAGAGCTATTTAGATTGCCTATATTAAAAAGTCTCCTTCCAAGCATACAAGCCTTCCCAGTAAGAAGAGGGATGAGTGATAAGCAGGCTCTTCGAACAGGACTTCAATTATTAAAGGATGGAAAAGTCCTTGGTTTATTTCCTGAAGGAACAAGGAGTAAAACTGGTGAATTAGGTAAAGGACTCGCAGGTGCTGGTTTTTTTGCACTCCGAACCGAAGCTAATGTGGTACCTTGTGCTATAATAGGACCATACAAACCTTTTAAATCGCTTAAGGTAGTATTTGGTAAGCCGGTAGATTTAAGTGAACTAAAGGAACGAAAAGGATCTGCCGAAGAAGCAACTGACTTAATCATGGATACAATCGGTGAGCTTATGGAAAAATATAAATAGCTAATTCATATCACTTGACAAAAATTAGTATTTATTAGAAGTTAGAAAAAAGAGTTTTTTTTAAGTCACTACATATTAAAAATTATATAGCTACAACTCAAAGTTTTTTGAAGGTTGGGTTGAACAAGGAGGCGCTTGAAAAATGGAAGAAATGAATCAGGAAGTGTTGGAGCAAACAAATCTAGAGGTAGGTAGTGTTGTTACAGGTCAAGTAACAAAGGTTGAAGAAAAGCAAGTTCTAGTTAACATTGGTTATAAGTCAGAGGGGATTGTACCAATTAGTGAACTATCTAGTTTACATGTTGAACAAGCGAGCGAAGTGGTGTCTGTTGGGCAGACACTAGAACTAAAAGTAACTAAATTAGAAGATGATGCAGTTATTTTATCTAAAAAAGCAGTAGATGCTGATAATGCTTGGGGGAACCTAGAAGCAAAGTTCGAATCTGGTGAAGTTTTCACAGCTGAAGTTAAGGATGTTGTGAAGGGTGGACTAGTGGTTGACCTAGGTGTTAGAGGATTTATTCCTGCTTCTTTAGTTGAAGCTCACTTTGTTGAAGACTTTTCAGATTACAAAGGAAAAGAGCTTTCTCTTAAGGTAGTAGAGCTTGATAAAGAAAAAAATCGTGTGATTCTATCACATCGTGCTGTAGTTGAAGCAGAGCAGAAGTCTAAAAAGAAAGAAACGATTTCTTCATTAAAAGTAGGGCAGGTCCTAGATGGAACTGTTCAACGACTAACAGATTTCGGTGCATTTGTTGATATTGGTGGAATTGACGGATTAGTACACATCTCTCAACTTTCACATGAACATGTAAGTAAACCATCTGAAGTTGTTGAAGAAGGACAACAGGTTAAGGTAAAGGTATTAGGCGTGGATGTTGATAACGGAAGAATCTCATTATCAATTAAAGATACCCTTGCTGGACCATGGGAAGAGCTGTCAGATAAGCTTCAGGTTGGATCAGTTGTTGAAGGAACTGTAAGAAGACTTGTAGCATTTGGTGCATTCGTTGAATTATTCCCTGGAGTTGAGGGTCTTGTTCATATTTCACAGATCTCAAATAAGCACATTGGCACACCAAGTGAAGAGTTAGAAGTAGGGCAACAGGTTAAGGTTAAAGTACTTGATATTAACGTTGCTGATCAAAGAATTTCCTTAAGTATCAGAGAGCTTCTAGAGGATGAAGATAAGGTTGACTATCGTGAATATCAACAAAAAGAAGAATCTTCTGGTTTTAGCTTGGGCGATATGATTGGGGATCAACTTAAGAAATTAAAGTAATGGTGATAAGCGGTGAGTAGAGCACAACGCAAAATTGATCATATAAAACATGCTGTTGAAGTAGGTCAAGTCCGTGCTCATGGATTTGAGGATGTCCAATTTGTCCATCAGAGCTTACCCGATTTATCAGTTGACGATATTGAATACGATTGTATGTTAGGCGAACTTTCCTTAAGTTCGCCTATTCTTATCAATGCGATGACTGGTGGTGGTGGTGAACAGACGTTGAAAATTAACCAGGGGCTCGCAATAGTTGCGAAAGAATGTAATGTCGCACTGGCAGTGGGTTCCCAAATGTCTGCCATTAGAGATAAGTCGGAGCAGTCAACTTATAAGATTGTAAGAGCTGAAAATCCAAAGGGGATCATCTTTGCCAATTTAGGTAGTGAGGCAACTGTAGATCAAGCACTTCAAGCCATTGAGATGCTGGATGCAAATGCTCTACAGATTCACTTAAATGTCGTTCAGGAATTGGTTATGCCTGAGGGTGATAGGGACTTTACAAATGCCCTTAAACGAATTGAAAAAATTGTAAAGGGTGTAACCGTGCCAATTATTGTAAAAGAAGTTGGCTATGGAATGAGCCATGAAACAGCAAAAACACTTAAAGAAATTGGTGTCAACATAGTCGATATTGGTGGTTATGGTGGTACGAATTTCTCCAAAATCGAAAATATGAGAAGAAATCGGACCGTCGATTTCTTTAATGAATGGGGAATACCGACTGTATCCTCTTTAATAGAGGTTGCCTCGCATTCACCAGCTCAAACTATTATCGCATCTGGTGGAATCATGTCGGGATTGGATATTGTTAAGTCTATGAGGCTAGGTGCTAGCTGTGTGGGAATGGCAGGTTACCTTTTAAAGTTCCTTTTAGAAAATGGAACAGAGTCAGTTATAGAGGAAATTAGGAACCTACATGATGATATTAGATTCATCATGACTGCTCTAGGAAAGAAGAATTTTTCTTTATTGAAAGAGGCTCCCCTTGTGATAAAAGGGCCAACTTATCACTGGTTACAGGAACGGGGTATTAATACTCAAATATATAGCAAATAAAAAAACAGCGTTAAGCTGTTTTTTTATTTTGGATTATTTTATATGTTAGATCATGTTATTTTTCGTTGCGCTCTCTAGACTTTTCCGGGCTTTCCATTCTAGTAGCACCAGGATAAGTTAACTGTTGATCACGATCAGACTCCACTCTCTTTTCCTTCCTAAGCTTTGTCTCTTGACGGTCTTTTCCCATATATATCCCTCCTTCGTCCATTTACTTCCTTATTCTTTCCCGTGTACGAATTTCACATTCAGCAACGAAGATGATTAATTTTTAATAAATGAAGCAATAATGGAAATGATAGGAGGGATGGTCTTGGAAGGCATTTGGTTTTATTGGTTTGCTTGGCTAGGGTGGATTGTCCTCACATTCTTTTTAAAAAAAGGAAAACTTAGAACAGGATTAGCTGCATGTTTGTTAGTAGTGATCTTTACTGCCCATCAAACATTCTCAGTTTTACATACTAGTGTGTCTATTGGTTTTGTTTTGCTACTTTTACTTAATTATTTACTAGTAAGAGATTTTTCGTATAAAAAACTGCTATATCTCTTTGTTTGTACGGTAATCATTTCGTTTTCCTATGTAAGTTTTTATTTATACAGCATTTTTGATCCTGTTTGGGTGATGTTTCATCCTTCCTTTATGCTCGCATTTGTCTTAACCTACTTGGTGCTACTTTTATTTAAGGCGAAAAAGGATCGGTATATAGCGTTCCTATTTGGCATTTGTCATGGTGACTTATTGTATGGATTCGTTATGGACTTTTATTCTTTCCCGATTACTTTTGGTAATCTTGCATTTTTTGATGTGATGGCAATTGGAATTACATTTATTTCAACTTGGAACGGATTTGAGTTACTTTCAGTCGCTTTGAATCAGGTTACAAAAAGAACAAACAAAAGAAAGGCTGGGATTTTATGAGTGAATACACCTATCCGATACTTTTTGGTGTTGCTATTGGAACACTAACTCGCTTATATATGTTAAAAACAGATTACCGTCAATATCCCACCTATCTACACGGGAAAATTATTCATATAGCGTTAGGCTTCATCGCGGCTGGTTTGGGTACCGTTGCCGTTCCGTCCATCATGGAAGAGGATTTTACTGCTATTACGTTTCTCACCTTGGCGGCCTCACAGTTTAGGGAAGTTCGAAATATGGAGAGAAATACATTAGCGCAGTTGGATGGTTTTGAACTTGTATCAAGAGGAAATACATATATAGAAGGAATTGCGGTTGCTTTTGAAGGAAGAAACTATTTAGTTATATTTACTTCGTTTATTTCGACATTCTCATATATTGTATGGAATATATGGGCAGGGTTAGTAGCTGGTCTCATTGGGCTTTTCCTTTCAAAGAAATTAATGAGTGGTGGAAAGTTAAAAGATATTGTGGATATTGAATATGTTGAGCCAAGGTTTGAGGGAGCGGGTTTATATGTAGATAATATTTACATTATGAATATAGGAATTCCAGAGAGACAGAAAGAAGTATTGAAGTATGGAATGGGGTTTATCTTAAAACCTAAGAATTTTGATGCAAGATCAACTATAGCTAACCTCGGTCAACGTCAAGCGATTCTGCATGACGTATCAACAGCAATGGGGGTTTATCGAGATTCTGGTACACCTGCACTTGTTCCATTGGCTAAGCGTGACTTGGATGATGGAAGAATTGGAGTGTTTGTCTTACCTCAGGTTCGAGATTATGAAAAAGCAATTGAGGTAATTGGCCAGGTTCCTACACTAGAAAATGCGATACGTATGCCAACTGAATCAAAAGCTAATCAAAAGGGGCATAAAATAAAATGAATCTTGAAAAATTTATATTAGCAATTATCACAACCAATCCTAAAAAAGCGGCTGGTGGAACAGCCATATTTCTGTGTGATACGGTGGCTGAGATGGACGAGTTTGCTAAGAATGTTGAAGCGATAACAGATGGAATTGCTCATAAATTAAGCGATGAGGTATATATAGTGGTAAAGCATTGAAGGAAAACATTGTTCTCTTTGCACATTTTTGGTAGGATTAAAAAGATTAGCATGTCGTGACCCTTCTGTTACATATAGAAGGGATTTACGCGCTTTATCTACATAGAGTAGCGTTTAGCCAAAGTGCTTGGAATAGAAAGGAAGTAAAATAAATGCCAAAACCAGTTATTGCAATAGTTGGAAGACCAAATGTAGGGAAGTCAACTATATTTAATAGAATTGTTGGGGAAAGAATATCAATCGTAGAAGACATCCCAGGAATAACGAGAGATCGTATTTATAGTTCAGCAGAGTGGCTTAACCACGATTTTAATATTATCGATACGGGTGGTATTGAAATTGGAGATGCCCCGTTTTTAACAGAAATCCGTCAACAGGCTGAGGTAGCAATAGATGAAGCGGATGTTATTATATTTATGGTTAACGGTCGTGAAGGAGTTACCAATGCAGACGAAGAGGTTGCTAAAATTCTTTATCGCTCCGATAAGCCAGTAGTTCTCGCCGTTAACAAGATTGACAATCCAGAAATGCGAGTAGACATCTATGATTTTTACGCATTAGGATTTGGTGAACCTGTACCTGTTTCTGGTTCACATGGTCTTGGAATCGGAGACTTATTAGATATGGCAGCAGCTCATTTTCCAGTAAGAGAAGAGGAAAATTACGACGAGAATACGATTCTATTTTCTTTAATAGGCCGTCCTAACGTTGGAAAGTCTTCTCTAGTTAATGCACTACTTGGGGAAGAACGAGTAATTGTAAGTGATATAGCTGGAACAACACGTGATGCGATTGACACCCCTTATACGAAGGATGGGCAAGAGTATGTCATCATCGACACAGCTGGAATGAGGAAAAAAGGGAAGGTGTACGAGAGTACTGAAAAATATAGTGTACTTCGTGCCTTAAGAGCTATTGAACGCTCTGACGTCGTGTTAGTGGTTATAGACGGAGAAGAAGGTATTATTGAACAGGATAAGAAAATTGCAGGTTATGCCCATCAAGCTGGACGAGCAGTAGTCATTGTAGTTAACAAATGGGATGCTGTAGAAAAAGATGAAAAGACGATGCAGGAATATGAAAGGAAGATTCGTGCACATTTCCAATTCCTTGACTATGCACCAGTCATCTTTTTATCTGCAAAAACGAAACGAAGAATTCATACATTGTTGCCAATGATCAACATGGCTGCAGAGAATCATAATTTACGCGTACAAACCAATGTATTAAATGATGTCATTATGGACGCTGTTGCGATGAATCCAACTCCAACAGATAATGGCAAGCGTCTAAAAATTTACTATGCAACTCAAGTAGCTGTAAAGCCACCTTCCTTTGCTGTATTTGTAAATGAACCGGAGCTTATGCACTTTTCATATGAGAGGTTTTTAGATAATCAAATTCGCGCGGCATTTGGATTCACAGGAACTCCAATTAAGATCTTTGCTAGAGCTAGAAAATAAAGAAGAAGGGGAGGATGAACGTGGGGGATGTAACAGTTGTAGGTGCTGGATCCTGGGGAACAGCATTAGCGATCGTGCTAGCGGATAATGGTTATCAGGTTCGATTGTGGGCACACAAAGAAGCACAAATAAACGAAATTAATAATCAGCATACCAATGAGAAGTACTTACCGGGTATTATATTACCTGGTAATATTAAAGGTTATACATCTTTACAAGAATCATTAGAAGGCATCGGCAGAATCATTTTAGCTGTACCGACTAAGGCGATACGTGAAGTTATGGCGCAAATTCGAGCAGTGATCGACAAGCCAATCACCATTGTTCATGTTAGTAAGGGTATTGAACCAGATACTTTTAAGAGGGTATCGGAAGTAATACAAGAAGAAATGCCATCACATCTATTAGTAGACGTAGTCGTTTTATCTGGACCGAGTCACGCAGAAGAGGTTAGCAGAAGACAACCGACTACTGTCACAGTAGCATGCGAGAATATGGAGTCCGCAGAAAAGATTCAAGATATGTTTATTAATCAACATCTAAGAGTATACACCAACCCTGATGTCGTAGGTGTGGAAATTGGGGGAGCATTAAAGAATATAATTGCGCTTGCAGCAGGAATAACAGATGGTTTAGGGTATGGTGATAACGCGAAAGCAGCCTTAATCACAAGAGGACTTGCTGAAATTGCCAGATTAGGTGTTGCGATGGGTGCTAATCCTTTAACCTTTGCGGGGCTTACTGGAATCGGAGACTTGATTGTAACGTGTACAAGTGTTCACAGTCGAAACTGGAGAGCGGGCAATCTTTTAGGAAAAGGTCAAAGTTTGAATGAAGTGCTTGATAATATGGGTATGGTAGTTGAGGGTGTCCGAACAACGAAAGCAGCTTATCAGTTAGCACAAAAGATGAATGTTAGTATGCCAATCACTAATGCATTATACGATGTCCTTTTTAATAATAAAAAACCGAAGGAAGCCGTTGACTCATTAATGGCCCGTGGCAAAACGCATGAAATGGAAGACTTAGCTTCCATCCTTGATCGTCCTTCCAAATAGGCTGAGTAGGTTTTTGCCTAAAAATTTAATCACAGTTTCCTCCCCTCTGCATAGGATATGGTGAGTCTTATGTAGAGGAGGATTTATTTTTATGAGTCTATTTGATAACATTGAAAAGAAAACAAACATAAAAAAAGAAGATATCTTTAATTTAGCTGATTCCGTTAAAGGTGCCAACTTCCAGGATGAACAAACTGTTCGTCAGCTTATTAAACAGGTTTCTACTCTTGCTGGTAAACCGGTAACAAAGGAAAAAGAGGATAAGATTGTAGAGGCGATTATCAGTAATAATATGCCTTTGGACATAAATACAATCGGTAAAATGTTTAAGAAATAAAATTAGCATAAATAGGCTACCGATGGATGCAAATAAACTTGAAATGCATACAATACTACGAAGCAAACTTTGAGTTGAGCTGCTTTGTTGTAATATGGGTATATCTAGTCGTGCTGAAGTAAGGCTGCCCCCTTTACTTCAGCTTTTTTTTATTGCTTTAAAGTTAGTTTGTCATTTAGGAAATTATAAAATTTATCACTTGTTGATAACTTGGGTTAGTGCATTTGAATCCGGCTCCAGCGCCCAGCCAAGATGAAATTGCGACGATCTTTGCAATTTCATCCTACCTCGAGGGAAAAAGAAAATACACTTTTTCCTAGGTCAAATAACCCTACATCAAGAAAAGGGAAAGAGCACCCTTTTATTGATGTAGGAACATTTGCTTGTCGGAGGCCTGCAGGATGCAGGTCAGACAGGCGTTGCAACAGGACGTTGCGCACTTAGCCTGTCATCATTTTCGCGGCGCTTGCGCCTTTTGTTCTTGGGATATTTTGTTTCATGACTTCAATACCTTTACAAGTTATATTTTATATAGGAAGTTCTACTTATTATGCATTTACTGATTTCTATACATAAGCTACACCCGTGGTACGTTACTATTTTCAAATAACCATAATTATATGGTATAATATTTGTCGATTTAAGAAGGAGTGAAGAGGATGTCAACAGGACTTATAAAGATGTGGTTTGCACTTGGCGCAATGGGGTTAATGTTCTTCTCAGTTATGACCATTATGCTTAGTAGATATAAACTAAAAGGATTTTTTAAATGGACAACCGCTATTTTAGCGTATTTGATGATGATTATAGCAGGTATTGTTATTTTCTTTGTTGTGTTTACAGGACCGGTAAGTGAATAACAAATAGCTTAGATAAGGCGGAATAAGATGAAAAAATATACACTACTTCTAATTATTTGCTCATTTCTTTTATCTGGTTGCTTATATCCGGATGATAGACTAGCACAGAACTCAATACCCTATACCGATCAACTACAATCCGTTCAAACAGCTGTTAATCAGTTTCGAGAGGATAGTGGTGGGCTTTTACCTATTAAGGATCGTGATATGGAAACACCTATCTATCAAAAATATCCAGTTGATTTTAGCAAAGTTGTTCCACGCTATTTGGCAGAACCTCCTTCTTCAGCATATGAAAGTGGCGGTATTTATCAATATGTTTTAGTTGATGTTGAAGAAAATCCTACGGTAAAGTTAATTGATTTACGCCTAGCTGATGGGATTCGCGAGCTCAAGACAAGAATACAGGCCTATAAAAGAACAAATGGAGGGTATCCACCATTTGATAAAATATTGACTGACCATATATTTACGGTAGATTATGAAAAGCTCGGGTATGAGGAGCCTCCTTTTGTGGTAAGTCCCTATTCTGGAGAAAACCTACCCTTCATCATTAATAATGAAGGTGAAATATTTATAGATTATTCACTAGATTTATATCGGCTTTTACAGGAAACAGATCATAAATTCCAGCCTGGGGATGACATCAGACCTATCCTTTTAGATCATGCAGTGTTTGTTCCAGCGTTCTCGGTTCCCTATACGGTTGAAAACAATGAACCTGTTTTTTTACAAGACTAAGAAAGCATAAGCTTTTAGTGTTATCTTTATTTAATGGTTTTCCTAGTAATCCAGCTTCAGCGCCCAGGCCCTCGAGGTCAAATAACCCTTGAAGAATAAAAGGGAAGATCACCTTTTTCGCTTCAAGGAACATTTGCTAGTCGGAGGCCTGCAGGATGCAGGTCAGGCAGGCGTTGCAACAGGACGTTGCGCACTTAGCCTGCCATCATTTGTCGGGGCACTTGCCCCTTTTGCTCACAACAAGACTAGTAAACTCGTCCAACGAAGGACTACTCTAACAACAATGCTTGAAAAAAAGTGAGAAAAACTTAATAAAATTGTCATGAACCCTTCTGATTAGAATACACTCTACAGAAGGGTTTTTTGTTATTGAAATACGTCTATCTTCAGCCTATATGAGGGTTAGTTAAGGTGGCAAAATCCCTTTCAACATACTTATGCTTTGTTAAAGAAAAGTAGGCTTGGTCACCATGTGGCTTTAACATAGCAAAACAATTTAGTAGAATTCAAAAAAATTTCTACAACAATAGTCATAATTAAATAGGACAACATCATAAGATATACTGTCCTAGATTATTAGTCATTTTGGATAGATTATTATCCCAAAGAGTTTTGAAGATCGGGAGGGGATCACTTGGAAAAGGTAGATATTTTTAAGGATATCGCTGAGCGCACTGGTGGCGATATATATTTAGGAGTTGTAGGTGCAGTTCGAACAGGGAAATCTACTTTTATTAAAAAGTTTATGGAATTAGTAGTTTTACCGAATATTGCAAATGAAGCTGACAAAGCACGCGCACAAGATGAGTTACCTCAAAGTGCTGCAGGCAAGACAATCATGACTACGGAACCAAAGTTTGTTCCAAATCAGGCTGTTTCCTTGCATGTAGCAGATGGACTAGATGTGAATATCCGTCTAGTAGACTGTGTAGGATACACAGTACCAGGAGCAAAAGGTTATGAGGATGAGAATGGTCCAAGAATGATTAACACCCCGTGGTATGAGGAACCAATTCCTTTCCATGAGGCAGCAGAAATCGGGACGCGTAAGGTTATTCAAGAGCATTCAACAATTGGTGTAGTTATTACGACGGATGGATCCATCGGAGAAATCCCTCGAAATGATTATTTAGAATCAGAAGAAAGAGTAATTAACGAGTTAAAGGAAGTTGGCAAGCCGTTTATCATGGTTATTAACACGGTTCGTCCACATCATCCTGAAACAGAACAATTACGCCAAAAGTTATCTGAGCAGTATGATATTCCAGTGTTAGCGATGAGCGTAGAAAGCATGAGAGAAACTGATGTGTATAACGTACTTCGTGAAGCATTGTATGAATTCCCTGTTCTTGAGGTTAATGTTAACCTACCAAGCTGGGTAATGGTATTACGTGACAACCACTGGTTACGTGAAAGCTACCAAGAGGCAGTAAAGGATACGGTTAAGGATATTAAACGCCTTCGAGATGTAGATCGAGTGGTTGGTCTCTTCAGTGAGTATGACTTTATCGATAATGCTGGCCTCGCTGGTATTGAGATGGGTCAAGGTGTAGCAGAGATTGATTTGTATGCACCAGATACTTTATATGATCAAATCTTGAAAGAAGTAGTTGGTGTAGAAATTAGAGGGAAAGACCACTTACTACAACTTATGCAGGATTTCTCATATGCAAAGGCAGAGTATGATCAGGTTGCAGATGCGCTAAAAATGGTGAAGCAAACAGGATATGGAATTGCAGCACCAGCTTTATCGGATATGGCCTTAGATGAGCCTGAGATTATTCGCCAAGGCTCGAGATTCGGTGTAAGGCTTAAAGCAGTAGCTCCATCCATCCATATGATTAAGGTAGATGTTGAGTCTGAGTTTGCACCAATTATCGGAACGGAAAAGCAAAGCGAGGAATTAGTTCGCTACTTAATGCAAGATTTTGAAGATGATCCACTATCAATTTGGAATTCAGATATTTTTGGTAGATCATTAAGCTCCATCGTACGTGAAGGCATTCAGGCAAAGCTATCATTAATGCCAGAAAATGCTAGATATAAACTTAAGGAAACATTAGAGAGAATAATTAATGAAGGCTCTGGCGGTCTAATCGCTATCATCCTATAAGCCCCTGACTCCGTGTAGGGGTCTTTTTTTGTGGGAACATCCAAAAGGTAGGGTGGAAAACGGAATTTTCTAAAATGTTAACTCGAGGAATGGAGAAATATGCCTAAATATGAAATATTTCTATTGAAATGTATTGAATTATGTCAAATTATCGTTTAATATAAGGCTTGCAGGCGATTTGCTTGCATTTGGAAGTATATAATCATGAAAAAATGTGAAGTAATGATAGTACGCTGTTTATTTCACAACTACAAACTTATGTGTTCAAAGCGCATTTGTAAAAAAGCAGAAATGAATGTGACGTATATCTCTACTCGAGATCATATGCACCGAATATCCATTTGGGAGGAGGTGAATGGCATGAACAAGACAGACTTAATTAACGCAGTAGCAGAGGCTAGTGAACTTTCTAAGAAAGATGCAACAAAAGCAGTTGATGCTGTTTTTGATTCAATTTTAGACGCACTTAAAAATGGTGATAAGGTTCAACTAATTGGTTTTGGAAACTTCGAAGTTCGTGAACGTGCAGCTCGTAAGGGTCGCAACCCACAAACAGGAGAAGAAATCGAAATCGCTGCAAGCAAGGTTCCTGCATTCAAACCAGGAAAAGCACTTAAAGATGCAGTAAAATAATCCTTACATACCAGGGAGAGAGAGTCGCACATATTGTGCGACTCTTCTTTTTTGCTAATATAATGGCCATGTGCTAGAATTCTGTTAGACAAGTTTTCCTTTTTGATAAAAAGGTCATCATTTAAAATTACATTATTCGCAAATACAGGAGGGACCTCTCTATGTCTACTATAAATTACGAACAAATTGAACACGCTGTAAAATTAATATTGGAAGCTGTTGGTGAGGACCCAAATCGTGAAGGTCTGCTAGATACACCAAAGCGTGTAGCAAGAATGTATGCAGAAGTTTTTTCAGGCCTAAATGAGGATCCAAAAGAGCATTTCAAAACAATTTTTGGAGAAGATCATGAAGAGTTAGTATTAGTTAAAGATATTCCATTCTTTTCAATGTGTGAGCACCATCTTGTTCCCTTCTATGGAAAAGCGCATGTTGCCTACATTCCAAGAGGAGGTCGTGTAACGGGCCTTAGTAAGTTAGCTAGAGCAGTAGAAGCAGTTGCGAAACGACCACAGTTACAAGAGCGTATAACATCAACAGTGGCAGATTCAATCGTAGAAACTCTTGAACCATTAGGTGTGATGGTAGTAGTAGAAGCCGAACATATGTGTATGACAATGAGAGGGATTAAAAAACCTGGTGCATCAACTGTTACATCCGCAGTAAGAGGAGTCTTTGTTGATGATGTGGCAGCAAGAGCAGAAGTCCTATCTTTAATCAAATAGTCAATCTTAATATTGACACTTTATAGTGATTAGGAGATAGTTAAAGAAATAAAGTTCGTGTTGAAGGGGAGCTATTGAATGAAAGAGCAAAATAATAACGACTTCTTCGTCATTAAAGCCAAGGAAAATGGTGTAAATGTAATCGGTTTAACGAGAGGTACTGATACAAGATTTCACCATTCTGAAAAATTGGACAAAGGTGAAGTAATGATTGCCCAGTTTACTGAACATACCTCTGCAGTAAAAATTAGAGGAAAAGCCGTGATTATTACTGCACATGGACAAGTCGATACAGAAGTAGAATAGAAATCACCCAAACATTAGAAACTAAGTATTCTCTAGTTTAAAACTTGGCACAAGCCAAGTTTTTCTACTTTAGAGATTTTTTTACCAATGTATGGATATTTTTATTTTCTTTAGACTATTTTATGATTATTACTGGTAAAGCTTAATTTGTTTGTAGCAAAGGTTCGAGTACGTAGTTGAGCGGAACCTCAGAACCCTTAGAATAGAGTGTTTATTTTTTTAGAGGAGTCAATGATAATATTACAACAATTTTCATTTACTATGCTATAATGGATGATGCCTTATAGTATTCTCACTGATAATAAATGGTGGGATATAGTGATATGTTGAAGTGGAATAATAGATTGGATTTGAATGGGGACAAGGGTGATAAATGTGAATGACATCAATAGAAAAAAAACATATATACTTGAGAAGATCAATCAGTTTATTCACCATTCTTATCTAAATAAGTTTATTGATACTCCCAAAGTGGATGAGGATAAGCTTTTTCTATTAGTCGCGATGTGTAATGATGCAGAAATTGATGATAAGACACTAGAGACATATATAATCACAACTATACTTGTCCAAGTTGCGCTCGATGTTCATGAAGAGGTATCAACAGCAGAAAAGCTAGGAGATCTTGAACAAAAGAAGCAGCAACTAAAGGTGTTAGCAGGGGATTATTTTAGTGGCTTATATTATAGTTTGCTTTCACAAATAGAAGATATCACGATGATTAAATCTATTGCACATTGTATTAAGCTTATAAATGAGCACAAAATTAGAGTGTATCGCCAGGATTCATCCTACGGGGATACTATAGTTGATAGTCTAAAAATAATAGAAGGTGAACTTTTTATTAATATAGCGAATACCTTCGGACTATCTAATTGGAAGTCTTTACTTTTAGAAATTTTATTACTTAAGCGCTTATATAAAGAAAAGGGAAAATATATAGAAACTGGTCATTCTGTAATGATTAACTTCTTAAATAGTGAAGCCAGGGATTTGAACTCATCGGCATCAGTTACTAAACTAGATGTAATGATCATGAATACACGTGAACGAATTCAAAATATCATAAGTAGTTCAACTATTGATTCTGCTATTCTCGAACGTATCCATCTCATTATTAACAAAGTAGATATTCAACCAGTACATTCTATATTGGAAGAAGGGTGAAATATGGAAGAATCTAAAGAACAAAGGGTTCACCGTACATTTGAAAAGATATCGGATAAATATGACCTGATGAATTCCATTATCAGTTTTCAACGTCATATTGCTTGGCGTAAAAAAACGATGCAATTAATGAATGTCCAAAAAGGAGATCATGCTCTTGATCTTTGTTGCGGAACTGCTGATTGGACCATTGCTCTTGGGAATGCAGTTGGAAAAAACGGAAAAGTATATGGTTTAGATTTTAGTAAAAATATGTTAAGTGTTGGTCAACAAAAGGTAGAGGAATTGAAGCTTGAACAAGTGGAGCTTATACATGGAAATGCCATGTCGCTTCCTTTTCCGGACAATTCTTTTGACTTTGTTACAATCGGGTTTGGCCTTCGTAACGTTCCAGATTATATGCAGGTATTAAAAGAGATGCATCGTGTTCTTAAGCCAGGTGGAAAGGCAGTATGCCTTGAGACGTCACAGCCTGAGACTCCAGGAATTAAACAGGTGTATTACCTCTATTTTCAACACATTATGCCGATGTTCGGAAAGATCTTTGCTAAGAGTTACGAAGAGTATTCTTGGCTACAGGAGTCTGCTAAGGATTTCCCAGGTATGAGTGAGCTTGCAAAGATGTTTAAAAATGCCGGTTTCTCAAGTGTCGAGGTTAAGCCTCATACGTTTGGTGTTGCTGCGACTCATATTGGTTACAAAGAAGATTGATCTCTAAATAGTAAATTTGCAGAAAAATTTAGGTGAATGTTATGAAGTTAAATAGAATGTATTCTTTTTTGAATACGGATCTAAAAGAAATAGAAAAAGAACTTCAAGATACAATTAAGTCAGAGCATCCTCTTCTTCAGGAGGCTTCGTTGCATACATTACAGGCAGGAGGTAAAAGACTTCGTCCTGTTTTTGTGTTGCTTGCAGGTAAGTTTGGGAATTACAAATTACCGGTCATTAAAAATGTGGCGGTTGCGTTAGAGCTGATCCATATGGCTTCACTTGTACATGACGATGTGATAGATGATGCAGAATTAAGACGTGGACAACCTACGATTAAGTCTAAATGGGATAATCGAATTGCTATGTACACAGGGGATTATATTTTTGCTAGGTCTTTAGAATTAATGACAAACATCGATAATCCAGAAGCGCATAAAATTCTTTCTCATTCCATAGTAGAAGTTAGTTTGGGTGAAATAGAGCAGATTCGAGATAAATACAATTTTGATCAACATTTGAAGACGTACTTACGAAGAATAAAACGTAAAACAGCATTATTAATAGCTGTTAGCTGTCAGCTTGGAGCTGTAGCTTCAGATGCACCTCGTGAAATACACGAAAAGCTATTTTTATTTGGCTATTATGTGGGTATGTCTTTTCAGATTATTGATGATATCCTTGATTTTACATCGACTGAAAAAGAGCTCGGAAAACCTGTTGGTGACGATTTGAGACAAGGGAACATTACTCTACCAGTATTACTAGCAATGAAGGATGATAAGCTTCGAGCCAAAATAGAGGATGTAAACGAGCATATAAGTGACATTGATATGAAGTCGATTATCTTAGCTATAAAAGAAAGTGGAAGTATAGAACAGTCTATTAAGTACAGTGACTGGTACTTACAAAAGGCTCTAAAAACAGTAGAACAACTCCCGAATAATACATCAAAAATAGCGCTTATAAATATTGCGAAATATATTGGTAAGAGGAAATTCTAGGTTTTATTGCGAAACATGTAAAAGAATGTTAGTATTTTGGTTGGGCTTGTATGTAAGCTTATACATAATGGTACAGGAGTGAATACAATGGAAAAAACATTTTTAATGGTAAAGCCTGATGGAGTTCAACGTAACTTAATTGGTGAAATCGTAGCACGTTTTGAGAAAAAAGGATTTCAACTAGTTGGAGCTAAGCTTATGAGTATCCCAACTGAATTAGCAGAAACTCACTACGGAGAACATAAAGAACGTCCTTTCTTCGGTGAACTTGTTGACTTTATTACTTCAGGTCCTGTTTTCGCTATGGTTTGGCAAGGAGAAAATGTAATCGCAACAGCTAGACACATGATGGGTGCTACAAACCCTAAGGATTCAGCTACAGGTTCAATCCGTGGTGACTTTGCAGTAACTGTTGGAAAGAACATCATTCATGGCTCAGACTCTCCTGAAAGCGCTGAACGTGAAATTAACTTATTCTTTAAGCAAGAAGAGTTAGTAGAATATACAAAGCTTATTAATCAGTGGACGAACTAATTTACTAATCCACTTTAAAACCAGTCGATGATGACTGGTTTTTTTTATAGTTTAAGCTGTGTTAAAGACTAGTGTTGATTTTTTGCACTGTTGATTTTCGTTACAGGATGCGAGTGTCCTGTAACGAAAATCAACTACAAGGTTTAACACAGTTAAGAAATTATACTCCAGCTCCTTTTGTTCTTGAAAACTTTCGTTAGTCATTTAAATACTTTCCTCAATTTAGGTGAGTCCTACTTCAACCTCTAATCCATCCGCGTTGCCTTATGAATTGCAATACATACCTTACCAAATCCTAACAGCAGTAAATTGAAATAAAATGATTAACTCTCTGAAGCTTGTCCTGTATAATCAAATTAAACAAATAGATTATTGCATCAAGGACTTAGACACTTCAAAAAAAGAGGTATTAAATATGTCGCAGGATTATATCAATTTTATAGCAAATGTTAAAAAGAAAACGGGCATTGATTTATCGTTGTATAAAGAGGCCCAAATGAAAAGAAGGTTAACTTCTTTATATGAAAAAAAAGGTTATAAGGATTTTGATGAATTTTACCGAGCCATGACTTCCGAACAAAAGTTATTCGATGAGTTTCTTGATCGAATGACGATTAATGTATCGGAATTCTATCGTAATGGTGTTAGGTGGAAGATTCTTCAAGATAAGATTATCCCCAATCTTTTAAAGCAAAATAAAAGACTAAAAGTATGGAGTGCAGCATGTTCAACTGGTGAGGAACCCTACTCACTTGCAATGGTGTTGTCTAACTTTATGCCGTTACATGAAATCTCGATACACGCAACCGATTTAGACGAAAATGCGATTGCCCGAGCAAAAACTGGAATTTATCCTGAAAGATCTCTTCAGGAAGTCCCTGCTGATATAAAAGCGAAATATTTTCAACAAGATGGAATGTTTTATAAGGTTGATGATGCTATAAAGAAGACGGTAACGTTTAAAAAACAGAACCTGCTGTCTGACTCTTTTGATCAAAATTACGACCTAATCGTATGTAGAAATGTTATGATTTATTTTACAGATGAAGCAAAGGATCTTCTCTATCGCAAATTTAGTTCTTCATTAAAACCTGGAGGTATTTTATTTGTAGGAAGTACCGAGCAAATCTTTAACCCACAAACATATCAATTTGAAACAGAAGACACCTTCTTCTATCGCAAAGCATAGGTCCTCATGAGGAGGGCCTATTTTTTTAAAGGATTTGATTAATAATCTAAATATTATTTCAAACCTTGATTGTAGTGGAAGAACGCGAGACTCCCAGACCGCCCGGAAAGCGAGTGTTCTGGAACGGAGAGTAAATAGTTACTCATCGATGCCATTTTAGATAAGGGACTCTTTGCAATAGCAAAGAACTTAACGATATTTTTGTAATCTTTATAAGAAAACTACAGAATGATAAAATGATAAGGGTAATCTGTGACTTAATAAGTAATCATGATCTTAAAAAGTTTTTATTAAATACAAAATAATAAGATTTAGTACTTATCTATCTTTTCAAAGTATGTTATATTTGTTTTTAATTATATATTCAGTACATAAAAGCTTTAAAGCGATAAAGGAGGCAAACGAGATGAGGTATTTAACAGCTGGCGAATCACACGGACCACAACTTACCACCATTATTGAAGGAGTACCTGCAGGTGTTCCTTTAACGGTTGAAGATATTAATGAAGAATTAGCACGTAGACAAAAAGGGCATGGTAGAGGTCGCCGAATGCAAATTGAAAAGGACCAGGTGAAAATTGTAAGCGGGGTTCGTCATGGCTTAACATTAGGCTCTCCCATTACTTTAGTCGTTGAAAATAATGACTGGAAGCACTGGACTAACATTATGGGTATTGAACCTACTGATTTGGATGAAACCGAAGTGAAAAGAAAGGTTTCTAGACCAAGACCAGGTCACGCGGATTTAAATGGGGCGATCAAGTACGGTCATCGTGATATGCGAAACGTCTTAGAACGTTCATCTGCACGTGAGACAACAGTAAGAGTGGCAGCTGGGGCTGTTGCTAAAAAAGTACTAAGTGAGTTAGGAATTCAAGTTGGTGGGCATGTATTAGAAATTGGTGGGGTGAAAGCAGAGCCACCACAATACGAAAGTATAGAGCAACTCAAAAATGTGACAGAGGAATCACCAGTTAGATGCTTTGATTCAGAAGCTGAATCTAAAATGATGGAAGCAATCGATCAAGCAAAGCAGAATGGAGATTCTATTGGTGGGATTGTTGAAGTAATTGTAGAAGGTGTCCCAATTGGAATGGGAAGTTATGTTCATTATGATCGAAAACTAGATGCGAAAATTACAGCTGCAATTATTAGTATAAATGCGTTTAAGGGCGTTGAATTTGGTATTGGGTTTAAAGCGGCAGAAATTCCTGGTAGTTTAGTTCACGATGAAATCTTATACGATGAGGAATCTGGTTATACTCGTAGAACGAATAATCTAGGTGGATTTGAAGGCGGAATGACAACTGGTATGCCTATTGTAGTTCGAGGTGTAATGAAGCCTATTCCTACCTTATATAAGCCTTTAAAAAGTGTTGATATTGAAACGAAAGAAGTGTTTGAAGCTAGTATTGAGCGTTCGGATAGCTGTGCTGTACCAGCGGCTAGTGTAGTTGCGGAGTCTGTGGTTGCATGGGAGCTTGCTAGTGCTGTTGTTGAACAGTTTGGACAAGATCGAATCGATTTAATTCAACAGAATGTCCAGCAGGCAAAAGAGCGGGCGAGGAAATTTTAATGACACAACTATTAATACAAACGAACTCTAGAGAATATCCTTTACTAATAGGAACAGGGCTTTTTCAGCAAAAGGAAATTCTAGATGATGTTCTAAAGAATGTACCATCATCCATCTTGATTATAACGGATGACACAATTGCACCCTTATATCTACAAGATGTTGAGGAAGCACTTGGAGAATATACGGTTGTTTCTTCAAAGTCTATTCCAAGTGGAGAAAAGTCAAAGTCGGTTGAAATGTTTTATGATTGCCAAACCTTTGCAATGGAAAAAGGTCTAGACCGAAATTCCTTAATTCTCGCACTAGGTGGAGGAGTGGTTGGTGACCTAGCAGGCTTTGTGGCAGCTACTTTTATGAGAGGCATTAGGTTTATCCAGGCACCTACTAGTTTATTAGCTCATGATAGTGCTGTTGGAGGTAAAGTCGCGATTAATCATCATCTTGGTAAAAACTCAATTGGAGCTTTTTATCAACCAGAGGCTGTTTTGTATGATTTATCTTTTCTGCAATCTCTTCCTGAGGATGAATGGAGAGCGGGCTTTGCAGAGCTAATTAAGCATTCACTCATATGGGATAAAGAATTTTACCCATGGCTTCGGGAAGAGGTCCCCAATATGGATAAATTAAAGGGACCGATTCTTAAGGTTGCTCTAAAAAGAGCAATTCAAGTTAAAGCTGATGTTGTCAACCAGGATGAAAAGGAAACGGGTATACGTGCGTATTTAAATTTTGGTCATACACTGGCGCATGGGTTAGAATCTGAACTTGGTTACGGAAATATTAGTCATGGTGATGCTGTAGCAATTGGAATGATCTTTGCTATGAAGGTGAGTGAAAAAGTACTACATGTATCATTACCAGTAAAGGAGCTTCAAGATTGGTTTGATGCAATCGGGTATCCGCAATTTCCTACTACGATCTCCGTACAGTCATTACTAGCGAAGATGAAAAAAGACAAAAAAGCAATCAAAGGTAGTATTCGAATGTGTTTGATGAATGAAATTGGTAGTTTAACGATACAAGAGGTTGAGGATCGTATACTGCTAGAGGTTCTTCAACAATATGTTAGGGAGGGATAAGTATGATACGAGGAATCAGAGGAGCAACAACCGTAAGCGAAAACTCTGCAGATGAAATTCTAAATAAAACAGAAATGTTATTAAAAGAAATGGTAGAAGAAAATCGTGTAGAGCCTTCAGATATCGCTTCTATACTTATTACGGTGACTGATGAAATTGATGCTGTATTTCCTGCCAAAGCGTTAAGAAGACTTGTTGGATTTACATTTGTACCAGTTACCTGTGCAAGGGAAATCCCAGTGCCGAATTCACTGTCACATTGCATTAGAGTTATGATGACAGTGAATACGAACCTAGCTCCTCATGAAATCAAACATATTTATCAGGAACGTGCAATTGATTTAAGGCCGGACTTACGGTTGACAAATAGTACTGAATTGTAATAATATTTAATAAAGTTTAGTAAGAGCATAGTTTAGTTGAAGAGAGTTCCTATATAGTAATAGGGTAGATGAGAATGAGTTGAGATAGCTGAGGATAGTTGAGAAATAATGCGATAAATTCTACCCAAAGGCTTGTTTGTCTTTGGGTTTTTATATTTATGGATCTGTTAACGTGTTGATTGTAGGAAGGACACAGATGTCCTGAAACGAAAATCATCAACAAGTTTTAATAGACCTATATCTATAAATGAATATCGTACATTAGACTTGTTTTCTTACAAGTTGTGTATTTTCATACCCTCAATTTCTCTCATTCTCCTGGCGACTAATCGTTTGGAGGAGTGAGTGACCCATGTCCACATATAATCAATCTGCGTTTCTAAGAGATACTACCAATTATCGTACAATCCCGATTTTACAATCGTACTTTGTCGATACATTAACCCCTATCCAAATTTTCCAAGCATTTAAAGAAGAGGCTGTTTACTTACTAGAGAGTAATGATGAACAGTCACCATGGTCAAACTACTCTTTTATTGGGTTAAATCCGTTTATAACAATAGAAGAGAACGAAGACGAATTACATGTTTTAAATAAGAAAAAAGAGCACTTATATACAACAACGGAGCTACAACAAGCGGTTCAGTTTGTAAAAGAGCTTTTGAAGGTCAAGGAAGTTGAGCGTGACATTCCTTTTCGCGGTGGGGCAGTTGGCTACATTGGGTATGACGCTGTGTCTAGTATTGAAAAGGTACCCAAACATAAAAATGATGATCTACAATTAAAAAATTATCACCTTATGTACTGTGAAACTATTATCGTGTATTCACACTCTACAAAAGAGTTGACATTTATCCATTATGCTCAATTAGATGGAAATGAGAATCAAGAACAGAAGCAGTCATGCTTTCATGAAGCTAATCAGTTAATAGAAACATATATTGGTGTTTTATCAAAGCACCAGTATTATCATGAGCCATTATTAAATCCTAAAAATTTTGAAGTTGATTTTACGAATGTCAAATCAAGTTATGATAAAGAGTCATTTATCAACCATGTGAATAAAATCAAGGAGTATATCTCAGCAGGAGATGTTTTCCAGACCGTTTTATCGCAACGTTTTGAAATACCAGTCAAAACAAAAGGATTTGATTTATATCGTGTCTTACGTTTCGTTAATCCATCACCCTACTTATTTTATATAAAGTTACATGATTGTGAAATTGTTGGAAGCTCTCCAGAAAAGCTGATTCAGGTTTCGGATGGACATCTTGAAATTCATCCGATTGCTGGGACTAGAAGAAGAGGGAAAACAGATCAGGAAGACCAAGCACTAGGTGAAGAACTATTGCAGGATGAAAAGGAGCAGGCAGAGCATTATATGCTTCTAGATTTAGCAAGAAATGATATTGGTAGAGTGGCTAAATACGGAAGTGTGAAGGTCCCGATGGTTAAAGAGCTTCACTATTTCTCTCATGTTATGCATCTTGTTTCAAAAGTAACGGGTGTACTGCGTGAAGATGTTGAACCTGTTGATGCGCTGCTCGCATCCTTTCCGGCAGGAACAGTTTCAGGGGCACCAAAGGTGAGAGCGATGCAGATCATTCAAGAGCTTGAGCCAGTAGCTAGAAATGCTTATGCAGGGACAGTTGCTTATATTGGATTTGACGGTAATATCGATTCTTGTATTACCATTCGAACGGCTGTTGTAAAAAATAAAGTGGCCTATGTTCAAGCAGGTGCAGGAGTAGTAGCCGATTCCATCCCTGAGTTGGAATATAAAGAGACCATTAATAAAGCCAGTGCTGTTATAAAAGCCATTCAGTTAGCTGAGAAGACGTTTTCTAGAGAGGAGAGAGTAAAGTGTTAAGAAATCTTTTACATGAGTGTATCGAAGGTAAGACACTTTCAAGAGCTGAGGCCGAAGAGGCAATGAATGAAATCATGAGTGGGGAAGCAACATCTAGTCAAATAGCTAGCCTACTCTCGATTTTACGATTTAGAGGAGAGACAACGGATGAGCTTACAGGATTTGCACAAGCCATGCGTAAACATATGAATACGTTAAAATTAGATAATAAAGAAGAGGTAATTGACACGTGTGGAACAGGTGGAGATGGAGTGTCGAGCTTTAATATATCAACTGCGTCTGCTATTATTGCAAGTTCACTAGGAATTAAAGTAGCAAAGCATGGAAATAGAGCAGTTTCCTCTAAAAGTGGAAGTGCCGATGTATTAGAACAATTAGGCATATCAATCCAATCAACCCCTGAAGAAGCAAATCAGGCACTTAAGGAAACTAATATGACTTTCCTATTTGCTCCCAATTATCATGCAGCAATGAAGCATGCGGTTGCCCCAAGAAAAGAGATCGGCTTCCGAACAGTGTTCAATTTATTAGGACCTTTATCTAACCCTGCTCAATCCAAGCGTCAGGTTATTGGAGTATATGACACTAAACTTGCCTTAAAGATGGCAGAAACCTTAAAGACTCTTGGGTCCACCCACGTGCTCTTTGTAACAGGAAGAGATGGATTAGATGAAATATCCATCACGACTGATACAGATGTTGTTGAATTAAAGGATGGTCAGATTACTAGCTACACGATTCATCCCTCTGACTTTCAATTACCGGTAGGAAACCTTGATGACATTCGTGCAGACTCAGTTGAGGAAAGTGCGAAGTTAATTTTAAATGTATTCAATAATCTAGCAAACGAGAGTGCTAGAAATACGCTAATACTCAATGCAGGTGCGGCGATTTATGTATCAGGTAAAGCTGCCTCACTAAAAGAGGGAGTTGACTTAGCTAGAGAAGCGATTGATACTAAAAAGGTAATCCACCATTTGCAGGAGTTATCTAGTAAGGAGGTTCATCACTATGCTTAGTAAAATCATTCAAGTTAAAAATGAAGAAATGCAACAGTTTCAGCTCCCAGTAGAGCAGGAGTTTACTCATTATTCTTTATATGAAGCACTTAAGAATGCAAATAGAGAGATCGGTTTAATTGCTGAAGTGAAAAAGGCGTCTCCTTCTAAGGGTGTAATTAGAGAAGACTTTCACCCTGTTAGTATTGCGACGCAGTATGTGGAGGCTAAGGCAGATGCCATTTCTGTACTAACGGATGAGCAGTTCTTTCAAGGACATAAACAATATCTATCAAACGTTAAACAAGTGGTCAATGTACCAGTCCTTCGTAAGGATTTCATCGTTGATAGAAAGCAGCTTCTTGAAAGTAAATATATGGGTGCAGATGCTATTTTATTAATTGGAGAAGTTCTTGAACCACTCAAGTTAAAGGAATTCTATTTAGAAGCACAAGAACTTGGAATTGAGTGTTTAGTTGAAGTTCATTCAATCCAGACTGTAGAAGCCTTACTAAAAGAAATTGCTCCGAAAATTATTGGTATTAATAACCGGGATTTATCCACTTTTGAAACAAGCCTTGAACATACAAAAGAAATTATAGCCTATCTACCAACATCTAGCTTAGTGATCAGTGAAAGTGGCCTTCACACATACGAGGATTTACAATTTGTGAAGAATGCGGGTGCACACGCAGTATTGGTAGGCGAGGCGTTTATGAGAGAAAAAAATCCAGGAGACGGTATTTTAAAATTGTTTGGAGAAGGTAAAGTTGACTAGACCGCTACTTAAATTTTGTGGAAACCGAAGCTATGGAGACTGGTGTTATGTCGTAGATAGTATGGCTGATGTTCTTGGTGTTATTTTCGCACCTAGTAAAAGAAACGTCACAAAAGAACAGGTGAAAGCATGGCTAGAGACAAAACCATTACCTCCAACAAAACGGCTAGCTGGTATTTTTGTAAATGAAAGCTTAGAGACCATTAAGGAAACATGTGAGGAAATTCCACTACAGATTATTCAATGCCACGGTATAGAAACGCCGGCAGATTTAAAGGAGATTAAGAAAGCTACAGGACTAGTTGTATGGAAAGCTATTCATCATGATGATACGTCATTGGAATATATGAGAACCTTTCAATCTATTGCAGATGGTTATGTCGTGGATACTAAATCTCCAAAGGCATGGGGAGGTACTGGTCAATCCTTTGACTGGGCATCTATTCCAAACTATCTAAAGGAAGCCGAAATACAAGGAGTACCGTGCTTTATTGCCGGTGGAGTAAAGGTCGAAAATATAAAAGAACTCTTAGAATTTAATCCTATCGGTATTGATCTTGCTTCTGGTATAGAAGTAAATGAGCAAAAGAATAAGGATTTAATACAGAGAATAGAAAATGAGGTTGATTACTATGTTAACAACAACATATCCTGATAAATTTGGACGATTTGGTGAATTTGGAGGGAAGTTTGTTCCAGAAACATTAATGAATCCACTAGAAGAAATTGAAAAAGCTTTAGATGAGGCGAATTCAGATGAAGCATTCCGTGAAGAATATATTTCACTTTTAAAGAATTATTCAGGGCGACCAACTGCTCTTACTTTCGCTGACCATCTTACATCGCAATTGGGTGGAGCTAAAATTTACCTTAAAAGAGAAGATCTAAACCATACAGGTGCTCATAAAATCAATAACGCTCTTGGCCAGGCTTTGTTAGCAAAGCGAATGGGCAAGAAGAAAATTATCGCGGAAACAGGAGCAGGTCAGCATGGTGTTGCAGCAGCAACTGTATCGGCTAAATTCGGTATGGAATGCATCGTCTTTATGGGTGAGGAAGATGTTAAACGTCAATCCTTAAACGTATTTAGAATGAAGCTTTTAGGTGCTACTGTCGTTCCTGTTATGAGTGGAAATAGAACGCTAAAGGATGCTACTAATGAAGCGATTAGATACTGGGTTGCTAATTGTGACGACCATTTTTATATGATTGGTTCTGTAGTAGGACCACATCCATATCCAAAGATGGTTCGTGACTTTCAACGGATTATCGGCGACGAGGCAAGAGAACAATTTTTAGAAAAGGAAGGGAAGCTTCCTGATACAGTTGTAGCTTGTGTAGGCGGTGGAAGTAATGCTGCTGGGATGTTCTATCCATTCCTTGAAGATCCTGTTAAACTCGTTGGGGTTGAGGCTGCTGGTTTAGGAGTAGATACAGAGCACCACGCTGCTACGATTACAAAAGGTACAACTGGTGTTATTCATGGGTCATTAACTTATCTTCTTCAAGATGAAAATGGTCAAATCATTGAACCATATTCTATTTCAGCAGGGTTAGACTATCCGGGCATTGGACCTGAGCATGCCTATTTAGCGAGTGTTGAACGAGTTAATTATGTAAGTGTAACAGACGGTGAAGCATTAGAAGCCTTACAAACTCTTACAAAAACAGAAGGCATTCTTCCTGCCATTGAATCAGCACATGCTTTATCAAGTGCGTTCAAACTAGCAAAAGAAATGGATCCATCACAAACAATATTAGTTTGTTTATCAGGACGTGGAGATAAAGATGTGCATACACTTATGGAACGAATGGAGGGTGAAGCATAATGACTACGTCTGTTAAAAGAACAATACCGACTACTGAGTTTTTGTTTATTCCTTTTATCGTCGCAGGCTTCCCTGATGAAGAGACAACAGTGGATCTCGCACTAATGCTTCAAAAGCTTGGAGCTTCTGCATTAGAATTAGGGGTACCTTATTCTGATCCGCTAGCAGATGGGCCTATTATTCAAGAAGCGGCTTCTAAAGCCTTAAAGAATGGAATGTCTATTAAAAAGGCAATGAACCTAGTAAGTGTCATGAGAAATAGAGGCGTTAATATTCCGATAATTCTTTTTACCTACTATAATCCTGTGCTACAATTAGGCGAAGAATCGTTTTTCGCGTTAGCGAAAGAAAATGATATTGATGGATTATTAGTTCCTGACATACCTTTTGAAGAGAGTGGTCGACTACGTTCTAGGTGCAAGGAAGAAGGGCTGTTCTTCATTTCCTTAGTGGCACCAACGTCTGAAAAGCGCATAGAGATGATTGCAAAAGAGGCAGAAGGGTTTCTGTATTGTGTTTCCTCACTAGGTGTAACAGGTGTGCGAAAAGAACTGCATGAAAGTGTATATCCATTCCTTGAATCTGTGAAAAAACACTCCAATATACCAGTAGCAGTTGGGTTTGGTATTTCAAATGCAGATCAGGTTACCAATCTATTGCCAGTATGTGATGGAGTCATTGTAGGTAGTGCTCTCTTAAAAAAGCTAGCAGACTTAGAAACTAATTTACAAAATTTCGATACAAAAGCCGCAGCATTGGAAGAATTCGAGAACTTTGTAAAATCCATTATATCTCCTATATCAGTTTAAGAGAGGGGTTTCCAAATGGAAGTAAAAAAGCAACTTATTTCCCTAAAACCGTATCAACCAGGAAAACCAATTGAAGAAGTAAAAAAAGAGTTTGGCTTAGACAAAATTATAAAGCTAGCATCAAATGAAAACCCTTTTGGAAGTTCTCCTGCAGCGAAAGAGGCAATTAAAAAAGCAGTTGATGAACTAGCGATTTATCCAGATGGTTATGCTACTGCATTACGAGAAACAATTGCTAATTACTTACATGTAGATGGTAGTCAATTGATTTTCGGAAACGGGTCAGATGAAATTATCTTGATTCTTTGCCGAGCTTTACTTTCACCTGAAACAAATACAGTAATGGCGACGCCGACTTTCCCACAATATAAGCATAATGCGATTGTTGAAGGATCGGAAGTTCGCGAGGTTGAATTAATAGATGGTAACCACGATTTAGAGGGTATGCTAAAGCAGATTGACGAAAATACAAGAATAGTATGGGTATGTAGTCCGAATAACCCTACAGGTACTTATATTAAAAAAGACGATCTATTGTCCTTTATGGAACGTGTTCCGAAGACGACCTTGATTGTTTTAGACGAAGCCTATTATGAGTATGTTGAAGCAGATGATTTCCTAGAAACAGTTCCTCTATTACAACAATACTCAAATGTCATGATTCTTCGTACTTTTTCTAAGATTTATGGACTTGCTAGTTTGAGAATAGGTTATGGGGTTGGAAATGCAGACTTTATAAGACAAATCGAACCTACTAGAGAACCTTTTAATACTTCTAGAATCTCGCATGCAGCAGCCATTGCTTCGGTACATGATACAGATTTCGTTGAACAGTGCAGAACAAAAAATCGCAAAGGACTTCAGCAATTTGAAGAATTTTGTAAGGAGCATAATCTAGCCTATTATCCTTCACAAGGAAACTTTATCTTAATAGACTTTAATCCATTACAGGGGAACGAAGTCTTTCAATATTTATTAGAGCGTGGCTATATTGTCCGTTCAGGTAATGCTCTTGGTTTTCCAACAAGTATTCGTGTAACCGTAGGAACACAAGAAGAAAATAACGGAATCATCGCAACATTAACAGAAATGCTTCAAAATAAATAAGTAGCAAAAAAAGGTAGGTGCAAACCTACCTTTTTGCAAAGGTAGAAAAGTACATATTTATTTCTTTCTCACAATAAATCAATAATTCAGGCTGTGTTAATACTAATCTTTATGCAATGTTGATAGAGTGGTGTAAGGGTTTGTTTCCTTTGTTAAATCCTTAGAATAAGGGTTGAGAAAGATTTAAATATCCTGTATCAGAAATCAACATTTCCGTTTTTACAGAGCCAAAAAAGGTGATTATATGAAGAAACGTATTTTAATAATAGGACTTGGACTGATTGGTGGCTCCATTGGACTAGCGATAAAAAGAGAAAAAGATGTAACGATTGTTGGTCATGATATTCATGGGGAACGCTTAAAGCTAGCACAAGCTCTTCTTGTAATCGATGAAATCGGGTTGGAACTTTCAGCTGAAGTGGAAAAGGCTGATTTTATCATTATTTCCACGCCTGTTAAACAAACCGAGCAGATATTAGCCACTATTGCACAATTACCCTTAAAAAAGGGAACCATTATTACAGATGTAGGCAGTACAAAACAGCAGATCATGATGAAAAGTGAGATTGTTTGTCATGAGGAGGTCTATTTTATAGGTGGCCATCCGATGGCAGGTTCCCATAAAACAGGAGTTGAATCATCTAAAGCACATCTTTTTGAAAATGCTTTTTATATTTTAACACCTACTCCCAAAACACCAACTCATGCCATCCAGGCTTTAAAAGACTTACTATCTGGAACCAAGGCTAACTTTATTGAAATGACTCCTGAAGAACATGATCATATTGCAGGATTAATAAGTCATTTTCCACATATCATAGCGGCAAGTCTCGTGCATAATGTCGCATCTTATCAGAATGAAAGTCATGATATAAGTCGATTAGCAGCAGGTGGTTTTAGAGATATAACTAGAATTGCTTCCTCAAGTCCTACTATGTGGAGAGATATTCTCATTCATAACCGGGTGCCTTTATTAAAGCAGTTTGATCAATGGATGAATGAAATGGATACGGTCAGAACGATGATTGATCAAGTTGATTCTGACCAAATTTATAAATACTTTGAGACAGCCAAGTCTTATCGAGATGGACTTCCTAGCAAAACCAAGGGAGCAATCCCTGCATTCTACGATTTATTTGTTGATGTTCCTGATTATCCGGGTGTCATCTCTGAAGTAACAGCTATTTTAGCAGAAAATAAAATTAGTATTACAAACATTAGGATTATTGAAGCTAGAGAAGATATCTATGGAGTTCTCCGTCTTAGTTTTCAAACGGAGGATGATCGCTTACGAGCGAAGAGGTGCCTAGAGTCTAATAAATATGAGACGTATGTCATTCAGTAAGGAGTAAGAAATATGAAAAAAGTAAACTTCTACCAAACACGTTTACAAGGGGAAATACATGTTCCAGGCGATAAGTCCATTTCACATCGTGCCGTTATGTTAGGCTCTATAGCAAATGGAACCACAACAGTTGAACATTTTCTACCAGGAGAGGATTGCCTGAGCACCATTTCTTGCTTTGAGAAAATGGGTGTAGAAATACAGCGAAACGGGGAGCAAGTGACGGTTTGGGGAAACGGGTTTAAAGGACTTGTGGAACCAAAAGAAATATTAGATGTGGGTAACTCAGGAACAACTACTCGACTTTTACTGGGGATATTAGCTGGTATTCCTTTTCATTCTTGCATGATAGGAGATTCATCCATCGCAAAGCGACCAATGAAAAGAGTAACTAACCCGCTTCGTGATATGGGAGCAAAGATCGATGGAAGAGAAGATGGACAGTTTACACCTTTATCGATTAGAGGTGGCAATTTAAAAGGAATCACTTACCAATCTCCTGTAGCTAGTGCTCAGGTTAAATCATCCATTTTACTTGCCGGTTTAAATGGTAATCGATCAACAACCGTAACAGAACCTCATCAATCAAGAGATCATACCGAAAGAATGCTACAAGCGTTTGGTGTTTCTATTGAGGTAAAGGGGACTTCAGTAACGGTTAAGGGTGGGCAGGAGCTTACTAGCACTTCAATCTATGTGCCAGGTGATATCTCATCAGCTGCATTCTTCCTTGTAGCAGGAGCCATTGTTCCGGACAGTGAGATTGTCTTGAAAAATGTCGGCATCAATCCAACAAGAACGGGAATCATTGATGTTTTACAACAAATGGGTGCGACAATTAGAATCGAAAATGAACGAGAAGAAAATTTTGAACCTTTTGCAGATTTATACATTCAAACTTCCGAGCTACATGGCATTGAAGTAGGTGGAGAGCTAATTCCTCGTTTAATTGATGAGATTCCGATTATCGCTCTATTAGCAACACAAGCGGAAGGTACAACCATCATAAAGGATGCTAGTGAGCTGAAGGTGAAAGAAACAAACCGTATTGATACGGTTGTAAATGAACTAACAAAGCTAGGTGCAAAAATTGAGGCTACCGATGATGGTATGATTATATATGGTAAATCCAAGCTCCACGGAGCAGAAGTAAGTAGCCATGGTGACCATCGTATTGGGATGATGCTAGCCATTGCTTCCTTTGTCTCAGAAGGCGAGCTTCAAATTGAGGATACTGAAGCAATTGCCGTCTCATACCCAAGCTTTTTTGAGCATATAGAATCATTAAGTAAATAATTGTAAAGGGACTGTTGACTAAATGTTGGCAGTCTTTTTTATTTAATTGGCACACACAAACAGCGATACATTTTAATTGTTCTGTTATACAACTGTGTTGATTTTCAAGCAGTGATCGTAGTGGAAGAACGAGAGACTCCTGCGGGAGAAGCGGTTAGGGGAGACCCAGCAGGAGCGTAAGTGACGAGGAGGCAAAAGGAACTTCTGCTAAAGGCGCTCACGTCCTGTGAGCAACGCAGAAGTCAGCACATCCTGTGCAAGTGCGGAAAGCGAGTGTTCTGAAACGAAGATCAACTTGTTTCAGGATATCCTGCTTGTTAAGCAGTCCCGCTTGATGAGTTTTCAACTTAACAACTTAACAGATTAGTTTTACTCATACTTTCCTCCTGAAAGTCATAGCTTGTCATAAGGGTGTTGTTATGGACTTGCTATAGGAGGATGTTAATCATGCCTTATGTAATCGACCGAGCGAATGTTAAGAAAGAACAAGAAATCATTCAGTGCTCCTTCTCTATTAAGGAAAATAAGATTGAGTATATTAGACCGCATATGAATAATGTAAAACTATTAAAAATGGATGCTTCTCCATATTTATTAACTCCTGGTCATGTCATGCTAGACTTTAATATTGAAAATATCTCTACCTTCTCATCTCAAAAAGAGTATATAAAAGACTTGATTAGTTATGGCTGCACAACTCTATTAGTTAGTGTAACGGTTAATTACGAAGCACAACTGAAAAAGGCAATCAAGACAATCACACATATAATGATTAATAGCCCTATCGATTATTGCATTGGGGTAAGAATCCCAAGTAGAGCGTTAACGCCAAGTTTTGTTAGACAGTGTAAAAGATTAAAAATACCAGTTATTTTTGTAGAATTAGAAGAACAGGATATGTATAGCATAGCCTGGGGATGGATAAGGGATGCCCTCTACCCCTACTACCTCTCTATCGTGCCGATTTGGAAGGATGAACCTTCTAGAGGAAGACTACGAAAACAGACTGAAACCTGGAAAGCAATTATGAAAGAAGAGAGAATTCCGACAGTTCCAGAGTGTCCTTCGACAGGGGAGCCGTTACCTCTCAATGTGCTGAGGAAAATCGGAATTTCCCCTTTAAAAGGAGAGATTCGGATAGGTGGGGATGTTGATTATAATTTATATGCTCCAAAAAGCAGGGAATTTGCGAATCAAGAAGAAGTTAACTATGATATGAATAAACCAATTATTACGGTTCATAAAGGACGTAATATTAAAGTTAATGAACAATTCTTTATTAACCCTGGTTACGGAGAGCGGGTCCAAATTAAGGTGCCTGGCTATTATTCTTCTAGCTTTTAGAATGAAAATGGCCGAAGTTGTATAAACTTCTAAAACCTTTGGACTTACATACTAAATGATAATCTTTGAAATAGAGGGAGCACTATGAAAACAATACAAGCAGCTTTAGAACTAGTAGAATACGGCGAAGTAGAAAAAGGCCTAGACGAACTATCAAAGTTACTACCACGAGCAACAGATGATGAAAAATATAGTGTTGCGGAGGTCTATTATCAACTCGGTTTCTTACGGGAAGCAAAGGACCTATTAAACTCTTTACTTGAAATATATCCAACTGAAACTGAATTAATACTAATGCTTGCTGAGGTACATATTGACCTAGATGAAGAGGAACAAGCGATTATTCTTTTAGGACAAGTGGATGAAGAGGAAGAAGAATATCCTCGAGTACTTTTACTACTTGCAGACTTATATCAAATGCAGGGGTTAGATGAAGTGGCAGAACAGAAGCTCTTAAAAGCTAAGCAATTATTGCCTAATAATTCCATTTTACAATTTGCTTTAGGAGAATTTTATTCAGGTAGAGGAAATTATAAACAAAGTATTCCTTATTACGAAGAGGTAGTAAAGGTGGAAAATCATGTGGGTGACATTAGTGTTCACTTACGATTAGCAGAAAGCTATGCCTCTACTGGACTCTTTGAAGAAGCTTTTACTCATTATGAAAAAGGGCTAGCAGATAAGGTTGAAATTGATAGCTTGTTTGGATATGCCTGTTCAGCTTATCAGGTAGAAAACTATAAGACAGCTATTAATAAGCTCTTAGAGCTTAAAGATATGGACCCTACCTATAGTCCTCTGTACCTTGTGCTTGCAAAAGCTTATGAAGCAGAAGAACTTATCACTGAGGCTCAAGAAGCGATTCAAGAGGGTATAAAGGTGGATGAGTATAATAAAGAACTGTATGTGTTCGGTGGTAAGCTGGCTATGAAGCTTGGGAATTATGAACAAGCCAAAATATTGCTAGTGAAAGCGAGAGAGCTAGATCATGAATCCATCGAAGCCGCATTTCTTTTAACAAGAATTTATATAAACGAGGGTGACTTTGAAAAAGTTGTACCAATCGTTGAAGCTGCTATAGAAAGTGGAGATGAAGATCCACAAATGATTTGGGACATTGCGATAGCTAAGAAAGAACTAGAAGAATATTCGGATGCATTAAAACACTACCGTGCTGCATATACTTTTTTTAAAGATCAACCAGATTTCTTGGAAGAATATGGTCGCTTTCTTCTAGAGGAAGGTTTAAGACAGGAAGCATTAGTACAATTTAAACATTTACTCAGCATAGACCAGGCTAGAATCGATATTGAAGAACTAGTTTTACAGTTAGAAAATGAATCGTAATGAAGAAGGAAAAAGAGAAACAAGCGTTGAATTTTATGTAATATGAAAACCCACTATAACTCATTAAGAACAGAGGAGGGACAACAATGGCAACCCCTGTATCTGTAAATGAAAAAAAAGAATTTATTCGCTGGTTCTTAAATAATTATCAGCTGAAAAGAAGAGAATGTGTTTGGATTTTAAATTACTTAATGAGTCATGATCAATTAATGAGAAAGGTTCACTTTGTTGAGCAGGCTCAGTATTGTCCAAAAGGCATTATCATGTCAACACATTGCGTCGATGATGCTCCGTTTAGGTTTTATAAAGAGAATGTAATGACAACTGATGCGGAAAAATCCTTTCACGATATCCGGCTAAATCGTGAGGAAGATATATACATCCAGTTAAACTTCCGTGAATCCTTCCACTCTTCCCATTATGTCCTTGTCCTTGAAGACAACCCCTTTATGCCAAAGCATCTAGGTATTAGTGACAAAGATAAAAAGCTAGCCGAAAAATTTCTGGATGAGTCCATCTTTACTTTTCAAAGAGAGAAACTACTTGTTTTAATCGATGAAGCTCTTGATAAGCAAGACCAACATGAGTTCTTAAGACTTACCAAATTATTAAACAGTCTAAATTAACTTGTAATTAATACTTAGGTGACCTTTTTACTAATGCTTCTCTCTGTTATGTCGACCTCAAGCAACATGAAAAATAGAAACGAATACATTTGTACCACTGATTAACACCTTAGCTTTCGCTAGGTGTTTTCTTTTGTGTTAAAAAACCATGGTGTTTTCTAGCAGGAACAAATGAATTGATTACACGAAAATGGATTTGTAAAGAAGATTAACAATATTCTCCTGTGACTTTCTTTTACAGATTTTCTGCTTAACACTTCATTCTATGAAGGGCATTCAATAATAAGTTTGGAAATTTTTGTGAACAAATTTCATCTATCTTTCTAATTTAGTAAGGATCTACTTGTGGAGATGATGAAAAAAAGTAGAGAGTATGGTTTAATTATAATCAAGACTTCTAAAGAGGAGGTATTCGAATGAAATGGACAACGACAGACGTTGATTTGTACACACAATCAAAGGAATATGTAGATACAGTAATTATTCCCCTTATCCCAATTGCTGTTGGACAACAGATGAAGAATATCGTGCTCAATGGTGAATTTATCTCCATTCTAACAACTGAATTAGAGAGACAATTTAAGGGAAGAGCATTCTTAACTCCACCTTTTACGTATCTAAAAGGGGAGCAAGTTGAGCAGAAATACACTAGGTTAATTGAATGGAAAGAACACTTTACTAGCAATGAGTTTAAACATGTTATTTACTTAACAAGTGATTCAGATTGGAAGGGATATGAGGGGGAACTAGGGAACTCCTTAATCTGGCTATCGGCAGTTCCACTAGAACATGTTGATTCAAAAGTAAAGCAACAAATTATGACAGACCAGATCCAACAAATTGTCCCATTATTATTATCTGCTTGGAGAAATTAACAAGATTATACATATTAGATTTAGTAAATGAAAAGGATATTATTGACCTGATATCAATATTGATATATCATGAGTATGTCCTAGTTTTATAAGTGTTAAAAGTATGTCCGAACGGACTTAGCTTCGTATAGAGGGGGGAAAATGATGAGTGAGAAAAAGCATCGGGTTTCGAGACGTCAATTCTTAAACTATACCCTTACTGGTGTTGGTGGATTTATGGCAGCAGGAATGCTTATGCCAATGGTTCGTTTTGCTTTAGATCCGGTTTTACGTCCTGCAACTGAACAGGATTTAGTTCCTGTTGCAGATGTTGCGGATATAACAACTGAACCTCAGCGTATCGACTTTAAAATTGACCAAGTTGATGCTTGGTATAAGTCTGAAGAACCAAAGTCAGCATGGGTATATAAAGAAGGCGATAGTATTATTGCGTTATCACCTGTGTGTAAGCATCTAGGTTGTGTTGTAAACTGGAATTCTGATCCAGCAAATGAGAATATGTTCTTCTGTCCATGTCATTATGGACTATATGAAAAAGACGGGACAAACGTTCCGGGAACTCCACCTCTAGCACCACTAGATGTTTACCAACATGAAGTAAAAGACGGAAAATTATACTTAGGTAAAGCAAAACCAAAAGGGGGGGCGTAATAGATGTTAAACAAAATTTATGATTGGGTAGATGAACGTTTAGATATTACGCCTATGTGGCGTGATATTGCGGACCATGAGGTTCCAGAACACGTTAACCCTGCCCACCATTTCTCAGCATTTGTTTACTGTTTTGGGGGACTAACCTTCTTCGTAACAGTTATTCAAATTCTATCTGGAATGTTCTTAACTATGTATTATGTTCCAGATATTAAGAATGCATGGGAATCTGTGTATTATTTACAAAATGAAGTAGCTTTTGGTCAAATTGTTCGTGGAATGCATCACTGGGGAGCTAGTTTGGTCATTGTAATGATGTTCCTACATACGCTTCGTGTATTCTTCCAAGGAGCATATAAAAAGCCACGTGAATTGAACTGGGTAGTAGGAGTACTAATTTTCTTTGTTATGTTAGGACTTGGATTTACTGGTTATCTTCTACCTTGGGATATGAAAGCATTATTTGCTACAAAAGTAGGATTAGAGATTGCTGCTGCTACTCCGTTTATCGGTGGTGCAGTGAAAACATTGCTTGCTGGTCACCCAGAAATTGTAGGTGCTCAAACATTAACTCGTTTCTTTGCAATTCATGTATTCTTCCTTCCTGGTGCTTTACTTGGATTAATGGGAGCTCACTTTGTAATGATTCGTAAGCAAGGTATTTCAGGACCACTATAAGATTTAATTTACAATTAATGAGAGTTTGAAAAAAGTTCACGGAAAAATATGAATCGCTCACAAGAATTTTCCGGGATTTTTTCCACCTACAAAAGGAGGGGAAATGAATGCATCGTGGAAAAGGTATGAAATTTGTTGGAGATTCTCGTGTTCCTGCTGAAAGGAAACCGAATATCCCAAAAGATTACTCTGAATACCCAGGAAAAACAGAAGCCTTCTGGCCAAACTTCCTATTAAAAGAATGGTTAGTAGGTTCTGTCTTCCTAATTGGATTTCTCTGTTTAACTGTCGCTCATCAACCCCCATTAGAACGTATGGCTGATCCGACAGATACAGGTTATATTCCTTTACCTGACTGGTATTTCTTATTCTTATACCAACTTCTAAAATATGAGTTTGCTGCAGGACCTTATACAGTAATCGGTGCAATGATTATGCCAGGTTTAGCATTTGGAGCTTTAATGCTAGCACCATTCTTAGATCGTGGACCTGAGCGTCGTCCTTCTAAGCGTCCGATTGCAGTCGGTATGATGTTACTTGGTGTGGCGGCTACAATCTTCCTTACATGGGAATCAGTCGTTCAAACTGACTGGGAAGCTAAAAAAGAGATGGGTAAAATCGTTGAAGAGGTACCAATCGATACAGAGGCAGAAGGTTATGCGATTTTAGAAGCCAACACATGTTTATCCTGTCATGGTAACAACTTAGCTGGAACTTCATCTGGGGTATCATTAATTGGTACTGGTTTAACAGCTGAAGAGATTGCTGACATCGCTGTTAACGGTCAAGGTAACATGCCTGCTGGAATCTTCAAGGGTACTGATGAAGAGCTTCAAATTCTAGCTGAATTTGTCTCTACACTTGGTGAAGAATAATAATAAAAGATTAAAAGCTGACGATATCGTCAGCTTTTTTTACTAGAATGCTTTACGATTTTAAGCCTTTATATTATACAGAATGGAGGAGGGTGTACCTTGTTAAGAATGTTTCAAATGTTTCTTGCCCAGCGGTGGGTGCTATGGTCTTTACTGATCGTAAATGTGGCAGGTACGATATATGGTTATGAATGGTACGGATGGCAGCTTGCTGATACCCCATCGATTTTCCTAATATTTGTTCCAGATAGTCCAACTGCAAGCCTATTCTTTGTATTTGTTCTCATTGCTTTTTTACTAAAAACGAATTGGCCCATTTTTGAGGCACTAGCCATTGTGACACTATTTAAATATGGTGTATGGGCTGTTGTAATGAACATTTTAGTGCTATTGGTTCATGGAGATTTATCGTGGCAAGGCTATATGCTTATCTTTTCTCATGCGGCAATGGCCATTCAAGGATTGCTATACTCACCATACTATAAGATTAAGCTTTGGCATTTAATGCTTGCGGCTGTTTGGACTCTTCATAATGATATCATTGACTATGTATTTTTTATGTACCCTAGATATAGACTTGAAGAGTACATAGCCTATATTGGTTATTTTACATTTTGGTTGAGTATATTCTCCCTTTTCATTACTTACATACTTTGTGTCCGAAAAAATAGAACACAATTAACATTATAATGGTCTACTCTTGTCCACCTCTTCATACAATTTATTAGTAGTAAGGGGAGGGACAAGTATGAGTAGATGGATAGTTATATTTATAGCAGTTCTCGTTTTTATGACACCTTCAAATGGACTAGCAGATCATACAGATAATTGGGAAAAGCTTGATATTATTACTGATCAAGCCCTTCAACTAGTTAAGCATCAGAAATATGATGATGCACAAAAACTACTTTCATATTTCTCAGATCAATTTTCGAAAGTGATCATACATGAAAATTCTTTTACAATGGATGAAATTAGAGTTATTACTGCGTCATATGAGGAGGCAGAACTTGCTCTAACATCTGAATCTTTATCACATGAAGAGTGTATAAAGGCTGTTACAAAATTTCGGCTTGTAGTGGATGCTGTTAAATCAGAACATCAACCGCTCTGGACTGAAATGGAAACCTCTGTAATGGCTACCTTCCATACGTTAAAGGAAGCGGTAAATTCTGGGGACTCCCAAGTCTTTCAACATGAGCTCAATTCCTTTCTAGGTAAGTATGATATTATTTATCCAAGTGTAAGACTTGACCTTGATACTCAGCAATCTGAAAAGATTAATGCCTATGTTACCTATATGGATGAGTCGAGAGATGAGTTGTTGTTACACGATTCAAGAATGGAACATATGCAAGTAATGGAAGAAGAGTTAATACGTATGTTTAAGCAAATGAAAGAGGATGATGCAGATCCATCATTAATCTGGGTCATGATCTCAACAGGAAGTATTATAATTGTTACATTATCCTACGTTGCCTGGAGAAAATATAAAGGTGATAAAGAAAAGCAAGCATCTAGAAAAAGGTTAAATGATTGACACTACCTTTAGTCTTGCTTACAATTAGAGTAGTATAAAGTTGTATGGAGGATGAAACAATGGGATTTATCATTTACTTCGCTTTAATTATTATTATTCCACTTTGGGCTCAAATGAAAGTAAAAAGTGCTTACAAAAAATATTCTAAAGTAGCAGCGTCTTCTGGTATGACAGGTGCTCAAGTAGCAAGAAAAATATTAGATGATAATGGGCTGTATAATGTAGGTATTGAAGAAACTCCTGGTACATTATCTGATCACTATGATCCGCGTTCAAAGACAGTTCGATTATCTACAAATAACTATCATGGAAACTCCATTGCAGGTGCAGCAGTAGCTGCCCATGAAGTTGGTCACGCAATGCAGGATGCACAAGATTATGCATTTTTACGCTTCCGTCACGCATTAGTACCTGTAGCTAATATTGGATCTAACTTCTCTTGGATTTTAATCCTAGTTGGTTTCTTTGCAAGTATGAGTGGTCTAGTGTTACTAGGTATTGTTTTCATGGCTGCTGCAGTTGTATTCCAGATTGTTACGTTACCAGTTGAGTTTGATGCATCAAATCGCGCAATGAATGAAATTGTATCAGCAGGAATTATTCGTAATGATGAAGAACGTGAAACTCGTAAAGTATTAAACGCTGCTGCATTAACTTATGTGGCTGCTGCCCTAGTTGCAGTTTTAGAACTAGTACGTTTAGTTTTAATCTACACAGGTATGCAAAGCGAAGATTAATAATAAAGGAAATCCTACTTGATTAAAAATCAAGTAGGATTTTTTGTGTGTGGCCACCATTTTTTCACGTACACGTAGGAACATTTGCTTGTCGGAGGCCTGCAGGAAGCAGGTCAGACAGGCGTTGCAACAGGACGTTGCGTTCTTAGCCTGTCTTCATACTAGGGGGTGCTAGAGGTTTTATATTATGTCTAGCTCTAGCACCCAGCCCCTCGAGGTCAAATAACCCTACGCGAATAAAAGGGAAAGAGCACCCTTTTTTTCACGTAGGAACCTTTGCTTGTCGGAGGCCTACAGGATGTAGGTCAGACAGGCGTTGCAACAGGACGTTGCGGTTTTAGCCTGTCTTCATTACTAGGGGTGCTAGAGCTTTTCTTATTCCCTTAATGGTTTTTTGTTTTCGTCTAATGTAAAGCCTTCGCCCATTACGTCGCGAACGTCAGATACGGCGACGAAGGCATGTGGATCTACAAAGTTGATAATATTTTTAAGCTTGACGATTTCATTTCTGCCTACTACACAATACAATACTTCTGTATCTTGTCGTGTAAATGACCCTTGCCCTCTAAGGATGGTAACGCCTCGTTCCATATCTTTTAGGATTTTTTCGGCTATTTCATTATTTTTCTGTGATATAATGGTAGCGCCTTTAGCGGAGTAGGCACCTTCTTGCATAAAGTCAATCACCTTTGCTCCAATAAAGACGGCTACAAGTGTATACATTCCTTGTCGATAGGAAAGATAAGTAATTACGGAGAGGGCAATAATACATAAGTCGAACAGAAACATCGTTTTTCCCATGCTCCATCCAATATATTTATAAGAAAGACGAGCAATGATATCTACTCCTCCGGTTGTACCACCGAAGCGGAAGATGATACCCAAACCTACACCGAGAAAAACACCAGCAAATAAGGCTACTAATGTCATATCGTTTTCAAGCTGAAAGCTAACAGGGTACTTCTGAAAGATCCATAAGTATCCTGACACACTAAATGTTCCAATTAGTGTATAAATAAAAGAAGTCCGCCCTAAAATTTTCCATCCAATGAAGAATAGAGGTATATTTAGGATAATATTAGAAATAGCTGGGTTGAAATCAAATAGAAAATAAAGAAGTAATGTGATTCCAGTAAATCCACCTTCAGCTAAATGATAGTACATATTAAAATTTACTAGGCCAAAAGAAAAAATGGCAGCACCAAGAAGTATAAAGAATATGTTAATTATTTTAATTTGTCCAAACATGAAAAGCCTCCAATATCAATTTTTCCAATTCGTTACAAATTATAGACTAAGCTGTAAAGAAGGGCAATTATATCTTTCAGATTTTAATATTTGTCAAAACGCATGGTTTTAGCTAACATGGAAGAAGAAAATTATGAGGTGAACGTATGAGTAAAACATTACAAGAGATACAAAAAGAAGTGGATGACTATATAGGACAGTTTAAAGAAGGCTATTTTAGCCCTTTAGCAATGATTGCCCGCTTAACAGAAGAACTGGGTGAGTTAGCTCGTGAAGTAAATCATTATTATGGAGAGAAACCTAAAAAATCTTCAGAAGAAGAAAAATCAATGGAGCAAGAAATTGGAGATATGCTATTTGTATTGACTTGTCTTGCTAACTCATTACATATTGATTTAGAAGAATCACATAATCTCGTAATGGAGAAGTTTAATACACGTGATAAGGATCGTTGGACTAAAAAAGAATTATAGGAGTTGTAGCATACATGGAACAAATCAAAATCGTCATTGCAGGACCTCGTGGAAGAATGGGGAAAGAAGCATTAGAACTAATACATAATACCGAACACTTTACATTAGTTGGTGCTGTTGATCGAGTAAATGGTGGAAAGCTTATTTCAGATATTGAAGGATTACCTCCTTTAGAGGCACCAATCTTTGAAGACATTGAAGCTTGCTTTCAGGAAGTACAACCTGATGTACTTTTAGATTTAACAACACCAGAGATTGGTAGAAGACACACAAGGATTGCTCTAGATTATGGAATTCGACCTGTTGTTGGAACGACTGGGTTTACGGCCCAGGATTTGGATGAACTTCAAGGGCTTGCACAACAAAAACAATTGGGTGCCATTATAGCTCCCAACTTTGCGATAGGTGCTGTGTTAATGATGAAATTCTCACAGATGGCTGCGAAGTATTTTCAAGATGTGGAAATTATCGAATTACATCACAATCAGAAGTTAGATGCGCCTAGTGGAACGGGGATTAAAACAGCGGAAATGATTGCTGAAGTAAGAGAGCAAAAGAAACAAGGTCATCCTGATGAAAAGGAACATATCATAGGGGCAAGAGGAGCAGATTTTGAGGGAATCAGACTACATAGTGTAAGATTACCTGGTTTAATTGCTCATCAAGAGGTATTGTTTGGTGGAGATGGACAAACGTTAACAATCCGTCATGACTCTTATAATAGAGCATCATTTATGTCAGGTGTTAAATTAGCAATTGATACAGTCATGAAAATTGACTTATTAGTATATGGATTAGAAAACATAATGGAATAGAGGGGAATTTATGAAGATTGCTTTAATCGCTCATGATAAGAAGAAACAGGACCTTGTTGACTTTTCAATCGCCTATAGAGGGATATTCGAGAAACATGAGCTTTTTGCGACTGGAACGACTGGATTAAAAATAATGGAAGCGACTGGTTTAACCATTACTAGATTTAAATCAGGTCCTCTAGGTGGAGATCAGGAAATCGGGTCTCTTATAGCTAAAAATGAGATGGATGCGGTCTTCTTTTTTAGAGACCCTTTAACTGCACAGTCACATGAGCCAGATATAACGGCTCTTGTTAGACTATGTGACGTCTACAACATTCCACTTGCGACTAATATGGGTACAGCTGAAATCTTAATTCATGGATTAGAAAGGGGCGATTTTACCTGGAGGAAAATCGTTCATGACCAATCATAATGAGAAATAATAAACTGGATATTTTAGCATTTGGAGCTCATGCAGATGATGTGGAAATTGGAATGGGTGGCACCATCGCTAAATATACTAAAATAGGCTTCAAAATAGGCATTTGTGATCTTACTGAAGCAGAACTATCATCAAATGGAACAGTTACATTACGCTATGAAGAGGCAAAACGAGCAGGTGAATTATTAGGTATAATGTCTAGAGATAATCTTCAGCTACCTGATCGTGGTCTCTTTCCATCACAGGAGTATATTAGAAAGATTGCCTATATTATTCGAAAGTATCGTCCTACCACTATATTTGTACCTTATGAAGTTGATCGACATCCGGATCATGGGCGATGTGCTTCCCTTGTAGAAGAGGCTATATTCTCAGCAGGAATTAAAAATTATGAAGTTGAAGATGGTTTGCCAGCTCATAAAAGCACGAACTTATTTTATTATTTTATTAATGGGTACCATACACCTACATTTATGATTGATATAACGAATACAATGGATATAAAAATAGAAAGTCTTAAAGCCTATGCAAGTCAATTTGTTAAAAAGTCTGATAGTGTAGATACACCATTAGTTAATGGCTATATAGAGACAGTAGTGAGTAGAGAGAGGTTGTTTGGTCAAGAAGTAGGGGTAGGGTATGCAGAAGGCTTTATAAGTAAGAAACCAATCCTTATGGGAGATGGTTTGTTAGGGGAGAAGTAATGAAGTTAAAAATAGGGATTACTTGTTATCCAACAGTTGGAGGATCTGGTGTTATTGCAACAGAGCTGGGGAAACTATTAGCAGAAAAAGGACATGAAATTCATTTTATTTCGTCTAGTCTACCATTTCGACTAAACAAGGTGTATTGTAATATATATTATCACGAAGTTCAGGTTAATCATTATTCAGTGTTTCAATATCCGCCCTATGATTTAGCTCTAGCTAGTAAGATGGCAGAAGTTATAGATAGGGAGGAACTAGACTTACTTCACGTACATTACGCAGTCCCACACGCTGTCTGTGCTGTACTAGCCAAGCAAATGGCAAAACGAGATGTCAAAATTGTTACTACACTACATGGAACAGATGTAACTGTCTTAGGATATGATCCATCGATGAGTGATTTAATTAGGTTTGGAATAGAACAATCAGATGCCGTTACTGCAGTATCTGAGTCATTAATCGCGCAAACATATGAAATGCTAGAGCCAGATAAACATATTACAGCTATCTATAATTTTGTTGATGAGCGGATTTATCGTCGCAAAGATGCCTCATCATTGAAAAGTGCATACGGCATATCACCCCATGAAAAAGTTATTATACATACTTCTAATTTTAGGGCAGTGAAAAGGGTACCAGACGTGATTAGGGCATTTGAAAAAATTCAAAAACATATTCCATCAAAGTTACTCTTGGTAGGAGATGGGCCAGAACTAACGGTGGTCAATCGATTAGTAAAAGAGAAGGGTTTGCAGGACCAAGTTCTCTTTCTAGGAAAACAAGATAAGCTTGAAGACTTATATTCTATGAGCGATCTCAAGCTATTGCTCTCAGAAAAGGAAAGCTTTGGGTTAGTTTTATTAGAAGCCATGGCATGTGGAGTCCCCTGTATTGGGACAAAAATTGGCGGTATTCCAGAGGTCATTATAGATGGAGAAAATGGGTTCTTAAGTGATCTGGGAGATGTTGATATGGTTAGTGATAAAGCAATCTCACTTTTAATAGATTCTACCCTTCATGAAAAAATGGCTGAAGTTGCGATGAGACGAGTACGTGAGGCTTTTAGTTCAAGTAAAATCGTTCAGCAATATGAAGAAATATATTATCATACTTTAAGAAACTAGTGGATGTGGTTGTGTTGAAGGATGTTTTTTTAAAACCGATCGAACTAATCTCCAAATTAGAAAGAGAAGGATATCAAGCATATATTGTGGGGGGCGCCATTAGAGATTCAATTATGGGCCGCCCAATTGGTGATGTAGATATTTCCACGTCAGCACTTCCAGATCAGGTGATGAAGATATTTCCCAAAACGGTTCCTGTAGGTATTGAGCATGGGACGGTGGTTGTGTTAAATGATGAAACTCCTTATGAGGTTACAACATTTCGAAAAGATGAAAATTACACAGACTTCAGACGTCCCTCCAGTGTTCAATTTATAGACTCTTTAACGGAAGATCTCCAGCGTCGAGATTTTACAATGAATGCAATTGCAATGAATAGGCATGGAGAATTGTTTGATCCTTTCCATGGACAGACTGCTATCAAAGAAAAACAGATACAAACTGTTGGGGTTGCTGACGAGCGATTCAAAGAAGATGCGTTACGAATGCTACGTGCACTTCGGTTTCATAGTCAGCTTTCTTTTAAAGTTGAGGAAAAAACCCTCTTAGCAATTAAGGAGAATGCAAGTCTGTTAAAACATATATCAATAGAACGTATCAGTATGGAGCTTGAAAAAATGATATCGGGGGCTTCTTGTGAGTCTGCTATTCATTTATTGGGGAAAACAGGATTATCAGGCAGTATAGAAAGCTTAGCTTCTTATACCCAAGTACTTCAAAGATGGCCATCTCTAGATTATACGCAACTAGAGTCAAGAACGGAAAAATGGAGTGTAGTTTGTAAAATACTTAAGGTTCATGATGTGGAAGCATTTTTAAAAAGCTGGAAGCTTCCTACCAAAGTAGTAAAGGAAGCCGAAAAAATCGTCCATGCACTCGCTGAAATTGAACGAACCGGATGGACAAACTTTGTGATGTACAAGCTAGGTCGAGAGCTTACTTTTTCTACAGAGAAACTCCATAAATTATTTTATGGTAAACAAAAAGTTTTGGATATAAATCGACTTGATTTATATGATCAATTACCTATTTATAGTAAATCAGACCTCGTTGTAAATGGTCATGATATCGTAAACATTTTAGGTAAATCACCCGGGCCATGGTTAAGTGAAACAATATCGAGGCTTGAGCATGAAATTTTAAAAGGAAGTCTCGTTAATAAAAAAGAATCTATAAAGGAGTGGCTCATTACGTGCAATCAGCATTAAGGGAGAAGCTACTAGAAGTATTTACCCATGCAAATGGTGAGTTTGTCTCAGGTCAACAGTTAAGCGAGGTGTTAGGGTGCTCAAGGACAGCAGTCTGGAAGCATATTGAAGATCTTCGTAAAGAGGGCTATGAATTAGAAGCCATCAGAAGAAAGGGCTACCGGATTACTACCAAACCTGAAAAAATTACTTCTAATGAGATTCAGCTAGGATTAAAGACAAAATTCCTCGGTCGCAACATCCATTATGAAGAGACGGTAACATCAACACAAAAGATTGCTCACAAGCTTGCCTATGATGGGGCAAATGAAGGTACAATTGTTGTTGCTGAGGAACAGGTAGCAGGAAGAGGTCGATTAGACCGTTCGTGGCATTCACCTAAATATACAGGAATATGGATGAGTATCATTTTAAGACCAGCCATTCCGTTACCTCAAAGCCCACAACTAACTTTGTTAGCTGCAGTTAGTATTGCACAAGCTATTCAAGAGGTAACCAATTTGGAGCCTGAGATTAAATGGCCAAATGATATTCTTTTTGATCGAAAAAAGGCTGTTGGGATCCTAACTGAATTACAAGCGGAATCGGACCGGATTAATTCAATTATTATCGGAGTTGGTATCAACGTAAACCAAACGGAAGATGACTTCCCAGATGATATTAAAGATAAAGCCACTTCACTTCGTATTCAGTCTGGCAAGGAAATCAATCGGTCAGAGTTAATTCAGACAATCCTGGAGAAACTTGAGAAACTGTATGAGAGCTATTTAAAAACCGGATTTTATCCCATCAAACTTTTATGGGAAGCTTACGCCATTAGTATCGGAAAAGAAATAGTAGCTAGTACTTTAACTGGGAAAATCCATGGTTTTGCAAAAGGTATAACAGATGAGGGTGTATTAATCATTGAGGACGCAAATCGTGTAATCCACCATGTACACTCAGCCGATATAGAGATAAAGTAGGAAAAATACAGGTTAAACAATAGCCTAAATAAGAATTCGCTGTTATAATGAACTCGGGTAGTATCCAAATATAGGAACTACACCTATCGTTATCGTTTACTATAGTTACCCAAAACTTAATCTGCCTTGATCCATTGCGACTAGGACAGAGGGATGAATGAAACCGAAAAGTGCTATGTTTATTATCCTTCTTTCTAAATGAAGGATTTTTTTGCTTTTAGAAGGATAATTGATGCCATCTGTGGCTAAACATCACGAATCCATTTATTCTCGATCGGTTTATTCATTACCTCTATAAAAGGAGGAAAATGAATGAAACAAACAAGAGATTTTATGAAGATGAAGCTAGAACAAAAGAAAATTGCTATGCTAACTGCCTATGATTACCCAACAGGTAAACTAGCTGAAGAAGCGGGAATTGACTTAATTCTTGTTGGAGATTCTTTGGGGATGGTGGTATTAGGTTATGAAAGTACAATTCCTGTTACTGTAGAGGATATGATTCATCATACTAAAGCAGTGAAGCGTGGAGCACAGGATACCTTTATCGTGACGGATATGCCATTTATGTCCTATCATATCTCGAAGGAAGATACATTAAAAAATGCAAAGAGAATATTTCAGGAATCGGGAGCTCATGCACTGAAGCTAGAAGGAGCAGGAGATGTTGTTGAGCTGATTCGACTACTAACAAACGCAGGAATTCCTGTAATGGCACATTTAGGCCTTCAGCCTCAATCTGTTGGAGTATTAGGTGGATATTCTGTTCAGGGTAAGGATGCTGAAAGTGCAGCACGTCTCTTAGATGATGCAAAGAAGTGTGAGGAAGCAGGGGCTTTTGCAGTTGTATTAGAATGTGTGCCCAAACAGGTTGCTGAACATATTTCTTTAAATATAAAAATTCCTACAATTGGAATTGGAGCCGGTAATCAGACCGACGGACAAGTTCTTGTCTTTCATGATTTGATCAAACTAGGTGTGACAAGAGTACCTAAATTTGTTAAAACCTACTTAAATAGTAATGAAGATATTAAACAAAGTATTGCTCAGTATATTGCAGAAGTTAAAACAATGGAATTCCCTTCAGAACAACATTCCTTCAAAATGAAGGAAGAAGAACTAGTTAATTTATATGGGGGAAAAAGTTAGTGGAAATTATTACAAGTATTCAAGAGATGCAGAAAAGAATTCAGCAACTAAAATCAGATGGAAAAACTATTGGTTTTGTTCCAACAATGGGCTTTTTACATGAAGGTCATTTGACCCTTGTGGAAAAAGCTCGTGAGAAAGCTGATCTAGTGGTGATGAGCATTTTTGTTAATCCGCTTCAGTTTGGACCAAATGAAGATTTTGATCGTTATCCGCGTGATATAGAGCGAGACGAGAAGCTAGCCTCAGAGGCTAATGTTGACCTTTTGTTTTATCCTACGGTTGATGAAATGTATAAGAGTAAACATACCTTTAAAGTTACCGTTCAGGATAAGGTAAACATACTGTGTGGTAGTAAACGTCCAGGTCATTTTGATGGAGTAGCAACTGTGTTAATAAAGCTGTTTAATATCGTTCAACCAACTTACGCATTTTTTGGTATGAAAGATGCACAGCAAGTGGCAATTGTTTCTTCTTTAATAACAGAATTCAACTTTCCAATTGAGTTAGTCCCAGTTGAAACCGTTAGAGAAGTGGATGGACTAGCAAAAAGCTCGAGAAATGTTTATCTAACAGAGAGTGAGCGAAAAGAGGCAGTAGCCATTTCTCAGTCGTTAAAGCTTGCAGGACGTTTAATTCAAGGGGGAGAAGAAAATCCCTTAGAAATACAGAAGAGAATGGAAACCCATATCATGGAACATACATCAGCCGAAATAGATTACATTGAGATCTACTCGTTTCCTGATCTGAAAACGGTAACATCAATTTCGGGACTGGTTTTAATTGCCGTTGCAATAAGGTTTACAAATGTTCGACTAATTGATAATATGACATTTGATGTTTAGTATATTTGCCGCATATTTGGCAAAGGGGGAAATAACATGTTTCGAACTATGATGAATGGGAAAATTCATAGAGCCCGTGTTACGGAAGCTAATTTAAATTATGTGGGAAGTATAACAATTGACCAAGACCTACTAGATGCTGTTGGCATGGTAGCAAATGAAAAGGTTCAGATTGTTAATAATAATAATGGTCATCGCTTTGAGACATATATAATATCTGGAGAAAGAGGAAGTGGTGTTTGTTGCCTAAATGGTGCAGCAGCCCGACTTGTCCAAGAGGGAGATGTTGTAATTATCATCTCTTATGTACTAGTGCCTGAAGAAAAAGTTTCCTCTCACCATCCAAAGGTTGCAATCATGGATGAGAATAATCAAATTGTTCAATTACTGCATCAAGAGCCTGCAGGAACTGTTATGTAAAAATCCCTTTTTTAAGGGATTTTTTTGTTATTGGGTACTTGAATCCATTGCCTAATAGTATTTTTTCCACAATTATGTTATTTTTGAAGATAGTAAATGGACGTGTCCCCTAACTTGAGGTGGTAAAATCGTGAGTCGATTCGTTGTAATTGATTTAGAAACAACTGGAAACTCCCCCAAAAAGGGAGATAAAATTATACAGTTTGCGGCGGTAGTATATGAAAAGGAAGAGATTGTGTATAACTACTCAACTTTTCTTAATCCGTCTCAAGCAATTTCTCCTTTTATTGAGCAACTGACAGGAATTAATGATGGAATGGTCAGGAATGCTCCTTATTTTGAAGAAGTTGCGCCTATTATTTTAAACCTATTGGAGGATTCTTATTTTGTCGCTCATAATGTAATCTTTGATTTGACCTTTTTACAGGAAGAGTTAAAGCTAGCTGGATATGAACCTTTTTTAGGTCCTGTTCTTGATACGGTTGAAATGACGCGCTTTCTTTATCCGAGCTTAAGTAGCTATAGATTAGGTGGTCTTGCAGAGCAGTTTTCTATCCAACATGACCGTCCTCATCAAGCAGACAGTGATGCAGAAGTAACAGCTTTATTGCTGCATAAGCTCTTACAGAAACTTGGTACATTACCACTAGTAACGATTAAGAAACTAATTGATCTTGCAGCTAGCTTTACAAGTGATTTGCAAGATCTTTTAGAAGAACTACTTGTTTCTAAGGAGAAAGAACAGGACTATGATGAACAGTTTGAGATTATAAATGGGATTGCTTTACGGAAACTAAAGGAACTCGATGTTCGAGATGGTAAGCATAGACAATTATCCTATCCATTTATTCGCCAATCTTTCGTATCAAAAGTTAATGCACAGGAGCTATTTCAGGATGGTGAAGTAAGAGAAGGTCAGTTAGAAATGATGGATCTTGTTCAAAAGGCCTTTCATGGTCGAGAGCATGCGATCATTGAAGCTGGAGCAGGATTAGGCAAAACGTTAGCCTATTTATTACCTGCAGCAGTACATAGTGTAACAAAAGAATGCCCAGTCGTTGTAAGTACACATACCATACAGCTGCAGCATCAAATCCTACAACGTGATTTACCAATAATCAATAAGATCTTAGATACGCCTGTAACGGCGGTAGTGTTGAAAGGGAGATCTCATTATTTAAGTCTATTTAGGTTTGAGCAGTTACTAAAGGAAGCTGATGACAATTACGATAGCATCTTAACTAAAGCAAAAATCCTGATTTGGTTGACTGAAACAGAAACTGGTGATATAGAGGAAATTAATCTACCTTCAGGTGGTCAGTTCCTATGGGAAAGACTCTCTACGGACTATCCGGTAAATGAGCAGGTTTCAAGTAGATGGCATTCAAGATGCTTTTATCAGCAAATGAAAAAGCGTGCACAACTTGCCGATCTTATCATTACTAACCACTCAATATTATGTAAGGATCTGTTAGAGGAAGAATTTATTCCACTTTATAATGAAATGATCATTGATGAAGCGCATCAATTTGTTGATATTGTTGGGGAATACCTAGGAAGACAGCTTGATTATGTTTCTGCAAACTATACATTAAGTAGGTTAGGAAGTTTGCAGGAAGGTGGTATCGTAAGAGATCTAAATAGATTGTTAAAGAGACAAATTTCATCAGTTCTACATTCTCTTGATATGAAAGTAATCTCTTTAAAGTCTGAGCTCGATGATTTGTTTAGAATGTTACGTTCATACGCTCTTTCGAACGCGAAAAATGATTACCAGGAAGGTAGTCGCCTAACATTTAAATACGAAGCGTCCAAACAAGAGGGACATAAGTGGAACGGAATTATAGAATGTGTAAATCGAATCCGATTTATTATTTCGGAAGCGTTACTAATAATGGATTCAATAGTATCCGAATTAGATGGCCGAATCGAAAAGAATAGTAAGCTCTCAGTGATAACAACTGACTTTAACCAGATAAGAGATCGTATGAAGGAATGGAACCAAAGTCTAATCAGTTTATTTTTATCAGATCATGATCGATATGTAACTTGGATGGAAATCGATGAAAAAGGTGCAATAAATTCAACAGCCTTATTTCTTCAGCCATTTGACACTAGTGAAATCCTTGCAGACACGCTACTTACCAGAAAAAATAGTGTGGTTTTTACCTCTGCTACGTTAAGTGTACAGCAATCATTTTCCTATATGATTGGAAGGTTAGGTTTAACAGATTTTCAACCTATCTGTGCTGCGATACCTTCTCCTTTTGATTTTGCAAGTAAAGCAAAGGTTCTGATCCCTACGGACTTACCATCGGTTAAGGCAGTTACTAATGAAGAATATACGTTTGCAATTGCCACTCATATTGCTGCTATTGCAAAGGTTACACACGGGAGAATGCTTGTTCTTTTCACCTCTTACGATATGTTAAGGAAAACATTCAATCAGGTAAAGGACCAGTTTGAACTAGATGGGATCACCTTAATTGGGCAAGGGATAAGTAGTGGAGGAAGAGCAAAAATCACAAAAACCTTTATGCAGAGTGAACATGCGGTATTGTTCGGAACAAGTAGCTTCTGGGAAGGGGTGGATTTTCCAGGTGATACCTTATCCTGTTTAGTCATAGTTAGATTGCCTTTCACCCCGCCCAGTCAGCCTTTATTCGAAGCAAAAGCTAAACAACTTGAAATAGATGGAAGTAATTCCTTCAATGAGTTATCACTACCACAAGCAGTACTTCGTTTTAAGCAAGGATTTGGGCGATTAATTAGAACAAAGTCTGATAAAGGTGTAGTTTTTGTATTTGACAAAAGAATAATCACTACCTGGTATGGTAAGGCCTTTTTACAGTCTCTGCCGGATTTATCTATAAAAAGAGGGAATTTACCAACACTACTTGAAGATGTTAAAAGATGGCTTTAATGTAACAAAAATAATTGTGCCTCATAAAAATTGGATATATAACACATTCTAATCCTAGACCTTTTTGGAGGGATTATCATGAAAAGAGTCCTTTGGCTATTTTGTGTCGTTTTAGTGTTAGCAGGATTTCAAGAGGATCAGGAAGTACCGACAAAGATAGAGAAAGTTGACTTGAAACTAATGGGTGATGAAGTTGCATTTACATTTGTCAATCTACCGGACGGTGAGGCAACCATTATCCAAAATGACAAAGGCGAAGCCATCCTCATCAATACAGGAAATCAGAATTCAAAAGAACATTTAAAGAAAACCTTAGACTTATATGGAGTCAGTTCGATTCAAAAGATCATTCTTACCAAGCTTGGACCAGACTACGAAGGCAATCTTGAGTGGTTAACCAAGGAATTTTCCGTACAAAAGCTTGTTGTCCCCTCTACGGTAGATAAGGAGGATTTGCCTCTACAAGTCCCTTCAATAGAGAAATGGGGAATCGGAGAGAAACAATTGTTTCCAGAAATAATGGTGAATGTTCTACAGGTTTTAGATGAAGAAAAATCCATGAATCTTTCCCTAAAGTATGGTGAGCATCGATTTTTATTTATGGCGGTTGCTAGTAAGGCTGAAGAAGAAAAGCTTATGAAGGAATATGCATTAAAAGACGTAAATATCCTTAAAGTGGCGGAATTTGCAAGTAACAACGGAACATCGCAAGCACTATTAGAAGCTGTAGACCCGCAAATAGCGATTATTTTTAATAAGCAGAACCTTTACCCAAGTGCTGATGTCCTAGAGCGACTACAGAATACGTGGATTGATATTTATTATACAAAGCAATTTGGAAATATCACAATTCGATGCTCAAAGGAAAACTACGAGGTAATTACATTAACGATCGAGAGCATGAATTCGCTTTGATAAAAACTAGATCCTTCTCAATTATGGGAAGGATCTGACTTTTATCTAAAGGTCTTAGCATAACTTAACAAAAAAAGACCTGGTGCCAAAGCAACAGGTTGTAAGTGTGGGTAGAAGAAATTTTTTATTATGAAAAGTGGTATCGAACCATTTTACTTCTGAGGTAAACTGTTATAATAGTGAGTAGCAACAATACTTAATTTGTTGTAATATTATTGTTGCCTTTTATGGCTTACATATAACATGCAAAATTTGTGATATCGGAGGAAATAAAATGGAAAGTAAGATTGAAATATTGACAACAGTCCGGATTAAGCATTCTCAAGATCTATATAAAATCGTTGATAGCCTAAATCGTACTTTAAAGAAACAAGATTTAATGTTTGGTTTAGCATTAGATGAAAAAGACCAGGATACCGCAGTGTTCACAATCTATAGAACATAAGAGGTATATAGATGAAGAAATGGATTGCCTTAATCATAGTCCTGCTTATTATTGTAGGTTGGACAAGTATAGATACATACCGCTCTGCCAATCAGTATCGAACTCAACAAGGCGAGGAAGCCATACAAATCGCCAAAGAGAAAGAACCTGACCTTGAAGTTAACAATATAAGTTTTTATAACGGAAATCAATCCTACGCCATATTATATGGAGAAGTAGATGGAGAGAGCCAAATCCACTGTGTTCCTACAAACGGTAAAGGTGAAATCATTGTTGTAGACCCTACTAAAGGAATAAGTGCTGATGAGGCCGTTCAATTGCTCACCGAGGAAAGAAATCCGTTATCTATAAAATCAGTGAATTTAGGGATTGAACAAGATGTTCCCATTTGGGAAATTATATATTTAGATCAAAAAAATCGCTACTCTTATTACTATGTAACCTTTAAGGATGGCGAATTTATTAAAAGATACACACTTTAGGGGGAAGAACGTAGATGGAATTAGCAAACAGAGTTGCTGCACTAACACCGTCCTCAACACTAGCTATTACGGCAAAAGCTCAAGAGTTAAAAGCTCAAGGACATGACGTAATTGGTTTAGGTGCAGGTGAACCAGATTTTAATACACCTGAACATATTCTTCAGGCTGCTGCTAAAGCAATGAATGAAGGTCACACAAAGTATACACCAACTGGTGGATTGCCAGCATTAAAACAAGAAATTATCAATAAACTTCAACGGGACCAAGGCTTAGCCTACCAAGCATCTGAGATTATTGTATGTTCTGGAGCTAAGCATGCTCTTTACACCTTGTTCCAAGTAATCCTTAATCCCGGTGACGAGGTAATCATCCCAACTCCTTATTGGGTAAGTTATCCTGAACAGGTAAAGCTTGCAGAAGGTACGCCGGTTTATATTGAAGGATTAGAATCAAATTCTTATAAAATTACACCAGAACAAATAAAAGAAGCGGCTACAAAGCGAACAAAGGCAATCGTGATTAATTCTCCGAGCAATCCTACTGGGATGATCTATAGTGCAGATGAGCTTGAGAAGATTGGTGAGGTATGTTTAGAGCATGATATCTTAATCATCTCGGATGAAATATATGAAAAACTGACTTATGGTGAAAGCAGCCATATTTCAATCGCTCAACTTTCACCTGAATTACGAGCACAAACCATTATTATTAATGGAGTATCAAAATCTCATTCTATGACGGGTTGGAGAATCGGTTATGCTTTAGGAAACAAAGCAATTATTACAGCGATGACAAACCTAGCTAGTCATAGTACTTCAAATCCAACTTCCATCGCTCAATATGCATCCATCGCAGCATATCAAGGCTCGCAGGATACACTAGAAACGATGAGAAAGGCATTTGAAGAGCGACTGACAATTATCTATGATAAGCTCATTCAAATTCCAGGCTTTACTTGTATTAAACCACAAGGTGCTTTTTACTTGTTTCCGAACGTATCAAAGGCAGTAGAAATGAGTGGATATGCATCGGTTGATGATTGGGTAACAGGATTATTAGAAGAGAAAAAAGTAGCGGTTGTGCCTGGGTCAGGCTTTGGAGCAGACGAGAATATTCGCCTATCCTATGCGACTTCTCTAGAACAACTTGAAAAGGCAGTAGAACGTATGCATAGCTTTATGACTGAGAAGATTAAGGGCTAATTGGGTTCTTTTTCTAAAGATAAGAAAGCATAAGTTTTTCGATTGGAGTCTATGTCTAGCTCCAGCGCCCAGCTAAGATGAAATTGCGATGATCTTTGCAATTTCATCCTACCTCGAGGGAAAAAGGAAGTACACTTTTTCCTAGGTCAGATACAGTGAAACTTCCATCAGTGATTTTCTGATGGTTAGTTGAACCAATCGGGGTCTTACTGGCGCTTTAATTGCAACTAATTTTTTATATTCCTTTAGTTAGCGCCAGTTAGACCGGGATAACCCTTCGAGAATAAAAGGGAAAAGCCACCCTTTTATTCTCGAAGGAACATTTGCTTGTCGGGGCTAAACAGGGCGCTTGCGCTTTTCTTATTGGTATTCCAAAGAAAGTATCGATGCAGTTGTGAATAGCGTTGCTGTTATACTATAATGAACTATAATACATAATTTAATGGTCACAGCTTTAGGAGGAAATTTTAAGTGAAAACAACAATAGCTGAAGTAGGAAAATATGTAGGACAAGTTGTAACAATCGGAGCATGGCTTTCTAATAAGCGCTCTAGCGGGAAAATCGCTTTCTTACAGCTTAGAGACGGTACTGGCTTTATGCAAGGTGTCGTAGTTATAAGCGAAGTGGATGAAAAGGTATTTGAAGCAGCGAAGTCAATTACACAGGAAAGTTCAATTTATGTAACAGGTGAAATTCGTGTAGACGAGCGTTCTCCTTTTGGATATGAGTTAGGTGTTCAAAACATTGAAGTCATTCAAGAGGCAGTTGATTATCCAATCACTCCTAAGGAACATGGCGTTGAGTTTTTAATGGATCACCGTCATTTATGGATTCGCTCTAAAAAACAACACTCTATCATGAAAATTAGGAATGAAGTGATCCGTGCAACATATGAGTTCTTTAATGAAAATGGGTTTGTTAAGGTAGATCCGCCAATCCTAACGGGAAGTGCTCCTGAGGGTACGACAGAATTATTCCAAACAAAGTATTTCGATGAGGATGCATTCCTCTCACAAAGTGGACAACTCTATATGGAAGCTGCAGCGATGGCGTTAGGAAAGGTATTTTCATTCGGCCCTACGTTTCGAGCGGAAAAGTCTAAAACAAGACGACATCTGATTGAGTTTTGGATGATTGAGCCTGAGATGGCATTCTATGAATTTGAAGACAGCTTAAAAGTGCAGGAAGAGTATGTATCGTTTATTGTTCAATCCGTTCTAAAGAACTGTAAGCTAGAGCTAGGTGTGCTTGAAAGAGATGTAACAAAACTAGAAAAGATCACAGCTCCTTTCCCAAGAATTTCTTATGATGAAGCGATTGAGTTCTTAAAGAATAAAGGATTTACCGACATTGAGTGGGGCGATGATTTTGGAGCTCCTCATGAAACAGCAATAGCAGAGAGCTATGAGAAGCCTGTATTTATCACACATTATCCTACCTCTCTAAAGCCGTTTTATATGCAGCCTCATCCAACAAGAGAAGATGTTGTTCTGTGTGCTGATATGATTGCACCAGAAGGCTACGGAGAGATCATTGGTGGCTCTGAGCGTGTTCATGATCACGACCTATTAAAACAAAGACTAGAAGAGCATGGCCTGCTTGATGGGGCTTATAAATGGTACCTACAACTTCGACAATATGGTTCTGTACCACACTCCGGTTTCGGACTTGGATTAGAAAGAACTGTTGCCTGGATTAGTGGAGCTGACCATGTCCGTGAAACGATCCCATTCCCAAGACTATTAAACCGTTTATATCCTTAATTTGTTGGAGCTCCGATTGGGGCTCTTTATTTTGTTAAGCGAAGTAGAGGATAGCCAAGTTTTTCTATCATGTAAGATGAGCCTTTCATGATATACTTACTACTGATGGTTTGATTAGATGGGGTGGTTATTTGAAGAAGGAAAAAATGATTGAATGGTTTGAGCAGGGGAGTATAGCGATTCCAAAGCTTTTACTAAATAACTATTCAAAATTAGGGTTAAATGAAAGTGAATTTATTTTAATTATCCATGTTCATTCATATATAGAAAGTGGCAATACATTTCCTACTCCACATGAAATAGCTAGTAAAATGACATTACCTGTTAATCAATGTGCAGATTTATTTCGCAAGCTTCTGCAAAAGGGATTTATGAAAATTGAGGATCATGAGAGTGACGGTGTTAGAGGGGAAAGATACTCACTACAACCCCTATGGGAAAAAATACTGATGTTATTTCTACAGGAAACAAAAGATGAGGATAAAGAGACTAGACGAAGCTTAGAATCGAAGCTATATAGTATTTTTGAGAGTGAGTTTGGTCGCCCACTATCTCCAATTGAAATTGAAACATTGTCAATATGGTTAGATCAAGAGAATCATGATCCAGTTTTGATAAAAGCAGCTCTAAGGGAATCAGTTTTATCAGGAAAAATGAACTTTCGTTACATCGATCGAATTCTATTTGAATGGAAGCGAAACGGAGTTACTTCTGTTGAAAAGGCCCAAGAATTTGGACAAAAGGTGAGACAGCATCAACCGTCTAAATTACGACAAACTCAAGTGAAGAGTGGGACTTTTAACTGGTTGGATCAAGAATAAAGGATGAGGAATTATGCTAAATAAACAGCAGATACGCTATTGTCTAGATACAATGGGTGAAATGTTTCCAGATGCACATTGTGAGCTACACCATTCTAATCCTTTTGAATTGGTTATTGCAGTTAGTTTGTCAGCACAATGTACGGATGCATTGGTAAACAAGGTTACTAAGAACCTATTTCAAAAATATAAAACACCTGAAGATTATTTAGCTGTAACCGAAGAAGAACTACAGAACGATATTCGATCGATTGGACTTTTTAGGAATAAGGCAAAAAATATCAGGAAGTTATCTCAATTACTTTTGGACGAGTATGGTGGAGAAGTACCAAAGGATCGAGATGAATTGACTAAGCTACCAGGTGTTGGAAGAAAAACAGCAAATGTCGTGGTATCGGTTGCTTACGACATTCCTGCCATTGCAGTTGATACCCACGTTGAACGGGTTAGCAAACGTTTGGCGTTTTGCCGCTGGAAGGATTCTGTACTAGAAGTGGAAAAGCAGTTAATGAAGAAGGTTCCAGAGGATGAATGGTCCGTTACGCATCATCGGTTGATATTTTTTGGAAGGTATCATTGCAAGGCACAAAATCCTCAATGTGGGGAGTGTCCGTTACTTGAGGTTTGCAGAGAAGGACAGAAACGAATGAAGGGTGGTAGAAAGAGTGGGGAAGCAGCTAAACGTTAATATTCCAACTCCCTTTCTTCATCCTCTTTTTTTTAAGGAAAGTGGTCAGGAATTCGAACTTCACGATGAATCTTTAGAAACACTAGTGGATTTGCCATTTATTTATGACATCGCTCATTGCCTAAGTATAGAAACCAATAAACCATGGGAAGAGCGTGAACAAACAGTTGCCTACTTACTCTCTCGTTGGTTTGAGTCAAAGAACTTATTGAGAGAATTATTTGGAAATCGCAGACGTAATGAAGCAAAACCTATCATGTCGACTAATATTGCAGCGTTTATCATGGCTCTTAATTGGACAAATAAAAAACCTGTCACGACATTAACAAACTGGAAGGATGCTCTTGGAACTCTAGAAATTAAACCAGTTAATTGTCTTGAAAGACTAGAGTATATCATAAATTCACCAGATCATTATCACTCATATTTGCAATTAGTTGAACTTTTTGAAGAGCTGAATAAGCAATATCAACTTTCCATTATGAAAGAAAAAAGCAGCCTGAGAACATAGTCTCGGGCTGCTTTTTATTTTACTGTTTCACTAAAAATGCTAGATCTTTGTTTTCCTTGAACTAGACTAGGTTATCTAGTTATTACCGTTATTTCCTGACCCGCCGTTCCCGTTACCACCTGAACCATCATTTCCATTACCATCACCAGTTTCGCCCTCATTTTCTTCAGACTCTTCTGGATCTGGTTCTACTTCCTCATCATCTTCACCTGGTATTAAATCAAGTTCATCTTCAAGACTTAAGGCAGGAATCTGAATTTCAATATCAGCAGGATCGCTTCTATTCTCAGGGTCTGCTTCTCTGTATGCGATGACTCTGAAGCGATAAATGGCTTCTGGTATTGGATTTTGAACAATCAGTCCTAGTTCACCCACAGTTTCTAGAAGTTCGAATGGACCTTCATCAACTGAGTATTGTACATCAAAGAGAATACCTTCTCTTTGATCGTCAGGGTATTTCCATCTTAAGGTAACTTGGTTCGTTTCTTCATCATAAGCAGCGATTAGTTCACTTGGGACATCTAGCTTCCTATACTTTTCAGATACCTCTTTAGGCTCGGTACCTTTTATGAAATATTCTTTCACAATCAGGTCATCTGGAGTAAATTCACTAGGTAACTTTGGAGGATTCGAGCCTTTTTCAACAGCGACTTGAACAACGCTATTAGGCTTTACAAATTCTCCAGTCTCCTTACCTTCTGAGACCTTCTGAATAATCTCTTTAAATAGTTGCTTGGCAATTGCCTTTTCGTCAGGACTTAAAATATATCCTTTTTCAGGAGTATCATATCCAGTCCAAATGGCGGCTGTATATAAAGGGGTGTAGCCAGCAAACCAAATATCGTTTACTCCACCATTCTTTATGTTGTATTTCTTTTTAACATCTGCAGGGAAGTTTGTCGTTCCTGTCTTACCAACAACAGGAAGTCCTGATATATTTGCAGATCTACCAGTTCCGGATGTAACAACAGATCTCATTATATCCGTTACCATAAACGCTGTTGACTCCTTCATAGCAGTAACAGGCTTAGGCTTTAAGACAACCTCAGAACCATCCATAAATACAACTTTAGTAACGGCATGTGGTTTATTATAAATTCCTTGATTTCCAAATGCGCTAAACGCTCCTGCCAACTCTAATGGAGATACTCCATTAAAACCTCCAATAGAATGGGATTCAAATACATCACCAACCCGAATTCCAAGAGTAGAGGCGAACTCGCCAGCTCGTTCACTACCAACCTCCTGGAATGTCTTTAAAGCAGGTATATTTCTTGAATCTGCTAATGCTTGTCGGATTGACATTTGGCCTTTAAATTTATTATCGTGATTTTTTATAGGCTGTCCTTCTGAGTAGGTGTATGGCTCATCAACAATTTGATGATATGTTGACCACTGTAAATGCTCAATCGCCGGCCCATAGTCGATGACAGGCTTAATTGTAGATCCAGGTTGACGATTGATTGCAGTAGCGTAATTAAAGCCTCTAGCTACCGTAGAATTCCTTCCTCCGCCAATGGCTTGAATTTCACCTGTTTGCGTATTAATTAAAGCTACACCAGCCTGAAATTCCTCATTTGGATACTCAATAATGTCATTCGTGTTCAAAGCCTGCTCAACATATGTCTGTGCAGCCGGGTCAAGTGTAGTGTGAATTTCTAATCCAGCTGTTGATACATCGATATCGCCAAGCTCGATAACTTCCTTCAATACTTGATCGATAAAAGCATCATATGGCTGAGGGTCTTTTTGAGTTTGAACCAATGTGCTTGCAACAGGAACTGCCTTTGCAGCTTCAGCTTCAGCTTCAGTTATAAATCCATGCTTAGCCATTAATGTAATAACAATGTTACGTCGCTTTTCCGCATCTTCTGGATGATCAAAGGGATTATACCTATTTGGACTTTGTGGCATCCCAGCAATCATTGCAGCCTCATGAATTTCTAGTTCATTTAATTTCTTCCCATAATATGCCTCAGCAGCTGATGCAACACCATATACCTGACCATAAGAAGGGATACTTGATAGATAAATCTTATTTGCATACATTTCAAAAATTTGTTCTTTTGTATATTTCTGCTCTAGCTGAATTGCCAACCATTGTTCTTGAACTTTTCGTTCAACGGTTTTGTCAGGTGTTAGGAACGAAAGCTTTACTACCTGTTGAGTAAGCGTACTAGCACCTTCTGCCCCGAAGCCTTCTTGAAAATTAGCAATGACCGCTCCAACTAAACGTCGTAAGTCAACACCATAATGATCGTAGAAGCGTATATCCTCAACAGCAAGAATTGCATTTTCCATAAGCTTTGGAATTTCTTGATACTGAACATGTGTCCTCTTTTCTACTCCAATTTCAGCAAACTTATTTCCATCCTTATCAAGTAACTTTGAAGACACAGGATCTTTTAATAATGCTTCGTCGATTGGAGGTGCATCCTTAACTAATGCAAAAAAGGTGATCCCACCCACAAGCATTCCAATAATACCTAAAATAAGAAAAGCAATGATAACTTTTTTAAATAATGATTTTGTAGAGCCAGCTTTTTTCTTTGTTTTCTTTTTTGCTTGCTTTAGCTCTGCTCTTGATTTGTTTTCTGCCATAATAATAATTCCTGCCTTTCAGCTAGTGCTTTAAAAAATCACTAAAAATAGAGCTGCTCAATCACGGAGATATAATGAATGCGTGGTTGGTAGCCAATAGGGATTTTATAAGCAACGGCCTCTATCTCAGCTTTGGTCATAGATTTTCTACCGCCATTCATTTGGCGGGACCAAAACTGAAGTAAATGAGTAGCTTCCAATAAAAATATTTCTTCCGTTGCGGCGAAGCGTAAAATCACAAAGCAGATTCCACCTTGCTCTAACACACTTCTCATGTGATCAATTTGATGCTGATGAAAATTTTGAAGTGGAAAGGAAGTACTGTTCTTAGTTTCCTTTGCTTCAAAGTCAATATACCTTCCCTTGAAAATTCCATTATAGTCAGTTGTCGATGCCTGTTTAAAATAGGCTTCTTTAATAACAGCAGCACTTCTACTTGGATAATCAACATTGACAATTTGAACAGGTGTAGGTTTCTTATGAATGACTGCAATTTGCCTTTCTAGATAATAAGTATTCGTTTCATTTAGATCTTCTTCGAGGGTCATTCCACGATTACTAAACGAAAATTTCTTTTCAGGCTGTTTTTTATTCTGTCCCTTACTAGCTTGATAAGCTTTTCCGTTAGGGTATCGAATAGACATGATAATCTCCTCCAAGCGTGAGGTAACCAATTAATAGACGAATTCACAAACAAAGAAGTTACATGAATTTTTCTAAACTCCTCATCCAAGCCTACTTAGTATCATACCAAAAAATGAATATAAAAGGTTGTGAAAATAAATCAACATTTGTTGGCAAAGTATAAGGAGAGAGGTGATACACCGTGAAAAATGTTTTGGAGCTTTCAGAGGAAGAAAGGAACATAGTAAGTCATGTAAAGGCATATGTCACATTACAAAATAAAGACAATATAACCCGGACGAATACCTATGGTAGGTTTTATGAGAAGAACAATGAAATAAAATGGGCCCTGCTAGCTAGTATGGTTTCGAGAAATGCAGGTTGGAATATGTGTGATTTAAAGGGTGAATGGTTCCCGAAGGTGTTGTCTAGGGAACTTAGGCAACGATTATTTCTAACCTATGAGAGAGCAAATTGGCTAATATTTTTAGATGCTTTTCCACAGCTATATCTATATCAGTTATCTAAAGAATTCAAAAGGGATCTCACATATTTATTACCCTTCTTTCATGTTTCTCCTTTCATGAGTGAGATCTGGAAGAAGTTTATGAGAGAGGGAAATCAAGACGAATTGTTAGTGTCGTTGATTATAAACGAACAAAATCTAATCCAAAGACCTGTCATTGAACATCCAATTTATCGTAAAAAAGTCTTCCATACTTGGCTTTTCCTGTTACAAGATTGGCTCCACTTCAGTGTCGTGTTGTTTCCTACTAAAACGGGTGATTTATATGGTAGCTCTGTATCTGATTTTCGTAAAGTTCAATCGAGAATACAGCTAGGAAAAAGATTAGCATCTATATTATTTCATCCTGATTATTATAATGGCATCTACAACTTTTCAAAAACAGTTTCTCACACAGGTTCCAGACATGATTACGAACAATACGTATATAAAGATAAGATAAAGGATACACCTGAATTACGATCTGTTTTCCCTGTTGTATACCATCACCGCCATGATTATAAAGGATGGAATGCATCGGGGAGACATTTATGTAAATGGATGGAACCATATGACGAGCCCTTAAAAAAAGTCAAAATCAATACATGGTATAAGGAGAAACAAAGACAGCTTCATACTGGTATATGTGTGGATAAGCTTATTACTGATTTTCTCACAATATAAAAGCAAGGAGAATACCTCCTTGCTTTTTATCAACCCGTATTAAACAGAAGGGCGGTTTGGTCCTTCTATTTTTTTGTTGCCATAGCCAGTTTTTGTTTCCTCAATATTCTTGTTTGTAGGGTTTGCTTTATTTTCTTTTTTTCCTGCCATAAGTACAACACCTCCTCTACATTCGTTAGTTTAAGCCACGCGACAATTTTCATTCTATCTTTTAAAGGTGTTGTCGATATTGTGCGATTGAGGTCTAAAGTCACTTTCTTTGCCGAATGGACACTAGTTTTGTCACTTGTGGAGGTTGTTCTAAAGATGCATGGAATATAGTTAATAAAAGATTTTATGGAGGGATTCAGTTTGGAAAAAATGGTGTCTTTGAATGTAATTGAGAATGCCTTTGACGAAGTGTTGACTAACATTAATGTAATGGAAGAGACAGTGGAGACCCATACAGAAATTGAACTAAATCAAATGAAGCTTGCTCAGTTAGAGAAAATTCTCTTTGTTCATTCCCAACTTGTTAAGGTGGAAGAAAAATCATCCAAAAAAGAAAGGTTTATGCCCCTTAAAATTGCATTTAGTAGGTAACAGTTGATTCTTTCACTATGATAACGGTATGATGATAAAATAAAATACGGTTAGTAATAGGTGAAATGCATGAAATATAAGGAATTAGCAAGATCTACAGAATTATTACAACAATATAACCAGGAGCTTGGGTCCATTTACGATCGTGTTAAACAAAAAGGGGAACCTGAAGACTTTTTTACAATTGTTAAGCCATTTGCTGACAAGGTAAAAGATGAAATAGAACTATGGGAACCACTGGTTTTAAAATGGATTAATCAAGAAAAGCCCAAGTACTTTTATAAACAACAAGTTGAAAACCTAAAAGAAAACATCACCACTGTTTCTGTTCAAGCCTTTTTTCCAAAAACAGGCGCTAAAAGGTTTAAAGAACTTGTTCGTTCTAACCAATATAATCTAGATTCCATTTTAAAGCGTATTAACATGTAAAAAGAGCCCAGTGGGCTCTTTTTTTTTACGAATAAGGATTTTCTTCTAGGTCACTGTCCTTTGTAACTTGTACAGATACAGCAGGCTGATCCGCCGTAGCAACAGGTTCTATGACATATTCAACATGCTCTGTATTCTTAGATTGTACCTGCTCACCAGATTCAGGCAATTCTCTGTCATGTCCTTTTGTTTTATGCTTAAATGATTTGCCTCTTCCCATAGCGATTTCACTCCTTCATTGAAGATACATTCTTAATGTGCTTAATTAAGAGTGAAATCACTAAGGTAACTTTTGTCATGTTGTAGGAGAAGTAAGTTTTTGAGTGTCTTCATCTGGATTTAAATTTTGTTCCAATTCCTTCACAATATCACGGTACACCGCTATGGTGAGATCTCCTTTAACGTAGGATAGCTTCGCAAATTGCAGAAGTTCTATCAGATCTAAAGGTTCCTTTTTATTAACTAACAAAAAACGATTACGTAAATCCTCCGTATTCATTCAAACACCCCCATCATTGTTGACTTTATCGTATCATGTAAGTCCCTTATTCTCTTTTATTTAAATATTTAGTCTTCCGACATATATTTACATTTATTGACCGCTTCTAATCCATAAAATTTATTCACACTTTACAATCCTCCCAACATAAACTACTACTAGCAAGACATTAACCTAAGGAGGAATCCCTAATGTTTGGAATGAAACAAAAGAGGAGAATGGTCAGAAACCCATTTATGCATAATCAATCCTATTATCCTTATCAAGGCTTCCAACAGAACCATGGCTTCCAACCAAATCAATATTCAAATCCACAACAAATGTATAATCAATCAACGAATGCTCAGCCAAATATTAATCCAAATACAAATTTCAATAACATGAATCAATATCCTAATTATATGAACATGAATCAACAAGGCTCTATTCCATTTCAAATGCCATATCCTAATCAAGGGACTTCTAATCAAACTCCAAAGCAAACTAGTGGGTTTGGATCTATTTTGAATCAATTCAAGACAAAAGAAGGCGGGTATGACGTTAATAAGATGATGGACACCGCGGGACAAATGGTAAACACTGTTAATCAATTAAACGGAGTATTTAAACAAGTAGGTACCTTCTTTAAACCAAAGGCTTAAACTGAGTAGTCAAAACGGACTACTCATTTTCTGTTAATAGGACTTTATTAAGAAACCCAATTTATTATTAAAATTTATCTTGCAAGTTTGTTCCGACAGGAGTAAACTCCTTTTAGAAACTATTTCGAGACACGAAAATTTTTTAAAAGGAAGAGGAACTTTCGATGAAGTATTCAATGGACATCATCAAAAGGAATGAACGGCTCAGTATATGGAATGGTGCTGCATCTATAATCTCTCAAAGCTTTATGATGGGGTTTATTCCTTTATTTGCCATTCAAGTCCTTGGTGCTTCCAATTTTCAAGTGGGTCTAATAAGCTCAATGCCTTCATTTATGACCATGCTTGCCATGATCCCAGGTGCAATCTGGATTAATCGATTGGAATTGAAAAAGGCATTTACCGGTTATAGTATTTTTGCGGCTAGATTCGGGTTGTTTTTAATTAGCTTGATACCGTTTATCCCATATACAAATCAAGCCTGGATATTAGTCGTCTTTATCGGCCTGTTAAACTTCCCTAATGCACTAGCGACATTGTCTTGGCAATCTTTTATTGGAGACCTAATTCCCGATGAAAGAAGAGGCAAGTTCTTTAGTGAAAGAAGTCAAATCCTTACCATTGTTGGGATGATTACCACATTTATAACAGGGGCTTTACTAAATATTTTTGATAAAACTGATCCAAGTCCTTATCAGTGGATTTTCTTAATTGGTTTTCTTTTCGGTATTGTCGAAGTATATTATCTACTTCGTCATATTGAGGTGAAAAAAGTTGAGAAAAAACAAAGTGGGATTAGCTGGAAGATGGTTTCAGGGATATTCAAACATAAACCATACTTATCTTTTCTGATTTGTGCGATTATCTTTAATTTCGGATGGCAAATGGCTTGGCCACTATTCAACATATATCAAATCAATGATGCACATGCTACTGCGTTTTGGATTAGCGTATTCACAGTGGCTAATCAAATATCCCAGATTTTAAGTTATAAATGGTGGGGGAGATTCTCGGACCGATATGGTAACACAATGATGCTCTTTGTTGCATCAGTAGGGATAGGAACTGCGCCTTTTCTAACCATTCTATCCACTAATCTTTACTACCTAACCTTAGTAAATCTTTGGACAGGTGCGTTCGTAGCGGGAACTGTGATGCTTCTATTTAACCAACTATTAAGAGTTTCACCTGAAGAGAATCGAACAACCTTTTTAGCAAATTATAATTTTCTAATTGCTTTAATGGGATGTATTGCTCCACAGGTTGGTGTTTGGTTACTAGAACTTTACGGCATCCAATCTGCAATGACGTTCTCATCCGTTATTAGATGGCTAGGGGCATTCTCTTTCTTAATTGTTGTATACATTGAGTTTAATTCTAAAAGAAAACAAAAAGCCCTCAAAAAACCTTCTGTATCAGTTTAATTTAACTTGCAAAAAGTCCTTCATTAAAACATGAAGGACTTTTTAAATTGGCTGTATTAACTTTGTTGTTGATTTTCGTTACAGGACACTCGCTTTCCGCGGGCGAGTCCGTGAGCCTCCTCGGCGAAAAGCGCGCCTGTGGGGTCTCCCGTGACCCGCTCTCCCGCAGGAGTCTCGCGTCCTTCCACTTCAATCAACAGTGCAAAATGTCCACACTATTCTTTAACACAGCCAATTTAATAGTAATTTTTTTTATTTATTATTTTTTTCTCTTTCTAAATATCTTTTACCGAGCAGAGCAAATACTTCATTATAAGAAAGGCCTGAATTGGCATTTTGTCTTTTAACTTCTTCCAGATCTGTATCACTGTACTGTTTTGTTGAAAGTGTAGGCTGTTGTTTCAATCTTACCACCTCCTGAAATTAGGATACCCACGTAAGATCTTGAATATTTTTAGCTTAGCTATCAAAGGATAATCTAAGAGTAAAAGTAAAGGTGGAGATAATGTGGAAAAGAATGATAAAGTAGCAGGTAAACAATATGATCCTTCGTTTTACAAAAATGCGAATGATGTAGAGGCTGGGTTAGCAACTACACATGAGCAGGCAAGTGACAGCTATATGGAAGGGACAATTGATGGGAACATCGACGATTTAAGCGATGAGTCAACGGCTATTCCCCGCACTCAAGAATAACGCCAGGAAACCCTGGCGTTATTTTTCTGCATATGAATATGTACAATAGGTGGTAAAGAGGCCAACAAAGCTAACGGCAAGAAGAGAGTATATTAACGATGTTGATTCAATCAGCTGGCTTCCTGTTAAAATGATAGTAAAGTCAAAAATAAAAATAATAACTCCAACATTAATGGGTGTAATCGTAGAGCAGAACTGTGCTAAGAGGTCTAGTCCACCTGTGCTGGTACGGTATCTAAGCATAAGACCGATTCCGATCCCAATAAGAGATCCACCGACTACTGCACTTAGTAAAATTGGCAAATCAAAGCTTGACCGTAGGGGTTTTAGTATATCTATAAAAAAAGAAGAGAGAAGCAGTCCATGAATGCTCGAAACAAAGTAATGACGGTTAAAAAAGTATGTAAATATATATATGGGTAGGCTTAAAATAATGATGGTAAGGCCGATCTCAAATTCCCATAAGTATTTAGCGATAAGGCCAATTCCAATCATCCCACCCTCCATTAAGTGATGAGGGATAATAAAACCATTAACTCCAATTCCAATTAGAATGCTTCCGAGTGTGATTGCTATAATCCTTTCAAACAAAATCAACCATCCTCTCATAGGCTGTCTAACTTGAGTATATGTAGAGAAAATGGCTTGTATGATTGGGATTAAGATTAAAGCTATGCATTCTAAGGGAGTTAAATAAAAAAACCACCCTGAGGTGGAGTCATTAAATTAAAAGCTCATAAACATGGTTTAGCTCGGTCATCCTTGTATAGTCCTGCTCTTCTAAAGCATATTGTATTTCTTCCGGGAGGATTTTATTTAAAAATTGAGCCTCTTCTTGATCAAGCGCCCTAATAAAACTTAGTTCACCCTCATTTAAAGAAGATTTTAGTTTTTCATATATAGTTCTGGAAATAGCATATTCGTCTGTATAATTTGAAAGTATCTCACGTAAATAGGCAAGTGTTGTATCCATTAATCGTCAACTCCATTATGATTTCCCAAAATACTCATCCAACTTTTTACGCTCTTCCTGTGAAATATTTTCCTTATAATAAGGATTGTCTTCTTCAGGAGTTTCTGGATCTAGTTTAGTCTTCATTGCGAAAATGGGCTTTTCAGTTGGCTCCGCTATGACTCGATCTGATAACGAATCAAAATCTGGCATATCTTTATTATCTGTCACCTGACTTCACCTCCAAGTTTATTGTCCGTTTTTTAATGGATAATATTCCTTCTTTTTCGAAAAATTTACTGTATCCTAAAAACTTCACTTTAAATTAATTCTATTGACATGTTCCTTTATCCAAGCCTTATTACATACATTGAAGATAGGTAAACGTTAAGGGAGGAATAGTATGTCAATTCAAAGAGATTATCGTTACTTTGGTGGACAACCATTTGAACAAGTTGAAATAACTCGAGAATTTCCGGCTGTAGACAGTACTATGTTTTCAGAATCAGCAGTGGCTTTTCAGCAATTGCTAAGGGATGCCTCAACCGTTTTAAAACACTTAGCTGAAGATAAAAACTTTGCTAATGAAGTGATGTCTGCAGCACAACACTCAAATCCAAAGAAGGTAGAGGAGTTGATTAAGTCAACAGGCATCGACTCTAAGGTCGATACAACCTTCAATCCAGATGGTATTACATTCAAATTTGAGGCAAATGTACATGGAACAGATTGCTGTAAGCTTTCAATGACCTTAAGGTGGTAAACAATAAAGATACCCTTGATATAGGGAATTTTTGTTGTCCATTTGTAATATTTTCAAGTAAATTATTATCCTCATTCACAATAATCTATGGTATCTTTTATTAGTAACTCTTTTTAGCAGGAGGACTGTATGATCACAATAACTGTTATCGTTGCAATAATTTTCCTAATGACAGTCATTAGTGGATATTATTATTACTATAAGATGAGGTCTAGTAAAACCATGCTCAATAATTCATGTTTAATTGAATTATTTAGCTTTATAAAAAACAATGGTGGACACTTTCTTTCACATTTAATGTTCTTAAATGATAAATATGGTTACTATGCTGCAAATCGTTCGGTTTACTTTAGTTTTCAAAAAAAGGTAGGCAAAATTATTGTTCTCGGAGACCCGATTGGAAATGGCTCACTTTTTAAAGAGGCCATTACAGAACTTCAAGATCAATGTAAATCAAATAGGTCTAATCAGCCCATTTTCTATCAAATATCTTCAACATATAAATCTATATATGAAGAGCTTAGGTACCGTGTAATCAAAATTGGGGAAGAAGCTAAGGTCTATTTACCAGATTATAATCTTGAAGGGAAGAAGAAAACGAGACTGAGAACCCCTCGAAATAAACTAGAGCGTGAAGGGTTTAGCGTACAAGTTGTTTCTCCTCCGCATACAAGCAAACTAATGACTGATGTTAAATTTGTCTCTGATACATGGTTAGGAAACCGTTCGGAAAAAGGGTTCTCTGTTAGTTTTTTTGATTATAGCTATATTTCAAGATTTCCCATTGCCGTACTTTACAACAACTTAGGGGACATTGTCGCATTTGCAACATTGCCTAGTAATAATAACCAGAATGGCGAAACAACCATTCATATAGATTTGATGCGGTATCTTCCTGATAGCCCAAATGGTACAATGGATTACCTATTTACATCCATTTTCTTTTGGGGAAAAGACCAAGGCTATGATTATTGCAGCCTAGGAATGGCACCACTTTCAAATGTTTCTGATGATCGGATACCTCGAACTTTATACGAAAAAGCAGCAAGCTTCATGTTTGAACATGGAGAATATTTATATAAATTTAAGGGGTTAAAGGAATTTAAAGCGAAGTTTGCCACTCACTGGGAACCGCGTTACATTGCATATAAACGTACTACTACCATTGGGGTGTTGTTTCGATTAGTACTGCTTATCCATAAGAGTTCTGAAAAACGCAAACGTAGTAGAGTGGTCTATCAATTATTGCGAAAAGCAAGTTGAACAAAAGGAGAGAGTGGTCACTCTCTCCTTTTATCTTACTCTTGGGGAAGGTTACTCTCGCAAAACTGGAAGATTAATGCTTCTTCTTCTTCCTCTAGCTCAAAATCTAAATAGCGATCAGTAAGTTGTTCATGAAAGGATGCTTGAGAAATTTTTTTCTGGTTGTTTTCAACCTTAAAAAGGACTCTTACATATACTCCTTTTTCGGAATATAAATCATCTTCTTCATCGACATTAATAAAAATCTTGAACTCATAAATATCTCCACTTAAGAGACCAGTGGGGTCTTCTAGCAACTCTACAGTATATTCTTCGATTGAAAACATTCTATCACCTATTTACAGTTTTTAGTTTCTATATTATTATACACTGAAGGAATAATAGAAAATCAACTAACTTTACACCTTAAAAGGAGTATGAAAATATGACAGAGAAGAAAAAGATTAGTTTGCAAGATGCAATTAAGCAACAGCTTGCTAACAAAAAGCAAAATAATGATAGCGGCCAAAGTAGTAATAATGCAGGCGGTACTTCATCACCAAAGATGAAAAGCCAGCACACTAAAAAGCCAAACAACCAACGTAGAAAAACAGGAGCTTAATAAAAAAGGAAAATCCCAAATGATAAAAAGAGGGATTTTCCTTTTTTATTGTTTTTTCTGTTAATGAACAATGTTGATTTTTTGTACTGGTGATTGAAGTGCAAGGATTCAAAGCCTATTCTTAAAATAGGGAGTCTTATAAAAATTACCTACCCAAATAGAAGTTGAATAGCCTGCAAACCAAAATACGCACCAAATCCAACTAACGAAAGCCCTGATATAACAGATATAGACCTTAACAATCTTGGCGTTAGAAGCTTTCTAAAGCTACTCGCAACAGTCGCCATAGTAAAATCCCAAAGCAATAATCCTAAAATAATAGCAAAGCTATAAAGCAGAAGCTCATCTGTTGCCAGTGTAGAAGAAGTTTTGGCTAGTATGGAACCATAAATTCCGAGCCAAAATAGGATAGTTAAAGGATTTGAAATGGACATGAAAAAGCCGGTCATAAAGGTTTTAAAATATGAATCGGTTCGTTCACCTCGACCATCTGACTGGAGTGTTACAGCACTTACAATACTTTCAATTCCTGTATATACTAGAACAAAGAAACCAAATAACCATAAAAATGCTTTTACAACTGGGATTTCTATAAAATGTACCATGCCTAAATATACGGCACACATATACACGATATCAGCAACTACTGAGCCTAATCCAATAATCCAGGCATGAAAAAAGCCATTTTTAATTCCTCGGTCAAGCTGTGCAGCATTAATAGGACCGATGGGTGCTGCTAATGACAATCCTAAAAAAATATAACTGACAAAAACGCTCACTACTTCCTCACTCCTACCAATGTTGTATAATTTAAATAGACTAATACCATATCTATTCAAAACATATAGGTTGTACTACATAATTATTTGTTTTAATTCATAGGAGGTAAAAATGATAGAACCTAAATTGATATCACTAAATATAGGGAAGCCCAAAAAGCTTAAAACAGAAGAGAATGAATTTGTTTCAGGTGTGGGAAAGCAAAGTGTAGATCGTGCTTTTCTTACAAAGGAAGGATTTATAGATGATGGAGTACAGCAAACTAAGTTTCATGGAGGTCCTGACCGGGCTGTGTTATTTTATTGTTTTGATCACTATCAACAATGGGAGGGAGAGTTCGGTAAACCACTAATGGTACCTGGTTTTGGTGAGAACATTACTGTGTCTGGATTATCTGAGGCTGATGTTCATATAGGTGATGTCTATCAAATAGGAGAAGCAATTGTGGAAATTACCCAGTCGCGAATTCCCTGTAATACCTTATCTAAATACAATGATGAAAACTCCTTATTAAGTAGGCTCGTAAGTACAGGATTTACTGGATACTTAGGAAGAGTCTTGCAAGAAGGCTGGATTGAACAGGATTCAACCATTACACGTACGAAACGGAATCCTAACTCTGTTTCAGTCCTGTTTTCTAATCAAATCTATTTTCATGATAAAAATAATCTTGATGGAATGGAGAGGCTTCTCCAGATAGAGGAACTAGCGAGTGCATGGAGAAAAAAGATAGAACAAAGAGTAAATAAATTGAAATAATCAAAGGCAGGACAAAAAGTCCTGCCTTTTTTCATTTCAAAAAAAAGATGGGTTAATCTTCTAAAGCTTGTTGTGCTTCTTCTAAATGGCGAAGATGTTCTACTGCTTGATGAAGTCGATGCTGTGCATCCACATCACCTTCTACCTCTTTTTGTGCTTGGTGTACTTTTTCCTTTGCTATTTGAAGGTGTAAAACAGACTTTTGACGATCACCTATTTCAGTACTAGCTTGAGCGTGATAAACAGATTCCTCGGCTTGATGTACAGCTTCTAACGCTTTTTCAAAACCTGACATAAATAATCTCCTCTCTAGTAAAATGACTTCTAACGATCTTCCACTGGAATATGAAATGGAACCTTAAAGTACCATAGAAAAAAAATCCCTATTGGAATGGATATTAAATAAGCAATTAACGGCCTTTTATAAAAGAGTCTGAGCATAGGAAACATAAATGTATCAAAACCGATTGACCAACCTAAGGTCCAACCATATTGATACTCAATATATCCAGTTTTTGTCATTGCCCATTCAACAACAGAGTAAATGCCGATCCAATAGAAATAATGCAAAAACTTCTTAACTTTTCCTCCATACTCAGGGAAATTAGAGATAAAAAGGAGAGCAGTACCTGGAAAGATAATGAAGGTGTATAATAACTCGGTAGTCGTATGATTCGGCATAAAATCTGCGTCTAATCTCCATAAAAACCAACCAGCTGTTAAGAAGTTGTAAGTTAAATTTCCCACTGCAAAATATAGCATAACTGTGTGATATTTTTGCCAGTTACGCCAATCGCCCCACTTCCATACAGCAAATATAACAAACAACCCAATTACAATATGCATAAGACCAACCTTTTTTTTGTTTAAGTCTATTATTGTCTTATTTTGGCTATTTTTAGCGAATTCATTCTATAAAAGTCAAATGGTGATATAATAATTTTTACTAGTCATTATTGCCTATTATTTCATAGAGGAGTTACCCTATAATGAGACGAGAACAGTTAGCCGAGGCCATACAAGTAAAAAGAGATGAAATGATACAAATAGGATTATCAAAGGGACTTCGTAATGAAGAGACAGTAAGATGTAGTCAGGAATTAGATCGTTTATTAAACATGTATGTGCTATCCACCACAAACGAACAAGAAGCCGTAAATGTATAAATCCTTATTTATAAAAAAAAACTGAATATAAATGCTATATAATAGTGCGAATTTAAACCTTGCAGACCTGTAAGGTTTTTTATTATGGCTATTAGAAACCGAATAGAAGGTTACTTTTGGATATAGTATTTAACAATCATGTATATTCCTTCCATGAAAGAACAAGATAAGAAATATATGTAAAAAGAAGGGGTTTGCTTCTTCATGTTCTTTAAGAAAAAACAAAATACCATTGAATGGCTGAATGCACAATTAGGTTCATCTAGGGATATAGTCAATCAACAGTTATATGCAGAACATAATAAGGCAAAAATCTTCTATATTAAAAGCTTGTGTGATGATCAACAGATTAATAAATTATTTATAGATCCATTTTACGAGGAAAGCTCGAAACAATATAAAAACTACCTACATTCTCTTCATAACAAAAAGCAAAATAAATCTAATGGAGAAATATTAACTGATGTATTAAATGGTACTCTAGTCATGATTATGGAGAATGAAGTATATCTCTTTGATGTACAAAAAGTGATTAATAATACAATTAGTGAATCTACTGTCGAAACGGTTATACAAGGTCCACAAAACGCGCTTACCGAGCATGTCTATACAAATTTGAACTTAGTCCGAAACCGTTACCCTCAGCCATCATTAAGAGTGGAAGAAACTAAGGTGGGATTGGTTTCCCAGACTAAAACGATGATTGTTTACGATAAGAGGTTAGTTCACACAGCTGTTTTAGAGGAGATGCGTCAATCTTTGGAAAAAGTTGATGTTGATATGATTCAAGCTGCAGGTGAATTAAGCAAAGGTCTAACAAAATCGAAAAAGACACTATTTCCAACCATGATGATTACTGAGCGACCTGATCGGATTGCCCAAAATATTGCACAAGGAAAAGTGGTTCTTCTTATTGATGGAACTCCTTTTGCATTAATTGCTCCTGCGGTATTTTATGATTTCATGTCATCTATGGAGGATGTATACCAGGCATTTTGGATTAGTCGTTTTATTGTTACTTTACGGTATATAGGTTTATTTATTAGCCTTTCACTACCTGCCGTATATGTGGGGGTTACAGCTTATAACCCAGAACTCTTTAGGGTTCAGCTAGCTTTAAGTATTGCAGGAAGTAGAGTAGGGGTTCCTTACCCTGCGTATCTAGAAGTTTTTTTAATGTTAATTATGATGGAACTACTGACAGAAGCGAGTGTCCGCTTACCAAAAGCAATTGGTTCAACAGCCACTACGGTTGGTGGTCTAATACTAGGACAGGCTGCAGTAGAAGCGGGACTTGTGTCAAACGTGATGATCATCATAGTAGCAGCTGTTGCAATCTCAAATTTTGTCATACCTATTAATGCGATGAGCTTTGCAATGCGCGTGACTAAGTATGTACTACTAGCATTCACAACGTTTTTTGGTATGGTCGGATTAGTCTTTAGTTTTATTTTATTGATCGCGTATTTAGCAAATTTAGATAGTTTTGGGGAGCCATACTTAAAGATTTTCTTTTTATCAAATTCAAAGGAGGCAAAGCTTGCTAAACAGAAAAAAAAGGAGGCGCAAACTAATTGAACAGATACTTTTTCTATCTTGTCGTAATCAATATGTTGGGTAATATTTTCTTACATGTACCAAACATATTAATTGAAAACAGATATGAAGGGTCTGTTTTAGGCATCCTACTTGGGACAATAATTGGTTCGATCTTTCTGTTTGTATTTACCATTTCCTTAAATAAATTTCCTGGTATGAATATCGCGGAAATATTGGAGAGTACTCCGAAATGGTTTCGATTATTTTTCTTACTATTCTTTTCAATAATATGGTTCCTTGCAGGGCTCCTAACATTGTTAGCTTTTAATAATGTAACCATCCGCTTTGTTAATCCTGATATATCAGGAGTTAACATGATCTCTGTTTTTGCAATTAGTGTAATCATCATTATTGCAAGACTTAAATCGGAGAAAATCTTATATACCGTTGAAATCCTACTCTTATTAAATATTCCTTTTATATTAATTATTTTAACTCAAGCCTTTTTACATGAATATTTAACACTAGATGCAATGATTGAAGTTGCCACCCATTTTGATCGTTTCCCTTCTTTCAGTGTCCTTGCTGCCACGACTTATACTTTCTCGGGCTATGCCAATATGGTGTTGTTTAATCGAGTGTTTAAGGGGAAATTTAAGATTCGTTATCTTTGGTTTGTTCCGATTCTAGGATTAGTTAATTTATGTGTCACTTTTTTTATTCCGATTGGATTTTGGGGAACTGAAGCCGTTGCTGATTTAACGTATCCATGGGTGGCAACAGCTGACACATTGAAAATTGAATTTGGACCGATTGAACGTCTTATTACAGTATTTATTCTTTTATATGTAAGTATTTCGGTAATAAGTGTGGTTGTCCATTGGCATGTTGCAATTGAGATCCTAAAAATTGTTCTAGGAACAGTGAAAATCAAAGAAAAAAGAAGCGTGTTCGTAAATTGGTCAATCCTCTTAGCCTTTGGGCTAATCGTATTAATAGTAGAAAATAATTTTAGAGAAAAAGATATTTTTGAGTTTGGCGAATTGTGGTTAAATGTTCGTTTACCTAGTGAAGCATTTCTAGTTGGCATGATGTTTTTTCTGGCTAGGAGGGTTGTCAAATGAATCGAAATGTAAAGAAGATCTTGAAATTAATGACGCTATTATTAATCCTATTCTCTCTTAGTTCATGTGGCTATAAAGATATTGATAAACGTTTTTTTGTTGTAAGTATCGGTATTGATGAATCAAAAAAAAGAGATCAAAAATATAAAGTAACTCTTAAGCTTGCTGTTCCGGCTGCCGACCCAAAATCAGGTGTTCCTGAATCTGTTGTGGTGGAAGAGGATAGCACCACGATAACGGGGGCAGTTAGACTGATGAAGTCTAAAATTGATAAGGAACTTGATTTTAGTCATGCAAAGATCATCGTAATTAGCAAAGAGGTGGCTGAAAATAATATTAAAGAGGTATTGGACTGGTTCATACGCCGGCGAGATATCCAAAAGGTTGCCTTTCTTGCAATTGGAGAGCCAAGTGCTAAGGAAATTTTGGATATACAGCCCAAATCAGAGCGAGTACCATCTAATTCACTCTTTTTAATATTTGGTAAAACGGGAACAGAATCTCCCTATATTGTAACGGAGTATTTATTCGATTTTTGGAAAAGATTGAGAGAAAAAGGATTGGATCCCCTATTACCAATCATTGAAGTACATGACAATGGAGAGTTGTTTGATGTTCATAAATCTGCCCTATTCAATAAAGAGAGTTTACAGACAACTTTATCAACAAAAGAAACAAAAGTACTTCGTATTTTAATGAACCGCGCCTCGAAATTGGATGTGGAAGTGAAATCACAGGAAGATGAACAAATATTTATTGCTGTAGATTTAGCTAAAACGAACATCAAAATTAATAAAGAAACAATCGACATAGATGTTCAATTAGAAGGTATTGTTGAGGAAGCTACGGGACACATGGACAAATCAGATATTCCCAAGGTAAAAGAACTAGCAGAGAAACAAGTCAAGGAGAGAGTCGAAGGTCTTCTTCAAAAAATACAAAAAGAAGAACTTGATCCGGTAGGGTTCGGATTATTATATCGGGCATCACACTCTTACAAAAATGAGTATGAGGACTGGTTAGAAATGTATCCTAAAATAAAGTTTAATGTTAATGTTGAAATGACACTTCAAGGTACAGGGTTATTAAATTAATCGTACAAGAGGCCATAACTTAGAAGAAGTATGGCCTCTTGAATGATGATTTATGAGATTTGTATAATGATCTTTCCAAACTGTTCAGCTTTTTCAAGCTCTTTATAGGCATCCTTGTATTCCTTAAGTGAATATATTTTACTTGATATAATAGGCTTAAGTTGTTGTTCTGTATAATATGTAACGGCTTCTTGAAGGTCTTGTTGATTAACCATTCCAGTTTCAACGAAGTATTTTTGCTTGCGTAATTCATCCCAGTTAATGCCGCCTGTAGTAGATCCAAACACTAATAATCGTCCATTCTCAGCAAGTGAAAGGGTACTACTTTCAATTGAATCCTTTCCACTACTATCAATGGAAACGTCCACACCTTTACCCTTAGTAAGTTCTAAGACCCGATTGACAACATTCTCGGTTTTATAATTAATTCCGGCCATAGCACCAAGTTTCTTGGCGGCCTCTAGTTTTTCATTCGAGCCTGAAGTTACAATTACATAGACACCAAGTTTATTTAATAATTGAAGGATAAAAAGTGCCACTCCTCCGCCTATTCCTTGTAACAAGATGGTTTCATTCGATTTTATTGCACCCTTTGTTACCACAGTACCCCAGGCTGTACTTAGTGCCAATGGAACAGCGGCAGCCTCTTGAAAGGATAAGTAGGTAGGCTTCCTAATTAAGGTGTTAGCTGATACTTTTATAAATTCTCCAAATGTTCCATTATGTGGACCACCTAGGAAAATATCTTTTTCCATATCATAAGGATTCAGCATAACCTCATCGCCAACTGACCATTCCCCAGTATTTTCTCCTACTTCAACGATTACTCCAGCACCATCTCCACCTGCAATAAGTTGATCAGGACCATCCTGAAGAAAGCGCCAAGCATTATTTACATAAAGATCGCGGTGATTTAAGGCAGCAGCATGAATTCGAACTAAAACTTCATCAGGAGCTATTGGGGGAACAGGAACCTCTTCTAACTTTAAGGAATTTTTAACTTTTGAATTAACTGTTACGGCTAACATTAAATCACCACTCCTTTTTTCACTTCTAAAACAATCTTTCCTCTTGCATGTTTAGTTTCACTTAATTCGTGAGCTTTTTTCGCATCATCTAACTCAAACACTGCTCCAATAACAGGTCTAATTCTCTCGTTTTCTATTAATATAGTAATCTCATTTAAGATTTCAGCACTAGGATCACTAATCAGAAATTGAATCGCAATATTTTTAATAGCAGCTCTTTCCTTGTCTGCCTGTGTAACAAAGTTAGCAACTGAAACAATTCTTCCGTTTTCTTTTACCATGTCATAAAGTTCATCAAAGGAAGGACGGTCTACAGTATCAAAAACTAAATCGAAGCTGTTAGAAAAACTTGAAAGGTCCGAAGTGGTGTAATCAATCACTACATCAGCACCTAGATTTTTTACAAATTCTACATTTTTGGTGCTAGTTGTTGCAGTCACATGGGCACCAACGCTTTTTGCAAGTTGAACGGCAAAACTACCTACTCCACCAGAGCCACCTAAGATTAAAACATTTTCTCCTTTTTTAAGGTTTCCAGCTAGGAGGAGTGATCGGTATGCACAAACTCCGACTAATGGTAGAGATGCTGCTTCCAAAAATGAAATATTTCTTGGCTTTAAAGATACAAGTGCTTCATGAACTGTGATGTATTCTGCATAAGCACCATCCTTTGATAAATCAGGATAGCTATAAACTTGATCCCCAACCTTGAAATGGGTGACTTCTGAGCCGATTTCTGAAACCACTCCTGCTACATCCCAGCCTAGTACCAGTGGAAATGAGTAGGTAATTCGACCTTGGAGCCATCCATTTCTGATTGCAAGATCAACAGGGTTAACTGATGCGGCATATACCTCAATGCGTATTTCCTTTGGTCCTAATTCATGTAGGGGTAATTGATGAACTGATAATGCTTGGCTTGAACCATACTTTTCAATTGCGATTGCTTTCATGTGTTAGCACTTCCCACTTCCTCATTTAATTTTAGTTGCCCATTTTGATAGTCTTCTAGAGGTCTAAAGTTAATCGGTATTTCTTCATGGATTGTTTTTAATCGGTTTCTAAAAGCATGTATATACTGAAGTCTTTCGAACTCACTAACACCAGTAGGTATAATAGATGGTTGCAAAACATCCATTCCAGTAAAATAAAGAATTTCATGCTGCAAGTTAAAGAGACGTTCATTCATATCTCCCTTTAGTCCTAGTGGACCATAGCTATTAAGATTTTTCCCTCCTGTAGTAATGGATAGCATAGCCTTCTTCCCTTTAAGTCCGCCGTGGTTATACACTCCAGGACCATAGGCGAATCCAGCTGCAAAAACACGGTCAAACCATCCTTTTAAAATAGCAGGTGTAGAGGTCCACCACAATGGAAATTGAAAAATTAGTAAATCTGCCCATGCAACCTTTTGTCTTTCCGTTAACAAATCAGTTGGAATCAATTCATCGTTGGCTGGGACAGTTACATCACTAAGTTGGGCCACTGGATTAAAATTCATTGCATAGAGATCGGAAACCTGAACAGTTGCATTATTTTGTGTGAGTTCTTCTATAGCAGCAGTCTTCATAGCACCATTAAACGAAGTAGGGGAAGGATGAGCATAAACAATTAAAACATTCAAAAAAACCACTCCAGTTTTATTTTTTTGTATTATATAAATAGTTCTATAAAAATAGAACAGTTATCAATGTTCATTATAAACAGAAAAAAATAAATTTCAACTATTTTCCACTTTTATTATTTTTTTCTAACATGGTAGAATTATAGATATGTATAAAGAGGGGGTGGGACTATGGCCTATAGAGTAGAATTTGAATTTTCTCCATTGTACGAATTAGCCAATAGCCTCGACTTGTTTCTAAACAGGAAGTCAATGAAGCATGTTGAACTCGGGCAAGAATGGATTATTAACGCTGAACAAAGTCTAGAACTTAGTGGTTTATCAATTGGAAACACAAAGGAATTACCTTGTTTGAGTTACTTATTTTTATTAATTTGGCAATCTCCTGAAAAAGAAGAGGTTCAGCCTTTTATAAAATGGCTTCATTCTCTTCAACCAGGAAGTATTTATGAAAAACTTTTTCCATACATATCTGCACCTTTACCAACGGATTTACTTACTATTAGGGATCAATATATTGAATTAATAAAAGTGTGGGATACCATCTATTTCTCTAAGTTAAATCCAGATATTACCGATGCCCTTAGAGAATCAGTTCTTGTGAAAGAAAAACTATATTACGAAGATCCAATTTCTTATGTAGAACAGATTTCAGGGGGACTAAGGATTGAAGCATATGAGGGATTAGAACAAGTCATCATGATTCCCACTTACCATACAAATCCACTCATCGTATCTCGAAAACTTAAGAATACGGTACAGATTCTTTATCCAATCGATCTACCAGAAGGGGAACATGCTCCTCCTAAAAAACTGGTTCGGCTTACCAAGGCTTTAGCAGATGAAAATAGACTTAAAATATTAAAGCTAGTATACAAAAATCCGATGACATTCACTGAAATACTTCAATATTTTGATGTCTCTAAGAGTACGGTCCATCATCATGTTATGTTATTACGTACAGCAGGATTAATTAGTGCGTATCATACGGGCGAATGTTGTAGTGAGACGTTTGTATACCGACCAACAGGGATGGACGAATTAACCACTGTTTTTATGGGTTTTATGGAAAATTAGGGATTGAGAAAAGGTTAATCTTGACAAAAAATGGGTAATTAGGTTAAAATAAGATTAATTGATTCCGAGAGATGCTTTTTGAGTTTTCATCGTTTTGTAAGCTTTAGCAGACTGTTAATGGATCATTGGCAGGATGAAGAAGTTTTTAAAATATGAAAATGCGAAAAGAATAAATCGGTGTATTTACTAACTCTATTAGTTAGTAGATATACCGATTTTCCTGTTAGAGGAGGCAAGCCATGACTAAAACAAAAGGTTTTATAGAATCAGAAATTAGTAAAGCTATTACTCAGTGGGAAAAGGATTATTTAGGACGTGGCTCAGTAGCGGTAAAAGCTGATATCTTAAGAGATATGATCATTGTTACGCTACGAGGAATTCTTACTCCAGCAGAATACGCGTTGTGTGAAACAAAGGATGGAAGATCTTCTATAAAGAGGCTTCGTTCAGATTTAGTTGAATCCGGAATAGAAGATTTAAGAGAAATCATCTTAAGTATTACGGAAGAACAAGTGAAAAGCTTTTACACGGATATAAGCACCAAAACAGGCGAAAGAATCATGGTGTTTAGATTATATAATGATTATGAAAGTACATTTTAAATAAGGGAGATTCTCAAAAGGCTAGTTACTAGTTTGTTGAGGATAAACCGCCAGTAGTTCACTATTACCACTTCTGTGGATAATAGTGAACTCTGGCGGTTTTTTTTATAACTAAAAAGTATAAGTTTTGGATGCTTTTTTCTAAAAGGCACTTACACACCTATAATAGGAGGGATTGTTATGTCTGAGATCATCGCAGGAAATTTATTATCACCAGTTGTCTTGTTTTTCGTGCTAGGAATTTTTGCGGCTTTAATTAAGTCAGATTTGAAATTCCCTGCTGCTTTAAGTGACTCACTTAGCATATATCTTTTAATTGCCATCGGTATTAAAGGCGGAATCGAACTCTCGCACTATTCTATACAATCAGTTATGGGACCTATAATGGGGGCTTTGTTTTTGGGGGCTGTGATTCCTTTCATTACTCTTGTGTGGATGAGAGTCATGAAGATGGACCTCCACAACTCTATTGGCTTGGCAGCAACCTATGGTTCGATTAGTATTGTGACCTATGGAGCAGCTATTTCATTCCTTGAAAAAAGTGGAACTAGCTATGAAGGATTTATGAATGCTTTAGTTGTGTTAATGGAAAGTCCGGCCATTCTAATCTCATTGTTTTTGTTAAAAATACTAGAGAAGAACAATCATTCACCTGCAGTATCTTCACATAGCATGGGTTTGGTTCCTGCATCTTTGAAATTGGTAGATAAAGAGGTTATAAGGGAAAGTCTTTTTGGAAAAAGTATTCTATTACTTGTAGGAAGCTTATTCATAGGTTTAATGCTTGGAGATGAGGCAGTACCTATGGTTAAACCTTTATTTTTTGATCTTTATAATAGTGTGTTAATTTTATTCTTATTGAATATGGGATTAATTGCAGGGGCAAGATTACCTGAAGTAAGAAAACATGGAATAAAGTTACTGTTATTCGGAATAGTCTCGCCGATTATTTTTGGATCTCTTGGGGTAATCACGGGTAGTATGGTAGGACTATCGCTAGGGGGAACTATGCTTATGGGCGTTTTGGCAGGAAGTGCTTCTTATATAGCTGCACCTGCTGCACTAAAGACTTCAGTTCCAGAAGCAAATCCATCCATCTATTTAGGACTTTCTCTAGGAGTTACCTTTCCTTTCAATCTTATAATTGGGATTCCTTTATATTATGAACTAGCAAAATGGATTCAATAGGAGGCGGGGCAGTTGGTTAACAAGAAAACTAAAAAAAGAGCAATCATTATATCAGAATTAACTGATGGATATCATTTTCCTATTAATCATAAGCCTGAAGAAGTCATTGTATTAAACAACGAAGGGCCTGTCACCATTCAACCATATGGAGATGTTATGAGGAGTATTATTCATGCTGTTTTTACAGAGGAAATTGCCGAGATCTACCTGTTAAGTGAGAATACAACGGATCACTTAATAAGTAAAGATGAGTTGAAAAGGAAAATGGACCAAGCTGGAATCACAAATACCTTGATCGATACTCTTGAATTTATTGATGTGGTAAATCATGACGTGTTAGATTGGATTGCTGGTCCAAATAATAGAACAGAGAATGTACAGAAAAATCAAAAGGTAATAAAGGATCATCCTTTACTCCCTAAGAACGTTTCTGTTCAAGGGTATATGGTGTGCCGAAAAACTCGAAAAATTACTGCGGTATCTTAAGAGTAAAGGTTTGTTTTTGCCTCCTTATAGATTATTTAAAGAAAAATGGTACCTTTAACAACTATACAGTCTAGTACTGTGCTAAAAACCAATAAACTAAGAAAAGAGTCATATAAAAAGCTATTATTCCTAGTGATAACCCTTTCGGTTGGTAGGGAGAAAACATTGATTCGCAGGTTAATTAGCACTACTCTTAGCAATACAAATAACAATACAAAAAGGATCAGACAATTACTATCTGATCCTTTTGCTCTGAAATTACAGCTTCTTAAAATAATGCAATCTATGAAAAAGCTAATCTCCCTTCTTGAAGATTAGCACCCGTTAGTTAAACAAGAATATTTTTATTAAAGGGTCATTCTATTTTTTCTATCAACTTTACAAAATCCAGGTTATCTAATTTTTTATTATCAACTGATAGTCGAAAATTTTCGTTAGAAGTTAAATTTGTGAAATCTATTATTAACTTATTCAATGATAATTCGTTTTTTTTGCTCCAATTAGTTATGCTTTTTCCAAAGTTAGCAACTTTTTCGATAGTCAACTCGTCTCCAGAAAATGTAATCCAAATATTATCTTTCTTCTCAAAATTATCAGAGATAAAGAATACTGTCCCGTTAATCTCCATCTTTTCAATAGAAAGGTTTGAACTTGAGGTGTATTGTTCTACTTTTTCAATTAATTCTCTGGTTAAATTTGTGTCTTCTATTGTTTTAAGTCCTTCTTGAATAACAAGCTCATTTACTTTTGAACCAGAAGTTCCTTTAACATCAAAAGTATAGTTACCATAGTTTTTCTCGTATGTACCCTTACCAATAATTAAGTTTTCGTTAGGGTATGTCTGCTTTATATACTCACCAGCCAATTTCTCAGCTTTTGGCATAGCTGACGGATTCCCATTAAGTGTTTTTATCGTTGTATATCCAAAGTATAGGACAACTACTATTAAAAGCAGTGATACCAAACCAACCATAATCTTTTTCATTTAATTTATCTCCTACATAAATATAAATCTCTAATTCCTTCCAAATGTATTAGACGGTTAATAACCTAAAAAGTTTCAAAAATTTATTTCCATTGAAACTATCCTGCTTCGTTAGTTGAATAAGCCTACCAATAGAATAAAAAAATGCAGAATATTCTTTTAAATATTTCAAACATTAAACATTGACCATCTTGTAACCACCTAATCAGCATCCTTTTTAGCAATCGTGAATAAATTTATTCACTGTTGTGAAAAGGGGTGCTGAAAACTATGTTAATTCATATGCTAAAACTGCATAAATTGCCATAAAACCTTGATATATCAACGAAAAAAAGAGATGTGAATTAGGGTGCTAATTCCATCTCTAAAAGGCTTGTTATTTGTTGTTTTCTCCTTCTCAACCGAACGGGTTAACCTCGTGAATAATAGCTTTTTTTCCAGATTCATTTTTAACCTCAGGATTTATACAGGTTGGTCATATAATAAAAATTAGCAACAATCAATACATACTAGGAAGAGAAATCGTAAAGGTTGTCCCTTTTCCTTCATGGCTTTGGACGTTTATAGATCCTTGATGATTTTTTATGATCTTATAGCAAACCATAAGCCCTAACCCTGTTCCTTTTTCCTTTGTTGAATAGAAAGGCTCTCCAATTCGAGTAAGCATCTCTTTAGAGAATCCTGGACCCTCATCAATGATGTTAATTTTAATGTCTTTATTAACCTTTTTAACTTCTATAAGAATCTTGCCACTTTCCATTACCTCAATTGCGTTTTTAACAAGATTTATGAACACTTGTTTTATTTTAATTTCCTCACATGATATGAATAATTCTTTTTCTGTACTTTTTATAACAATATCAATGTTTTTTTGTGACGCTTGCTGTGCTAGCCATTTCTTAACATCCTCGATAATCTGATGGATGCTACAAACACTGAGGTTTTCTATATAGGGACGTGAAAGCATCAATAATTCACTTGATACCTGTTCAATTCTATCAATCTCATCTTCTATTATATCAAAATAGGAATCTTTATTTTGTTCATGCTTAATCAAATTGAAGAATCCCTTAATAGAAGTTAGCGGATTTCTCACTTCATGTGCTATACCTGCAGCAAGTTCCCCGGCCATGTTGAGCTTCTCTGATTGAACTAGTAGCTGTTCGCTTATCTTTTGATCAGTTAAATCAGTAATTGTATGTAAGGTAGCATCTCCCTTTTCGAACCAGGTTGGAATTGACTTTATTTGAAGTGTAAGTGTATTTCCATTAGGTTTGGTGAGGTTAAGCTCCTTTACATATGACTTTGGTTTACCTTCATCAATTTTAGTTAGATAGGGTGAGAGTTGTTTCTCTATTTCGTTTAGTTGATCCATAGAATGTAGAAGCTTTCTCCCGGCCTCGTTCATAAATTTAATCTTTCCTTTTTTTGATATAAATACGCCGATGGGAAGTTCGGTAATCAGTGTACGATAAAATTTCTCGTTTTGTTGTATAAGCTCCTTTTTCACTTTCATCCTTTTATTATCTATAACGAAATTATTGTTCTTCTTTTTTAGCAAACTATTTTCTATTTCTAGTCTGTTAACTCTTTTTTCTTCGCTTTTAGTGACCATATGTAAATAATCTTTTCTATAAAAAGGTGAAGGTGCAATTTCCTTATCAGTCATCATAAAAGAATGAACTTTAAGTAATTCATTTTGTACTGATGCCGGGAAAGCTCCCCCGTTGTATGTGCTAACACAAATGAGATTATGATATGAAACAAATAAATCTAATAGCGATTCGTGATCCTTAAGATTTGTTACATTTGAGTTAGTTTTAGTAAATAGAATATGTCCCCAGATTCTAACCTTTAAACCTGTGCTTAGCAAAGGGTCAAGTATTTTACTAAGTCTGTCAAATGTATGCTTTCTAATATATATATTGCTAGAATTTACAAAAATAATAGACTGTATTTCTATTTCTTCTACATTCATCTGTAGAAGATTGTTTTTTATTAGTTGAATATGTTCAGGTAAATCTATTATTAGGACTACTTCCCGTTTTGCTAATCCATCTACTATGAAAGTCATCACATTTTCTAGATATTTCCTTTGTTCATTAAAAGTATATAGGATGTGTGCACCTTCATGAACACTGGGACTATTAAGTAATTGATGAAGGTGATTTGATGAATCTATTTTTGCTTCGTCGAACTTTATCATACTAATACCTCCGTAAAAGTAAAACTATCTGAATAATAACTTATACCCTGCAAAGCAAACATTAAAACATAAAATTACTAGAGAGTTGAAATGGATTTGGAAACTTTTATGAAAATTTGCAAGAGCTTTCTAGTTGGGATTTAAGCATTTATGAATGGGCAATTAATTGTTATTCATAGATGTTGTTAAAAGGTGTTTATAGTTGATTTTTACAAATATAATCTAGAGTTAAGTAAGTTTCGAGTACTATTAATTTTAATAATCATTTACTTAGTCTATGTGATTAGTGTTAATGTGGTTTGAGTTCATAAAAGAACAGAAAGGTATCTTGTTTTAAAATCAATAAAAGTTGATAAATAATAGTTGTAAAAATCAACTTTTAATGGTATAAATTAGTTATGAAGATAAACTAAGGAAATGTAACTGAATGGTAAACGGAGATGAAACTAATGGACATATTGATTCGAACAGTCAACCAAGGAGATTTACCCTCAATTCTTAGGATATACAATCAGGGAATTGAAGATAGGATCGCAACTTTAGAAACAGACTTAAAAGATCTACCCTTCATGGAGGGGTGGTTTGAGAAGCACCAAGAACGATATCAGGTTATTGTCGCAGAGTCACAGAATCAGATAGTGGGTTGGGCCTCGTTAAATCCATATAATCTCCGTGAGGCTTATAAAGGTGTTGCTGATTTATCGCTATATATAGAACGTGAATTTAGAGGGAAAGGAATCGGCGGAAAGCTCCTTAAGGAAATCGAAGGCATAGCAAGAGAAAATAGGTTTCATAAAATTATTCTATTCACCTTCCCTTTCAACCAGTTAGGGCAAGGTTTATATCAAAATAAAGGTTATAGAGATGTAGGGGTTTTTAAACATCAAGGGATTTTAGATAACAAATTTGTTGATGTCATGGCAATGGAGAAGCTGTTAATAAATGAGGAGGATACTAATGAAAACTAGAGACCTAGATAATTTACCGATTGCGATTATTGGAGGGGGGGCAATTGGTCTTGCAGCTGCAGCTCAATTGTTAACAAAAGGGGAAAGATTTACCCTGTTCGAATCAGGAGAAACGGTCGGTGCTAGTATTTTGGAATGGGGCCATGTGAAGATGTTTTCACCATGGCAATATAACATAGATCAAGCGGCAAACACGCTTTTGAAACAAACAGGTTGGACATCACCTAATCTTGATGACATTCCAACTGGTAGACAACTTGTGGAAGAGTATTTATTGCCATTAAGTAATATACCTGAGATAAGTAAAAACATCGTTACAAATGCAAAGGTTGTCGGGGTTGTTAGAAAGGGAATGGATAAATTAAAAACATTGAAAAGAGAAGAAGCTCCATTTCAACTTTATGTGGAAATTAAAGAGGAAACAAAAGTGTACGAAGTAAAAGCAGTTATTGATGCTTCGGGGACTTGGAAGAATCCAAATCCGGTGCTATCGAATGGATTATGGACTAATTCGGAAAAAAAGCTTAGTAACCGTATCTATTATGGTATACCCAATGTCCTGGAAGACTTAAAGAATAGATATAAAAATAAAAAGGTTATGGTTGTAGGAAGTGGTCATTCAGCGATTAATGCGATTCTCGATTTAGCACAGTTAAAAGAGATGTATAATCAAACCACAGTCTACTGGGTACTAAGAAAAGCCAATATTTCGCAGGTGTATGGCGGGCAGGATCAAGATGGACTACCGGCTCGAGGTCAACTTGGAATTAGAATTCGTAAACTTGTAGAATCCGGACAAATTAACATCATTACCCCTTTTCATATAAGCAAATTAACCGAAAACGATGAGCTAATCTCTGTTGGAGGGGACCTAAACGGAGAAGAAACAACGATTCATGGAATAGAAGAAATCATCGTAAGTACAGGCTTCAGACCGGATACATCTTTTCTGAATGAAATTAGAATTAATTTAGACTCAGCTGTTGAAAGTGTAGATTCACTTGCACCACTAATAGATCCTAATATTCATAGCTGTGGTACGGTTCGACCTCATGGTGAAGCAGAGTTAAGGCAAATAGAAAAGGATTTTTATATAGTCGGGATGAAAAGTTATGGAAGAGCACCTACCTTTTTATTAGCAACAGGCTATGAACAAGTAAGATCGGTTGTGGCCTATCTAACGGGTGATTATAAAGGGGCTAAAGAAGTGCATTTAGTTCTGCCAGAAACAGGTGTTTGTAGTGTTAACCGGGTTGCTGAAAGAAATACGTGTAATAGCGATTCTTTAAATGAAGAATCAGGCTCCTGCTGTGGTGAGATAAAAGTTACAATAAACAAAACATCATGTTGTTAACCTATCAGAAGATCAGTCTGTTCAATAGACTGGTCTTTTTACTAAACCATAAAAAGGTTACTTATGGCCTCTAGTGCAGATAGAAAGACTATTATTGCTCTTTCTCTTATTACTGCAGTTTGTTTAGCTGGTGACTCCATGTTATATATAATCCTTCCTATTCAATGGTTGGAGATCGGTTTAAACTCCTTGGTTCAAGTAGGAGTTCTTCTATCTATAAACCGTTTCGTAAGGTTGCCTTTAACTCCTCTGATCGGCTATATCTATAAGAAATTACGGTTTCATCACGGAATCTTAATCGCTGTCATTTTAGCCGGAATCACCACTTTTTCTTATGCACTAGTAGATGGATTTAGTGGTTGGATTCTTCTTCGCTCCCTATGGGGTATTTCATGGTCTCTTTTTAAAATGGGTGCCTTCCTGTTGATAATCAATCTTACATCAGAGATTAATCGTGGTAACTTAATTGGTACGTATAATGGGTTGTATCGATTGGGAAGTTTAGTTGGGATGATCTTAGGAGGATTTTTAGCTGAGGCATTTGGACTTAAAGTAATTAGCATGGTCCTCGGCTTAATTGTGTTTGCAACTATTCCTTTTACGTTAAAATATTTACCTAGAATAATAGTTCAGGATCCGAAAAAAGTAGAAAAGCCTAATGCTTTACGTTCATTAAGGTTGTTAAAAGAGTCCCGTTTAGTTTGGGTGTTCATCACTGCGTTTTTATCTGTCATGATTCTTGAAAGTATGTTCATGGCTATGCTAAGTCACCTCATTCATCTTCAGAATGCAGCTCATTTTCATATGTTTGGTTTAATACTGGGAGCTGCTTCAATAGCAGGACTTCTACAAGCTGTTAGGTGGGGGGGCACTCCTTTTATTTTACCCAAAATTGGAGAGATAGTAGACGGTATGAAACAAAAGACTTATTTCCTATCGTTCTTCTTGTTAGTTGCTACAGCACTTCTATTCATCATTCCGTTTAATATACCAATATTCATCTGGTGGACCTTGCTGCTGTTTCACCTGTTAATTACATCCTGTATAGCAACGATTATTGATACAATTTTTTCTAGTAGTCTAACAAAAAGCAACAACATACTCATGGTCACTATTTATACGATTATTGTGGATTTGGGAGCAGCTGTTGGCCCTATACTTGGCTACGTGTTAGAAGGAATCATTGGGATAGCAAAGTTATTATGGTTCTGTGCGGCTATATTTCTTATGTTAACAGTAAAGTGGGTAATTATAAGTTCTTATACAAAAAGGAATAATACAAACTGCAATCAATCTTTATATATTAAAAAACTTGACAAGAGCTTATAAGAGGGTGAAGGTTAAGTTTTTTAGTCTGATTCCAGCCTACCCGAGAACTCTTTTACAAAGAATTTACAAAAATGAGGTTGAACTCAATATATAAGTAAACTATTATATAAGTAAATAGTTATATAGTGATGTATAGGAGGTACTATATGCAAGTGTCAACTGTAGACGTCGAGAAAGCTGCAAGTATTTTAAAGCTTTTAGGTGATAAGACGAGACTTACGATGGTGAAGTTACTTGACTCGAATGACTGTTGTGTTTGTGAATTTGTTGAAATATTTAAGGCCAGCCAGCCAGCAATCAGTCAGCATGTTCGTAAGTTAAAAGATGCTGGAATTGTTCGAGAAGCAAGAAAAGGGCAGTGGATTATCTATTCCTTAAATAAGGAAAGTGAATATTTCCCACTGGTTCAGGATGTGCTTCACCATATTCCAAGCCAAGATTTTAAGTTGCAGGAGCTTGCCGAACAAGGATTGCGTATTTCGTGTGAGTAAATAGGAGGGTATTAGTTTGACATCAGTTTGGATTGCATCATTGATTTTTTTAGTAACATTAATTTTAGTTATTTGGCAGCCTAAAGGTTTATCGATTGGTTGGTCAGCCTGTGGGGGAGCCATTCTTGCATTAATAGTAGGAGTGGTTGATTTCAACGATGTTATTGATGTGACATCTATAGTGTGGAATGCGACTTTAACTTTTATTGCTATTATTATTATTTCTTTAATCTTAGATGAAATAGGATTTTTTGAGTGGTCAGCACTTCACATGGCAAGAGCCGCAAAAGGTAATGGAATTCGCATGTTTATTTACGTTGCGATTTTAGGATCACTAGTTGCAGCATTCTTTGCTAACGACGGAGCGGCACTAATTTTAACTCCGATCGTATTAGCGATGGTTCGAAATTTAAAGTTTGAAGAAAAAATGATTTTTCCTTTTATTATTGCAAGTGGATTCATAGCAGATACCACCTCACTTCCACTAGTGGTAAGTAATCTAGTTAACATAGTGTCGGCTGATTTCTTTAACATAGGATTTATCGAATACGCATCAAGAATGATTATTCCAAATTTCTTTTCATTAGGGGCAAGTATTTTAGTTTTATACCTTTATTTCCGTAAAAATCTACCTAAGAATTATCAACTAACTAACTTGAAGAACCCAGCAGACGCCATTCGTGATAAAAAAATGTTTCGTTTGTCATGGTATGTCCTAGCAGTATTGTTAATTGGATATTTCGCAAGTGAATTTATAGGAGTACCAGTATCCATTATTGCCGGAATTGTTACGATTTTCTTTTTAATGATGGCTAAGAAAAGTTCAGCTGTAGATACACGCACGGTTATAAAAGGTGCACCTTGGGCTATCGTGTTTTTCTCTATTGGGATGTATGTTGTCGTTTATGGATTAAGAAATGTAGGACTAACGAATGTGTTATCAGACATCATTCAGGTAACAGCAGATCAAGGCTTGTTCGCTGCTACAATCGGAATGGGCTTTATTGCTGCGATTCTATCGTCAGTGATGAATAATATGCCGACTGTGATGATTGATGCATTGGCCATAGCAGACACTAACACAACCGGTGTAACTCGAGAAGCGCTTATTTACGCAAATATAATTGGTTCAGATTTAGGGCCGAAAATTACACCAATCGGATCCCTAGCAACGTTACTTTGGTTACATGTTTTATCTTTAAAGGGTGTAAAAATCTCATGGGGAACTTATTTCAAAGTAGGGATCATCTTAACCGTTCCAACATTGTTTATCACTCTAGTTGGATTATATATTTGGTTACTAATTATTCATTAAACAACAAAGGAGAAAACAAACATGTCTAAAAAAACAATCTATTTCTTATGTACAGGAAATTCTTGCAGAAGCCAAATGGCAGAAGGGTGGGCGAAGAAACATTTAGGAGCAGAGTGGGATGTAAGAAGTGCTGGTCTTGAAGCGCATGGCTTAAACCCAAATGCTGTTAAGGCGATGATGGAAGCTGGTATTGATATTTCAACACAAACGTCAGATACGATTGATCCTGAAATTCTAAACAATGCAGATTTAGTAGTAACGCTTTGTGGACATGCAGCAGACCATTGTCCAGTTACTCCTCCTCATATCAAAAGAGTTCACTGGGGCTTTGACGATCCAGCAAAAGCAGAAGGAGCGGAAGAAGAAAAATGGGTATTTTTCCAACGAGTTCGTGATGAAATAGGAGATCGTATTCATAGCTTCGCAAAGACAGGAGAATAATCCTGAAAGATTGTGGTATGTAGTAAAGACTAACAAATCGGCCTCCCGATTTGTTAGTCTTTTTATTTTATTGGTGAAATATATGCTCATTCATATTTATTAAAAATCAAAATTTTTAAAAATATGTAATGTAGTAGGATGTATTTGAATACACTTAAAACAAATTTTTATACTTAGTAGATTCATATTAAAAGATTGTGAGGAGGGATATCATGGCAAATGATAAAACAGTAGAAACACAAGCCTCAAAAATGAAAGCGCTTTTCCAACAACCCACGTTCGAATCTGTTGAAGAAGAACGGCTTCATATTAAACAGAGGTTAGCTGCTGCGTTTCGTCTTTTTTCTAAATTTGGCTTTGATGAAGGAGTCGCTGGACATATTACAGCAAGGGATCCGAAAGAGAAAGATCATTTTTGGGTGAATCCATTTGGGATGCATTTTGGTCAAATCAAGGCTTCTGATTTAATTCTTGTAAATCACTCAGGAGAGGTCGTGGAAGGAGACCGTCCCGTTAATCGAGCTGCTTTTGCCATTCACTCGCAGATCCATGCAGCTCGTCCTGATGTGGTTGCTGCTGCACATGCCCATTCTGTTTATGGAAAAACGTGGTCTTCTTTAGGAAGGACACTAGATCCTATTACTCAGGATGCGTGTGCATTTTACGATGACCATAGTGTGTTTGACGATTATACTGGCCTAGTATTGGATACAGATGAGGGGAAAAAAATAGCAGATGCGTTAGGAAATAATAAAGCCGCTATTTTAATGAACCATGGGTTGTTAACTGTTGGACATACGGTTGATGAAGCAGCTTGGTGGTTTATTACAATGGAAAGGTCTTGTCAGGCACAGTTATTGGCAGAAGCGGCGGGCGCGCCTAGACTCATTTCGGAAACAGGTGCTAAATCAGCCCATTCCGAAGTAGGTACCCATCTCGCAGGATGGTTCCAGTTCCAGCCGCTTTGGGATCGAATCGTGAAAGAACAGCCCGATTTACTAGATTAATCGCCACGTGTTAAGATAGTGTGGTTAAATAAGAGTTTGATGAGATGCTTCCTGTAACAGGGAGCATCTTTTGAGGTTTTCTATATATTTGACTGTATATATCTATGATAAGAAAGAAGGAGTATTAATGGATCATTCAAAGAATTTTTTTCAAAATAATCTACGATATACGATAAGGCCAGCAATTGAGAAAGATGCAAAAGAGTTATCTGAAGTAAGGTTACAAATAGATGGAGAAACAGAGTATTTAGATCGAGAAAAAGGTGAGTCATACATAGATGAATCAGGATTTAAGCAAATCATTAGAGAAGACACTTATCTTGTAAATAATCTATTTTTAGTTGCTGAAGTGGATGAGAGAATTGTTGGTTTTTCAAGGTGTGCTGGTAGCCTATTAAAGAGAACATCTCATAAAGTCGAGTTTGGTGTCTGTGTACTGAAGGAATATTGGGGTTACGGAATCGGGCAAAGCCTCTTAACAGAGTCCTTACGTTGGGCGGACTTAAACGGGATTAAGAAAGTGACTTTAAATGTAATAGAAACAAACGAAAAAGCAATAAAGCTTTATGAAAAACATGGTTTCGAAGTAGAAGGGATTTTAAAAAATGATAAGCTGCATTCCGACCATAAGTATTATAATACCGCAGTTATGGGGAGGTTTAATTAACTATGTAACCAAAATATTTTACTATAGTTTCATTTCTTCATAAGTAGAAGCTGCCAAAAGTTCCTAGTAGGTCTTTCGGAAATGATCTGGCAGCTTATCTTGGTAAAAAAATTTAAGGATTATTAAAAGTATGTTTAACATGAACAATAAATTCTGCTAAACCAGGTGAAATAGACTGGATATCCTTAATGATAAATCCAACCTTTCGTTTTTTGAATGGATATAAAGGGATCGAAACCAGGCCTGCAGTATCTTTTGGAATAGCAAGTTCAGGCAGAATGGTTAATGCTATTCCTTCTTTTACCATTGCTATAATCGTGGATGAATCTTGGATTTCATAACGAATAGTGGGAGTGACCTTTGTTTTATTAAAGGCCTTTTTTAACAAAATGTCACAATCACCTTTTGGCATAATAAAGCAGCTCTCAGAAATATCTTCTAGTGAAACGTATTCTTTACTTGATAATGAATGAGTTTCTTGCAGAAGTACCATTAATTGATCAGAAAGGATTGGTACCTGATCAAGCCCATCCTGTTGATCTAAGATTGTAAGTCCAACATCTATTTCTTCGTTCTTAATTAGTTTTTGCACATCAGTTAAAGTACTTTCAAAAATGATAAGCTCAATATCAGGATAGTTTTTTCGAAATGTACCAACGATTTTAGGTAAAATGTTAGAAGAAACGCTAGGTGTTATACCAATTTTGATTGAACCAATAGAAAGGCCATTAAATGATGCAGCTTCCTGTATCATTGTTTTTTTTAGCTTCATGATCTCTCTCATGTTCCTTAACATTCTTTCTCCAATAATAGTGGGAGTGACACCGTTTCTGCTTCGTTCTAGGAGCTTTACTTGTAGCTCATCCTCCAAGCTCTTGATCATTTGAGAAACAGCTGACTGAGTATAACCTAGCTTATCACTAGCTTTTGTAAAACTTTTTAATTCTACTACTGTCATAAAAACTTCATATTGTAATAGTGTCATACTAACCTCATTTCATTAGAAAAAACTAATGCATAGATAAAAAATATTAATTTTACTAATAGATATACAGATTATATACTAAAAAATAGAATAATAGTAAGTAAAAAAACGGAGGGTTAATCGTTATGTTAAAAAATTGGGAAATAGCCTGTCAGGAATTCATTGAAGCCACGTCTTATGGTTATGGAGATTTGGAAAAAGATTGGCATTTGAAAGTGGATTCTTCGAAAAAACCTCCAACCTACCTGAATTATGAAGATGCCGTAGTTACAATCCCTCTAGGTAAACCAAACTTTAAAGAAGTTCCATCCTTATGGAATATTCTGCAAAATAGAAGATCTAAACGAAATTTTATTGAGAAACCACTTACATTAGAGCAATTAAACCTTATACTCTGGGGAACACAGGGAATAACGGGTGATCTAGGTGACTATCAAGTTAGAACTTCTCCTTCAGCTGGCGCACTTTATCCTATTGAGACATATATGCTTATAAACAATGTAGAAGGGATAGAGAGTGGTTTATATCACTTGAATGTCCAAGATTGGGTCCTAGAGGGATTAAAACTAGGAGATTTCTCAGACTTTGCTTATGAGGTAACAGAAGAACAGCAAATGACTAAAAAAGCTGCTGTAAATTTTATTTGGACAGCTGTGATTGACCGAACATCTTACAAATATAAAGAAAGAGCCTATCGTTATATATGGTGGGATGTTGGGCATGTAGCACAAAACTTTCATCTTGTAGCAAATGCATTAGGATTAGGGTCATGTACTATGGGTCATTGGTTTGATAAGGAAATGAATAAGTTTCTAGGAATTGATGGACAAAACCACATATCCGTATTAATGGCATCAGTGGGTAATGTAGAAGGAAAAGATTGGTTATCTGATCGAAGACCTCCAAAGCTTGATTAAGCCATAGGTGCTACAGTATAGACCGTTTTATTGATTAGTATTAGAACTTTTGAGTGATTGTTTTTCCATATTTCGGATAAAAGCCCAACGATCTTTATAAGGTCGTTGTTTTTTTATTTACGAATCGAACACTTATTCGTTAAAATAGAACTATTAGAGGTGAAAATAATGCAACCATTTGCTAAGCAGAATATGCAAGATCTCATACATGAGCTTAAACAAAATAAACAAATAGTTCACTGGCATACGATTGATGCCAAGTCAGCTAAAACTGCCCCGATTCCGAATTCAATCGACGAAAAGCTGTCTAATGCCTTACAAGCTAGAGGCATAAACGAACTATACACCCACCAGGTCCAGGCATATGAAGCCATTAAAAGAGGGAAGAACTTTGTTGCGGTGACTCCAACGGCTTCTGGAAAAACGCTTTGTTATAATCTACCTGTTTTACAGTCAGTTCTTGAAAACTCTGATTCAAGAGCCCTATACTTATTTCCGACTAAAGCATTGGCACAAGATCAAAAAAGTGAGCTAAACGAATTGATCGAACAAATTGGGGTATCAATTAATAGCTATACCTATGATGGGGATACGGCACCATCAATTAGACAAAAGGTTAGAAAAGCAGGACATATCGTTATTACAAATCCGGACATGCTTCACTCGGCCATTTTACCTCATCATACAAAATGGGTATCGCTGTTTGAAAATCTCAAATATATCGTTATCGATGAACTACATATCTATCGTGGTGTGTTTGGTAGTCATGTAGCAAATGTGATTCGACGGTTAATGAGAATTTGCCGTTTTTATGGAAGTAATCCGCAGTTTATTTGTACCTCAGCAACGATTTCCAATCCCAAGGAGCTTGCCGAGCAACTAACAGGTTCAGATATGGAATTAATTAATAACAACGGTGCACCTTCAGGTAGAAAACATTTTGCCTTTTATAATCCTCCTGTGGTAAACAAACCTCTTAATATAAGAAAAAGCGCCACATTAGAGGTAAGAGATTTAGCTGGTGAATTCTTAAAAAATAAGATTCAAACAATTGTATTTGCACGCAGTCGAGTACGTGTAGAAATTATTCTAACCTATTTACAAGAACTAGTGAAAAATGAACTTGGTTCTAAGTCAATTCGTGGATATCGTGGCGGATATCTGCCTGTTCAAAGAAGAGAGATTGAACGCGGACTAAGAAATGGTGAAATATATGGAGTTGTGAGTACCAATGCACTTGAACTAGGTGTTGATATTGGTCAATTACAAGTTTGTATCATGACAGGTTATCCAGGAACGATTGCAAGTGCTTGGCAACAAGCTGGCAGAGCTGGCAGAAGGCAAGGAGAGGCTTTAATCATAATGGTAGGTAGCTCAAGTCCGTTAGATCAATACATCATCCAACATCCGGAGTACTTTTTTGAACAGAATCCTGAAACGGCTAGAATTAACCCTGATAATCTTGTGATTCTATTAGACCACATAAAGTGCGCAGCTTACGAGCTTCCATTTAAGCAGGGTGATGATTTTGGTGGAGTTGAACTAGAGGATATCCTTGAATACCTAACAGATGAAAAAGTGCTTCATCATCGAGGAAACAAATGGTTCTGGATGAATGATGCTTTTCCTGCTCATAACATCAGCTTGCGTTCTGCTTCTCAAGAAAACGTTATTATTATTGACCAAACCATCACTGCAAATGTAAAGGTAATTGGTGAAATGGATCGATTTAGTGCAATGACACTTCTTCACGATGAGGCGATCTATTTACACCAAGGTACTCAATTCCAAGTTGAAAAACTTGATTGGGAAGAAAAGAAAGCATTTGTTAGAGAGGTCGAGGTTGATTATTTTACAGATGCAAATCTAGCTGTTCAACTAAAGGTGCTAGAGGCAGATAAAGAAAGAACAAATGAAAAACTAACGCTTGGCTATGGAGATGTAATGGTCACTGCAATGGCGACGATCTTTAAAAAAATTAAGTTCGAGACTCATGAAAACATTGGGTCAGGTCCCATTCATCTTCCGGAAGAAGAGCTTCACACAAACGCAGCTTGGTTTACTTTTCTTAAGGATGAAGAGATTAGTGAGAAAAAACTCGAACAAGGTTTACTGGGTGTTGCCCATGCTATTAAGCATATTGTTCCTTTAATTGTCATGTGTGATCCAGGTGATGTTCATATAGTGCCACAGGTAAAATCCACACATTCAGGAGAACCAACTATCTACCTATATGATCGCTACCCAGGTGGAATAGGGTTAAGTGAAAAGCTTTATGACAAAATGGAACACATTCTAGTAGAAGCTAAAAAGTCGATTAATCAGTGTTTATGTGAAAGTGGCTGTCCTTCATGTGTAGGGCTTGACGCCTACGATACGAACACGAAAACAGCTGCTCTCCATTTACTCAAGCAATTTATTTAAGAGGAACTAATAGTGAGGTGAACATATGTCGTTAAAGAATAAGCTGAATCGAATGAAAAAGCACCTTGGTACAAACTCTGACCACCAGGAAACAATTGAAGTCAGTCAGCCTACTGAAGACATTCCTTTTATTCAGGAATGGGAGGATTTTGATGCAAAGCCATATTATTTTGAAGATCAATATATTCTTATTAGAGAGAAGGAGTATCCTTTAACGACAAATCATGGTTTATATCCTTTAGGAGATTTACATGATGTAGTCAGAGAGTGGAATCAGTCCGACTTTAGTCACCCTTTATCAGTAGCCGGCTTCCAAAGCCAAGATTTATTTTTTTTCGATACTGAGACAACAGGTCTTGGAGGTGGGACTGGAAATACGATCTTTTTATTAGGCTATGCAAGAGTGTTTAAAGACAAAGTACAGCTGAGGCAGTTGTTTTTACCAAGTCCTGCTTCAGAAGTTGCTCTTTATCATTACTTTTTACAAGAGGTAGATTATACAACTCTAGTAACGTTTAATGGAAAAGCGTTTGACTGGCCACAAGTAAAAACACGACACACTATGATTAGAAATGAAGTGCCAAAGCTACCGAAATTCGGGCATTTTGATTTACTTCATGCAAGTAGACGCTTATGGAAGAATGAATATGAATCATTAAAGCTAAGTAATGTGGAAAAGCAAATTCTAAACATTTCTAGAGATGGTGATATACCAGGTTATATGGCACCAATGATCTATTTTCACTATCTCGAGGATCAAAATCCAGAAGGTGTTTTTGGAATCATGAAGCATAATGAAACAGATATCCTAACGCTTATTACTCTTTTCACTCATATATCAAACAAGCTACTGCATGCGGAAAGAGGCAGTGATAATGAGCACTTTGAAGTGGCAAGGTGGATGGAAGCGGTAGGAGAAAAAGTAACCGCAACTAGGCATTACTATGAGATTGTAAACAATAAAGGTATAAATAATTGGGGTGCCAAATTAGCGCTATCATCAGTATGTAAAAAAGAAAATAGGTATGAAGAAGCAATAAAGCTTTGGAAGGAATTATGTCTAGGGGATCAGGTACCTAAGAGTGACCGAATATATTCTGCGATAGAGCTTGCGAAATACTATGAACATAAAGCGAAAGAAATTGAGCCTGCGCTTGAATTCACAAACATGGCTTATGAAATGGCTCAGACCATCCCTTTGTTTAACCACCGTGAGTTAAAGAAAAGGATCAATCGTTTGGAAATAAAGTATAAGAAACATTCAGATATTTCCTAGGCAAGCGCATAACTCCCTAAAATTCGTCAAAAGTTGCTGTCGAATAGTGTAAAGCCACTTCTATAATTTACTTGTTGAAAAAGGATTTATATAAATTTAAAATGAATCCTTGTAAATTATTTTAGGGAGAGCAAATGGATATGCCAAAAACGTTATTATATCTCTTTTTCTTCATGATTTGTTTAACGATTATTATTCTCTCAGAGTTCAAAGGAACTTTTTATATTCTTTTTGGGTAATCGTACAAGTGAAATCATATAGGCTTTCGTGGAGTTTTGGGGTAGACAACCCAAAAATAGGTGTTTTAATCAGTACATGTACCCTCCTTCTCTCATAGGCTGTTAATGTAAAACACAAAAGAGAAATTGAAAGGAGAAATTAGCATGCATCATTGTAATCCGAAAGTATTATCACCTATTGTATACCCTACGAAGTGCTGTGTTCAAAATTTCCATGATACAACAATCGTTCCACATATTCACCCAAGTCATACGACAAACGTAAATCATCACTTATATCAACACAACCATTATTTCCCTCACACTGAATCAGTTGTGAATGAAGTTGCAAATCAACATTTTGTTTGCCCTCCAGGAGCACCAATACCAGGAGGAGCACCGGGAGTAGCACCAACTCCAGGAATGGCACCAACACCAGGAATGGCGCCAGGAATGGCACCAGCTCCTGGAGCACCAGGTTTTCCTGCAAACAACATGTTTTTAGGTTAATAAAAGTATTATAATAAACAAGAACTGGTCTTTGACTGGTTCTTGTTTTACTTTTAAAAGAATAAGAAAGTATAAGTTTTTTTGATTGGAGTCTATGTCTAGCTCCAGCGCCCAGCCCCTCGAGGTCAAATAACCCTTCGAGAATAAAGGGAAAAACCACCCTTTTTTCTCGAAGGAACATTTGCTTGTCGGGGCTAAACAGGGCGCTTGCACTTTGCTTATAAAGGTGGTATTACATGTTAAAGGTACTCACAATTACGGGATATAAGTCATTTGAATTAGGAATATTTCAAAAAGATCATAAAGGAATTGATTACATAAAAAAAGCAATTCGCAAAAGATTAATCCCTTTAATTGAAGAAGGGTTAGAATGGATTCTTATTTCTGGGCAATTGGGGACTGAAATATGGGCAGCAGAAGTAGTTCTAGAGTTAAGGCATGAATATCCGATTCAATTAGCTGTATTAACACCGTATTTACAGCAAGAGGAAAAGTGGAATGATCTAAGCAAAGAGCAATACGAATGGATCTTAAGTCAGGCAGACTTTGTTGATAGTATTACAAAAAGGCCATATGAAAACCCAGGCCAGTTAAAAGCAAAAAACCAATATCTCGTACAAAAAAGCGATGGTTTATTAGCTTTTTATGATGATGAAAAAAAAGGTAGTCCTCTTTTTATGGTTCTAGAGGCTCAAAAGAAAATGCAACATCAGAACTACCATATATTTTATATAACTTCATATGATATTGAGGATATTGTGAACGAGGAACAGTTTAATGATTCTACAAATTGGTAAACTAAAGAAAAGATAAAATTGACAACTCACTGTTTTTTTGGAAAAATAATAAAGATGAATGGTAAAGGGTATTGAGGTGAATAATATGCTATCAGATAAAATTAAATTAACAGCTAAGGATATTTTAGAAAAAGAATTTAAAACATCCTTCAGAGGATATAGTCAAGAGGAAGTTGATAAATTCTTAGATTATGTCATTAAGGATTATGAAGCGTTTCATCAAGAAATAGAAGAGCTTCAACAGGAAAATTTACGTTTAAAGAGGCAAGCTGATGAGGGCACAAAAAGACCAACGCCTCAGCCTGCGGGAAATACCAATTTTGATATTTTAAAACGTTTATCAAACCTTGAGAAGCATGTATTTGGAAGTAAACTGTTTGATTAGTACTTAGGATGTTTGCATTACGTGTAAACAGTGTCTTCATAATTGTTGGGATTACTTCCAGCAATTGATATTGCGTAATAAAGTCAGATATACTATACTAAGTCTTACCTGATCAATAGCGTTTGGGTAATCGCTGCATGCTTGTCATGTAGAGGAAAGTCCATGCTCGCACAGGCTGCGATGCCTGTAGTGTTCGTGCCTAGTGAATTCATAAGCTAGGGCAGCCAAGGATCTTGGCTGACGGCAGGGAAACGACCTAAGTCCTCTGGATATGGTCCGAATACCTTGAAAGTGCCACAGTGACGGAGTCCAACTAGAAATGGTTGGAGTGGAACGAGGTAAACCCCACGAGCGAGAAACCCAAATTATGGTAGGGGCGTGTTCTCTAAGGAATTGAACGATGAGAACGACAGATGATGTTTCATCTGTAGATAGATGATTACCACCTGAGTACGAGACACTTAGTCAGTCGCTTGGAGTACGATGGTACAAAACATGGCTTACAAAACGCTATTGATGGACTTCAAACTTTCTAATGCAGAGCTCTCCGACTTAGGAGGGCTTTTTATTATGATACAGGTATAGAAACACCAAATCTGCATCAAGCTGTACATATTGGCACATTAGACACTAGTTTTAAAAAGATTGTTGTTCTTAGACATTTATTAAAATTACAACTTTTTTAGTAAAGGCGTTGATTGAAACGGAAGGTGCGAGACTCCTGCGGGAATAGCGTGACATAGGGACAAAGGAAATCACTTTGTCCTTGGTGAGACCCCGCAGGCAGGCCGAGGAGGCTCACCGCACGCCCCGCGGAAAGCGAGCAACCTGGAGTGTAAATCAACACTCTTGTTAAAAGCTACTAAGCCATAAACTAGGCAAATCTTTACATACTAGAACTATAGACAAAATTAATTTAAGTTATTGATAAGTAACTACTGATAAAAGAAGGAGCGTTTTATGGGTAAAGTAACATTAATCGCAACAGCTGCTATGGGGATCGAATCTGTTGTAGCAGATGAAGTAAGAAGTTTAGGATATGAGAATTGCATCGTTGAAAATGGTAAAGTCATTTTTGAAGCAGACGAAATGGCTATTTGCCGTACCAATCTATGGTTAAGAACAGCAGATCGCATCAAGCTAAAAGTAGGGGAATTTAAAGCAACTACTTTTGATGAACTATTTGAAAAAACAAAAAAACTAAATTGGGCTCAGTATATTCCTGTAGATGCTGAATTCCCTGTAATTGGAAAGTCTGTTAAATCAAAGCTGTTTAGCGTGTCAGATTGTCAGGCTATCGTAAAAAGAGCGGTTGTTGAGAGCTTAAAGACGAAATATAAACAAACGACTTGGTTTGAGGAAAATGGACCTCTTTACCGAATTGAAGTGGCTCTTCTAAAGGACGTTGTTACGTTGACAATTGATACAAGTGGGGTTGGACTACATAAAAGAGGATATCGTGTTGATCAAGGGGAAGCACCGCTAAAAGAAACATTAGCTGCGACACTTGTAAAGCTAACTAATTGGACAGCGGACAAGCCTTTTATTGACCCTTTTTGTGGATCTGGAACGATTCCTATTGAAGCAGCGTTAATAGGTCAAAATATTGCACCAGGGTTTAACCGTGAGTTTGCTTCTGAAAATTGGAGCTGGATTGATTCGTCACTATGGGACAAGGCGAGAGAGGAAGCAGAGGATCTAGCAAAATATGATCAACCTTTAAATATTATCGGGACAGATATTGATCATCGTATGATTAACATGGCTAAAGATAATGCAATTGAAGCAGGCTTAGGAGATTTGGTTTCCTTTAAACAAATGCAGGTAAAAGATATAACCTCCAGAGATGAGTATGGGGTAATCGTTGGGAATCCACCATATGGTGAACGCTTAGGGGAAAAGAAAGCAGTTGAACTTATGTATAAAGATATGGGGAAAGCATTTGAAAAACTTCCAACCTGGTCTGTATACATGCTAACCTCACACCCAGAATTCGAACAACTGTATGGTAAGCAAGCGACGAAAAAGCGTAAGTTATTTAATGGATTTATTAGAACAGATTATTACCAGTTTTGGGGACCAAGACCACCTAGAAACATGAGTAATTCTGACAGCTAATATAAGGGTTATGACTTGACCCAAAGACGCTTTTCACCTATATTGATTAGGGTAAAGGGATTAAGTACAGATGCATAGCATTCTAGTAAACGCATATACTGTTAAATGTTGTAAAATTTAGCGGGAGTGAGAAAAAATGTTATGTGATCCTTTAGATTTTAGTAAAATTAAGAAAGCAATAGATGATACAAATAAGTTAATTGACACAGATCTACATCATCTAGATTCAGTAAATGGTGCCATTATGGAGGCTAATGAGCATTTAATGAACGCCATTTCACATGCAACATCCATAGATAAAAAGTATTTAAAATATACAAATGGCTGAGCAGTTTTCCCTTTGGGAAAACTTTTATTTTTTCTAATAATAGGTTGTAATGGAGATAAAAGCGGGAACTACTCCTAATTAAGTCTTCAAATGACCTATAAAAAAGGTTTTACCAAAGAAATATCGAATTTTAATGTTGCCATATAAAAGGTGCTAACTGGTAGTTGGAGGGTTATAGATTGATGATGGGACAAAAACTTCCTTTTGAAATAGGGAAAACGGATAATTTTTATAATAAATTAAATGAGTGGATTGGGGATGTGTTTTACGACATATTGCCTGATGCAGGATTTGAACTTCGTGACGAACAAATTTTTATGGCGTTTCAGCTAGAAAAAGCATTCCGTGACAAGCAAGTCATCTTTGCAGAAGCAGGTGTTGGAACAGGAAAGACACTAGTCTACCTGTTGTATGCTGTTTGCTATGCAAGATTTACGGGAAAGCCAGCGATTATCGCATGTGCAGATGAAACACTAATTGAGCAGCTAGTTAAGAAGGAAGGCGACATTGCTAAAATAGATAAATTCCTTAACATACAAGTAGATGCAAGATTAGCAAAGTCACAGGATCAGTACCTTTGTTTAAATAAATTAGATGAGAGAATGTCTACGGGAGCATCGGACAAAGAAGAAGATCTGTTTGATGAGCTTCCGGGATTTGTTCATGATCATAATGGACTACAAAAGTTCTTCCACTATGGAGACAGAAAGGACTATGCGCATTTTTCAGATGATGAATGGACAAACGTCGCATGGGACCCTTTTCAGGATTGCTTTGCTTGCTCAAAGAGACACCGTTGTGGTCAGACTCTTTCAAGAGATTTTTATCGAAAAGCAACTGATATTATTATCTGTTCTCATGATTTCTACATGGAGCATATCTGGACAGCGGAATCTAGAAAAAGAGAAGGTCAGTTACCTTTATTACCTGAAGCGAGCTGTGTAGTGTTTGATGAAGGTCATCTTGTAGAGTTTGCTGCACAAAAAGCACTTACATTCCGTGTCAAAGAAAGAACGTTGGAAGAGCTATTAACACGTTTATTAGGAAACGACTTAAGAGAAGAATTTGCTTATTTAGTAGAACAGGCACTTACTGATAATGAAGAATTCTTTCATGAGTTAAAGCTGAATAGTTCTTCAGTTAAAGGATCTAATCGTTTAGAAATTACGTTTCCACCTTCCCTTCTAAAGACCGCTCAGGTTTTATACAAAAGAATTGTTGAGATAGGGGAAGCGTTAGTGTTTGAAGGCGAATTACATACAATCAACCATTATGATTTGAAAATTGTTGAAGAGCATTTAGATCAACTAGAGCATTCCCTACAACTATTTTTAAAGACTGAAGAAGTAATCTCATGGGTTGAGCCTGATGATGAGAGCTTTCATTTGGTGATCATGCCTAGAACTGTTCAAGAAGTATTGAGTGAACAGGTGTTTTCGCAAAGAATACCGTTTGTATTTTCTTCTGCAACACTATCTCAAAATGGCGAATTCGACTATATTGCTAGAAGCTTAGGAATTAAACAATTTGCTTCCTTTATTGTTGAGTCTCCTTTTGATTATGAAGAGAAAATGGAAATCTTCATGAAAAAGGTTGAGGATGAAAACCTGTTTCAGAGTAAACTTGAGACAGCTAAAGCGCAAATTGCTATAACTAAAGGTAGAGCTCTTTTGCTGTTTAATACACGCGACGAGTTAGAGCAATTTAAGGGTGCGGTAAAGGATGATCAGGAGTATTCCTACCTTTTTGAAGGCGACAAAGAAATCAGTGAACTAGTATCGACATTCCAAAATGATGAGGAATCCATACTTTGTGCCGTACACTTATGGGAGGGCTTAGATATACCAGGGCCATCCTTGTCCAATGTGATTATTTGGTCACTACCTTTTCCTCCACAGGATCCGGTATTCCAATCTAAGAAGAAGACAGTGATGGATTATCAAAAAGAAATTGAGATTCCTTATATGCTGTTGAGATTAAGACAAGGTATCGGACGGTTAATACGAACTCAAGAAGATCAAGGAATGATTACAATCATGATGTCAGATTCAACTGACAATAGTGTAATAGACGAAGTTATCAACGTATGTCCAACAAAACCTATCATGATTTAAGAGGATATTAACTAAAAAGATAGAATTATTATATAAATAGGGAGGAATGAAAATGAGTAAATTTCAACAAGTTGAACAAGACTTTTTAGAGCATGTAAAAAAAATGAGTGCCTACAGTGAAGCAATTGGACTTATTCATTGGGACCTTAGAACAGGTGCACCCAAAAATGGAGTTGAACAGCGTTCAGAAGTATTAGGGATGCTTTCTTCTGAAGTGTTTGCATTATCTACTTCCGATAAAATGGAAGAGTTCATACAGATCCTATCAAGCCCAGAGGCTGAAGCGGAAATCTCTGAAATCACGAAGAAATCTGTTGCAGAGTGCAAAAAGGAATTTGAAAGAAACAAAAAGATTCCAGCTGCAGAATATAAAGAGTATGTAATACTTAGATCAAAGTCAGAATCTGCTTGGGAGACTGCTAAGGAAGCGTCTGATTTTGCATCTTTCCAGCCCTATTTAGAAAAGCTGGTTGATTTTAATAAAAAGTTTATTGGCTACTGGGGATATGAGGGTAACAAATATAATACTCTTCTAGATGACTTTGAGCCAGGTGTAACTGTTGAAGTACTAGACAAAGTGTTTGCTCAATTACGTAGCAATATTGTACCACTAGTACAAGCAATTGCTGATTCTCCAAATAAACCTAAGACAGATTTCTTATATCAACCATTTCCAAAGGATAAACAGCGTGATTTTAGTTTAGCTGTTCTAAAAGAGCTTGGTTATGACTTCAATTCAGGTCGTTTAGATGAAACGGTTCACCCGTTCGCCACTGGTTTAAATCCTGGAGATGTTCGTGTAACAACAAAATATGATGAAGCTGACTTTAGATCGGCAGTGTTTGGAACAATCCATGAATGTGGTCACGCTCTATATGAGCAAAACGTTTCAAAAGACTTAATTGGCACTCCATTATGTGGTGGTACGTCAATGGGTATCCATGAATCCCAGTCTTTATTCTATGAAAACTTTGTAGGTCGAAGCTTTCCTTTCTGGAAGAAAAACTATGATCTATTTAAGCAATATGCAGAAGGTCAATTTAATGATGTGTCATTAGAGGAGTTCTACCTAGCTATTAATGAATCAAAGCCTTCACTTATTCGTATTGAGGCTGATGAATTAACGTATCCACTTCATGTAATGGTTCGTTATGAAATCGAAAAAGGTTTGTTCAATGATGAAATTGAAGTAAAGGACCTACCAGAAATCTGGAACAATAAAATGGAAGAATATTTAGGCGTGCGTCCAGAAAATGATGCACAAGGGGTTCTTCAGGATGTTCACTGGTCTGGTGGAGCGTTCGGCTACTTCCCTTCTTATGCACTAGGATATATGTATGCGGCACAAATTAAAGAAGCTATGTTAAAGGATCTTCCTAACTTCGATCAGCTTGTTGAAGAAGGTAACCTAATGGCCGTTAGAGAGTGGTTAACAGAAAAGGTTCACCGTCATGGTCGTATGAAGAAGCCACTTGAAATCTTACAAGATGTAACGGGTGAGGGCTTAAATGCTCAATACTTAGTAGAGTATTTACAGAAGAAATATAACGCTATCTATAACTTAGGGTAACAAATGTAAAGGTCAATTCAATTTGGATTGGCCTTTTTTGTGTCTACAAGTGAGTTTATTGTTTTAAAACGATATTCGGGCTCATCCTCCTGTAACTTCGAATTATGTAATACCGTCTTACTATTTGAATGTATATTAACCAACAGGAGGAAACATCTATGAAAAAATTTATAGCCACAATGTCACTAGGTCTAATGCTAACGTTAGGATTCTCGGGGGTGCAGCTAGCTGATGCTGCATCAAATGTTGTGATTAAAAAGGGGGATACTCTCTACTCGATTGCAAATAAAAACAAGATGACTGTAGAAGACCTCAAGTTAGTAAACGGACTGAAGTCAAACAAGATTTATGCCGGGAAGAGCCTAAAGGTAAAAGATACGAATGAAATCGTCATTAAAAAAGGAGATACTCTATTCTCACTAGCTAAAAAGTACAAAACATCTGTTACCAAGCTTAAAGAAATGAACCATTTAAAAGATAATAAAATCTATGTAGGTCAAATACTTCAGGTACACCCAGATCTAGTCATAAAGATCAAAAAAGGAGATACTCTTTACAGCATTGCTAAAAAATATAAAACAACCGTAGCTGATTTAAAAGAACTAAATAACCTAAAATCAAACAAGATCTATACTGGTCAAACACTGATTATTAAAGAAAAAGAATAACCCATAGATAGAGATGGAGAGGAGCTTCCCATCTCTTTTTTTATGTAATAGAAAGATATTGAATTAGAAACAATAACCAATCACTGTCATCAAAGGGCTTGGTGCTAGCCAAGTTTTTCTAACAGTATAATCATTGTTGTCAGGAATATAGGCTATAGTTTAAGATAATACAATACACATAGAATGGTTGTACGGGGGATGTCATGTCATCTAGACTTGCTGAAATTATAGATTACAATAAACAATTTGTTGAAAATAAAGAATATGAAACATTTAACACCACAAAATATCCTGAAAAAAAGATGGTCATCCTAACTTGTATGGACACTAGATTGGTAGAATTATTGCCTAAATCTATGAGCATTTGCAACGGAGATGCTAAAATCATAAAGAATGCCGGCGCTCTTGTATCTCACCCGTTTGGAAGTGTAATGAGGAGCATTTTGGTGGCTGTCTATAGTCTATATGCAGAAGAAGTGTTTGTTATAGGTCATCGAGATTGTGGAATGACAGGGATGCATGCGACTCCGATTTTAGAAAAAGCGGTAGAAGCAGGTGTGGCTGCTGAGAAAATTAGCGCCTTGAAACACGCTGGGATCAACATTGATGCCTTTCTAAGGGGTTTTGAAAGTGTAGAGCAAAGTGTGAGAGAATCTGTTCATACCATTAAAAATCATCCATTATTACCTGAACATGTACTAGTGCATGGTTTAATCATTGACCCTCATAGTGGAGAATTAGAACTTATTATAGACGGCAATAACTAATAAGGAGGAAGTTTATGTATTTACCATCATTTCAACTTGAAGGGAAAGTAGCAATTGTAACAGGTGCGGGAAGAGGGATTGGCCGAGCAATCGCAATTGGCCTAGCAGAAGCTGGTGCAGATGTAGCCATTCTTTCAAGAACAGAAGAGGATTTAAAAGAAGTAGCGGATCACATACATAACATGGGAAGACGTGCCCTTGTACTTAAAACAGATGTAACAAGTCGAGAAGACGTTCAACGTGCTGTGAATAATGTAGTGGAGCAATTCTCTAAAATTGACATTCTAATTAATAATGCTGGTATGAATATACGTTCAAAGGCTTCAGATGTGACAGACGAAGAGTGGCAGAAAATCATGGATACCAATTTAAAATCGGCTTTCATGTTTTCGCAAGAAGTTGGAAACAGAATGAAGGAAGCTGGTACAAGGGGTAGGATTGTTAATATTGCTTCAGTAGCGGGGCATGTTGCCCTCAGAACTGGTGTAGTTTATGCTGCATCAAAAGCGGCTCTCATCCAAATGACAAAAGTACTATCACTAGAGTGGGGGGCATATGGAATCAACATTAATTCAATTGGTCCATGGTATTTTAAAACCACGTTAACTGAAAAGTTGCTTCAAGATGAAAGTTATGTAAACGAGATTCTTTCTGTCACGCCCTTAAAACGTGTTGGTGAACTACCGGAACTAGTTGGGCCTGCAGTGTTTCTTTGTTCAGATGCTGCTTCTTATATAACCGGACAGACACTTTATGTTGATGGTGGAATGACCATCCAAGGATTTTAATATGAATAATTTTAAACCTGTTCAGATTCTGAACAGGTTTCTTTTTTAAGGCTGTGCTAACCTGTTGTTGATTTTCGTTACAGGACACTCGCTTTCCGCGGGCGAGTCCGTGAGCCTCCTCGGCGAAAGGTGCGCCTGTGGGGTCTCCCGTGACCCGCTCTCCCGCGCTTGCACAGGATGTGCTGACCTCTACGTTTGCCACAGGACGTGGCAGCCTTTAGTAGAGGTTCCTTTACACTCGCGTCCTTCCACTACAATCAACACTGGTCTTTAATACAGCCTTTTTTTCAGAAACATGTACTAGAACGTAAGTCCTGTGTATAAAGAGGCAATGTTTATGTAATTAATCGATAGGCTTTCCTCACTGTCACACATCTTTACAATCCCCATAGTCTAACAGTAGGCGTTTCTTCTAGTATGACGAAGGAGATGGTGTTAATGGGAATTAAGAATTTTTATGCTGGATCAAATTCAAGTCAAGGATTTTATTCCTTATATGATCAAGCTACAAGTGATCTTGATAGAGTCTATATACTTAAGGGGGGACCTGGTACCGGTAAATCTTCCTTTATGAGAAAAATTGGGTTAATTCTAATGGATAAAGGCTTAGATTTAGAGTATTTACATTGCTCTAGTGATAATAAGTCGATAGACGGAATTATAATTCCTAAAATTAAAGTAGGGATATTTGATGGTACAGCACCTCATATTATTGAACCTAAATATCCTGGTGTGGTAGAGACAATGATTGACCTAGGGGCATACCGAAACGATGCTTACTTGGCGAAATTTAAAAGTACCATTATTTCTCTTACCAATGATATCAGCACTAATTTTAAGGCTGCCTATCAAACGATGAAGGAAGCAAAGGAAATTCACCTAAACAAAGAAGATATTTATTTGAGTTCCATGGATTTTGACAAAGCAAATGTTATAACAGAAGACTTGATGCGATCTATATTCACTCCACCTTTTGAGAAGGATAAAAATCCTAAGGTGACAAAGCGCTTTTTCGGGGCAGCAACACCAAATGGAGCTGTTAATTTTATTGACAATATTACAGAAGATTTATCGAAAAGATATATTATTAAAGGAAGACCTGGTAGTGGTAAGTCTACTCTAATGAAGAAAATTGGACGCCACGCAGAAGCTGAGGGTCTGTCTGTAGAATATTACCCATGCGCGTTTGATCCGAACAGTATCGATATGGTTATTATTCCAACACTAAGTGTTGCGATTGTCGATGGAACAGCCCCTCATGTTGTGGATCCTTTTCGTTTAAACGATATTGTTGTAGATATGTTCCGTCTTTGTATGGATACAAGTATCGAAGAAACGCATAAAAAAGAGATCGGCGAGCTTAATATGGCGTACCAAACAAAAATGACATTAGCAACTAATTTTCTAAGTGAGGCGAAGCGACTTCACGACCGATTAGAGGATTATTATAAGCAATCAATGGACTTTGAAAAGGTTAACAAAAAGAGAGAGGAAGTACTTCAAGAAATCCTGTATTTAGCTGCTATTGAGGAAACAACATAATACAAACAGAGTACTTTCCAAAATTTACGAGATGTAACAAACTACCTTATGCGTTATAATAAAACTGCACAACAACAACAATATTCTCCAAAACGTTAGCTTCCCTGTTCCGGGAAGCTTTTTTTTATGCATTTTTTTAACATATAAACTTAGATATCCGATAATGTTATACGAAAAATATATGCATATTTTAACAATTTATAGAAAAAATAATAAAAATTAGAATCTAGAAGGAGACATTTTATGCCTAAGATCACCTCCGTTGGTGTTTGTGTACCGCCTCATTCATTAACGCAAGGAACGACTGTGGAATTTGCCCGTGAACTCTTTCAAGAATCGTTTAAGGATATTTCTAGGCTTTTGACAGTGTTTGAAAATGGACAAATTGAAAAGCGTAATTTCGCTAAGGATTTAGAGTGGTTTAAAAAAGACCATACCTTTGAGGAGCGAAATAATGCATACATAGAGCACGCGGTCGATTATAGCATTGAAGCCATTGAAAACTGTCTTACCAATAAAAGTTTTTTACACGAGGATGTAGATTATCGTGAAATTGATGCCATCTTTTTTATCTCGACAACAGGTTTATCTACCCCAAGTATAGATGCTAAGATTATGAACCATTTACCTTTTTCCCCTCATACAAAAAGAATTCCTATTTGGGGTCTTGGGTGTGCGGGGGGAGCTTCTGGATTATCCAGAGCCTATGATTATTGTCTAGCATATCCAGAAGCAAAGGTACTTGTAGTGGCAGTGGAGTTATGTGGTCTTACTTTTCAACGAAATGACCGATCAAAAAGTAATTTAATTGGTACATCTCTTTTTGCGGATGGAGTAGCTGCAGTACTTCTTTCAGGGAATCAAGCTGAAGCAAAAACGAAGACCACTATTCCTTACATCTTGGATACTCAGTCAACGCTAATGCCTGATTCTGAGGATGTTATGGGATGGGATGTGAAAAATGAAGGTCTGTATGTCATCTTTTCAAAAGATATTCCAACTATTGTCACAGAGTGGTTAAAACCGAATGTAGAAGAACTTTTACAGAAGCATGGATTAAAGCTATCTGATATCAACCACTTTATTGCACATCCTGGTGGAAAGAAAGTCATCCAAGCATATGAGGATGCACTAGGCTTCAACAAGGAACATACGAGACTTTCTCAAAAAGTACTACAGCAGCACGGTAATATGTCGTCAGCAACGGTCTATTATGTGCTAAATGAATTCATGCAACAAGATCTTTCTGCCGGTGATTATGGATTAATAGCTGCCCTGGGACCAGGGTTTAGCTCAGAGCTATTACTAGTGAAGTGGGGAATTTAGATGGTTTTTTACCTATTTTTAGTCTTTATTGTGCTACAAAGGCTAGCGGAATTATTAATTGCTAAAAAAAATGAACAGTGGATGAAATCAAAAGGTGCCATCGAATTTGGGCAAGAACATTATCCATTAATGGTCCTTATGCATTCAGCATTTTTCATGGGAGTACTTTTTGAGGTAACCTGGTTAGATAAAGAAATCTCTCCAGTTTGGCCCGCGTTACTTAGTTTATTTTGCTTAACGCAGTTATTAAGAGTATGGGCATTAACATCACTCGGTAAGTACTGGAATACGAAAATCATAGTCTTACCTAATGCTGAAATCGTCAAGAAAGGACCCTATAAATTTATAAGGCATCCTAATTATCTCATCGTGGGTATAGAAATTATCCTGATTCCCATCTTGTTTGAGGCATATTGGACAGCGATATTATTTACTGCTTTAAACTTGTGGATCCTCTCTATCCGTATACCTTTGGAAGAAAAAGCATTGTTATCAGCTACCAACTATGATGAAAAATTTGAAAAGGTTTCACGCTTTTCTCCAATCCGATTAAAATAATATAGGAACCATAAAGGGCTAGATGAGATTTCTAGCCTTTTTATCGTGTTTTCTTATATGAAAATAAAGATATTTACAGTAAAATGAATAATTAGAAATGTTTATCGGCAAAAAGGGGATTGAATATGGTATGACTCAAAAGCTAGAATCTGTTCAAATAAAAACGCAGGAAGACTTACTTACAAACCTTACAGGGCTATACTTAGAGCTTGAAAAAGCAGGAAATAATGAACTTTCAAAGAAAATGAAGCAATTAGTTAAAAAGGCTTCAGACCGTGAATATAGCATTGGCTTTTGTGGACACTTTTCAGCAGGGAAATCAAGCATGATCAATGAAATAGCAGGTCATGAAATACTTCCAGCTAGTCCTATTCCAACGAGTGCGAACTTAGTAAAGGTTCGGTCTGGAGAAGAGATAGCAAGAATTTATTTGTTTAATGGGGAAGTAGTTGAATTTCCAGCTCCTTACGATATCGATGAGATTAAAGGGTATTGTATGGACGGTGAAGCGGTAGAATGGGTAGAAATCGGAACAAAGTCTTCATTTATTCCTGATGATGTAACCATTTTGGATACACCAGGAATTGATTCAGTAGATGATGCACACCGTATTTCAACAGAGTCAGCGCTTCATTTAGCAGATCTAATCTTTTATATGATGGACTATAATCATGTTCAATCAGAAGTAAGCTTTCATTTTACGAAAAAGCTACAAGAGATGAACAAGCCTTTGTATTTAATCATTAACCAGGTTGATAAACATCAGGAAAGTGAACTTCCTTTCAGCGATTTTAAAGAAGGGGTATTACAGGCCTTTCATGATTGGGGTGTCTATCCAAACGGCATTTTCTATACTAGTTTAAGAGATAAAGATCTACCGATTAACCAGTTACAAGAGGTTAAGGATCTTCTGTCATCTGTTTGGGAATCTAGACATCAATCGTTCGTAAAAGGAATTGCAGATTCTGCTAAAAACCTTGTTATGGACCATATAGATTGGCTAGAGGATCAAGACAGTGAAGTAGCGCTTAAATGGGAAGAAAAGCTTTCAACATTAACAAGCGTAGAAAGAAAGAACATCTCTACTAAGATAGAAGAAATCGAAAATGATATACATGCTTTAGGTATGGAAGCTGAAGAAGCGAAGACAGAATTTCAGCAAAATATAAATAAGCTACTAGACAACGCTTATATCATGCCTTTCCAAACAAGAGAATTGGCAAAACTGTTTTTAGAGAGCGAACAGCCAGAGTTTAAAGTTGGCCTAATCTTTTCTAAACAAAAAACAGAAAAGGAAAAAGAGGAACGGTTACAGGCCTTTCATACAGATTTGATGGAGAAGGTCAATGCTCAAATTGACTGGCACATAAAGGATTTACTCACTAGATTTTGTAAGAAAAATGGACTGGACGAGAGATTACTTAATGATGTTTATCAGTTGGAAGTACCCATCGAGGGTCAAGATCTTCGGAATTTAGTGAAAAAGGGTGCAAAAGTCACGGGTGATGCTATCTTAAACTTTACGAACGATGTGGCAGCCGAGTGTAAGAGGAAATATAGAGCAGAAGCAATGAAGATTATGGAGAATTGGGTGGAGGAGCTTTCTTCCCAATCACATGAAAAAGTAAAGAAGCTTCAGCAGGAGTTAACACATTACAGTGAATATAAAGAAGCGCTTCAAAAATTACAGAAACGCTCACAGGAAATTCAACGTGTTAAAAATTATCTTGTAGACCTATTAGAAAATGGACCTAAGGAAAGTCTTGAAAAAGAAAAAGAACGCCTTTTAAGTTCTCTACTTTATAAAAAAGGTTCTGTAGATACTAGTTTTAAGAAGAATACTGAAAAGGAGCAAGTGGAGCCAAGTACGTCAGATGTACCTGCTGAGATACAATCACAGCAAGTTAATGCGTCAGAAATGGTTTCCAAAATCTATACAGTAACAGAGTCTGTTCAACAAATTAAAGGTCTTCAAACAGTTGTCCAACAGCTTAAAGAAAAAGCGGGACGTTTATCAAATCAATCGTTTTCTGTTGCTTTGTTTGGTGCATTTAGTGCTGGAAAGTCTTCGTTTGCAAATGCCTTAATGGGAACAAAGCTTCTTCCAGTGTCACCGAATCCGACTACAGCAACAATAAACAAAATAAAGCCTGTAACAGAGGAGTTTCCTCATGGTACAGTAAGAGTACAGTTGAAGGATGAAAAGCAGCTTGAAACAGATTTGGCATTTTCTCTGAAATTCTTTCAATATTCCTTTACAACTCTTGCAGAAGCTATTGAGCAAATTCCAGTAATACTAAAGCTAGAGAATATCGACCCTAGACAAAAGCCTCACTATAGCTTTTTACATGCAGTTCTAAAAGGTTATCAAAATATAAAGAATGATCTAGGTAATTTGAAATATGTAGATCTAGAAGAATTTAAGGACTTTGTAGCAAATGAAGAAAAATCATGCTTTGTTGAATGGATTGAGGTCTATTATGAGTGTGAGCTTACCAAGCAAGGAATCACATTAGTTGATACTCCAGGTGCCGATTCCATTAATGCTCGACATACAGGAGTAGCGTTTGAATATATCAAGAATGCAGATGCAATCCTTTTTGTTACCTACTACAATCATGCGTTTTCTAAGGCGGACCGTGAATTTCTAATTCAGCTTGGCCGTGTTAAGGATGCGTTTGAGCTTGATAAAATGTTCTTTATGATTAATGCTGCAGACTTAGCCTCATCTAAAGAAGAGCTACAAATTGTAAAGAATTATGTGAATACCCAACTCTTATCTTATGGTATTCGTAACCCAAGACTGTATCCAGTTTCAAGCTTACTTGCACTAAAGGAAAAAGAGGGCCACTCCGTTCAAGATCAAAGTGTGATGTCAAACTCAGGAATTATAACGTTTGAGGATGAGTTTAAGCATTTTATTGAGCATGAACTAACAGAGCTTACGATTACATCCGCTCAATTAGATCTAATAAGAGTGCATCAAGTTGTAAATGAATATATTCAAATGGCCACGATTGGAAATGATGAGAAAGAGGCAAGAAAGAATATATTATTAAAAGAGCAGCAGGAGATCCTAACCATCCTAGAACAGATTGAAATCGATTCTGCAAAAAAGGCAATACAAATGGAACTAAAAGAATTACTTTATTACGTAAAACAACGTTTGTTCCAAAGGTTTACAGGTATGTACAATGAATCCTTCCATCCTTCCGTTCTTTTAGATGATAATAAAAATATAAAGCAGGCATTAGTGGACTGTTTAGATGAATTGCTTGAATTTGTTGCGTTTGATTTATTGCAGGAGCTAAGGGCTACTAGTGTGAGAATCGAGGGCTTCCTAAAGAATCAATTACAATTTGTACATCAAAAAGCAAATCAAAAGGTAAACCACATTCATGAATCCTTAGAATTAACGTTTATCAATCCTGATAAAATAGACATACCTGAACTTAAAACAATTGCTGATACTTTAGATAAAAGTCAATTAGCAAAACCACTTTCGACCTTTAAAAATGCAAAGTCATTCTTTGAGAAGGATGGTAAGAAAAAGTTAAGAGATGAACTAGAAGAGCTTCTGCAAAAGCCAGTTAGTGACTATTTAGAAGGCTATTTTAGTGATCTCTCGGCCTACTACCTAGAAATCTTTATGAGTCAAACAGGGAAGTGGGAGCAACATGCTACTATAGAAGTTAATCACTATTTTGAAGGATTATTTGATGTCATGTCAGATAAAATGGATGTTCAAGAGCTAAGAAGGATTGAAGACCAAGTGTCACACATGATTTAGGATGATAGGGGGAGAGTAAAATCAAACAACAATCCTTTCATGCCTGTGCAACCTGTATGCATTATCAGATTGAAAAAAGAGAAGGTAAAATGTTATATCAATGCTCTCGGTTAGGATTTGAAACTAAGCCGCACTTCCAATTTAACTGTTGGTCGCCGAAAGAGCGGGTCAAGAAGCTAATGGAAAAACGTGGTTTATTATAGAAAGGGGAATTTACATGAGTGTGCATCATGCCATTACAAAGCATTCAACAAAGCAACATGAGATTTTAAAGGAGTTCTTACAATTAGATCAACTGCGTGAGATGTATATAGAAGAAGCAATTAGTTTATACAAACAAGGATCAAATTTTACGACAGATCATATTAATCGAGTTACAGTTGAAATAAACAATCTAGCTAAGCAGGGCGTAGTTCCTCAAAGAAAGCTGGTTACGCCAGACATGGTTGTAGAATTTGTTACAAAACAAGGGTCCAATTCTTAATGTCGCATTTAAAATCAATGGATTGGGTAGCTCAGCACCTAAATGACGAAAATGTTAGATTGATTGACTGTAGGTTTCAATTGAATAACCCACAGGCTGGGATAGACGCATATAATAGATCGCACTTACCAAATGCCGTTTACTTAGACTTAGAGAAGGATTTATCAGGACCGGTGAAAGAACATGGCGGTCGTCACCCCCTACCTAATATAGAAGAACTAGCTAATAAGCTGTCCCAACTGGGAATTGATGAAAAGGTGACAGTAGTTGCTTATGATGATCAAAACGGGGCAATGGCTTCAAGATGCTGGTGGCTTTTAAACTATTTAGGACACGAGAATGTATTCATTATGAATGGCTCCTTTAAAAGCTGGGAGAATCAGCAACTACCACTGTCATCTGAAGTACCTAAAATGACTAAAAGAAACTTTAGACCAACGATCCAGGACCAACTATTAGTCAGTGTAGATGATGTTAAGTCTAGCCTTAATAATCAACATCTTACCTTGATTGATTCTAGAGAGGAACCTAGGTTTAAAGGCGAAGTCGAACCTATTGATAAAATAGCGGGACATATTCCAGGGGCACTGAATTACTTCTGGCAAGATAATATAAACTCCGGCGGAACCTGGAAAGACTCTAAAGATCATGAAAAAAGATTTGAGGAAATCCCAAAGCATCAATCCATAATCGTATACTGTGGTTCCGGTGTAACAGCTTGTCCTAATATCCTTGCTCTAAAAGAAGCAGGTTATAAGGATGTAAAGCTATACGCAGGAAGCTGGAGTGATTGGATTACTTATAAAGATCATCCTATAGGGAAAAGATAATATGAATCGAGTGTGAACCTTAAGGTTTGTGCTCGGTTTTTTGTTTTGTAAATATTTTTGGTACACTTGTATCGTTAATAACAATAACCATTCAGATTCTAATTATAATGGTGCTCATTTATAAACTATGGAAACAAGTTCATATTGAATGAAGCCAAGACAACATGATATATTATTCTTCCGCTCGAAAGATGATCATCAATCAATTGGAAGAAAGTTCATATTGAATCTATTCTATAAAACATGATATATTAATTATCCGCTTGAAAGAGTTAAGAAAACAATGATAAATTAAATCGAAGAAAAGTTTTTGTTGATTTTTTTCTATAAAACATGTTATATTGATTATCTGCTCTAAAGAGTCTCTAAAGAGTGACTGAAGAAAATCGATGATCAGTGAATTGGAAGAAAGTTCATCTTGACTCTATTTCATGAAACATGATATATTGATTGTCCGCTCAAAAATATGATTGATTAAA